>CAJTNT010000019.1:18251-76441 GCA_910577785.1 uncultured Lachnospiraceae bacterium | reverse complement strand
TGCTCTGCAGCGCAGCAAGCTTGATACCCCGTTGCTTGCAGCGGGGTTTTTGATTTTGGGGGCGCTTTTTTGCGTGGAAATTTATTATTTTGCAAAAACTGCATTCTAGATTGCAAAAATCGACATGGGTCTTGCATTCTAAGGATTTTTTGTGTATCTTATTCACAGAGATAACAGTTCAAAGGATAAAGGTTAAACTATGGAACAGTTATACCAAAGATATTAAGGGAGGTAAAGAGGTAGGAGAAGGAAAATTGCCATAGGGAAAAAGATTCTATGTGTACTTAATAGTATGGCTCTTGTTTTTGTGGCACAAACAGCAAATACAGTGTGTGCTTGTGTTTTTCATCAACCTAAATTTCCAGAAGAAGCAAAGAAGTTTAGCAGGTTAAAGTGATGATTGCAAGGTTGGCGGGCAAATTTGTTAGTTTTCAGATATCAGCTGGAATCATCAAAGAAGGGGATTACAATATTTATCAATATGGGTATACTATGCTGGTAGAAATAGCCCTGAATCTTGTGGTTAGTGTTTGTCTGGGCATTTGGCTGAGGCAGATAAAGAGTATTATTTTCTTCTTTTTTATTTTTCTTCCGCTACGGAGTTACTGTGGGGGATACCATGCTAACAAAGCATGGAAATGTGTGCTTCTATCAAATGCGGTAGCTTTTGGGGTGGTGGAAGCGGCAAAGTCGGGTGCGCTGGATCCTGTCCCGCAATGGGTAAAGTACCTTGGGGCTGTGTCATGCAGCATAATTATTTTATGCTTCTCTCCCGCAGATAATGAAAATAGGAAATTGGGAGAGCGTGAGAGAAAAGTTTATAGGACGTATGCTACTGTGGTTCTGGTATTTGAAATCCTGTTAGAGCATGTTCTGCTATTTACAGGGAATATTGATTTTTATTATATTGTATTGCTTTCACATGCGGTTCAGGCAATTTTCTTAATCTGTGCATCTGTAAAAAGGCCTGTGTTTGATGGATGAAGGATAGGGAAGGTTGTTTGTAGTTGTATTATAGTATTTTTGAGATAAAGTATTGGTAGGATAAGGGAAGTGAGAGAATGTGTAGCGGATGGATGTGCAGAGAGTTGGCTGTGGTAGGAGAAACATTTTAAAGGTTGCTTATAGAGAAATGGTTATATATTGTGCGAGTTGCATGTATTTGAGTATTAGGATAACATAGTGGATAGAAATGTCAGAAGGAGACAAGTATGGGAAATAAACAATTAGATATTCAGGATACGAGAAAAGAAAATGTTAAAGGATATAAGGAAGAAGAATTTAAAGTTGTAAACAAAGAAGAAGCAGGAGAATATCCAAAAGGTACTTGGACTATAGACTGGATCCTGTCTCCTGGGGAAGTAGCTTTTGGGGGAAATAATTTTAAACTATCTTCTGGAAGTAGTATATATGTAGATATTTCTCAAAGTTCGGAAGGAAGGAGCCAATTGGTATGGATTGAGAATGGGACAGGGGCAAAAGTTGTGGTTATTGGCTCATCTACAACAACAGGATGGCATGGTACATATACAATGAGCGCATTGCCAGAAGCATATTACCATTTTGGTATAGAAAATCTTTCATCTAAAGCAATTGCATGATTAGGTAGTCAAAAGGGTATTTGTTATTTTATCCTTTTCACGATAGGACTTTGAAAACTGAATATATTGCTGTAAACTTTCAGAAATGTTGATTTTGGATGGCTTTTGTTTCGTATGGCAGATGGATATTCCACCATTTTTAGGCAGTTACCATTTTAGGGACGCACTTATCCTGATCCTGCATATATCTGCAGAACTTTTTGATATTTAACGCACCTATTTTGCATCCGAAGAAAAAACGGCTCCGTATCAGTCCGCGTACCGGGATTTTATCAATTCCATATTTTCGGCGGAGGATGGATGGTATTGTTTCCACCCCGTTGCGAAAACGGCTTTGCTTTTTAAAATCTTCGGTGCTGCGTTCCCTTTGCTGTTTCGCCCTCTGGTTCGATTTGGAGGATACCGTTTTCCTGCTTACCCGTTTGAACATCTTAGGATGACATTGTTCTTTATGTGGGCAGTCCTGGCACTGGCCCCTCTGGAAGGAAATGGTACACTGGCCGGTTTTCTGGTTATAGCTACAGCTTTTTGGTTCATGCCCACCGGGACATTTGATGACTTTCCTGCCATCTTCGCTGAATTCAAAATCAGCCAGAATGTCCTCGGCTTTCCTGCCTGTAAGGTTTGTGGTAACAAGGCACACATTTTTTTCGGCAGCTTTTTCTTCATTTTGTGTACCGCTGTAGGCTCCATCCGTCACAACCGTTACTGTTTCAGCCTGTTTCTCCATACTATCAAGGGTTTCTTTCAGAAACTGGCTGTCACTGTGGAGGTTCTGCTCATACTGGTAATCCTCAATGATGCTTCCGTTTTTGCCGGATGCCTCTATGACATTTGCCACGTACCCACGGTGCTGTTTCCCGGCTTTTTCGCGGTATGTCGCATCCGGGTCGGCAGGGTTTTGCAGAATGGATGCGTCCATGCCGCCGTCTTCTTTGGTGCGCAGGCGGTAGGTCCCATCTTCCTTTTGTATGGCCTGCTCCTTCAGTACACGCAGAAGAAGCTGATAGCTGCTGGAACCATCATAATCTGCCCCGCAAAGTTCTTTCAATGCGGCTGCATCCTTTAGGACTGCTTCTATCTTTGCGGAAGTTTCCTCACTGTGGTTGTGGTATATGACACGGTTCCTGTCATCCGCTTCTGTGTAATGCCGCAGATGTTCTGGGATTTCACGGGTTTTTGCCATCTCTTTCGCAAGGTTTGCCACACAGGTATAGAGCAGCTCCAGACGCCCCATCCGCTTGATATTGGAAGCGACCATCAGGCTGTCCATCCGTTTCAGGCTGCTGTCGATCTTCATCAGTTCCGCCATTTCCGATGACAGGGAGGTGATGGTTTCATGAAGGAGATCCACGCCGTGCTCTGTTTCATATGCGGCGCACCTTGCGCGGAAACGGCTGAGTGTCCTGTCGCTGAGCGGCTGCTCCGCAAAAGATGTTGTGTGGAGGGCATACTGGAACCGAATGTCAAACATCAAGGATTCGAGCAGTTCATCATCGGAGAGATTGGTCAGTTCCTTGATCAGCAGCGCACCGATCTGGACATTAACAGGCGTGTTTGGGCGTGAATCCTTATCGCTGTATAAGACAGCATACGGGATTTCATCAATCTTGGGAAAAATAAATTCAGCAAAATATTTTGCCCATGACCTGTCAAGGAATTTCTTTTCCCTTTCAGTCAATGTGTTTAATGGGTCAAATAGGAAAAGCTGCTGTTCTTCTAATCGATTTTGGACAAAAGACATAAGATAGCCTCCAATCATTCTTACTGTTTCCATTATACCTGAAATGAATGGAAAATGCAGCATTTTACAACAATATATTCAGTTTTCAAAGAACAATTATCGTTCAAAAAGGACGTACCTTTTGACACCTAAATCATTATATGAATTGACGCAAGCAGTTCCAGGTTTACAGGTAGTGGGAGTGGATATTTCACACTATGCGCTGGAGCATGCAAAAGAGGAAGTTCGTGGGAATTTGAAGTACGCTAGGGCGCAGGAACTTCCATTTGAGGAGAATGAGTTTGACCTGGTGATTTCCTTGGCAGCTTTGCACAACCTGAAGGTATTTGATTTAAAAAAGGCAGTGCAGGAAATTGAGAGGGTCAGCAAGAGGAATAGCTATATCATGGTGGATTCTTTCCGGGATGACAGGGAAGAGGTGAATTTACTGTATTGGCAGCTTACTTGTGCAAGCTATTTTTCTGTGGATGAGTGGGAATGGCTGTATCAGGAATGGGGATATACAGGCGATTATAGTTTTATTTTTTTTGAATAATGGAATAAAAGGAAAGTGTTATTATATGGGAATAATTATCTGTAAAGAAAATGTGAGAGAAATAGTAGAAGAGCAAAAAAAGAATGGCAAGAAAATCATTCTCTGCCATGGCGTCTTCGACTTAGTGCATCCAGGCCACATTATCCACTTTGAGGAAGCAAAAAAAATGGGCGATATCCTGGTTGTGTCCATCACAGCATCACAATACGTCCGCAAAGGCCCAGGCAGGCCATATTTTGATGATGAGATGCGCCTAAAGTTCCTGTCAGCCATTGCCTGTATTGACTATGTCATGTTATCTGAAAGTTATACTGTAGATGATATTATCAAATTAGTAGAGCCTGATTTATATGTAAAAGGCGAAGAATATGCCAAGGCGGAAGAGGACCTTACAGGGAAAATCCAGGAAGAGATAGCGCTTGTAAGAAAGCATGGCGGCGATATTGCCTATACCACTGGGCAGGTATTTAGCTCCACCAGATTAATCAACCATGCGCTTCCTGCTTTAACAGAAGAGGTGAAGGAATTCACTGAAAAATTCAGCCAACATTATTCCATGGAAGACATCAAAGGCCTTACAGGGCATATGGAGGAGTTAAAGGTTTTAGTAGTGGGAGACACCATTATAGATGAATACCTTTACTGCAATGTACAGGGCTTAATGACAAAAGACAGGGGTTATTCTGCACGTTACCAATATGCTGAGCAGTATTTAGGAGGCACTTTGGCAGTGGCCAGGCATTTGGCATCCTTCTGTGAGCATGTGACGCTGATGAGCGTTATAGGTATGGAGGAAGCCATACATAGCAGAATTTTAGGGGAGCTCAGTAATAAAATGCGGGTGGACATGATATACAGCAGCGCATTTGATACGATTATAAAACGCCGTTATGTGACATTGAACGAGAAGCGGGAGGAAGTGGATAAAATATTTGCCATAAACAACCTCTCTACCCCTATGTGTATCGACAATGAATCCTTGGACAAGTTTAAAGCGAGGTTAAGAAACCAGATTTCCCAGTATGATGCGGTAATACTATGTGATTTTGGGCATGGGTTAATTGACCAGGAGGTTATGGAAATCATACAGGAACAGGCAAAATTCCTGGCTTTGAATTGCCAGACGAATTCTTCGAATTATGGCAAGAACTTAATTACGAAATACAGGCGGGCAAATGTTTTTGCCTTAGACCAGAAGGAGCTTGGACTTGCATTTTCCGATTATCACCAGGGGGAGGAAGAACTCCTGTTAAGGCTATCTGGGCATTTCAGGAGTCCTGGCTGGCTGACCCAGGGTTCCCAAGGGGCAACCTCTGTTGAGAAGCAGAAGTTAATTGCCTGCCCAGCCTTCACCCTAAAGGTAAAGGACACTATAGGGGCTGGAGATGCTTTCTTTGCATTGGCAAGCCTCTCAGTAATAGCAGGCGCGCCAATGGAAGTCGGTACATTTATGGGAAATATTGCGGGGGCATTGGCAGCTAATATTGTAGGGAATAAGGATTCCGTTGAGAAAGTGAATGTGCTGAAGTATGCAAGCACATTGCTGAATATTTAGGGAATTTGGGAGTGCAGAAGCTTCTTCAGTGAAGGAAGTTTACAGTGGAGTTGCCAAATGATATAGAAAGGGTCTATGTGAGGTGATCAAAATGAAGGTGGCATTGGTAGTGGCAAATTATGCATGGTTTGGAAAAAGGCCGTGGAAGGGGATGACAACGTCAGTCCCTATTATTACAGCGGTTTTGAAAAACAAGTTTGAGTTAGCCATAATTGATGCAAATGTAAATGAATATAGCCAAGAGACGCTAAAAAGAAAGCTAGAAGAATATTCCCCTCAGGTTGTTATGGTTACGGCATTGTCTGTGGAGTATTTTAAGGCCTATCATACTGTTGCGAGGCTGTCGAAGGAAGCATTGCCGAAAGTACAGGTTATTATGGGGGGCGTCTATCCTACCGTGTGCCCAGAAGATGTTATAGGGGATGAGAATGTTGATATAGTAATGATGGGGCATGCGGAAGGGCGCTTAGATCTGTTGTTGTCATATTTGGAAAAAAGTGATTACGGTTCGATTGAATGTTTTGAGGGGATTGCATACCGAAAAGAGGGCGAAAAGAGAGTTATTCCTTTGAGCCATTATATTGGGGATGTTCCTCGGATGGTGAAGCCAGATTATTCCTTGATAGATGTGGATAAATATTTGGATGCAGAGAGGAAAAGCATTGCAAACCAGAATATGGAGGTTAAGGGGAGAAGCGCCAGTATTATCTCTTCTTATGGCTGCCCATATAATTGCCTGTTTTGTGCGACAAGGACAATTAGCGGGAGAAAGGTGGCATACCGCCCAGCGGATGATGTTTTGGAAGAGATAGATTTTTTTGTAAGAGAGAAGCAGGCGGAGGCCATCATTTTTATTGATGACTGTATTCTTGCAGATAAAGAAAGAGCAAAATACCTGTTTCAAGAAATTATAAAAAGGAAATACCATATTGAGATACAGATTACTACTGTGGCTGCATGGCATCTGGACAGGGAAATTCTCCAGCTGATGAAGGAAGCGGGGCTATCTAAACTGGGTATTTCCGTTGAGTCTGGGAATGAGCGTGTGCTGCATAAGATTATCCATAAGCCATTAAGGCTTGAGATTCTGCCAGATATCGTTTCTATTTGCAGGGAATTGGATATACTAATGCGTGCCAATTTTGTCATTGGGTTTCCAGGGGAAACTTGGGATGACATAAGAGACTCTTTGCGGGCTGCGGAGGCGTTGGATTTTGATTTGGTAGATATTCATATAGCGACAGTATTGCCTAAAACGGATCTGTATGAGCTAGCAATCAAAACACATTCCCTTCCAGAGGGCTTTTCTTTCTTTTCAGATGATGTTAATTTTGGTTTTGGAAAAGGAAATATTACAACGGATGAGTTTACCCCTGCTGAGCTGATGGTAATACGGGCATATGAATGGGACAGGATAAATTTTTCTACGTCTGAAAAGCGTATGCGTGCCTGTAGGGTTATGGGCATCACAGAAGAGGAATTGCAGGAGCATAGAAGGCAGACAAGAAGGCATTGTGGGATGTATTTCTGAGAATGTAAAACATATGGTGAAAAGGAGAAAAGCTTTATGGGTAATATGATTTCATTAGTGACAGGCGGCTGCGGTTTTATCGGATCCCATATGGTAGATCGGCTGCTGGCAGAAGGGCATACCGTACGCGTAATTGATAATTTCACTACAGGAAGGCCTGGGAATCTGGATCACCAGAAAGGGAATGGGAACTTAAAGGTTTACCAGATGGATATTCGGGACAAAGGGGAAATTGCGCCTGTATTTAAGGGCGTGGATTATGTGTTCCATTTAGCCGCCCTGGCGGATATTGTGCCTTCCATTCAAAAACCTTGGGAATATTATTCCTCGAATGTTTTGGGGACTTACCATGTGGTGGAATGCGCTAGGGAGGCAGGGATCCGAAAGCTTGTATATGCGGCGTCCTCTTCCTGTTATGGGATCCCAGATGAATTTCCCACAAAGGAGACGGCAGAAATCCGTCCGCAGTATCCCTATGCCTTAACCAAAAGGCTTGGAGAGGAGACCGTGCTCCATTGGGGGCAGGTTTACGGCCTCCCGGTGGTTACCCTGCGCCTGTTTAATGTCTATGGGACACGTTCTCGTACATCTGGGACTTATGGCGCAGTGTTTGGCGTGTTCCTGGCACAGAAGCTGGCTGGGAAGCCATTTACAGTGGTAGGGACTGGGGAGCAGACCAGGGATTTTACTTATGTGACAGATGTGGCCGATGCATTTTATATGGCAGCCTTGTCAGAGGCCACAAATGAGACGTTTAATGTAGGCAGCGGCGGGACATATTCGGTGAACCGGCTCTGTGAGCTGCTGGGAGGGGAGACAGTGCATATTCCAAAGCGTCCAGGCGAGCCAGACTGCACTTTTGCGGATACAGAAAAAATAGAGAAATCCTTAGGATGGAGAGCGAAGGTCACATTGGAGGAGGGTGTTGCCAAAATCCTTGCCAATATTGATTATTGGAGGGAAGCCCCCGTTTGGACGCCAGACAGCATAGGGGAAGCCACCAGCGATTGGTTTAAGTACCTTGGGAAGCAATGAGGATTTGCACAGGGGATTTTTAGCGGCTGCTTTTGGCAGGGAAAGGGGGGCAAGAGGATGTATATGGAATACATACAGAATCTGATGCAATGCCTGGAATCTACCCAAATATGCGATTCGAGTGGAACCCCCTATAAAGGGTATGGGGAAGCAATGCAGGAAATGGTAGGGATGTTCTCGGAAATCAAAAGCCTGGGAAGGCAAGTGTTTTTTATAGGGAATGGCGGGAGCGCGGCGATTGCCAGCCATATGACGGCAGACTTTATGAAAAATGGCGGGATGAAGACGTACAGCCTATACGATAATTCTGTCACCACCTGTATGGGAAATGACTATGGGTATGAATTTATCTTTTCGCGCCCTTTGGAGTTCTTAGGCAGCGAGGGGGATTTGCTGGTGGCAATCAGCAGTTCCGGCAACTCCCAGAATATCGTAAATGCAATCCAGGCGGCAAAGCGCAAGCATATGAAGGTGGTCACTTTTTCTGGATTTGAAAGGGAAAACAAGATAAGCCGCATGGGATGCTGCAATGTCTATGTGCCGTCTTGCCGCTATGGGATCGTGGAGTCGATACATAATTTGATCCTGCAGCAGATCGTGGATACGATTATGGAACGTGATGGAGAATGTTTATAGGAATCATGCGGCTTTGAGCAGGCATATATCAAGAAAGGCGGATATAATGGAAATATCAACGGAAACATCAATCGCAATCATCACCGCCCGCGGAGGGAGCAAGCGCATTCCCAGGAAAAATATCCGAGATTTCTGTGGTAAACCAATTCTTACATACTCCATAGAAGCAGCATTGTCATCTGGTGTTTTTGATGAGGTCATGGTGTCTACGGAGGATACGGAAATATCGGGAATTGCAGAGCAGTATGGCGCGGAAGTTCCCTTCTTACGTTCGCCAAAAACAGCGGATGACTATGCCACGACCGCAGATGTACTTATGGAAGTATTAACGCAATACCGGGCAGTAGGAAGGGAATTTCAATTTGCCTGCTGTATTTACCCGACTGCCCCTTTTGTTACAGCAGCAAAATTAAAGCAAGCCATGAAATGCCTGGAGGAAAGTGGCGCAGACTCTGTACTTCCGGTAACAGCTTTTTCCTTCCCGCCCATGCGCGGATTTTTGCTGGAAGCAGGAGAGGCTAAGTATGCTTTCCCAGAATATGCCCCCAGGCGTTCACAGGATATCCAGCCAATGTACCATGACTGCGGGCAGTTTTATTGTTTCCAGGTAAGGCGGTTTTTGGAGAGCAGGCAGCTTGTGACAGCACATACCCAGGCAATGATTGTGCCGGAAATGGAGGTGCAGGATATTGACAGTGAGCAGGATTGGCGCCTTGCAGAATTAAAATACCGGCTTATGAAGGAAAAGGCGGAAGACAGGGAGTCTCCCGAAAGCAGTGGACATGTGCTGCAGGGAGGAAGGGCCGCGGTTATGGGGGAGGGACGCCATTGCTTTTTGCGGGAGGCAAAATGGGAGGATATGGAACAGCTCTTTCTCTGGGCAAATGACAAAGAAGTGCGGAAAAACTCTTTTTCTATGGAACCAATCTCTTACGAAGAGCATCAGGAGTGGTATGTAAAGAAGCTGGATGAGGAAAGCACACAGATGTATATTCTGTGTGACGGGTCTTTGGAAGTGGGCTCCCTGCGCCTGGAATATGATGCGCAAGGGGCAGAAATCAGCTATAGCATTGCGCCTGAATATAGAGGGCACGGGTATGGGAAGGAACTTATTTCCTTAGCGGAACAGGAAGTGCGCCGATGGGCAGAAATGTCTGGCAAGGCTGTGATAAAGGCGCAGGTAAAGCCTGGGAACCAGGCTTCAAAAAGAATCTTTACTGAGGCAGGATATGAGGTACATGCTATAGGCTACCAAAAGCTACTCTAGTCCAGCCCAGAAGTATGGCATAAAGGCATCCTTTAGGATTTAAAAAAATACATCTGGCTGATTAAGCATAAACTAGCTTAACCAGCCAGGCACTGCTTCAATATTTACGAAATTTCCACCATAAACTGTTCTATCAATTCTTATAAATAATGATATAATTCTCCCAAATCGCATCCTTATAGTCTGTTTTGAAACGAACTCTCTTAGAAAGATTTGTACCTATCCCAAGAAACTGGAAAAATATTTGCCATATATCTATTATACTCAAAAAGGCGGTATCAATCTATGCACAATGTTCCATTTTCTTATACGGTGGCTTCAATAACAACTTTGCCGTCAATGATAAATTCCTGTACGCCAACCTTTTTCTTCTTAAATTAGTAAGTTCCAGATTTCCCTATTGACATTTCCATTTTTCCCGTTATAATAGAATTTGTGTTTAGAATTATTAAACGAAAAAATTAATATTGCTTTTATCCCGTCAGGCGAGGCGGCATCTGCCTGCCAGGATATTTCGTGGGAGAACACAGCCTGCCGAATGTGTTCCCCAAACGGTAACGGGCATGCCTTCGTTACCTCCAAAGAAAGGATGGCATCTATGGATATCGGACATCGAATGAAGGAGCTGCGTATTCAGTATGGGCTGACACAGCAGGAACTGGCGGATCGCAGCGAGCTCTCCAAGGGATTTATCTCTCAGTTGGAGCGCAACCTTACCTCTCCTTCCGTAAGCACGCTTTTGGATATTATCCAGTGCCTGGGCACGACCCCGGCGGAGTTTTTTACGGATCAGGAGCCAGAGCAGATTGTGTTTCGGCAGGAAGATTATTTTGAGAAAGAAAACGAGGATCTGCGCCATAAAGTGGAGTGGGTCATTCCCAATGCCCAGAAAAATATAATGGAGCCAGTGCGGATGACGCTTGCGCCCCATGGGAAATCGGAAACTTACTTGCCCCATGAGACAGAGGAATTTGGCTATGTGCTGAAGGGGGCGGTGCGCCTTTTTTACGGCACTTCCTCCTATGTGGTGAAAGCGGGGGAATCTTTTTATTTTAAGGCGGGGAAGAAGCACTATATTGAGAATCACAGCGGCAGGGAAGCGGTGATCCTGTGGATTTCCGCGCCGCCGAGTTTTTGAAGATAAAATATTCCGGGGAAACCGGGTTAGGAGGATGTGCCATGAGCAAACGGCTGATTGATTTGCAGCATATTACAAAGTCCTATGACGGGCAGGTGGTCTTGGACGATTTAAATTTGTACATTCGGGAGAATGAGTTTTTGACGCTGTTAGGCCCTTCTGGCTGCGGCAAGACGACGACGCTGCGGATTATTGGGGGGTTCGAGACGCCGGATGCGGGCAATGTGATTTTTGACGGCAGGGAGATTACCAGCTTGCCGCCAAATGAGCGCCAGGTGAATACTGTCTTTCAGAAATACGCGTTGTTTCCCCATATGTCAATCGCGGAGAATATTGCCTTTGGCCTGAAAATAAAGAAAAAGAGTAAGTCCTATATTGAAGATAAGATCAAATATGCACTGAAGCTGGTGAACCTGGACGGTTTTGAGAAGCGCAGCGTGGATTCCTTAAGCGGCGGCCAGCAGCAGCGGATTGCCATCGCGCGGGCGATTGTGAATGAACCGAAAGTGCTGCTCCTAGACGAGCCGCTGGGCGCACTGGACTTAAAGCTGCGCCAGGATATGCAGTACGAGCTGATCCGCCTCAAGGAGGAATTGGGGATTACCTTTATCTATGTGACCCATGATCAGGAGGAAGCCCTGACGATGTCGGATACGATTGTGGTAATGAACCAAGGCTATATCCAGCAGATTGGCACGCCGGAGGATATTTATAATGAGCCGACCAATGCCTTTGTGGCGGACTTTATTGGTGAGAGCAATATTATTGACGGCATGATGATTGAGGACCGCTTGGTGGAGATCCTGGGGGTGCGGTTTCCCTGCGTGGATGAGGGCTTTGGCAGGAACCGCCCGGTGGATGTGGTTATCCGCCCGGAGGATGTGGAACTCGTCGCCCCGGAGCAGGGCGTGATGGAAGGGGACGTTACGTCTTTGATTTTTAAAGGTGTCCACTGGGAGATTGACGTGGTGGCCAATGGCTATGAGTGGATGGTGCAGACGACCCAGATGCATCCGGTGGGATCCCATGTGGGCATCCGCGTGGCTCCCTTTAATATACAGATTATGAATAAGCCAGAATCCAGTGATGAAAGGGCGGTGGAGACAGATGCGTAATTTAAAGCGCCAGCTTCTGGCAGGGCCATACCTTTTATGGATGGCTGGTTTTGTCCTGCTGCCGGTGGGAGTCATCCTCTATTATGCTATTACCACGACCAGCGGGCAGTTTACAATGTTTAACATTACATCTATTACAGCTTCCGTCCACCTCAAGGCCTTGCTCCTCTCTTTGAAGCTGGCGCTGGCCTGCACAATCATCTGCCTGGCGCTCTCGTATCCCCTGGCGATGATTTTAAACAAGATCAAGGGCAAGAAAAGCAGCCTGGTGGTGTTTATTTTTATCCTGCCCATGTGGATGAATTTTATGCTGCGCATCCTGGCCTGGAAAATGCTGCTGTCTAATAACGGAGTAATCAATACGGTATTGGGGTATTTCGGCCTCCCAGGCCTGGATGTCTTAAACACCCCTTCGGCAGTCGTGTTCTGCATGGTATATGATTTCCTTCCCTTTATGATCCTTCCCATTTACAATGCCATGACGCGTATTGAGAAGGATATCATTGAGGCGGCAAAGGATCTGGGCGCAGGCAGCGTAACGATCTTCTTTAAAATTATCCTCCCGCTTACGATGTCGGGGGTTATCAGCGGGATTATTATGGTCTTTGTCCCTGCCCTGACCTCCTTCGCCATTTCTGACCTTCTGGGAGGGGGGAAGGTGCTGCTGATTGGCAATGTCATTGAGCAGGCCTTTATGCAGGAATATAACTGGAACCTGGGCTCTGGCCTGTCCTTGGTGCTGATGGTATTTGTCATCGCCAGCATGGCGCTGATGAATTCCCATGGAGAAGAAGGGAGCGCTGGCATATGTTAAAAAAATCTGCGGAACGCATGTACCTGTTCCTGATCTTTTTGTTTTTATACCTGCCCATTATCGTCCTCATTGTCCTCTCCTTTAACGATTCTAAGTCCAAAGTGCAGTGGGGGGGCTTTACCCTGCGTTGGTACCAGCGCCTGTTTTCCAGCAGTTCGATGATGGAGGCCTTCGGGACAACGATTTTCGTTTCCCTGGCCTCCGCCCTGATTGCCACCTTGCTGGGGACGCTGGCGGCGCTTGGCATTGACGCGATGAAGAAGCGCGGCCAGGCGATAATGATGGGGGCGACCAACATCCCCCTGCTCAACGCGGATATTGTGACAGGCATTTCGATGATGCTGCTGTTTGTGCGCTTTATGAGGCTGGGGCTGAATACGGTGCTGATTGCGCATATTACATTCAATATCCCATACGTAATCCTGAACGTGCTGCCCAAGCTTAAGCAGAGCAACCGCACTACCTATGAGGCAGCCCTGGATCTGGGGGCAACGCCTTTTTACGCCTTTTATAAAATTATCTGGCCGCAGATAAGGCCGGGCGTGTTTTCCGGCTTTTTGATGGCCATGACGATGTCCCTGGATGATTTTTCGGTGACATATTTTACCAAAGGCGCAGGCATCCATACTTTATCAACAATGATCTATACAGAAATGCGCAAAGGCATCCGCCCGGAAATGTATGCGCTGTCAACGATTTTATTCCTAATTGCGCTGGTGCTGCTGCTGTTTATGAATTTTGGGCCTTCCGCGCGAAAAGAAGAATAGCATATAGAAATAATCGCAAACCTACGCAGGGAATACTTAAAATAGCTATTGAAATTACAATCACGCTGTCCATACACAGAAGCATATAAAAATCCCACGAAAGGAGTCCCCCCTGATGAAAAAGAGATTCTTCCCCTTTTTAGCCCTTGCCGCCATCCTGGCGCTTCCGTTCTGCGCACTGTCAGGATGCGGTGCAAAAGATTCCCCCAATACCCTGACAGTCCTTAATTATGGCAAATACATGGAGCCCGAAGTGTTAGAAATGTTTGAGGAGGAGACGGGGATCAAGGTGGAATATGAGGAATATGTTACGCCTGAAAATATGTATACCAAATACCGTGCCGGCGCCATAGATTATGACCTGATCTGTACCTCTGATTATATGGTGGGAAAGCTGATTCAGGAAGGGCAGGTGCTGGAAATGGATTTCACAAAGATTCCCTTATCAGAGAACCTGGATCCAGCTTACTTTGAATTTTCCCAGTCCTTCGACCCGGAAAATAAATATGCGATGCCCTATTTCTTTGGCACGGTGGGAATCCTCTACAACAAGCAGATGGTAGACGAGTCCAAGGTAGATTCCTGGAACATCCTGTGGGACGAAGATTATTCCGGACAGATTATTATGGCCGATTCGGTCCGTGATTCTTTTATGGTGGCTGAAAAAATTCTCGGCTATTCCCTCAATACCACGGACGAGAAAGAGCTGAAGGAAGCCCAGGATCTGCTGATTCAGCAGAAGCCCCTGGTATACTCTTATCTGGTGGACGAAGCCCAGGATGAGATGATAGCAGAAAATGCCGCTATGGCCGTGGTCTATTCTGGGGAAGCTGGATATGCCCTGGAATTTAATGAGAACCTGGCATTTTCTGTGCCCAAAGAAGGCTCCAATATGTGGATTGATTCCTGGTTTATCCCCAAGACGGCCAAACACATTGAAAATGCCGAAAAGTTTCTCAATTTCCTCTGCCGGGAAGATGTTTCTATGCTGAACTTTGACTATGTGTATTATGCAACCCCAAATGTGAAAACTAAGGCGTCCCTGGATCCAGAAATACAGGAAAGCGCCACCATTTTCCCGCCTACGGAAATCCTTGAAAACTGCGAGGTTCTCAAGCCCCTGGATGACGTTTCCAATACAAATCTCAGCATCCTTTGGAAAGAGGTGAAGTCTGCGGATTAGCGCGGCAAAGGAAACCCGAAAGGGATAGCGGTACTTAGCGAGGTGTATTATAGCTTCGTACTGCTGCATCCCGATCGGAGCGGGAGCGCGTTTCTGTTTCACTCACTTGTTGAATGGTGTAAAAATTTTCAAAAACGCTCTTGCATTTCCCACGAATCCATGTTAAAGTAATATCCATACATCTATTACATATATCTTTACCTCCCCCGCTGCCAGCACAGCCCAGGAGGTATCATATGACATACGAATCTTTTAAAGAAAACCTTATCGCTGCCCTACAGGTTCATTTTCCAGTGGGCACCAGCGTTTTTATCCAACAGTTTCAGCGAAATAACCATATCCTGTTAGACGGCCTTAGCATTTTGGAGCCTGGCAGCAATATCTCGCCTACCATCTATTTAAGCCAGTATTATGCAGACTGCCAGAAGGGGGTTCCATTTTCAGATATTCAAGAGCGCATCCTCCGCTGCTATTACAGCCACAGTGCAATCCAAAAGGTGGACACGTCCTTTTTCACCTGCTTTGCGCGCGTCCGTTCCCGGATTGTCTACAAGCTGATTCATTATGAAAAGAATAAGCAGCTTTTGGAACAAGTCCCTTACGTCCCCTATCTGGATCTGGCAATTGTTTTCTACTGCCTGGTGCAGGAAGCCCCTTACCAGAACGGCATGATCCTAATCCATACGGAACACTTGGATTATTGGCAGATTGGGGCGGACGAACTTATGTCGCTGGCCAGCCAAAATACGCCCCGTCTGCTTCCGTTCTGCTGTCAGTCACTGGCGGAGCTGCTCATGCCGGTCATAGATGGCTCTGTTTTGGAGGAATGCGGCCTGACCAGGGAGGAAGTGGAGTCAGAGGCAGTCCCCATGTATGTGCTGACAAACAGACTGCGGCAAAATGGCGCCGGGTGCCTGCTCTATCCAGGTGTGTTGGAACAGGTGGCCGGGCAGATAGGCGGCAGCTACTATATCCTTCCTAGCAGCATCCATGAAGTAATTGCGCTGCCCGCTTCCGCTGCTGAGGATCCGCAGGAACTTTCACGGATTGTAAGGGAAATCAACCTGTCAGAAGTACTGCCGGAAGAGGTGCTTTCGGATGGTGTTTACCGCTTTGACATGGAATCCGGCCAGCTGTCTGTGTGTTAGCGGACAAGCAGGCTGGCCGCTTGGCAACTCGGCAAATTACACTAAGGATTGCTTGGTTTTAGCTCAATTAAGACGTTGTTCCCTTTCCCGCGGATGGTATGGTACATGGTGTCCTTGAGTACGGGAAGGTTCATTTCTGTCAAGTCTACGGTGCGGTCCAGGCGGACATTCCGCAGCCCATAATAGTTGTAGAACTGATAAATTCCCCAATCCCATTCTTCCTGGAACAGGACAGGAACCAGCCGATGCAGCAGGGACTGGTAATAGATGGGCATATGGTTAATTACTGGGGCAAAGCCGATGGAGCCGGCAATCTGTACCGTTTTTTCTCCCTCTTCCGGTGAGGGCATGGAGGTATTCAAGTCTGCAATTGCCAGCTCAATCCGAAAATCCGTATAGTTCTTCTGGGCGGATAAGGCATTGCCATAGGTGAAGGAGAAGACAAACAGGCACCAGCTGAGGCAGAAGCAGATCGTTTTGGCCGCATATGCTCGTTTTGCCCTGGCAATGGATACGCCCATCAAGGCCACAAATACGCCAAATCCGTACATTGCCCGGGGCGCATACAGCGGGTTTTCCAGCAGGGGATAGATGCCAAAGGATAGGAGAGCCATAGCGATCAGGGCAGCGCCAGAGAGCAAAAAGGCCAGCCATTTCTTCTGCCTGGAGTCGCGTACTGTCAGCAGGACAAAGGCAGCGGCCATGAGTATCAGGAAGATCATCCACTCCTTTTTGAAGTCACTGTTGACCAGCAGGAAATACGTTTTAAAATGCTCCAATGTCTGAGGGATGAGTTTGGGCAAGGGAGGCAGTGAGCCGGATACATAGTTATCCACCGGCCGCATCAGCAAAAAGCGGAAGGCCATCATGCCAATCAAGTAGCTGGCGGCAGAAATGCTGATAAATTTGAGGATTTTCTGTAAGTTGGCGTTCCGATTCCAGAACTGTAGGCTGACCAGGATGACAAGCATGGGATAGATCCCAGCTGCAGGCTGGTAGGTGGTGCATACGGTGAGGATTCCTAAGATGGATATGCTTCCATATATAAGCGCCCCGCGTTTATAAAAGAGCAGCGGGAATACGGAGGCCAGGATGGACAGCGCCATATAGGGACTGTCGTATTTGTAGGAAATACATTCCAGGAAATAAGGGGACAGCCCCAGGGGGATAAGGGCAATGATTTCCCAGGGGGATATGTTCTTCTGGCTGCCGAGGACAGATAGGATTACCATGCCGGCTGCGGACAGAAGGAAGGCTGACACGAGCTGCGGTAAGGGTGAGACATCGGTCAGATATTGGTCGGTATGCAGAAAGGTAGAGAGGAAATTTGACAAGTATCTGCTGAACCCATCCCAGTCCTTGTATCCCTGGGCAACCCTGCCCAGGTCGTCAATATAGTTGAAATCTGCCCGCAGGATGGCGGAAATTCCCAAGACATAGAGGAACGCCAGCAGAAAAAACGCCTGGATCAGGTGGCGGTATTCTTCTAGGCGGATGCTATGCCAGGGGCGTTTCGGAGGAATTGAATTGGTTGCTTTAGCGGTAGTCTGTGTGTGCAGTTTATCTGTGTATTGTTGTAATGGATTCTTCAAGGCGGTGGCCTCCTGTTTTTATAGGATTTCCCCATAGAGCGCTTCATACTTCCCGGCGGAATTTTCCCAGGAATTGTCCGTTTCCATGCAGCGTTTGGCCATTGCCGTCCATTCCTTGGGGGTATCCTGGAATACGCTGTAGGCATAGCGGATAATCGACAGCATCTCGCCTGCATCGTAGTTGGCAAAGCTGAACCCTGTCCCGGTATGCCAGATTTCGTTGTAGGCTTCTACCGTATCCTTGAGGCCGCCGGTTTCGCGCACAATGGGGATGGTACCGTAGCGCATGCTGATGAGCTGGCTCAGCCCGCAGGGCTCGAACTGGGAGGGCATCAGGAAGGCGTCCGCCCCAGCATAGATTTTGTGGGCAAGCGCTTCGCTGTAAGAGATAGAAGCGGATACCCTGCCGGGATATTTCTGGGCAAAATAGCGGAAGGAACTCTCGAAGCGATCCTCCCCTGTGCCCAGGATAGCCACCTGTACATGCATGGTATCGATCAGTTCTTCCATCACGCAGTTGACCAGGTCAAAGCCTTTCTGTTCTGTCATGCGCGATACTATGCCAATCACCATAGCCAGGGGATCCTTTTCCAGGCCCATTTCCTGCTGCAGCAGTTCCTTACAGCGTTTCTTGCGGCCAAAGCTCCTGTTGCTGAAATGGGAGGGAAGGCAGGCGTCATGCTTTGGGTCGTATTCCTTGTAATCAATTCCGTTGATGATGCCAGAGAGCTTGCCAGACACCTGGCGCATGACGCCATCTAAGCCTTCGCCGCCATCCCTGGCCTGGATTTCCGCAGCATAAGTCTCGCTGACTGTCGTTACGCGGTCTGCATAGAGGATGCCTGCCTTGAGAAAATTGCTCTCGCCGTAGGCCTCCATGGCCTGGTAACGGCAGCCAGTTGGGAGATCCCGGCAGTTTTCAATGTCGTCAATGACCCACCGTCCCTGGAACTTCTGGTTATGGATGGTCAGGACAGTCTTGGTGTTGCGGAAAAATACGTCATTGCAGTAAAATTCCTTCAGAAAGACAGGGATTAAGGCAGCCTGCCAGTCGTGGCAGTGCAGGATGTCCGGGCTGAATCCAAGGACTGGAAGGCTTGCCAATACCGCCCTGGAGAAAAATGCGAATTTATTCACATCTTCAAATATCTGATGGTAGGGGCTGTCTCCGGCGAAGTAATGTTCATTGTCAATAAAATAATAATGGATTCCTTCGGAGACAGTTTTAAAAATTCCTATGTACTCCTGTCCTCTTGGCATATCTGCATAAAATTCAGTTACATATGTCATTTTTTGCTTCAGATGTTCTGGGATGCACATGTATTTGGGCAGGATGACCCTTACGTCAAACTGTTTCTTGTCCAGATACTTTGGCAAAGCCCCTACGACATCCGCTAAGCCGCCTGTTTTGATAAAGGGGTTTCCTTCAGATGCTGCAAAGAGTATTTTCTTCATGTAAAAGACCTCCTATAATTCTCTTGATTTGTATTCTAACCGAATTTTATCTGCGATTAAGGCGATAAATTCGGAATTGGTAGGCTTTCCTTTCCCATTGTGGATGGTGTAGCCAAACAGTTCGTCAATCGTATCCATCTTGCCGCGGCTCCAGGCCACTTCAATGGCATGGCGGATGGCGCGCTCTACGCGGCTGGGCGTGGTCTGGTATTTTTTGGCAATCCCCGGGTAAAGAATTTTGGTGATGGAGTTGAGCATATCCATATCTGTCACGGACATAATAATGGCCTCCCGCAGGTACTGGTAGCCCTTGATATGGGCAGGCACGCCGATTTCGTGGATAATATCGGTCACAATCCCCTCCAGGTTCTGTTCTTCCGGATCTGGTTTTTTCTCATAAGCGTTTGCCTTACGCACATCGTTGCCCTTCTGTGTTTCCGGGCAGCAGGTGTGTTTGATGCGATTGATTACCACCCTGTTGTCGAAAGGCTTCATAATATAGTATTCGGCCCCGCGTGAAAATGCATCCTCCATAATGGCTTCCCGCCCAATTGCAGTAATTATGATAAATGCCGGGTGTTTTTTGATGTTTTTGTCATTTTTGATTTTGTCCATCACTGTCAATCCATCTAATTTCGGCATCACGATATCCAGAAGCACGATATCTGGTTCTTTGTTTTTTATCATTTCGTATGCTTCTTCGCCATCTTTTGCCGTTCCCACCACCTGGAGTTCCTCGTCGCTTCCCACGATTTCTCTTAATCTTTTCACGATTTTCTCATTATCATCTGCAATTGCCACATTTATTTTTTCCACGCTGTGTCCTCCTGTAGTTTTTCATGATAAACCCTCATAAAAGGCGACTATTTGTATTATATCCGCATTCAAATGCTCCTTCAAGCTAAAGTTATCCCATTAATATTCAGATATTCGACAGCTTGGTGGCGCGTACTCCTATCATAGCACGAAGTTTGTCATTTTGGGTGTTATTTTTTTGTATATATTCTGGCAGGCGCATGTAGCCTCCTTTTTCCTAAGTATACCATAATTTGCAGCCTAAAATCAACATGTCTGTGCCGTTCATATTGACAAATCAGGGGATGTTTTGTATGATAAGTGTACTTTGTTAGTTTAAAGTGCGAAAAATGCTTGCGGTACATATCGCGGAAGCATCGAAAAAGATTAGAAGCAAAAATTCGCGAAAGATATGGAAAGACAGAACATGGAGGGATGAATATGGATAGTACACAATGCCAAAGGCGGACATTAATGGATTATTGCCCCGATATTAAGGTGATGGACTGTACCTTGCGGGACGGGGGGCTTGTAAATAATTTTTATTTTACCGATGAGTTTGCCAGGGATCTATATGAGGCCAACAAAAAGGCAGGGGTAGATTATATGGAATTTGGCTATAAGGCCTCGAAGGAACTCTTTGATCCCAAGGGTTTTGGGAAATGGAAGTTCTGCGATGAGGAGGACATCCGCGCCATTGTGGGCGCGAACGATTCCCCTCTGAAGATTTCTGTTATGGCGGATGTGGGGCGGTGTAATTACCAGCAAGATATCCTCCCCGCCCAAGACAGCGTAATTGATATGGTGCGTGTGGCAACCTACATCCACCAGATCCCGGCAGCCGTAAAAATGATTGGCGACTGCAAGGAGAAAGGGTATGAGGTAACCGTTAATATTATGGCGGTCTCCAAGGTGAATACGGATGACCTCTATGCAGGCCTGGCGCTTCTGGCCAGAAGCGCCGCAGACGCCATCTATCTGGTGGACAGCTTTGGCTCCTTCTACCCAGAGCAGATCACCAAACTTGCCCAAAAATATGTAGAGATTGCCAATGACTCCGGCAAAATCGTCGGCATGCATGCCCACAATAACCAGCAGCTGGCCTTTGCCAATACGATTGAAGCCTGCCGCATGGGTATTAGCCTTCTGGATGCTACCGTCAGCGGCATGGGACGCGGCGCCGGCAACTGTTATATGGAATCCCTGTTAAGCTTTTTGAAGAACCCGAAATACGATGAGGTGCCAATCATCCGTTTCGTAGAGAAGCATATCCTCAAATTAAAGGAAGAAGGAGTTGTGTGGGGGTATGACATTCCTTATCTCCTGACTGGAATCTTAAACAGCCACCCTTCAACAGCCATTAAATTTATTAAAGAGAACCGCAAAGATTACTGCAATTTTATGCAGGAATTGCTAGATGTAGAATAATAATCCCGTTCAAAAAAGTGCTGGTATTTTCAAAAGAAGTGTGGTATAATGTCTAGACGATTGGGCATTAGTCCCTATAAATGAACAAGGTGATTAGATGGATCAGGGCATTTTTCGAACCGCTGATTAAGAATGAAGGTATATAAGTTGAAGGAGGAAATAGCAGCAATGAGCGTACAGGTAGAGAGTTTAGAGAAAAATATGGCGAAGCTCATCATTGAGGTTCCCGCAGAGGAATTGGAAAAGGCCATCCAGGAAGCCTATCAGAAGCAGAAAAGTAAAATCAGCCTTCCAGGCTTCCGTAAGGGCAAAGTGCCAAGGCAGATGATTGAGAAGATATACGGGCCAGAGGTGTTTTATGAGGATGCCGCCAATTCTTTGATATCCGCGGAATACCCCAAGGCAGTGGAAGAGTCCGGAGAGGAAATCGTATCCCGTCCTACTATTGACGTGGTGCAGATTGAGAAGGGCAAGCCTTTTATTTTCAGCGCAGAGGCTGCAGTGAAGCCAGAAGTAACTCTGGGGACATATCTGGGCGTTCAGGTGGCTAAGGCAGAGATTACCGTGACGGAAGAGGAAGTGGACGCCGAGGTTAACAAGGAACGGGAAAGCAATGCCAGGATGGTGGCGGTGGAAGGCCGCGCCATAGAGAACGGCGACACGGCGGTCATTGATTATGAGGGCTTTATGGACGGAGAGGCATTTGAGGGCGGGAAGGGGGAGAACCATTCCCTGGTGATTGGCTCCCATACGTTTATCCCAGGTTTTGAAGAGCAGCTGATTGGCAAAGGCGCTGGGGATAACGTGGAAGTCAGCGTAGTGTTCCCGGAAGAGTATCATGCCAAGGAATTGGCTGGCCGCCCGGCATTATTCCAGGTGAAAATCAACGAAATCAAGGTCAAGGAACTTCCGGAGCTGGATGATGAGTTTGCCCAAGATGTTTCTGAGTTTGATACGCTTGCAGAGTACCGGGAGAGCGTGAGGAAGGCAGTGGAAGAGCGCAAGCAAGAAGAGGCAAGGCGCCAGAAGGAGGACGAGGCTGTCCAGAAGGCAGTGGAAGGAGCCAAGATGGAGATCCCGGACGCTATGCTGGATACGCAGGTAAGTTCCATGCTGGAGGAATTTGCCTCCCGGATTGGGCAGCAAGGGCTGTCTTTGGAGCAGTACCTGCAGTTTACGGGGGCAACAGTTGAGGCGCTTCAGGAGCAGATGCGCCCGGATGCGTTAAAGAGGATTCAGTCCAGCCTGGTACTGGAGGCGATTGCCAAGGCAGAGCAGCTGGAAGTCTCTGAGGAAGAATTTGAAGAAGAAATCGAGCACATGGCAGCAGCCTATAATATTGAAAAAGAAAAACTGGAGGATCTGATGGACGATACCGAGAGGAAATCCATCCGTACCGACTTGTCCATCCAGAAAGCGGTAGATTTGATTACAGAGCAGGCAGTAGAAGTTTAAACGTTATGGTGAAAGGAGGGAACCAGATGAGCTTAGTGCCTTACGTGGTAGAGCAGACCAGCCGGGGAGAGCGGTCTTATGATATTTATTCCAGGCTGCTGAAGGACAGGATTATTTTCCTGGGGGAGGAAGTCAATGAGGTGACAGCCGGGCTTGTAGTGGCGCAGCTACTGTTCCTGGAATCAGAAGATCCAGGCAAGGACATCCATCTGTACATCAATTCCCCAGGAGGGGTTGTGACGGCTGGCCTTGCAATTTATGACACGATGAATTATATTAAGTGCGATGTGGAGACGATCTGCATTGGCCTTGCGGCTAGCATGGGCGCTTTTCTGCTGGCAGGCGGGACAAAGGGCAAGCGGTATGCGCTGCCCAATGCGGAGATTATGATACACCAGCCTTCAGGCGGAGCCAAAGGGCAGGCAACAGATATCAAGATCGCGGCAGATAATATCCAGAAGACGAAACATCGTCTGAATACAATTTTAGCAGAGAATACCGGCAAGCCATACGAGGTGGTTGCAGCGGATACAGAGAGGGACAACTACATGTCGGCAGAGGAAGCGAAGGAGTATGGCCTGATTGACGGCGTAATTACGAATAGGAAATAATAGGCTTTTGGAATCTCTTTGTGCCTGACATGCGAGAAGATTCCAAGAGGCTATCATAAAGATGTGGGGGCAGTTGCATATATGTTGCTGTCCCTGCGCGTTGTTGGTTATTAATAATAGTAATGGGTGCTGATACTTGTAATGAGGTGAAAATATGGCAAGCAGATTTTTAGATGATAGGATCCGCTGCTCATTCTGTGGAAAGACAGACGGGCAGGTAAGGAAGCTGATTGCAGGGCCGAATGGCGCTTATATATGCGATGAGTGTGTGGATATCTGTGCAGAAATCATTGAAGAGGAACTGGCGGAGGAAGAGGATGAGGCAATGAGGCCTGTGGAGGCAGAGGATATTAATCTTTTAAAGCCTGTGCAGCTGAAGGATTTTCTGGACGAGTATGTCATCGGGCAGGATGAGGCCAAAAAGGTGCTTTCGGTGGCTGTTTATAATCATTATAAGAGGATTCTGGCGCCAGTGGATTTGGGTGTGGAATTGCAGAAGAGCAATATCCTGATGCTGGGGCCTACCGGCTGCGGCAAGACGCTGCTGGCACAGACGCTGGCGCGTATCCTGAATGTCCCATTTGCGATTGCGGATGCTACGGCTCTGACAGAGGCTGGTTATGTGGGTGAGGATGTGGAAAATATCCTGCTCAAGATTATTCAGGCAGCGGACTATGACATCGAACGTGCACAGCGGGGGATTATTTATATTGACGAGATTGACAAGATTACCAGGAAGTCAGAGAACCCTTCTATTACGAGGGATGTATCTGGCGAAGGCGTACAGCAGGCGTTGCTGAAAATCCTCGAAGGGACAGTGGCAAGCGTGCCGCCCCAAGGAGGCAGGAAGCATCCTCAGCAGGAACTGATCCAGATTGATACGACAAATATCCTGTTTATCTGCGGCGGGGCCTTTGAAGGCCTGGATAAAATTGTGGAAAACCGCATGGATCAGAAATCAATGGGATTTGGCGCTGTCATTACGGACAAAAAGGAACAGGATCAGGGAGCTGTCCTCAAGCAGGCGCTGCCACAGGATTTTGTGAAGTTTGGCCTGATTCCGGAGTTTGTAGGGCGTGTCCCAGTGACGGTATCTTTGGACGCCTTAGATAAAAATGCCCTGGTTCGTATCCTGAAAGAGCCAAGGAATTCCCTGATCCGCCAATATGAGGCGTTATTTGAATTGGATGGCGTATCCCTGAGCTTTGAAGATGAGGCGATCGAGGCTATTGCCGAGAAAACATTAAAGCGCAAGACCGGGGCAAGGGGGCTGCGGGCAATTGTGGAGAAGGTGCTGATGGAGCTGATGTACCGTGTTCCTTCCGATGAGACGATTACCCACTGCAATATTACCAGGGCTGCAATTGAAAATGAGCAGGCGGTGGAGATTGATTTTAGCGGCATGTCCAAGAAATCAAAATCTGCCTGATTCAGCGGCAGAGTGCGTCCTGGGAGTACCGTAGCCATAGATGACGGTGGAGGTGGAATGGAGAATAAATACTATGAATGAACAATATAAGAAGATTCCGGCAGTGGCACTTCGGGGAATGGTTATTCTCCCCGGTATGGTGGCACATTTTGACGTGAGCAGAAGTGTGTCTATCCGGGCGATAGAAGCCGCGATGATGGAAGAGCAGACGGTGTTTTTGGTTACTCAGAAGAACATTGAAAACGAGGAGCTGGAAATAGAGAACTTATACGGAATGGGGATTATTGCTTCTGTTAAGCAGGTGATTAAGCTGCAAAACAGCGTTGTCCGGGTACTGATCGAAGGAGAGGTCCGTGCCCGCCTGATGGAAATCGAGCAGGGGGACTGCCTGATGGCTTGGGTAGATCCGCTTCCGGCAGAAGAAGAACCCCTTCCAGCGGAAATCTATGCAGCTATGATGCGGGGCATCCAGGAGACATTTACGCGTTACTGTCTCTTAAATTCGAAGCATGGCAAAGAACTGGCCAGGCAGATGCAGGAAATCATGGATCTGGAGAAGCTGCTGGATTATATTGGAAATAACCTTCCGCTAAGCTATGACAAGAAGCAGAAGATTTTAGAGGCAGAGTCCATCCAGGAGCGGTATGAGACGATTATGATTATCCTGCTGAATGAAATCAATATCATTCAGATTAAGACAGAGTTCCAGACGAAGGTCAAGGAAAAGGTGGATAAGAACCAGAAGGAATATATCTTGCGGGAACAGATGAAATTAATCCGTGAGGAGCTGGGAGAGGACAATACGGTTTCCGAAGCAGAGCATTTTCTGGAAGAGACGAAGAAACTGAAGGCCGATAAGGAAGTCAAGGAGAAGCTGGAGAAGGAGATTGAGCGTTTTAAAAGCGTTTCTGGCAATTCATCGGAAAGCGCCGTGATCCGCGGCTACATTGAGACGCTGCTGGAGCTTCCCTGGAACAAGGCCTCCAAAGACAACAAGAAGCTGGAGGATGCGGAGCGGATTCTGGATGAAGACCACTATGGCATGGAAAAGGTCAAGGAACGGATGCTGGAATTCCTGGCGGTGCGGAACCTGACCAAGAAAGGGGACAGCCCGATTATCTGCCTGGTGGGGCCGCCCGGCACAGGCAAGACCAGCATTGCCCGCTCCGTTGCCCGTGCGCTGGATAAGAAATATGTACGCATCAGCCTGGGGGGCGTACGG
This sequence comes from uncultured Lachnospiraceae bacterium, assembly GCA_910577785.1. GTDB lineage: Bacteria > Bacillota > Clostridia > Lachnospirales > Lachnospiraceae > Petralouisia. Next base: position 50,385 of record CAJTNT010000019.1, on the reverse strand, counting down.
GATGAGGCAGAGATCCGTGGCCACAGGAAGACCTATGTAGGGGCAATGCCAGGCAGGATTGCAAATGGCCTCAAAAATGCAGGCGTAAAGAACCCGCTGATGCTGCTGGACGAGATTGACAAAATCAGCAGAGATTATAAAGGCGATACGGCGTCCGCCCTGCTGGAGGTGCTGGACAGCGAGCAGAACAGCCGTTTCCGCGACCATTATGTAGAACTGCCATTGGATTTGTCGCAGGTACTATTTATCGCTACGGCAAACTCGCTCCAGGATATCCCCAGGCCCCTGCTGGACCGTATGGAAGTGATTGAGGTCAGCAGCTATACAGAGAACGAGAAAGCGCATATTGCCAGGGAACACCTGATTGCTAAGCAGATGAAGAAAAACGGGCTGAAGGAAGGCCAGTTAAGCATCAGCAGCCATGCGATGGAGAAATTGATCCGTGGTTATACCAGAGAGGCGGGCGTACGAAACCTGGAGCGCAAGCTAGGGGAAATCTGCCGCAAAGCTGCCAGGGAGATTTACCAAAAGGATAAAAAAGCCGTAAAGATTACAGAAAACAGCTTAGAAAAATTGCTTGGAAAAGAAAAATACAACTTTGATTTAATCAATGAAACGGATGAAATAGGAATCGTGCGGGGGCTTGCCTGGACCAGCGTTGGCGGGGATACCCTGCAGATTGAAGTAAACCTGATGCCAGGAAAGGGAGATTTCCAGCTGACCGGACAGCTGGGCGATGTGATGAAGGAATCTGCCCAGGCAGGCATCAGCTATATCCGCTCTGTCAGTGAAGCCTATGGGATTGACAAGGAATTTTTCAAAGAAAACGATATCCACATCCATATCCCGGAAGGGGCAGTGCCCAAAGACGGCCCTTCGGCGGGGATTACCATGGCTACGGCCATGCTTTCTGCCATTACCAAGCGGAAGGTGCGCAAAGATGTGGCAATGACGGGGGAGATTACCCTGCGGGGGCGCGTGCTGCCGATTGGCGGGCTGAAAGAGAAAATCCTGGCGGCGAAGAATGCAGGCATTAAGACGATCTGCGTACCGAAGAAGAACGAGCCAGACGTTTTGGAGATTGCTCAGGAAATCAAGAAAGGGCTGGAAATTGTCTTTGTAGGGAGTATGGAACAGGTGCTGGAGGTAGCTTTGGTAAAGGAATAGTTGGCTGTCTTTTTTGGTGACATTATAGGTTTCTGAACGAGAGGAGGGAGGAACTATGGTGATTAAGTCGGCGGCGTTAGAGACAGTATGCGGGATTACCAGCAAGCTGCCGCAGACAAGCAAGCCGGAAATTGCATTTGCGGGGAAATCTAACGTAGGAAAATCTTCCTTAATTAATGGGCTGATGAACCGCAAGTCCCTGGCGAGGACGTCATCCCAGCCGGGAAAGACGCAGACGATTAACTATTACAATGTGAACGGATGCATCTATTTCGTGGATCTTCCCGGATATGGGTATGCGAAGGTTCCCGTGAAGGAGAAAGAGAAATGGGGGAAGATGGTAGAGAATTACCTGCACAAGTCCAGGCAGCTGAAGGCGGTATTCCTGCTGATTGACATCCGGCATGAGCCTTCTGCAAACGACAGGCAGATGTATGAATGGATTGTCTCCCAGGGATTTGACCCAGTGATTATTGCAACGAAACTGGATAAGATCAAGCGCAGCCAGGTGGCGAAGCATATAAAGATGCTGAAGGATGGGCTGAAAGTAAAGCCCAATACGCCACTGCTTCCCTATTCCGCAATGACGAAGCAGGGACGGGAGGAAATCTGGAGCCTGATTGGGGAGCTGGCAGAAGTGCCTTCTGCGGGAAATTCGGATGGATGAGCTGGCGGAGGGGCATGCTGCGGGAAATGTGGAAAAATAAATATAAATTTGTGTTCTGTATGCTGCTTGCCATATCTCTGGCAGGCGGTATTTTTACGAAAGTGTATATCGGGCTGGAAGGCCAGGAGGAGGAAAAAAAGCTGCGGGTCGTAGCTTCGTTCTACCCTGTGTATATTGCGGCGCAGAATGTCGTGGGTAATTGCGAGGGCATAGAACTGGAAAACTTAAGCGAGCCGCAGACCGGATGCCTGCACGACTACCAGCTGACGCCGCAGGATATGATTTTACTGTCAAAAGCGGATTTGTTTTTGGTGAACGGCGGTGGAATCGAAGGATTCCTGGAAGAAGTGGGGGAATCTTACCCCACTCTGGATGTGGTGAAAATTACGGAAGGCATGGATCTGCTGCCAGAAAGCGGGAATGGGCATGTCCATGCGAAGGAAGAAGGCAGGGAAAATGCCCCTGGCGGGGATGAGGATGGGGAAAATACCCCTGGCAGAGAGGATGGGGGAAAGAATGCCCATGGATGGATGGACACGCGAATTTATGCCCAGATGGTGGAGAATATTACTGGCAGCCTGTCCAAGCTGGATCCGGGGCATGCAGATATTTATCAGCAAAATGCCAGGCGCTACTGTGAAAAAATCGAGGCGCTGTCCGATCAGGTTTCTGAAATCAGGGAGCATTTGTCCGGGGAAGGGACGGAGGCGCCAAGCGTAGTTATTTTCCATGAGGCCTATGCCTATGTGGCAGAAGAGTATGGCCTGCACACGGCCTATTGCCTGAACCTGGATGAAGAGCGCCAAATCAGCGCCAGGGAAGTGGCGGAGGTTATGGAGGAAATTGAAGAAAACCATGCGGTGGCTGTCTTGGCAGAGGAACAGTACGGCAAAAGCCTGGGCGATACAGTAGAGGCGGAAACGGACTGTGGGGTGACTTATCTGGATCCTTTGGTCAGGGGGGATTACAGCGCAGACAGCTATTTAACAGCCATGCAGGAGAATATTGACAAAATCAGGCGAGCCGTGAATCGGTTTGGGAGGGAAACATAGCATGCGGAAAATGATTCGCCCTTGTGGGCTGCATTGCATCAAAATAAACCATTTGGGGGTTACGATTGGCAGCCAGGTGATTTTAAGGGATATTAACCTTCACATCCACTGCGGGAGCCTAAATGCTGTAATTGGCCGCAACGGCGCTGGAAAATCTACCTTGATCCGGGCGATTCTGGGCGATATTCCTCATACGGGGAAGATTGAATTTAAGGATAGGGAAAATGGGCGGATCCAGAAGCTGAAAATCGGATATGTGCCGCAATCCATGAATGTGGAGAAACAGACCCCGGTCAGCGTGTATGATATGATGGCTGCCTATCAGGGCGTCTGCCCGGTATTTTTGAGGAAAGGCCGTAAGCTGAAGGCCGGGCTTCTGGAGTCCCTGGAAATTTTTGATGCGGGGCATTTATTGGAAAAACAGGTCTGTAACCTTTCCGGTGGGGAATTGCAGCGCGTCCTTCTGTCTATGGCTATTATGGATGAACCGAATCTGCTGCTGCTGGACGAGCCGGTATCCGGTATTGACCAGAATGGGATGGATGTATTCTATCAGACCATTTATCAGCTGAAAGAAGACTATGATTTGGCGATTATCCTGATTTCCCATGACCTGGATTATGTAAAAAGGTATGCGGATCATGTGATTTTATTGGATCAATCCGTGATAAAGCAGGGGAGCGCGCGCAAGGTATTTCAGAGCAGGGAGTTTTCGGAAGTCTTCCAAGGATATTACTCCGGCGGTTAAATATCGTACCATCTTACTTGCCCAAATATCCCTCTGCTGCGTTGTCATCAATCGCTGTAGCACAATCTGGTGCGATATTTAACCGCCAGAGTAATAGTATGGGAAAGGAGAGGGAACGATGGGAATTTTCTCTTGGCTGCAATATGATTTTATGAAGTATGCGTTTTTGGCCATACTGATTATCACGCCCCTGTTTGGCCTGATGGGGACAATGATTGTCAATCGGAAAATGGCTTTTTTTTCGGATGCCCTGGGACATTCCGCCTTGACGGGCATTGCCATTGGCGTAGTGTTCGGCCAGCAGGATACCAGCCTCTCCATGTGTCTGTTTGCCATTGCTTTTGCCCTGCTCTTAAATCAGATTAGCAGCAAAGCCATAGCCTCTACGGATACCGTAATCTCTGTATTTTCCTCTTGTAGTATTGCGCTCGGGCTTGCCATTCTGTCAAAAGGCGGCAATTTCAGCAAATATTCCAGCATTCTGGTAGGTGATATTTTAAGCATCACGCTGGAAGAAATCCTGTACCTCGTTCTGATATTTGCCATAACACTCCTGTTCTGGCTGTTTGCCTTCAATAAGCTTCTGGCCGTCAGCCTGAACCGCACGTTGGCGAAGAGCCGCCATATCCCAGCAGCCTTGCTGGAAAACCTCTTTGCTGTCCTGACAGCTCTAATCGTCATGCTCTCTATTAAATGGGTAGGCATCCTGATTATCAATGCCCTCCTAATCCTCCCTGCGGCATCCAGCCGTAATATTTCCGGGAATATGCGCGAATATCATCTGTTTTCCCTTGTCTTTTCTATCTTTTCTGGCATCATGGGCCTGATTGTCTCCTACTATGCCAATATCGCCACCGGCCCCACAATCGTAATCATTGCCTCCATCATATATTTTGCCACATACCTGTGGGGGAGAAAGTATAATTTGTGATAGCGGTCAGCGAGGTGTGATCGGGCTTGGTACTGCCGCAGCGCTAACGCCAGTGGGCTTGTTTTGCAAGGCTCGGTGCGGGAGCGCCAATTTATTATAATGGAAAATCCCCAGGTAAAGTTACACTATCTTACTTTCTCACAGCCCTTTACGGATGTGCGCGGATGTGATAAAGTAAAAGGCGGCAGGAGGAAAGCCTCTTTTTGGGAAGAAGGCTCCCCTTCAAAGGAAAGTTTCCCAAAGGACTCCCTCTTATCAAGAAGAATCCCATAAAATTATTTTAGAAAGGATGCATACGGCCTGGAATGTACAAAACGCGCAGCATGCATATTACATAGCAGTCGGCAAAGTACAGAACCAGCCATAAATGCGTAAGGTGTTCAAGAAATGGAAGAAAAAGTTTTAGCGATAGCGGCAGGCCATGAGATTACAGAAGGGGAATTGAACCGCCTCATCAGCAATTACCCGCCGGAGCAGCAGATTTACATGTCGAGCCCACAGGCCAGGCAGGAGGCCTTAGAGCAGCTGATTGCCTTCCACCTATTCCACAGGATGGCTATAGAGGAGAAAATCACAGAATCCCAGGAATATGCCGATATGGTGGAGAAAATAAAGGTAGAGCTTGCCAGCCACATGGCGGCCACCAGCGTCGTAGAGGGAATCCAGGTCAGCGAGGAAGAAGAACGCGCCTATTACGAGGCAAACCTTTCCCAGTTTGAGGAAGGCGCTCAGGTCAGGGCAAGGCACATCCTGGTGGATTCCAAAGAGCAGGCAGAACAGGTAGCGGCAGAGATAGCAGACGGCCTCGCCTTTGAAGAGGCGGCTCAGAAGTACTCTACCTGCCCTTCCAAGGACAAAGGCGGCGACCTGGGCTATTTCTCCCGAGGCCAGATGGTGCCAGAATTTGAAAAAGCAGCTTTTGCAGGGGAGCCTGGAAAAGTAATCGGCCCCATAGAGACGCAATTCGGCCATCACTTAATCTTCGTGGAAGACAAAAAACAGGCTTCCCAGCGTCCTTTCAGCCAGGTACAGGCGCAGATTCATCAGCAGCTTGTAACAGCCAGGCAGCAGGCGGCCTATCAGGTGAAAGTAGAAGAACTGTCAGCAGCTTATGGAGTAGAACGTAAGGATTTTTAAGGCGGTGATATGATGAAGAAGTCGACGAAGTATCTGAAAATACTGGTCAACTTTTTGGTTGCATTGTTTGTGATTGTGTGCCTGGCGGTTCTGCTGCCAAGGGTAGTGGTATTTTTCATGCCTTTTGTCATCGGCTGGATCATCTCTGCCATTGCGAATCCGCTGGTACGCCTTTTAGAGAAAAAAATGAAAATCGTCCGCAAGCACAGTTCCATGGTTATTATCATCGGCGTGTTGGCTGCCGTTGTAGGCCTTGGCTATTTGGCGGTCTCGCGCATCGTGCTGGAGGCAGGGAACCTGATTGCCAACCTGCCGCAGATTTATGCCAACTGGCAGGAAGATTTTGAAGAGATTGGGCAGAACCTCCAGGTATTTTATAACAGGCTCTCCCCAGATATCCAGAAAAGCATCCAGAATGTGTCCACAAACTTTGCGGAATATGCCAGCAGCCTGGTGCAGGCCATCGGAGAGCCAACTTTTGAGGCGGCAGGGAATTTTGCGAAAAATGTGCCCTCTACCCTGATTTCCATTATTATGTGCCTGATTTCGGCCTACTTTTTTACCGCAGACCACGACCGCATATTAGATACCCTGCGCAAGAATATTCCCTCGGAGATTTTTGGCAAGGTATCCGGGGTCATCCATGACCTGAAATCTGTAGTCGGCGGGTATTTCAAGGCGCAGTTTAAGATTATGGGCGTTGTCTATGTGATCCTGGTCATCGGCCTGCTGATCCTAAAGGTCAATTATGCCCTGCTGGTTTCCTTTGCGATTGCCTTCCTGGATATGCTGCCCTTTTTTGGGACAGGAACCGTGCTGGCGCCCTGGGCAATCATCAAGATTTTGTCCAATGACTACCAGATGGCAGTAGGCCTTCTGATCCTCTATGCCGTCTCGCAGGTGGTGCGGCAAGTCATCCAGCCGAAGATTGTAGGCGATACGATTGGCATGGATCCATTGGCTACGCTGTTTTTTATGTTTATTGGCTATAAAGTAAGCAGCATTATCGGCATGATTATCGCCGTGCCGATTGGCATGATCCTAATTAACCTGTATCAGGCAGGGGTATTCGACAACCAGATCCGCTGCGTGCGGGAATTAGTAAAAGATATTAATGAATTTCGCAGGTTCTGACTTAAGCGGATGGCATTGTCACAAATAAAAGATATAATGATAGAATTGCTATACTAAGAGAAGGAAAAGGGGGCTGCGTCAATGGGCATTTATCTGAATCCGGGGAACAGGGGTTTTTGGGAGTCTGTCCGTTCTGAGATTTATGTGGATAAGACAGGGCTGATTGCAGAGACAAATAAGTGCGTCAATACAGAGCAGAAGTATCTTTGCGTGAGCAGGCCCAGACGTTTTGGAAAATCCATGGCTCTGAAAATGCTTGCTGCATATTACAGCCGTGGCTGCGATTCCCAAGAGCTGTTTGCAGGATACAGCATTGCGGAGGATCCAACGTATCAGGAGTATTTGAACCGATATGATGTCGTTTTTCTGAATATGCAGCAATTTCTAATTGAGGCCGCTTCTGGGAAGGTGACAGAATATCTGGAACAGGAAGTACTGGAAGAATTAAACGAAGCGTATGGAACGGTTCTAAAGGGGCGTGAACTAGGGCTTGCCGCTGCGTTTCGCAAAATCTATGCCAAAACGGATAAGCAATTCATTTTTCTGATTGACGAGTGGGACTGTGTCATGCGTGAAAGGCAGGAGTCGGAAATGCTGCAGAAGCGGTATCTGGATTTTTTTAGGAATCTTTTAAAGGACCAGCCGTATGTCGCGCTTGCCTATATGACAGGTATTCTTCCTATAAAGAAATATGGCCAGCATTCAGCCTTGAATATGTTCTGGGAGTATTCCATGACAAATCCGTTTGCTTTTGAGGAATATACTGGCTTTACGGAACATGAGGTAAAAGTGTTATGTGAAAAATATGGCATGGATTTTGCCCAGATCAGTAACTGGTATGATGGATATCAGTTTCGAAAATTCCAGCATATCTATAATCCAAGGTCTGTCGTGGCAGCAATGAAAAACCGCATACTGTCAAATTATTGGACTTCCACAGAGACTTATGAAGCCCTGAAAGTTTATATAGATATGGATTTCGATGGACTTCGCCCAGATATTGTACAGATGCTTGGCGGCGGACGCGTCAGAGTCAATATGCGGAGTTTTCAGAATGACATGAAAAATCTCAGGACAAAAGATGATGTGCTTACGCTGTTGATTCATTTGGGATATCTTGCCTATGATTCCAGAGAAGAAGAAGCGTTTATTCCCAATAAGGAAATCATTGGAGAGTTTGAAAATGCCATGCGTGTAAGCGGCTGGCCGGAAATTGTGCGCATTTTGAAGGCCTCAGACCAACTGCTGGAAGATACGCTGAATGGTGATGAGGCAAGCGTTTCTGCGGGGATTGACAGGGCGCATACAGAAGCGGCCTCGATTCTGACTTATAATGATGAAAATTCATTGGCGTGTGCGATTGGCCTTGCATATTACAGTGCAAGAAAAGATTACAGGCTCATAAGGGAGCTGCCCACAGGACATGGCTTTGCTGATGTCGTGTTTTTGCCGCTGCCTTCCGTAAATAAACCGGCGATTATTGTAGAATTAAAATATGGCAAGACGGCTCACACAGCGATACAGCAGATCAAAGACAGACAGTATACGCAGGCATTGGAAGGATATGCGGGGGAAATACTGGCTGTAGGAATCAATTATGATCGGGATAATGCCAACAAACCGCACAGCTGTGTGATAGAGAGGATGAAAAAAGCATAAGTAAAGCAGCAATTCATCTGACAAGCCGTCTGCTTTCTGGAGATCAAAGAAAACGTCCCCCAAAAAGCTGGGATCCGTTCTATGCTTTTTGGGGGATTCTATGTACCTACCCTCCTATACAACATCCTTCCTCAATATCAGCCCCAGCGCGCCTCCGGCCATGATGCCCTGGCTAATCAGGATCCCCCAAAGATATCCCTTAATCCCCGCCACAGGAATCCCGTACAGTACAAACCCAATCCGCACACCCAGCCCCAGCACATTCAGCAGAAACGTGGAAGTCGTCTTCCCCAGCCCATTCAAAATACTGTGCAGCGTGGTGGAGAGATAGAGGAACGGGCAGATCCAGCCCAAAGTCACAATAAATGTCCCTGCCAGCGTATTCCCAAACAGCGTACGCCCCATCCAGTTTCCCAGGATCAGGAAAATAAAAGTACACCCTAGTCCCAACAGGATACAGTAAAAACAAGCCTTTCTGACAGCATCCAGGATATACTGCCGATCCCTTTTTTCCTGCGCTTCCGCAACCGCAGGCAGCAGCAGCACGGAGACCGAATTGGTTAGCACGGAAGGGAACAGTACCATCGGCAGAGCCATCCCCGTAAGGATGCCGTATACGCTTAAAGATTCCGAAGCAGAATAACCAAATTGCCGCAGCTGACCAGGGATCATCACCGCCTCCAGGCTCTGCAGGATATTGACCAGCATCCGGTTGGCGCTTAGGGGCAGCGACATCTGGAAAATTTGCCGTATGGCTGCAAAACGGCTGCCCTGCGCCCTTCCCCTGGGCAGGAAGCTTACACAGAAGAAGATAGCGGCCGCTTCCCCTACGACTATCCCCCAGGACACCAGGCTCAGAGAAATCGCCTGGTGTTTTTCCATCGAAATCTCAAAGAACAGCCATACGCTGGCCACCCTTGCCACCTGTTCCACCAGCTGGGAGAAGGCGGGGGCAAAGGTCTTCTTCAATCCATAGAAGTACCCATTAAAGCAGCCATGGATCGCCCCGAAGGGGACAGTGAAGGCAAGTACCCGCAGCAGCGGCGCGCAGCGGGCTTCTTCTAGGAAACGGATGGCAATCCAGTCGGAATAGCGGTACAGGAATACCGTGCAGAAGACAGACAGGGACAGGGACAGGAAAAGCCCGCCTGCAAGGTAGCAGCGCCCATTGCAGGAAATCCGCCTGCCCGCCAGTGTCCCGGCCTGCCTGCCCGCCTGTCCGCCAGAAACGCCCGCCTGTCCCCCGGAAATGGCCGCCTGCGCCACAAAGCGCGAAATGGCGGTCTGGATGGCGGAGGAAGTCAGGGAAATTGTGAGTACGTGGATGGGGAACGTCAGCTGATAAATTCCCATCGCCTCGGCACCAATGGACTGGGAAAGGAATATTCTAAAGAAAAAGCCGATGATCCGGGAGAGCAGCCCGGTGACGGTCAGCAGCAGCGTGCCGGTAACCAGTGGATGGCTGTGTAGGGAACGATGATTCATAAAACCTCCGGAAGTGCAATGTAAGTCTCTATTCAATCTATGAGGAGGAAATCCGCAACATGCATGAATAAAAAATAATCTTGACAGCAGAATAAAATCATGGTACTATGCGTTTGTGGAAAAATCCGACTAAAACACTCCGATTTTATAAAGAGGTGGTAAATTGAAATTATCTACAAAAGGAAAGTATGGGCTACGGGCATTTATTGATCTGGCGGCCAGCGGGGAAGGGCAGCCAGTCTCTATCCTAAGCATTGCCCAGAGGCAGGAAATCTCCATCAGCTATCTGGAGAAGCTGATGGCTATGCTGAAAAAGGCCGGCCTGGTGGAAAGCGTCCGGGGCGTCAATGGGGGCTATACGGTTGCAAGGCCGATGGATGAGATTTCTGTCGGAGATGTGCTGCGCGCCCTGGAAGGGGATCTGGCTCCGGTGGAGTGCGCAGGGATTGAAAGCGGCCAGGCATCCCAATGCAGCGGCTCTTCCCAGTGTGTCAGCAAAATTGTGTGGAAGCGCATTAATGACAGTATCAATGATACTGTGGACAGCATTTATATTGGGGAGCTTGTCCGGGAGAGCAAGGGGCTGCTGGCCAATCAGCCAGGCTCCGGCGGCTGTTCCTAAATGTATGTGTAGATTGGAGGAAATATGGAAAAAGAGCAAAAAATGATATATTTGGACAATGCGGCGACGACCAAGACAGCGCCGGAAGTCGTGGAGGCAATGCTTCCCTATTTTACAGAATTTTATGGCAATGCTTCTACCGTCTATGAATTTGGCGCTAAGAGCAAGGGAGCCATTTCCCAGGCCAGGGAGCAGATCGCAGGGGCGATTGGCGCCAAGGGGAACGAGATTTATTTTACAGCAGGGGGAAGCGAGTCAGATAACTGGGCGATCAAGGCGGCCGCAGAGGCCTATAGGGGCAAGGGGAACCACATCATCACCAGCAAGATTGAGCACCATGCCGTGCTGCACACCTGCCAGTGGCTGGAGCAGCAGGGGTTTGAGGTGACGTATCTGGATGTGGATGAGTTTGGGGTTGTGAAGCTGGATGAACTGAAAAAAGCCATCCGCCCCACCACCATCCTGATTACGGTTATGTTTGCCAACAATGAAATCGGCACCATTGAGCCGATAGCGGAAATCGGCAGGCTTGCCAGGGAGCATGGCGTCCTCTTCCATACAGACGCCGTGCAGGCCTTTGGCCAGGTGCCCATTGATGTGGATGCCTGCAATATTGATATGATGAGCGCCAGCGGCCACAAGCTGAACGGGCCGAAGGGCATCGGCTTCCTGTACATCCGCAAGGGCGTGAAGATCCGCTCCTTCCTTCATGGCGGCGCGCAGGAGCGCAGGCGCCGTGCAGGCACGGAAAACGTACCAGGAATCGTTGGCTTTGGCAAAGCCACAGAGCTGGCGCTGGCGGATATGGAAGGGCGTGCTGCCAGAGAGAGGGAACTGCGGGATTATATGATTGGCCGTGTGCTGAAGGAAATTCCCTATACCAGGGTCAATGGACACCGTACGGAGCGCCTGCCCAACAACGTAAACCTGTGCTTCCAGTTTGTGGAGGGGGAGTCTTTGCTGATTATGCTGGATATGAAGAAAATCTGCGCATCTTCCGGCTCAGCCTGCACGTCGGGATCCCTGGATCCTTCGCATGTGCTGCTGGCCATTGGACTGCCCCATGAAATCGCCCATGGATCCCTGCGCCTGACCTTGGGCGCGGATACCACCAAAGAGGACATTGATTACACCATTGATGCGATCAAGGAGACTGTGGCGCAGCTGCGGAAGATGTCGCCGCTTTATGAGGATTATCTGAAAGCTGGCAAACAATAAAGGTTTGATACAAGTTTCAATATAAGTTACAGAGGAAATGCACAAAATGGAGGAAAACAATGTATAGTGAGAAAGTGATGGATCATTTTAAAAACCCTAGAAATGTGGGGGAAATTGAAAATGCCAGCGGCGTAGGTACGGTAGGGAACGCCAAATGCGGCGATATTATGCGGATTTTTTTGGATATTGACGACAATGGGATTATCCAGGATGTGAAATTCAAGACGTTTGGCTGCGGCGCTGCCGTGGCTACCAGTTCTATGGCTACAGAACTGGTTAAGGGAAAGAGCATACAGGAGGCGCTGCAGGTGACGAACAAGGCAGTGATGGAAGCCTTAGACGGCCTCCCGCCTGTCAAGGTTCACTGCTCCCTCCTGGCTGAGGAGGCCATCCATGCCGCCCTTTGGGATTACGCAGAGAAAAACGGCATCCAGATTGAAGGACTGGAAAAGCCAAAGAGCGATATCGGAGAGGAAGAAGAGGAAGAGGATTATTAATGAAAAAAGTAATCGTAGGGATGTCAGGGGGCGTGGATTCCTCAGTGGCGGCCTGGCTGCTGAAGCAGCAGGGCTATGAGGTGATTGGCGTGACCATGCAGGTCTGGCAGGAGGAAGAGGCTGCAGTGCAGGAGGAAAACGGGGGCTGCTGCGGCCTGTCGGCAGTAGAGGATGCCAGACGTGTGGCGGCAATGCTGCAAATCCCACATTATGTCATGAATTTTAAGGCGGAATTTCAGAAACATGTCATTGATTATTTTGTCTCTGAGTACCTCAAAGGGCGCACACCGAACCCCTGTATTGCCTGCAACCGCTATGTAAAATGGGAATCTCTCTTAATGCGCAGCCTAGGGATCGGCGCGGACTATATTGCCACCGGCCACTATGCCAGGGTGGCCAGGCTGCCAAATGGCAGGTATGCCTTGCAGAAATCCGCCACTGCAGCCAAAGACCAGACATATGCACTCTATAGCCTTTCTCAGTATCAGCTAGCCCATACCTTGATGCCCGTGGGGGATTATACCAAAGAAGAAATCCGTGAAATAGCGGCCAGGCTGGGGCTGCAGACGGCGGATAAGCCGGACAGCCAGGAAATCTGCTTTATCCCCGATCAGGATTATGCCGGCTTTATCGACCGGGAAACGGGGCGTACGCAGGAGCCTGGGGATTTTGTGGCGAAGGATGGGACAGTCCTTGGCCGCCATAAGGGGATTACGCATTATACGGTTGGCCAGCGCAAAGGCCTCGGCCTTGCCATGGGCAAGCCTGTGTTTGTTACAGAAATACGCCCAGAGCAAAACCAGGTGGTGATTGGCAGCAGTGAGGATGTATTTGGGACATCCCTCTATGCCGGCAGGCTGAATTTCATGTCAATTGCTGGGCTCAAGGAAGCCCGGGAGGTAGTGGCGAAAATCCGCTATAACCACCAGGGGGCGCCCTGTACGTTGGAACCGGCAGGGGAAGACAGGGCGCTCTGCCAGTTCCAGGAGCCAGTACGCGCGATTACGCCAGGGCAGGCAGTGGTATTTTATGAAGGCGATATTGTGGTGGGCGGAGGGACGATTCTGTGAGGTATGCCATAGTTACTATTCACGGCTCAGGAATGCGCGGTACTGCGCATTCCGTGAGAACATGATTTAGGAGTGAGCGGCTCCCATGCCGTGAATAGTAACATGCTATGTGCTTTCCTTCCAAATAGAGGGGATTTTGGCTTGTATGCGGCTGTAAATTGGTTTATAATGGTATGGGATGACAAAAGCAGGAGATGCTTTGGAGAAGTTATGCATCTGCAATGGAGAGATAGGGCAAGGGTGTAGGTGTGGGACAGCCTCCCTATGGAAACATTCAGAGATTGGCGTATGTGTGTAGATTTGGACAGATTGGCAGCTCCGTGCGGACGGGCGCTGGGGGCGGCAGGCTGCGGGTTGGCCGCTGCGCAGGGAAGAAGCGGGCGGGCAGGCTGCGGCTGGCGTGGTTCTTATGCAGATTTTATCCGCTATGGGGATACAAATTCAAGAAAAAAGGAGAAGAAGGAAATGAACATATTAGTGGTAAATTGTGGAAGTTCATCTTTGAAATATCAGGTGATCAATTCTGATTCAGAGGAGGTTTTGGCAAAGGGGTTATGCGAGAGGATTGGCCTGGATGGCCGTCTGGTTTACCAGAAGGCAGGCGGTGAGAAAGAGATTACAGAGGCAGATATGCCCACCCACAAGCAGGCCATCCAGATGGTATTGGAGGCATTGGTAAATCCCAAGACCGGGGTTTTGGGCAGCCTTGGGGAAATTGGGGCAGTCGGCCATAGGATTGTGCATGGCGGCGAGAAATTTGCGGCTTCCACCATCCTCAATGAGGAAGTGCTGAAGGTAATCGAAGAATGCAGTGATCTGGCGCCCCTCCACAACCCGGCCAACCTGATTGGGGTACGCGCCTGTCAGGAACTGATGCCAGGTGTGCCGATGGTAGGCGTCTTTGACACGGCCTTCCATCAGACGATGCCAGAAGAAGCATATCTCTATGGGATTGATTACGGCTATTATGAGAAATACAAGCTCAGGAGATATGGGTTCCATGGCACCTCCCACAGCTATGTGTCCAAGCGCGCGGCAGAGATCGTGGGGAAGCCTTACGAAGAGCTGAAGACTATCGTATGCCATCTGGGCAACGGCGCTTCCATCTGTGCTGTGAAGAATGGGAAGTCCGTGGACACCTCTATGGGACTGACCCCGCTGGAGGGCCTGATTATGGGAACCCGCTCCGGGGACATCGACCCAGGCGCCATGGAGTTCCTTGCCAAAAAGGAAGGCCTGGATCTGGAAGGCATCATGAATATACTGAACAAGAAATCCGGCGTGCAGGGACTGTCTAATATTTCCAGTGATTTCCGTGATCTGGAAGCTGCCGCTGCCAAAGATGACCATGCTGGGATCCGTGCCTTGAATACATTTATTTACCGTGCGGCAAAATATGTGGGAGCCTATGTGGCGGCTATGAACGGCGTGGACGTCATCTGCTTTACGGCAGGCGTGGGTGAGAATGGCCCCAATACCCGTCAAGGCATCTGCGATTACCTGGGCTACCTAGGAGTCTCTATTGATGAGGAAGCCAACAAGGTAAGGGGCGAAGAGAAGGTGATTTCCACTCCCGATTCTAAGGTGACCGTATTGTGCCTGCCTACCAACGAGGAGCTGGCGATTGCACGGGAGACAGTAGCCTTAGTCAAAGAGAAATAATAAGTGTATCAGATTGCAAGGAGTATCCCTGAAAGAGGGGATGCTCTTTGTTGTACTTATGCAGTGTCCGAGAAATGGCTGCTGATTGTGCAAGCGGCCATTATATGATAAATGGCCTTTGGGATAAGAAGTGTCAAGGATAAGGAGTTTCTATGGATAAACAAACAGTAATCGAAGGCTTTGCCTTCACCAATGAAAAAACAGCGTTAAAGGCCCGGCACGAGGCCGAGAGCATACGTTATTTACAGACTCAGATCAATATGGACAATCCCCGCATCGTGTTGGAATTTTACCGAAAGCTTCTGGCAGAAGAGGTATTTGAAACCCCTGTTGGCTTGATTTTCCTAAAGGAACTGTATGACCGGCTCGCCCCTATCCCAGAATTCCGGCGAAAGCTGTCCCCTATTCCAACAGAAAAAATGGCGGGCCTTTTGTCTGCGGAAAATGTTTCGCCATCTGCAGATGCGGGAGCCTCTGAGGCAGAAGGCCAGCCGTCTGCTGGTGCGGATGTTTCCATTTCCCAGGGGCAGGAGATCCAGGCAGATTTTCAGCAGTCAGAGGGAATGGCTGTCCTCTATGAAGAAAAGCTGGAACAGGCCAAGCAAAAGGTACGCGCCGCGGAACGGAAACAGAGGCAAGCAGAGAAGGAGACGCGGAAAAGGAAGTCCAGCCTGCGCATGAGCCTGGCGGTTAATTTCTTCCTCCTGCTGGTGGCGGCGGGGATGGTGGCGATTGCCCTGCTGGACAGTACCCCGAATATTATAAATTATGAGAATAAAATCCAGGATAAATACGCCCAATGGGAGATGGATTTAGAAGAGCGGGAGGCAAAAGTAAAAGAAAAGGAACGGGAGTTGCATCTGGAGTAGAAAAAGCCTCACGGAATGCCGATCGTTTCACAGATTTGTCATAAATATATGTTAGTATCCCTTTATGCACGAAAAACTGTGCAAGATTAAGGAAACACCCTTCGGGTATCCCTTTATGCACAAAAAGCTGTGCAAGATTAAGGAAAGGTGTATTTGCAATGGAACGTCTGAAGATAATGGTAGTGGATGATGAGAGCAGGATGCGCAAGCTAGTGCGGGATTTCCTGGTGAAGCAGGATTTTGACGTGATAGAAGCAGAAGATGGCGAAGACGCCCTGAACAAATTTTATGCCCAGAAGGATATCGCGCTGATTATCCTTGATGTTATGATGCCCAAGATCAACGGATGGGAAGTCTGCCGGGAAATCCGTGAGAATTCCAAGGTGCCCATTATTATGCTGACAGCCAAAGGCGAGGAAAGCGATGAGCTGCAGGGCTTCGGCATGGGGGCGGACGAATATATTTCCAAGCCTTTCAGCCCGAAGATATTAGTGGCAAGGGTAGAGGCCATCCTGCGGCGGACCAGCAAGAAGGACGAGGAGATCCTTGAGGTGGGCGGGATTAAGATCGACCGCCTGGGCCATCAGGTGCTGGTAGATGAAAAGGAAGTGGAATTGAGCTACAAGGAATTTGAGCTTCTGACTTATTTTATAGAAAATAAGGGCATTGCCCTTTCCCGGGAGAAGATCCTCAACCATGTATGGAATTATGACTATTTTGGCGATGCGAGGACAATTGATACCCATGTGAAGAAGCTGCGCAGCAAGCTGGGACAGAAGGGCGAGTATATCAAGACCATCTGGGGCATGGGATATAAATTTGAAGTAGAGTAATCCATATTTTGGTATAGATACGTTTTGAAGGAAAGCAGATGAAGGATACGAACATTGATATGTTCTGAGGAAAAGCCTATGAAATATTCGATTACGAGAAAAATTACAGCCATTATGATTAGCATTGTAGCCGGCACAGTTTTACTGTGCTGGTTTATTAATACATCCCTTTTGGGGAGCTATTACATCGAACACAAACAGAAAATGCTGCTGGATACTTTTCAGATGGTGGATCGGGAAAGTGAAAAAGGCAGGACGGACCAGAGGGATTTTAAAATTGCCCTTGAACGCCAGTGTGCGAACAGCAACATTACGATGATGATTATTGGCTCTGACAACCGTATTATCCAGTCCAATGTGGGCAATGATACCGTGCTGCTCCTGCAGTTTATGCAGATTGTATTCCACACAGGGAACCATGATTCAGAGGTCTTGGAGAGTACGGCGCAGTATACGGTGGAGCGGACCAAAGATAACCGTCTGGAATCCGAGTATCTGGTTTTGTGGGGCAACCTGCAGAATGGCAACCTGATTCTAATGCGGGCTGCGGTAGAGAGTATCCGCGAAAGCGTGGCGATTGCCAACCGTTTTCTGGCCTATGTGGGGATTTGCGCCGTCATCCTCTGTGCGGTAATTATCTATGTGGTGACGAGGAGGATTACGGATCCCATCCTGCGGCTGGCGGAGATCTCCCAGCGGATGACCAACCTGGATTTTGACGCCAAATTCCACAGCCGCGGGCAAAATGAGATTGACCTGCTGGGCGAGCATATGAACCAGATGTCGGAGACGCTGGAGCATACGATATCCGAACTGAAGAGCGCTAATAATGAGCTGAAAATAGATATTGAGAAAAAGACTGAGGTTGACCGCATGCGCAAGGAATTTATTTCTAATGTCTCCCATGAGCTGAAGACGCCGATTGCCTTAATCCAGGGTTATGCGGAAGGGCTGCAGGAATGCATCAATGAGGATGAGGCCAGCCGGGAATTTTACTGTGAGGTCATTGTGGACGAGGCGGACAAAATGAATAAGCTTGTGAAGAACCTGCTGACGCTGAACCAGCTGGAATCCGGCAGCGAGCAGGTGGTATTTGAACGTTTTGACCTGATGGAATTGGTGAAGGGCGTCATCCAGTCCACGGCTATCCTGCGGGAACAGAATGGCATTACCCTGCGCCTGTATGGGGAAGGGGCGGAATACGTATGGGCGGATGAATTTAAGACAGAACAGGTGCTGACCAACTATATCAGCAACGCCATCCACTATGCCAGCGGCGAGAAGCGGATTGAGGTGAACATCAAGCAGAAAGAGGAGGCCGTAAGGGTAGAGGTATTCAACACCGGAAGCCACATCCCGGAAGAAGACATCGATCAGATTTGGGATAAATTCTATAAGGTGGATAAAGCCAGGACAAGGGAATACGGGGGAAATGGCATCGGACTCTCCATTGTGAAGGCCATTATGGATTCTTTCCACAGGGAATGCGGGGTGAGGAACGAGGAGAATGGCGTAACTTTCTGGTTTGAACTGGATCGTAAGAACGGATAAAAAATGTTTGCCCTTGAGGATAATTGATGGTAGAATAGAAGTGATAATGTAAGGATTCTACAAACTGGTGTGGCAACACGAGTGTGGCATGGAATCGTTATGGATTCAGGACATAGGAAGAGAAATATAGGATGGAATGGAAAGGAAGTAGGAATTATGAAGAAATTCATAACAAGAGGAATCGCGCTGGCGGCAGCGGCAATGTTCTTAACAGGGTGCGGGGATGGCATGCCCATCATGAGCGAGGCAGAAGAGGCCATTGTCATAAGCTATTCTGCCGGGGTCTTGGCAAAGCGCAACCGTTACCAGCCAGAAGGCCTGACGGCCGTGTATGAAGGGGAGGAGGATGAGGAAGAAGAGTCTGCAGATACGCCCAATAAGCCATCCCAAGACACAGAAGCTGCCGAGGCTACAGAAGGAGAGGCGGAAGGGGCAGAAGGCGAGGAGCCAGAAGAACCTGTGGATAGCGCGGAGCCAGAGGAAGATCCGTCTGCTGCAAAAAGCGCCGATACCCCTCAGGAGCCGTCTGCCGCAGTCGGTGTGGCGGAAGCGTTGGGCATATCAGACATGCAGATTTCTTATGTAGATTATTTTACCAGCGCCAGCTACCAGCAGGGAGAATACTTTTCCTTGGATGCAAAGCCTGGCAATATCTTTGTGATATTGAACTTTAATGTAACCAATAACACCGCGGAGGAAGCTCAGTGTGACATCATGGGCAAAAAACCAGTATTTGCCTTGGAAATCAATGACAATGCAGGGATTCGCAACCAGGTAACGGTATTGTCCAATGACATGTCGACGTATCAGGGAGCCATCGGCGCCGGCAAGACAGAGGCCGCAATCCTGCTGTTTGAAGTTCCGGAGGACACGGCGGCGTCAATTACCTCCCTCGGGATGAGCGTGCTGACAGACGGGGAGGCCAAACGTGTGGCATTGGAATAGTGATGTAAAATCAAAAATTCTTCTATATTTTTCTGAAAGTTTATGCTATAATTAAGAAAAATTTCAGCATAGTGCGAAGCAGAGCGGAGACATTTTAGGCAGAGCGGCAGATTTCGCAGGCTGTGAGCAGAAACGGATTTTGCATGTTAGCTGTGGCAGTATGGGACAGTTACATAGAAGCATATCGGAGAGGAGAGAACAAGATTATGGATACAAATATTCTTTTAGAGAATGGCACAAATGAGCTGGAGGTATTGGAATTTACATTGGGCGGGAGCCATTACGGCATCAATGTAGCGAAGATCCGCGAGATTTTAACATATCAGCCGATTACTCCGATTCCCAATTCACACCCCAGCGTGGAAGGCATATTTATGCCGAGGGATACAATGATCACGGTGATTAATCTGCGTAATTGCCTGGGATTCCCTGACAGTGAAGGGGAGGGCCTCTTTATTATCACCAACTTTAATAAGCTGAACATCGCATTCCATGTAGACGAGGTCTGCGGCATCCATAGATTTTCCTGGACAGAGATTATTAAGCCGGATTCTACGATTAATGTAGAGCAAAACGGCGTGTCTACAGGCGTGGTCAAGCTGGAAGAACGCCTGATTGTTATTTTGGATTTCGAGAAGATTGTGACAGACATCAGCCCGGAGACGGGGCTGCAGATGTCAGATCTGGATGGCCTGGGCGAGCGCGACAGAAGTGATTCCCCAATTTTAATTGCAGAAGACTCCCCGCTGCTTTCCAAGCTGATTACCGACTGCCTGAAGAAAGCAGGGTATATGAAGCTGAATGTGAACAGCAATGGGCAGGAAGCCTGGGATAAGCTCTGCCAGTACCGCAAGGAAGGCACCCTTGACGATATGGTACATATGGTGATCACAGATATTGAGATGCCTCTGATGGATGGCCACCGCCTGACCAAACTGATCAAGGATGATGAGGTGCTGAACCATATCCCGGTGATTATCTTCTCATCCCTGGTAAATGATGAAATGAGGCGTAAGGGAGAGATGCTGGGGGCGGACGCCCAGTTGACGAAGCCGGAGATTGGCAAGCTGGTAGGGGCGATTGATAAGCTGATGGATCAGAGGAAGGAACACCTGGCACAGAAGACAAACGGATAGAGAAGGAGGAGGGCAAGATGGACAGAGTATCACTGGAAATGGAACTAAAAGGGAACTCCTATCCGGGAAGGGGCATTGTGATTGGCAAGTCCGGGGATGGGAATTATGCCGTTGCCGCTTATTTTATTATGGGCCGCAGCGAGAACAGCCGCAACCGTATCTTTGTGGAGGACGGGGAAGGGATCCGCACCCAGGCCTTTGACCCGGCGAAGATGAGTGATCCCAGCCTGGTGATCTATGCGCCAGTGCGCGTACTGGGCAATAAGACGATTGTCACCAATGGAGACCAGACAGATACGATCTATGAGCGGATGGATCAGCAGCAGACCTTCGAGCAGGCGCTGCGCTCCCGGGAGTTTGAGCCGGATGCCCCCAATTATACGCCACGCATCTCTGGCATTATGCATGTGGAAAATGGCAGCTATAATTATGCCATGTCTATCTTAAAGAGCAGCAATGGCGACCCTGCCTCCTGCAGCCGTTATACGTTCGCCTACGAGAGCCCGCTGGCGGGGGAAGGGCGCTTTATCCATACGTATATGGGGGATGGGGATCCGCTGCCCAGCTTTGAAGGAGAGCCAAGGCTGGTGGGAATTGACGGCTCCATTGATACGTTTGCGGCCAACGTATGGGAGAGCCTGAACGAGGACAACAAGGTATCCCTGTTTGTGCGTTATATTGAGATTGCAACCGGTAAATATGAGACACGGATCCTCAACAAGAATCAGTAAAGGGATATTCCATAAGATAGATGCAGGATAGGAGTGCATTGCAGAAACAGAGACAGAAAGAGACGATCCCAAGGAATGCTATGGGAGCGGTACAGTGGATCAAAAGATAGAGAATGGAGGAGAATATGCAGGAGTTAGAACTAAAATACGGATGTAACCCTAACCAGAAGCCGTCAAAGATTTATATGGAGCAGGGCGAGCTTCCTATCAAGGTACTGAATGGCAAGCCAGGCTACATTAATTTCCTGGACGCGCTGAATGGGTGGCAGCTGGTGAAGGAACTGAAGGCCGCAACAGGGCTTCCGGCCGCCACTTCCTTTAAGCATGTTTCCCCGGCAGGAGCGGCAGTCGGGCTTCCGATGACCGAGGTGGAGAAGAAAATCTATTGGGTAGACGATATGGATATGGAGTTCACGCCCCTTGCCAATGCTTATGCAAGAGCCAGGGGGGCGGACAGGATGTCCTCCTTTGGAGATTTCATTTCCCTGTCTGACGTCTGTGATGTGGCAACGGCCAAGATTATCAAGCGTGAAGTGTCCGATGGCGTGATTGCGCCAGGCTATGAGCCGGAGGCGCTGGATATCCTCAAGGCCAAGAAGAAAGGCAATTATAACGTGGTGGAAATAGATCCGTCTTACATGCCTCATCCAATAGAACGCAAGGAAGTGTACGGCATTACCTTCGAGCAAGGCAGGAATGAGCTGAAGATTGATGAGAATTTCTTTGCCAACGTGGTAACGGAGAACAAAGAGATTCCAGAATCTGCAAAAATTGACCTGGCCATCGCCATGATTACCCTCAAGTACACGCAGTCCAACTCCGTCTGCTATGCCAAGGGCGGCCAGGCCATCGGCATTGGCGCTGGGCAGCAGTCCCGCATCCACTGTACCCGCCTGGCAGGGCAGAAGGCAGACAATTGGTTCCTGCGCCAGGCGCCGAAGGTGCTGGGTCTGCAGTTTGTGGAAGGCATTGGGCGGGCAGACCGTGATAATGCCATCGACCTCTATATTGGCGAGGACTGCATGGACGTGCTGGCGGACGGCGCCTGGGAGAAGACTTTCCAAGTGAAGCCAGAGGTATTTACCAGGGAAGAGAAGCGGGCGTGGCTGGATCAGCTTACGGGCGTAGCCCTGGGGTCGGATGCATTCTTCCCCTTCGGGGATAATATTGAGCGGGCGCACAGAAGCGGCGTTGCCTATGTGGCGGAGCCAGGCGGCTCCATCCGCGATGACCATGTGATTGCCACCTGCAATAAATACGGGATGGCGATGTGCTTTACTGGGATACGGCTGTTCCATCATTAAAAATATAATCATGACAGTGATGGGTGCCTGGAGAACCGGCTTCTTGGGTACTTCGGCCCGCCCAATGATTATGAGGGGGTATCAGAATTTTCCTAATTCTGATACCCCCTCTTCTGACCATTGCCAGGAATATATGCATAGATTATTTTTGGGAGGACAGGCGCAGGCAATCGCTGGGGCTGGCGTATGCTGAAAGCAATGCGCATATGCCAATTACAGGGACTGCCAGGCTGTGTAATTAATGCAAACCAGAATATTCATTCAGTATCTTCCGTTTCATGTCAAACAGCTTGTCTGACAGATCTACATATACCTCATGGGGATTGGCAAAGCGCTTCGTCTCGTTCCAGAGCGTTTCTTTTTCTGCATTGCAGTATTTCTGGATGTCCATGACCTTGGGGGACTGGTAGACGCATTCCCCCTTGCAAAAGATCGGTACAAGCAGTTCCCGCATGGTATAGGTGCCGCCCTTTAGGCGGGTCTTTTTCCATGTCTCCAAGGGATTGATCAGCAGCAGATCCTCCTCCGGGTCAAATGTTTCCCCTACCAGGCAGATATAGTCCGCGCGGATTTTCCCCGAAGCCTTCCCATAAATGCGGTAGACCGTCTTATTGCCAGGGTTTGTCACCTTCTCCGAATTTTCAGAAAGCTTGATTTTCGGCAGGAAGGAGCCGTCCTCCCCCTCAATGGCCGCCAGCTTATAAACGCCGCCAAAGGCAGGGCAGTCCTTGGAGGTAATCAGGTTCGTGCCTACGCCCCAGGAAGTAATCTTTGCGCCTTGTGCTTTTAGGTTCTCAATTAAATACTCATCCAGGTCATTGGAGGCAGAAATGACAGCGTCTGAAAAGCCAGCCTCATCCAACATCTTCCGCGCAACCTTGGACAGATATGCCAAATCGCCGCTGTCCATGCGGATGCCATAAAATCCTAGGGGGATCCCCTTCTCACGCATTTCTGTGAATACGCGGATGGCGTTGGGGATGCCCGAAGCCAGGGTATCGTAAGTGTCCACCAGGAGGATACAGGCCGAAGGGTAGAGGATTGCATAAGTCTTAAATGCCGTGTACTCATCCGCAAAGCTCATAATCCAGCTATGGGCATGCGTCCCCTTGACAGGGATGTCAAACATCTGCCCACACAGCACGTTAGAAGTGCCGCAGCATCCGCCAATCACAGCCGCCCTTGCGCCATAGACGCCGGCGTCTGGCCCCTGTGCCCGCCGCAGCCCAAATTCCATCACGCTGTCCCCCTGGGCGGCATAACAGACCCGCGCCGCCTTGGTGGCGATCAGGCTCTGGTGGTTCAGGATGTTTAAGATGGCTGTTTCCACAAGCTGCGCCTCCATAATAGGGGCAATGACCTTGACCAGCGGCTCCCTGGGGAAAATGACCGTCCCCTCTGGTATGGCATAGATATCGCCAGAAAAACGGAAATCCTTAAGATATGCGAGGAAATCCTCTTCAAAAATCCCCAAGCTCCGTAAATAAGCAATGTCCCCTTCTGTAAAATGCAGCCCCTTTATATAATCCATGATCTGCTCCAGGCCCGCACAGATGGCGTATCCGCCATTGCTGGGGTTGCAGCGGTAAAAGGCGTCAAAGACGACTGTCTCCTGGCTGCCTGTCTTGAAGTATCCCTGCATCATGGTCAGTTCATAAAGATCTGTCAGTAAGGTTAAATTTGAGGTATCCATTGTCTGCTCCTTTTGTGCAATGATTAGGTTGATTATCCATATTTTACGATTATATTGGCAGTTTTGCAATCTAATTTTTGTGAATTCTGAAAGAAGAATTATTTTCCATGTTTTTGAGCGATTTTGCGGAAGGCGACATATCCCCATGACAATGGCAGATTGGCAGAGTGATTTCGACCGGCTTGCAGCCAGTACAGAAGAAAAAGTGATGAAAGGCAAAAAATTCCCGTTATTAGCCAGATGGCCGATAACGGGAATCCCCAATAGTTCAACATCCCAATATTCCAATACGGTGGAATGTTACATTCCTTAGCACATCGCCTTCAGCCCATCGCTAATGATTAGCTTCGCCTCCGTCGCCTCCTGGATCTGCTCCACGGTAAATTCTGGGTTATACTCCGTAAGCAGCAGCCCATCTTCCGTAACCTCAATGACAGCCATTTCCGTAATTATCTTATCCACGCATTTGACAGCCGTGTAAGGCAGCCTGCATTTTTTAAGGATCTTCGGTGCGCCCTTGGCAGTGTGTTCCATAGCGATAATCACGTTCTTTGCGCCAACCAGGAGATCCATGGCGCCGCCCATGCCGGGCATTTTCTTGCCGGGGATAATCCAGTTGGAGAGGGAGCCTTCCTCGTCCACCTCAAGCCCTCCTAAGATTGTGGCGTCTACATGCCCTCCACTGCTCTGGCGTCCAGGCCTGGAATCCTTCCCCCGTCTTAAATCCAATTTTGCCAGCGTCTTTCAGTTCTGCCAGCAGCTTGGAAGGCTTATGGGAATCTTCCAGATCATGCAGGATATAGTCATGGATATTATAAGTTAGGTCTGTGCCGACCATATCTGCATTTTCCATAGGCCCAAGCTGAGGCAGGCGCAGCCCAAAGGAATAGCGCACGGCCTCGTCCACGGTAGCCGCATCGGCAATCCCGTTCTCTACAATGGAGATGGCTTCGCGCCATAAGGCATGCTGCATACGGTTGGCGATGAAGCCAGGCACGTCCTTTTTGCAGAGTACCGGTTTTTTGCCGGCAGAGCGCAGCACTTCCATGACTGTTTCCGCTACTTCATCGGAAGAAGCGTCTGATTTTACCACTTCCACTAATGGGATTAAATGCCCGGGGTTCCAAAAATGGGTGCCTACGAAGCGTTCCCGGCGCTGGAGCTTCTCGGAAATCTGGGAAGGGCTCATAACAGATGAATTGGTGCAGAAAATCGTGTCCGCGCTGCAGCGGGCTTCTAATTTTGCAAAGGTTTCCTGCTTAATCTTCATATCCTCAAATACTGCTTCAATCACGAAGTCTGCAGAAGAAACCAGCGCGTCATCTATATTGTCCGTAAAGGAAATACGGGAAAGGCGCTCTTCCAGTTCCGCTTCGGTGAGGACGCCTTTGTCAATGAGCTGCTTGGTATTCGTGCGGATGCCTGCCGCTACATCCGTTGGGTAGATATCGTATAATGCAACCTGATAAGCTGGGTTTGAGGCCATGACAAAGGCAATATTTTTCCCCATCATGCCTGCGCCGCAGATCAGTATATTTTTTATTTCTTTCATACGGAAAACCATCCTTTCTCGATTCAAATCTGCGCTATTCTTCTACCTCTGGGTAATCCGCGTCATCCAGGGTGCGCGCGCCGTCCTTCTCAAAGACCCCGTTCCCGCCGCAGTAGGGACAGGCTCCAAATTTTTCCCCGAAGACAGGAATCATGTCGGCGGCATATTTAAATTTTTTGCCGCACGCCTGGCAGTGGTAGTACATAAAACACGGCCCCCAGCTCATCGGCCAAGCCCCAGGATTTCGCGGGCTTCTGCTGGCGTGTCCGGCTCATTGCCAAACTCGCGGATCACCCGTGCGGCGCGTTCTACCAGCTGCCGGTTGCTTTCAGCCAGCTGGCCTTTGGCGTACATAACATTGTCTTCCATGCCCACGCGGATATGGCCGCCCATAGCGACTGCGCCATAGGTCATTTCCATTGCGCAATGGCCTACGCCAAAGCAGCTCCAGGTGGAGCCTGGGCACAGCGTGTCCATCGTCTCTTTCATAAATACCAGGTTTTTCATGGAGCCCGGGATGCCGTTTGCGCAGCCCATGCACATCTGGAAATGGAGCGGCGCTTTCAGCACGCCCTTCTTCAGATAATAAGCGGCGTTGGCAATCATCCCTGGGTCAAATACTTCGATTTCAGGCTTCACGTTCCATTCCTGCATATTCCGGCCCAGCTCTTCCAGGAATTTGGGGGGATTCAATAACTTCTCGGAATCTCAATGAATGAGATTCCAGCCGAAGATTGACAACTGAATATCGTGCAGGAAAAGAAATTAGAGAAAAATGGACATAAACATTGGACATAGCGGGTACTATGCCTTGAAAAATCTTATGGAATCACTTAATATATCATTATTAGGTGGTCAATCCTAATAATGATTCTTGAAATGCCTCAGCAGATGGCATTTCCCAGGCATCAAGATGCTGTAACATCATGATGCCGTAGAGGCGGCAGTACCACATCTTCGTCGAGCGGTGCCTGCCGTCTTCCAATTTATAGTCCTCTTTCTCGCGCTTGTTGGAGCGTTCCACGGAAGTCCTTCTGTCATATTCCTTTTCCCATGCTTTAGAGTCCCTTGGCGGTATGTTAAATAGCCTCGGATTGTCATCGGTAAAGATGTGTACGGTCCTTCCATATTTCGCCGGTGAACAGGGTTGTTCACAGAAGCAGCCGCGTTTCCGGTTTGATTTCGGGCACCGGTATTTTGCCCGGTGCTTGGCAGCTTCATACCCATCTTTATGCATACGTAAGCCCATTTTACAGACAGGGACACCATCGTCATCGATTGTAAAATCGTCCTTATAGGTAAAATGCCCGGTATGTCCGGGGTTGAGGTCGATAAACGGTGTGATATCTTCCCGTCTGCAGTAATCATAAACAGCGTAAGCGTCGTGTGCAGAATCCAGGAGGAGCTTTTCAATCTGGAATTGCGGAAGATACGCTTTCATGGTGAAAAAGGAATGCAGGAAGGAAAGCATGTCATGCCGGGAGGCCCGCTCTAAAAGCGGAAACACAGGGAGGCCGCTGAAGGAATCGGAAGCCACATACATATAGAGGTGGTAGCCGAAAAAATAACATTCCCGGTGGGAGTCCCATCCCCAGTTACAGTCGGGCTGGGAATAATGGCGTTTGCAGTTACAGGAAGAACAGCCATTCTCCTTACAATGGCAGATGCGCTTTTTGCGCTGCTGTGCGGCAGTACGGACAGGGGTGCCGTCACCGGCAAGGGCCAGGTGCCAAGGATTAACCAGCCCCCTGTGGACGGATTGGTCCAGGAACTGCTGCTGATAAAGCCGGAAAATGAGGAAAAAGGGGTTCCTAGGCTTTAAATGCCAGCGTTCCAGCAGGGGAAGAAGTTTTGAAGCAGTGCTGGAAGAATCGCAGGGAGTCTTATCACCTTTCTTCTTCCCCCTGGGGGTTTTCTTCATTTTAGGGAACCGGTCTTTCGGGGAAAGGCTGTTGGAGTCATCCTGCCAGATGCGGGAAAAGAAACCATAAAAAGTCCCAACGCCTGGGGTATCGCCAAAAGGGAACCCGCTGAGGGTGGCATAAAGGGGAGTTTCCTTAAGCATGCGGCACCAGACAGTGATGGAAGTAACTTTCAGTTTCAAGGCAAGCAGATAGGAGCGCAGCATGCAGGAAGGGAGCCGGGGTTCCGGGCCAAAAACAGAGTAACATTCCTTCATAATGGAATCCGTCAGGGAAAGATCGAGATACCAGAACTGCACGATATAATCCCAGGTGCTTTTTGGAAGGACAAAGGGATCAGGGTAAAATTTAAGGAATTGGGATACGAAAGTATCCTGAAAGGCGGCATGACCGCCGGGGTTACAAGGTAACATCAAAAATCGCCTCCAATCAAAAAATGTACTTTTTAATCAAGGGCGCGAAGCGCCGCATTTTTTGACTGGTTTGTCAAGTGTTTTTGAGAAAAAAGTGGGTGATTTTTGAAAAATAGGTTCTGAAAGTCCCAAGAAATAAGGGCTGAAGATTCCGAGAAGTTATTTCAGGAATAGGGAGGAATTGAGCCAGTTCATGGATCCGCAGTCATAGCTGCCCATTTCCGGGCGCAGCTCTTTGAGGTGTGCCTGACGTGTCTCGTTAGTTGCATTCAGGTCGCCAGAGGTCGTCAGGTTCAGCACGATGTCGCAGTCTGGATGCTGTCCGCGCAGAAGCGATACCGTCTCCCGGAACTTCTCTGTGGACATGGTTCCGTTCCCCTCGTCATCACGCATATGCAGGTGGGCAACCGCTGCCCCGGCCTGCCAGCAATCATATACGTCATTTGCGATTTCCTGCGGGGTCATGGGGACGTTGGGATTGTTTTCTTTTTTTGGCCATGCGCCTGTGGTGGCCACGGTAATAATCGTTTTCTTTGCCATTGTGATTGTAATCCTTTCTATATGATGTATGTAATCTGACAAAAATTCCGCTGGAAAAGCATACAGGAAGCCTTCCTTATTTCTGTGCCATTTTCCAGTCTTTGTTGTATTTATGCTCATCCACGGTCAGTACCAGCAGCACATTGACAATGGCCACGCATGCGAATACCAGGTAAGCAAAGCGGATCTGGCCGCCGGTCAGAAGCTGCACTACGCCGTTTACAGCAAAGCATAGGGCGGTAATCGCACCCTGAATGGGGAAGATAACGCTATTTACTTTGTCAAACCCCTGGCGGCCGAAGATAGAAGTAGGCAGGGAGGTTGTGAAGTTTGCGGAACCGCCGATGCCCATGGCAATCATAAATAAGGAGGCATACACCAGAGGCGTTACATGGTCGACTGCCGTGAAGTTGAGCAGCAGTGCAATTGCATACCAGATCCCGAACAGCACCATCGTCTTTTTTGTGCCCACTTTTTCATCAATCACGCCGACCAGCCAGGAGCCAACTACGCGCTCATGGCGTAGGCTACGGCAATTGCCCCGCCCAGCGCCCCGGTTGCCCCGGTAACAATCGCTACTTTGTCTTTGATGGAAAACAGGTTCTCTACAAATTCCCTTTGTACGTTAATCATAATCAGGCTCCTCCTTTTAAGCTTCCGGATAATTGATGATTACCAGCATCTTGGCCGGTTTGCCGCTCTCATTTTTCAGGCCGCGCCCCTCGTTTGGCGGGAAGCTGATGCTCTCGTTGGCATGGATGACATATTTGTTGCCGTCTTTGTCGGTAACGGTCATTTCGCCTTCGAGGACGTAATAAACCTTTTCCAGTGGGTTGTCCCCATATGCCCAGTCTGCGCCGCCGTCCGGCTCAAACTCAGAAACGCCAATCCAGAACTTGCTTGCTCCAGTTTCGTCCTTGCCATGGTAACGCTTGCAGGTTACGCCAAAATGTCCTGGTGGGAAATATGGCTCCAGTTCTTCATAAGTCCTTTTAATCATAGCCGTGCTCCTTTCCTTAAGTTAACGTTAAGTTAATGTAATTACTTATAATTACTTTTGTGTTGCTTTCTATTGCTTTGTGGGATATTTTACAGTTACACATTGGCTTGTGCTGGTTATAGTTATAAACTATACCAAAAACTTCCGCAAGAATGCACTTTTTGGTAATTTAGGAGGAAAACGGAAGGGTAATATCCATTTGGTATCTTAAAATATTGACAAAAATATAACGAAAAAACTATGAAAAATACACAAAAAATGGGAAGTTCTGAGGCTGATTTAAAAATAATAGACAAAATTTGACATGAAATTTTGTATAAATTTCTGAAATTTATATTTCTGAATTTCTGCGGCAAATATTATGTTAGAATAAAAAAACGAGATGAAGTGAACAACAAATGGAGGTATTAAGAGTATGGCGAGAGAATGCTTTGACAAACCCACAAACCCGTATCATTATGCCCTGCATTGCATTAGCGGAAAATGGAAAATGGTAATATTGCATGAGGTCTATACCTTTGGCAGGCTGAAGTTCAACTATACGCGGAAGGTGCTGCCGATTACAGAGAAGGTTCTTAGCCAGCAGCTCAAGGAGCTGTGCGACGACGGCATTATACAGCGCATTGTAGATGGGAACCAATTTCCTCTGGAAGTAAAATATGTACTGACCAAATCAGGGGAACAGCTGCTGCCCGTGCTGGATACGCTGTATATCTGGAGCATCCGGCAGATGCACGAGCGGGGCATCCCCATTGATACGGATGCCTTTGTGGTACATAAATCGGAAAAATACCTGGATGCGCTGTGGGACATTATGAAATCAAATGGGTTCCGTCCGGAAGTTGAGATTGAGCGCGGCAAGAAAAAGAATCGGGTAACATAGGGGGGATTTCTCAGGAATTGTGATTAATTTGTGTTTTATCGCCGGAAACCTTTCCATTTCTGAAAAAATGTGATATTCTTATTAGATTAAGGCAGCTATTTCATACTCCCGCATATAGGGAGGTATGCAAAAGATGCAGGATAGTGACACACATTTTTTAGAAAGAAAGGTAAAAATCAATGAAAAAGAAAACGGTATGGTTTTTGGCGGCGGCCTGTACATTGGCTTTGATGGGCGGCTGCGGCGACAAAGGCGGCAATGCACAGACAGAAGATACAAAAGGGGATGCAGCAGAGGAATCCCAGGCGGAAGAGGATGCCGACGGGGAAGAAAAGGGATCTTCTGCCCAGGCGCAGGCCATAGAGTATGATGCGTCCGACTATGTAGAGCTTGGGGATTACAAAAACCTCAAAATCACCCTTGGCGCCTATGAGGTGACAGACGATGACGTCAAGTCCAATATTGAGTCCATGCTCTATAATTATCCGGATTATGAGGATTTGGACAAGGATACGGTAGAGGATGGCGATACGGTCAATATTGATTACGAAGGCATCAAGGATGGGGTGGCCTTTGATGGCGGGACTGCCCAGGGCGCATATCTGGAGATTGGCTCAGGCAGCTTTATTCCGGGCTTTGAGGAAGGCTTAGTCGGCAAGAAGGTAGGGGAGAAGGTGAAGCTAGATCTGACTTTCCCGGATACTTATGGGAATAAGGAGCTGGCTGGACAGGCTGTGGTATTCAATGTGACGATTAATA
This sequence comes from uncultured Lachnospiraceae bacterium, assembly GCA_910577785.1. Taxonomy (GTDB): domain Bacteria; phylum Bacillota; class Clostridia; order Lachnospirales; family Lachnospiraceae; genus Petralouisia. The sequence goes on along the minus strand of CAJTNT010000019.1, from coordinate 19,205 downwards.
AGATTGTCCAAAAAATAGAAATGACCTATGACAAAATAACAGATGAATATATCACGAAGAATTTTGCCGCCCAGGGCTACAACAACATGGAGGAACTGGAGGCAGGCATCCGCACCCAGCTGGAGGCCAGCAATGAGTCCACAAAGGCGACCGATATTCAGGATGCGATTTTTGACAAGCTGGCGGAAGTGTGTACCATCAAAGGGCTGCCGGACGGGCTTTTGGAGAGCAAGGTGACGGAGTATATAGAACAGTATAAGTCAGGGCTGAAGGCCAATTATGGGATGGAGATGGAAGAGTATCTGGAAAGCATTGGCTCTACCGAAGAGGAGTTTAACCAGCAGGCGGAAGAGTTTATGAAGGAAAGCCTCAATAACCAGTTAATCCTCGAAGCCATTGCCAAGAAAGAAAAGATTGACGTGGACGAAGAGGGGTATGCCACATATAAGGAGGGCATTGTCTCCGATTATGGCTATGAGAGCGAGGACGCCCTGATTGAGCAGTATGGGGAAGACTATGTAAAAAATGCTTACCTGACGACTAAGACTCTGGAAATGCTGACAGAGAGCGCAGATATTACGTATGACAAGAACGCCAATAAGGATGCGGAAGCAGAGAGCGCTGCAGGAGAGAAACAGGCGGCAGGGGATGCTGATGGCGAAGGAGAGGAAACAGAAGGCGCCGCTGGGGATGATTCTGTAGAAGAGTAGATACAAGGAGCAGCCATTATTTCGTGAATCACTATGTTGTGCCAAAGGCTTCTTTGGGCGGAGTGAGCGTAGAAAAGGTGTATTCTGCGAGGAAATGATGCAGGAGTCAGGAGTGAGAGGGATATTTATACGTCTGTCTTAAGCCCTTGTGAGAGGGATATTTATGGGCGGTCTGCAGCCCTTTTGAGATCTGTCTTAAGCCCTTGTGAGAGGGATATTTATGGGCGGTCTGCAGCCCTTTTGA
>CAJTNT010000019.1:0-18151 GCA_910577785.1 uncultured Lachnospiraceae bacterium | reverse complement strand
GAAAGGAATAGAGAAGATTATGGAATTAACAAATATTAAGGATTTATACCGCCGCAAGGAGGAATACCTGGAACAGGAAGTGACGGTTGGCGGCTGGGTGCGGAGTATCCGCAATTCCAAAAATTTTGGTTTTATCGTTGTCAATGACGGTACCTTTTTTGAGCCATTGCAGGTCGTGTACCACGATGGGCTCGCCAATTTTTCAGAAGTGGAGAAGCTGAACGTAGGGGCGGCCATCCTGGCACGGGGGAAATTAGTGCCTACGCCGCAGGCCAAGCAGCCGTTTGAGATCCAGGCGGAGGAGATTACGGTAGAGGGGCAGTCCACGCCGGATTACCCCCTGCAGAAAAAGCGCCACACCTTTGAATATTTAAGGACGATTTCCCATCTGCGCCCCCGCACGAATACCTTTGAGGCTGTATTCCGGGTGCGTTCCCTGATTGCGTATGCCATCCACAAATTTTTCCAGGAACGGGATTTTGTCTATGTGCATACGCCGCTGATTACTGGGAGCGACTGCGAGGGCGCTGGGGAGATGTTCCAGGTGACGACCCTCAATCTGGAGGATGTGCCCAAGGATGCAGAGGGCAGTGTGGATTTTTCCGAGGATTTCTTTGGCAAGCCGACCAACCTGACGGTCAGCGGCCAGCTCAATGGGGAGACTTACGCGATGGCCTTTAAGAATATCTACACCTTTGGCCCTACCTTCCGCGCGGAGAATTCCAACACGACCCGCCATGCGGCAGAGTTCTGGATGATTGAGCCGGAGATTGCCTTTGCCGATTTGGAAGACGACATGATGCTGGCGGAGAGTATGCTGAAGTATATCATCGGCTACGTGCTGGAGCATGCGCCGGAGGAGATGCAGTTCTTTAACCAATTTGTGGACAAGGGGCTCTTAGAGCGCCTGCGCCATGTGATGGAATCGGAATTTGCCCATGTGACTTACACCGAGGCCGTAGAAATCCTGGAGAAGAACAATGAGAAATTTGAATACAAGATGTCCTGGGGCGCGGATCTGCAGACCGAGCATGAGCGCTACCTGACAGAGGAAGTATTCAAGCGCCCCGTCTTTGTGACGGATTATCCGAAGGAAATCAAGGCTTTCTACATGAAGCAGAACCCAGACGGCAAGACAGTGGCAGCCGTGGACTGCCTGGTGCCGGGGATTGGCGAGATTATCGGCGGCAGCCAGAGGGAGGACGACTACGAGAAGCTCTGCCAGCGGATGGAGGAGCTGGGCCTCAACAAAGAAGATTATGGATTCTATCTTGATCTGCGCAAATACGGCTCCGCAAGGCATGCAGGCTTTGGGCTCGGCTTTGAGCGCTGCGTGATGTACCTGACAGGCATGACCAACATCCGTGACGTTGTGCCTTTCCCCAGGACAGTGAAGAACTGTGAGCTGTAGGGGATAAATGAAAACATGATGTATATAGCCGCACAGGTGTGAGAAATATCCATCTGTGCGGTTATTATAGTGAAAGGGTGATGGTTTTTGGAGGCTTTGAACGTTTTAGAAACACATTTTATGGACGAACTGTTTAGGAATGTGGAAAATTCGTTATCAACAGAAAATAGGATGTTGGGCTATCCAGTATCAATTATTTACACAGCTACGTCAGTCTTGATGGAATTTATGGACAGATTTAAGATAGGATATCATCAGTATGAGATTGAAAAGATGTGTAAAGGATTTTCATCCATGCCTAAGAATAATATAGTATTATCTCATAAATCGGATGATGGCTTATTGGAAATATTGTTTGGTTTGCTGTCGGAAGGGAGTGATTTTGAATCAAAGAAAAAATCGGGAAGTGAAAGAACGCCAGATGAAATCATAGATTACATGTTAGATATTGTTGGATATCATGGAACAGAGATCATTAATAAGGCGATAATTGATCCGGCGTGTGGAACGGGAACATTTATAGCCAAGATGACACAGAGGTTCCTAAAGGCTTTGGAAGGGGAGAAAAATATTGATGTAGTAAAAGAAAAACTTTTAAGAAAAGAACTTATAAAAGCATTTGATACGAAACCGTGTAATGTATATGTAACAAAAATCGTATTAATATCCATATTGATTCGTAATCATGTGATTCGGGAAGTGAAAGATATTATAGAAATGTTGCATCATTTACCGATATTGTGTAGGGATTTTTTAAAGGTTACAGCGAAAGCGGATTATGTTGTGGGGAATCCTCCCTATATAAGAATTCAAAATCTGCCAGATCAATATAGAAAATTTATGAAAGAGAACTATGTGAGCGCAACAGGTAGATTTGATATATATGCTTGCTTTATTGAAAATTCTGATAAAATACTGGCTAAAAATGGGAAAATGTGTTTGATCACAAGCGATAAATATTTGACTGCCAATTATGGAATAGGGATCCGTAGATATCTGTGCCAGAAAGGGCATGTTAGAAAAATAGTAGATTTATTCGACACCAAATTTTTTGATGCTGCAGTTCTTCCAGCGATCATTATGTGTGAGAATTCAGTATCCATGAATGATAACATCGAATATATTGGTATAAAACGTACATCAAAAAAACAGCACTATGATTGCTTGACGAGGAAAGATTTCTTTGAGTATATCGAAAGGGAAGAGCCGAAAAATAAAATTATTGTTAGGTGCGGGACGGGAGAAGGGGAGTTATTTGAGGTATCGCGTTCTGTAGTTAAACTCCCTGTAGAAGGAGGAACATGGAATTTCTCTTCCGTTTCAGAGAATGATATTAAAAGTAAAATAGATGCAAAGAGGTATTGTACAGTAAAAGATATTTTTGATGTGTGTGTTGGTATTAAGACAACCGCGGATGCTGTGTTCGTAAAACCGATGACAAAAGAATTTATTAGGGAGAGAGGGTTAGAACAGGAAGTTATTTATCCTTTGATTCAGAGTTTTGATATTTGTAAATGGGCTGTTTCATGGGGGGACAATAGTAAAGATAGATATATATTATATCCTCACCGTGAAAAACAAGGCAACATGTTTGCAATCCCATTGGACGATATACCGAATGCAAAGAAATACCTTGAAGAGTGTTCCGATATTCTAAAGAAACGTACATATTTAACAGAATCAAAAACCAGGGAGTGGTATGAGTGCTGGGTTCCGCAAAAGTTATCAAGGTTTAGGCAGCCTAAGATAGTGACCCGGGACATTGTTTCTCATAATTCCTTTGCATATGACGATTCAGGAAAACTATGTCAAGGAAACACTTTTTTTCTTACATGTAAGCAATCTGTGTTTGCTAGGCAGTATTCCTCAATGACAGAAAAACAGTATCATTTGTTTGCGCTTGGTATGCTAAATTCTAAAGTAATGGAATATTATCAGAAGATGATTAGCGGATGCCTGTATTCTCAAAAATACAGATATACCACAACCAATATGAATAAATGGCCAATTCCCAAAATTGCATTTACGGAAGCAGTAACCATAGCTGAGTTGGTAGATAGGTTACTTTGTGGACAAGGGAGCCAAGATTGTATTGAGGAACAGATAGATGATATTATGTATGAGCAATTTGAACTTGGAAAAGATGATATTTCTAAGATTGAAAAATTTATTGGCATAGGGAAATAGGAGAAATCTACGATGAATTATACAAAAGAAGGAAAGAAACCGCCCAAAAGTAAGAGATTGCTTTCAACACCAAAAGATATGATAAAGAGATTACAGCCTCTGCTTGGACAAAAAATTGTGATGACAGGGAAGCCGAGAACGGATGGAGCTAATTTTAGAAAGTTAATTACGAAACAAATGTTGGCCAAATATATGCCAAAAGCAGCGAGTGATTATGATATTATTCCACCAAAAAAGAAAGGGGTTCCTACTTTTTTAAGAGAGTACATTGACACATATATTGTTACCACAGGAGATATATATAATTTGCAAGTTTGGAACAGAAATCCTAACAGCGCTTCTGTTCAAGTGGATTTGAAGAATGGGGAAACACTGTTGGCAAGCGATATAAGATTTGTATTGGGCAAAATCAATGCAAATAACTGTATTGAGTCAATAGTAATAATGACACCAGATTATATTGAAAAAAAATTTGGGAAGTTTGGAAAACCAACAATAAAACAACAACTTATAATTCCTGATAAAAAGAGGAAAGAGATTATTGAAAAAGGAGGGCTTGTTATTAAGGATGTATCTCTTTCAGAAGATATGGTTGATAAAACGTGTGCAGCTATTTCAAAAAAAATAAGTATGAAAGATGAACCAAATAAGGTGTTGCCCATAGAATATATCGATCAGCAGATAACGGATAAATTATTAGGGATAAAACTTGATGTTACTCTGTCAACGAAACAAAGAGGACAGGAGCTGGAAAGAGTTGTTGCATATCAGTTAGGATATAAAAAAACACAAAAGATGCTGGAAGGCGGATATCCAGATATAAGAAATCAGATGTTAGAGGTTAAGGTACAGGATTCACCTACCATAGATCTGGGAAAATATTCTCCACAATTTGAAGAACAGATTAATGCAGATTTTACAACAAGAACAGTTCGATATCTTATTGCTTTGACAGATTCCATCAGTGGCTCTATTGAGGGCGTGATATTGTGTCCAGGAGGGGAATTAGGAAAGAATTTTACATATGTTACAGAAAAGAGTTTCAAGTGCCAAAGAAGTATACCAATGAGTTTTTTTGAAAGGTATAAAGGGCAAGTTGTCTATAATCCATAAGCCAGGAACTATCTGCAAATTATTTTGCGACAGTTCCTGAGGGTAGCAGGATGGCCAAACGGGTCGCTGGGAAGGGCTTCCAGCCCCTGTGAATTGCTACGCATCCTCCTTCATCCCCGCAATCGCATCCAGGAACACCGCATGGATGGTCGCATGCATATTTTCCCCCAGCAGTTCCAGGCTGCCGTTTGGAATCAGTCCCCCGGCCATAGAGGGGTGCCCGCCGCCATTGCCATAAGGCTTTAGCGCTTTGGAAACCAGCAGCCCTGCATGGATCCGCCCCGGCCGGCAGCGGATGGAAAACCGCAGCCCTTCCTCCTGCCGCGCATAGACGACGGCGATATCCACCAAATCCAAAGAAAGGATGAAATCAGAGATAATCGCCACCAAGGCCTGTGCGCTGTGGAAAGGGATATAGGCAAAGCCTGTCCGCTGGAAAATCTGGATATTCTGGATTGCCGCCCCATAAGCCCGCAAGTCGTCAAATTCCATCGTATTGGAATACATTTCCGTAACCAGGTTCCAGTCAGCATAAGTGAATAGGTAAGAGAGCATCTCCATATCCAGGGCAACCGTGCCCCGGGTAAGATCCGCCGTGTCCATTTTAATCCCATAGGCCAGCGCGGCCGCGCAGTTGGCAGAAAGGGGGGCGCCGGTCTGGCGGAAATAGGACGCAACGATGCTGGCACAGGAACCTACTGGGCGGATATCCTTGTACTGGTAGGCAAAAGGGAACATGGTAGGATGGTGGTCAACGCACGCAATATAGTTCCCAGCCATACAGGTGATGTTGCCGTTTAATTTCTGGGAATCCGCCAATACAATCAAGTCATCCGGCTGCATATCTGTGATCTCTCCCTCGCAGTACATTGTGACGCCAAAAGTATCCAGCATTTTCTTGAGGCTGCTGCGGTCAATTTTGCCGTCATAGCACAGGGTAGATGGAATGTCATAGAAATCAAGAAGCTGCTGAAGGCCAAAAGCGCTGGAAACAGCGTCTGGATCCGGAAAGTTGTGGGTCTGGATAAATACCCTATGCCCTTTCAGTATATTGATTAAGTCGAGTGGATTCATATCTGGCTCCCTTCTGCGATACGATTTTGAATACATCTTACCATATTTTCTTGAAAAAGTCACCATGTTTTGCTATGATGCTTTAAGAGGGGCTTTAGAACAAGATTCAGGAGAGCGAAAATGGAGAAATGGGTCGTGTCTGCCAAACGGGCAGACTTTAAAGGAATTGGAGAGCGTTTTGGGATTGACCAGGTGACGGCCCGCATCATACGGAACCGGGAGGTTATCGGGGAGGAAGCCATCGAAGAGTACCTCCATGGAGGGGTGGGATATTTCCACAGCCCGAGGAAAATGAAGGATATGGAGCTGGCGGTGGGAATTGTGAAGGAAAAGGTGCGGGAGGGGAAGAACATCCGCATTTTAGGCGATTATGACATAGACGGCATACAGTCTGTCTATATTTTGTATTCGGCTCTGCGCCGCTGCCAGGGGAAGGTGGATTATGCCATCCCTCACAGGATTACGGACGGCTATGGGGTCAATGAGCGGCTGGTACGGCAGGCAGCGGAGGACGGGGTGGACACGCTCCTGACCTGTGATAATGGGATTGCCGCGTGGCAGGAGATTGCCCTTGCCAAGGAGCTTGGGCTGACAGTGATTATTACGGATCATCATGAAGTCCCCTACCAGGAGACAGGGGATGGGGAAAGAGCGTACCGTGTTCCGCCGGCGGACGCCGTGGTAAACCCCAAGCAGCCGGACTGCCCGTATCCGTTTAAGGGCCTCTGCGGCGCGGCAGTGGCCTTTAAGCTGGTGCAGGCGCTGTACGAGGAGCTGGGCTTACCGCAGGAGGAGGCGCTGGCATACCTGGAAAATGCAGCGTTTGCTACAATTGGCGATGTGATGGATCTCCAGGGGGAGAACCGCTCCTTGGTAAAGGAAGGCTTAAAGGCGCTCAACCGTACGCAGAATTATGGGATACGCGCCCTTGCCCTGCGCAATCAGATTGCCCTTGGGGAAATCAAGGCTTATCATGTGGGCTTTGTGCTGGGGCCATGCCTCAATGCCAGCGGCAGGCTGGATACGGCAAAGCGCGCCCTGGAGCTGCTTCTGGCAGAGGATGCATGCACGGCGGCAGCCTATGCAGGCGATCTGTATGACCTGAACGCTAGCCGCAAGGAAATGACTGAGCGGGGCGTAGAACGCGCCAGGGAATTGGTGGAAAACACAGATTTGGCAGGGGATAAGGTGCTGGTTATCTTTCTGCCGGACTGCCATGAGAGCCTGGCAGGGATTATCGCCGGGCGGATCCGCGAGCAGTACCATCGCCCGGTGTTTGTGCTGACCGAAAGCGAGGAGGGGGTTAAGGGCTCCGGGCGTTCCATTGAGGCGTATTCCATGTATGAGGAAATGTCGAAATGCAGCGAGCTGTTTACCAAGTTCGGCGGCCATCCGATGGCGGCAGGGCTTTCGCTGCCCAGGGAAAATGTGGATCTCTTCCGGCAGCGGCTAAATGAGAATACCCTCTTGACAGAAGCGGATTTACAGGGGAAAATTGTCATAGATGTGCCGATGCCCCTGGATTATATTACCAAGCCCTTGGTGGAAGAACTGAAGATCCTGGAGCCCTTTGGCAAATCGAACGAGAAGCCAGTGTTTGCAGATAAGGATTTACATATCCTCTCCATGCGGATTTTGGGGAAGAACCGCAATGTATGCCGGATGCAGGTACAGAGCCGGGGCGGGCGCCGGATGGACGCCATATATTTTGGGAAGGCAGAAGAGTTCCTGGCTTATTTTGAGGGGAAATATGGGGAGCAGCCAGTCAGGCAGACCCTGGAAGGGCGGGATGGCGGGATAATGGCTTCCTTCATTTATTATCCGGAAATCAATTCCTATCAGGGAAGGGAAAACCTGCAGATCGTGGTTAAAAACTATTGTTAACGTTTCAAGGATGCTTAGTTACTATTCATGGACTCCCAGGCTGTGAATAGCAACCATTGTTAGGAGGAAGCGGATGTTTGGAGTCAATAAGAAACGGGAAGAAAAAGAGCGGGAGCTGGAACAGGCGCTGTCCTCCAAGCAGGAGGAGGCTGACCAATATGCCCAGAAGCTGACGGAGGCCAAAGGCAGTATGCAGGCGGCATGGCAGGAAGCAGAGTCTGGCTTTGCCGCTATGGAGGAAGGGCAGAAGGAGCTGGAGGAAGAGCTGAGGGGATTTGCAAAATCCGTCGGCCAGGCGGACAGCATTGCCAGGCAGCAGGACGAGAAGCTCAAAGGCCTTAAGAGGCAGGCAGGGAAATTGGCAAAAGATGCGGAAAAGACGGAGGGCGGGAGCAAGAAGTCCTTAGAGAAGATACGGCGCCAGCAAAAAGAAATAGAGGAGATTTTCAGCCAGTATGGGAAGGTGATTTCCCCAGGGGAGGCCATCCAGCCGGCAGTAGAGGGCATCCGCCAAGAGATCGGGCAGATGAAGGAACAGGTAGCCGGGCTGGATGATTTGGGGAAGCAGATGGAAATGCATGCGCTGCAGGCAGCCATAGAGGCAGGCCGGCTGGGGGAGCCTGGCCGGGGGTTTGTGGAGGCGGCCGAGGAGGTACGTGTGCTGTCCGGGCAGTATTCCTGGGCGGCGGCCTTCCTGACGGATAAGATGGGGCGTATCCTCACTAGGCTTGAGGAAGCAGAAGCGCAGATGGGACAGATGGCACAGGTTCTGGAGCGGCAGAATACACGGCTGGAAAAGTCTGTAGTGGAAATCAGCGGCTGCGTGGAAGCGGTGGAGGCGCCGGATGCTTCCTGGGTATCTGTCCAGATAAAGGAACTGGCGGAAGGGCTGGAGAAAACAGGGGAGCTTGGCAAAGAGGCCGCCAAGGAGTACAGCCAGGCGGCAGAAGGACTGAAGAAAACAGGGAAGGAGTATCTGCAGGGACAGAGGAAGGCCTTGCGGGACATGAAGGGAAAGATGAAGGAGAAATTAGATGAAAGGGCATTTTGAGAAGGAAGAGGACAGGGGAAAGCACTTAGAAAGGGATGGATAGGATGATGAAAAAGTATAGCAAGCAGATGCTGTGTTTATGGATGGGCTGTCTGGTGGCAGTGGGTTCTCCGCTGTCGGCAGCTGTGGCGCATGCGGAAATATATGCGTCTGCCACGGATGGGGAAGAGATAGGCGGCGGTACGCCAGGTTCCATGCCAGATGGGGCAGAAGAGGATTCCATGGGAGAAGATGTGCCCCCAGAATATCTGAAGCAGCTGCAGAATGGGGAAGGATTCGGGGATTCATCGGGATCCGATGTCATTGATGAAACGGGGAACAGCGTATCCGATACAGAAGCGCCGCCAGAAGAGGGGGATGCCGAAGGGGCAGGCCAGGGAAGCAGTGGGGAGGCCCAAGGCACCGAAGGGGCAGGCCAGGAGACGGGCGGGGATGCCCAGGGCGCAGATGATAGCTCCCAGGGAACCGAAGAAGATTCCCAGGGGACGGAAGCAGCTTCGCCGCTGAACCAGGCAGGAGAGGTGACAGAGCCGATTACCAAGGAAGACAAGCCTTATCTGGCTCTGGGGGCGAACTTGACGCAGCAGCAGCAGGCAACCGTGCTGAGCCTGCTGGGGATTAATCCGGCGGAACTCTCAGAGTATGACGTCATTTATATTACCAATGAGGAAGAGCATCAGTACCTGGGGAATTATGTGGATGCGCAGAAGATTGGTACCAGGGCGCTGTCTTCTGTACTGATTGTGAAGCGGGAAAAAGGGAATGGAATCCGTATTACAACCAAGAATATTTCCTATTGCACGATTGGGATGTACAAGAACGCGCTGATTACGGCAGGGATTACCGATGCGGATATTCTTGTGGCAGGGCCTACGCCGATTTCCGGGACGGCGGCGCTGGTCGGGGCAATGAAGGCCTATGCCGTTATGACTGGAGAAGAGGTCACGGAGGAAAGCATGGATACCGCCCTCAATGAGCTGGTGCTGACCGGGGATATTGCGGATACTGTCGGGGATTCAGAGAAAGCCGAAGAACTGATTGCCTATCTGAAGCAAGAGGTAATTGGCCATAATTTTGAAAGCGATACCGAGATCCGGGAAGTAATCGAGGACGCCTGCGATCAGTTCCAGATAAAGCTGTCAGAAAGTGAAATCCAGGAGCTGATTAATCTGCTGAAGAAAATCGACGATCTGGATCTTGACCTGGATTCCATTAAGAAGCAGGCAGAGTCCCTGTACAAGAAACTGTCAGAACTGGATATTGATACAGGCGGTTTTTTTGAGAAGGTAAAAGGATTTTTCCAGGCGATTGTTGACTTTTTCAAAGGCCTGTTCTCCTAGGCGTCAGGAGGTGTCAAAAGGAGTGGAAGCATATACGGGATTTGCAGAGGTCTACGACCTGTTTATGGACAACGTGCCTTATGAGGAATGGAGCAAATATCTGATTGGCCTGTTGCGGGAATTTGGGGCAGAACAGGGGATTGTACTGGAACTGGGGTGCGGCACGGGGAAGATGACAAGGCTCTTAGCCCAGGCCGGTTATGATATGATAGGCATTGACAATTCCCAGGAAATGCTGCAGGTTGCCCGGGAAAGCACACAGGATCCCAATATTCTCTATTTACTGCAGGATATGCGCGAATTTGAACTATATGGAACCGTACGGGCTGTGGTGGGCATTTGTGATTCCATGAATTATATCTTGGAGGAGGAAGAACTGCTGCAGGTGTTTTGCCTGGTAAATAATTACCTGGATCCAGGAGGCATTTTCATTTTTGACCTGAATACGCCGTATAAATACAGGGAATTACTAGGAGAGACTGTAATCTGTGAGAACCGCCCCGAAGGTAGTTTTATCTGGGAAAATTTTTATGAGCAAGAAACACAGATCAACCAATACGATTTGACTTTTTTTGTCCGCGAGCCAGGAAACGGCGGGGATAGCCTGTACCGCAAGTATGAGGAAACACATTTCCAGCGCGCCTATGGCCTGGAGCAGGTAAAACAGCTGCTTGGGCAGGCGGGAATGGAATACGTGGCGGCATATGATGTGCTGAGCCGCCACTCCCCTAGGGAAGAGAGCGAGAGAATTTACGTGATCGCAAGAGAACACGGAAAAGTGAGAAAACAGCAGAAAAGCGAGGAAACACCAGATGGGACAGAAGGAAGATTATATTGTCAGGGCAACAGCAGCCAATAGCCAGATCCGCGCATTTGCCATAAGCTCGCGGGAGCTGGTGGAACAGGCCAGGCAGTACCATAATACCAGCCCGGTGATGACAGCCGCCCTGGGCCGCCTCTTAAGCGGCGCCGCTATGATGGGGATTATGATGAAGGGGGAGGACGACCTGCTGACCATCCAAGTCAAGGGCGAAGGCCCGGCAAAAGGAATCACAGTGACTGCAGACAGTCAGGGCAATGTGAAAGGCTATCCCCAGGTACCAGATGTGATGCTGCCCCCCAATGCGAAGGGCAAGCTGGACGTAGGGGGCGCCGTTGGCAGGGGAATTTTAAGCGTAATCAAAGACATTGGGCTCAAAGAGCCCTATGTGGGGCAGGTGGCGCTGCAGACCTCGGAAATTGCAGAAGACCTCACTTACTATTTTGCTATTTCCGAGCAAGTACCCTCGGCAGTGGGCCTGGGAGTGCTGATGAACCGGGACAATACCGTCCGCCAGGCAGGCGGGTTTATCATCCAGCTGATGCCTTCCGCAGAGGACAGCCTTATAGATATCCTGGAGTCCAAAATGGCAAGCCTGTCGTCCGTGACGGATATGCTGGAACAGGGAGATATGCCCGAACAGCTGCTGGAGCGGCTGCTTGGGGAATTTGGATTGGAAATCCTGGAGACAGTCCCTGCCCATTATCGCTGTGACTGCTCACGGGAGCGTGTGGCGCGGGCAGTCGCCAGCATTGGGGAAAAGGATCTGCAGGAACTGGCAGCCGGACAGGAGCCGATTGAGATTACCTGCCAGTTCTGCAACAAACGGTATCTCTTTACGCCCGAGGATCTGCAGGAACTTTTAGAAACGGGAAGGAGCCGCTCATGAAAGATGGATTTATTAAGGCAGCAGCCCTGACGCCAAAAATCCGGGTCGCAGACCCTGCCTATAACAGGCGGGAAATCATTGGCAGGTTAGAAGAGGCAGAGCGGCAGCGGGCGATGGTGGTTGTGCTGCCGGAGCTGTGCATTACGGGCTATACCTGCGGGGATTTATTTTTAATGGATACGCTCCTCGATCAGGCGCAGGACGCCCTGCTGGCCATTGCGGAAGAGACAAACGGCAAAAACATGCTGGTATTTGCAGGCTTGCCCTTCCCCTGGAACGGCAGGCTCTACAATGTGGCGGCCGCCATGGCAAACGGCGCTGTCCTGGGCCTGGTGCCCAAGATGTGCATACCGAACTACAATGAGTTCTACGAGGGGCGTTATTTTACGCCCGGCATGGAAAAGCCAATGGAGGTTACCCTTAAAAATGGCGCCAGAGTCCCAATGGGCAGCCATCTGCTGTTCTGCCCGGACAGCATGCGCCAGCTGAAAATTGGGGCGGAAATCTGTGAGGATCTGTGGACGCCGTGTCCCCCCAGCATTTCCCATGCCCTGGCAGGGGCGAACCTGATTGCCAACCTGTCCGCCAGTGATGAGGCCACGGGCAAGGACTGTTACCGCAAGAGCCTGGTAGAAGGGCAGTCCGCAAGGCTGCTCTGCGGCTATGTCTATGCCAGCGCGGGCGAAGGGGAGTCCACCCAGGATGTGGTCTACTCCGCCCACAATATGATTGCGGAAAATGGCATCCTGCTGGCCGAGGCACAGCGTTTCCAGAACCAGCCCGTCTATGGGGAAATTGATATCCAGCGGCTGGAAGGGCAGCGCAGGCGGATGTCCACCTTTGCCGGTCAGGCCGCGCCCTATCAGGAAATTTCTTTCCATCTGCACCAGGAGCGCGTGGAGCTAAGCAGATGGATGGATCCCCTGCCCTTTGTGCCAGGCAAACGGGAGGAACGGCGCAAGCGGTGCGAGGAAATCCTCTCCATCCAGTCGATGGGCCTCAAGAAGCGGCTGGAGCATACCGAATGCCAGAGCGCCGTTGTAGGGATATCTGGCGGCCTGGATTCCACGCTGGCGCTGTTGGTGACAGTTCGTGCTTTTGACCTATTGGAAATTAGCAGGCAGGGCATCCAGGCGGTTACCATGCCAGGGTTTGGCACCACGGACCGTACCTATGGCAACGCAGTCAGCCTCATCCGCTGCCTGGGGGTGAAATTTCGGGAAGTCAACATCCGGGAGGCCGTCCAGATCCATTTCCGTGACATTGCCCAAAGCGAGCAGAACCATGATGTGACATATGAAAACAGCCAAGCCAGGGAGCGGACGCAGATCCTGATGGACATTGCCAACCAGGAAAACGGCCTGGTTATCGGCACAGGCGATATGTCGGAGCTAGCCCTGGGCTGGGCTACTTACAATGGTGACCATATGTCCATGTATGGCGTCAACGCTTCCGTGCCCAAAACGCTGGTACGCCATCTGGTGCGTTACTATGCGGACACTTGCGGGGAAGAAGAATTGCGGGACATCCTGCTTGATATTCTGGATACGCCCGTCAGCCCAGAGCTCCTGCCCCCGAAAGACGGCCAGATTTCCCAAAAAACCGAGGATATTGTAGGACCTTACGAACTCCATGATTTCTTTCTCTACCATATGCTCCGTTCCGGCTACAGCCCGGCAAAGATATTCCGCTTGGCGGTGCAGGCCTTTGGCACGGCAGAAGGAGAGGATGCTGCGGCTTTCCAGCCCCATTACAGCCAGGAAACCATCCTGAAGTGGCTCAAGGTCTTTATTAGGCGTTTCTTCTCCCAGCAATTTAAGCGTTCCTGCCTGCCGGACGGGCCGAAGGTAGGGACGGTGGCGGTTTCCCCACGGGGGGATCTTAGGATGCCAAGCGATGCCAGCGCGGCTGCCTGGATGGCGCAGGCAGAGGCCTTGGAGTACAGGGAAGATAATGGCGTGAGGTGAAAAGGATGGATTATATGGTGGTGTATTCCAGCAAAACGGGGAATACGAAGAAGGTAGCCACTGAAATCTTCAGCGCCCTGCCAGGAATGTCAAAGGATATGCAGAGCGTAGGAGAATACAGGGGAAAAGATGCAGATATTTTTTTCGTGGGCTTCTGGGTCGACCGCGGCACCTGCGATATATCTGTGATTGATATGCTGTCCAGGCTGCACGGGAAGAAGGTTGCCCTGTTCGGCACCTGCGGCATGGGGAGTGACGCAGGGTACTTCAAAATGATTGAGCAGAAGGTAAAGGTATGGATCCCGGATGACTGCGAGTACCTGGGAACCTTCCTCTGCCAGGGGAAAATGCCGATGCAGCTGCGGGAAAATTATGAGATAACCATGGAAGACCCTAGGCAGGAAGCCTGGCGCAGGCAGATGCTGCGGAATTTTGACGAAGGCCTGTTCCATCCAAACGAAGAGGATCTGGCGCATGCCAGGAAATTTGTGGAACGGCTGCTGGGAGTAAAAGGCTGAAAAAGCAAAAGAATGAAAAAGCAAAAGAATGAAAAAGCAAAAGAACAAAAGAGTGGAGAAGGAAAAGAACAAAAGAGTGGAGAAGGAAAAGAACAAAAGAATGGAGAAGGAAAAGAGTGGAGAAGAAAAAGGACAAAAGAGTGGAGAAGGAAAAGAACAAAAGAGTGGAAAAGGAAAAGCGTACAAGAGTAAAAGAATGGAAAAGCAAAAACGTGGAAGAGTAAAAGAGTGGAAGGTTGAAAAAAGGATAAAATCGAATTCAGGATGGATAATAAAAAAGGATAAAGTTGGATCCAAGATGGATGATAAAAAAGGAATCGCCGCAGAAGGGGACTTGGCCATCCTGCAGCGATATTTGAGAAACGGGGCTGCCCAGCGCCTTTTGGGCAGTCTTGGCAAAATGCCTTCTGGGCAGTATCGGCAAGACACCTTCTGGGCCATCCTGGTAAAGCGCTTTATTCTGCGCTGTCCGTGGCGGAGACGTCCGTCATATAGTCATTGATAGAGCTTAAGTCAACTTCTGTCTGCACCACTTTGTCATCATCAGAGGAACGGAAGTAGCCGTAAGCGGAATATCCCACCCATCCAATCACTGCAATACATACAATGGCAGCACAGCCTGTGGAAAGGGTGTGTTTCAGCTTTTCTTTTTTCATGGTCTTTTTGCGGTTTGCCTTTTCTTCTTTATAGCGGTCTACTTTTGCCTGGCTCATAATAATTCTCCTTATATCCTTAAAATAGTTTCCTTAAGATTTTGTATCAACCCTGATTATACACTATTTTTGTGAAAAAGTCTTGAAAAAAATAAAAAAAGATAAAAAAATTAGAGCCGAATGACAGGGGGGAATCCATGAATTTGATTGCATGCGCAGATGAGAACTGGGGCATTGGATTTGAGGGCCATTTATTGGTGCATATCCCGGAAGATATGAAATTTTTCCGGGATATGACGCTGGGCAGTGTGGTAGTGATGGGAAGGAAGACCTTGGAAAGCCTCCCAGGCGGACGCCCCCTAGAGGGCAGGAGGAACCTTGTGCTGACCCGTAATCGCTCTTATCAGGCGGAGGGCGTCCAGACAGTTCCTGGCGTCCAGGCGCTGATGCAGGAACTTTCTTTCTGTGAAAGCAGGGATATTTATGTCATCGGGGGAGCCAACATCTACCGTCAGCTGCTGTGCTTCTGCGATACCGCCTATATCACAAAAGTGGCTCATGCCTACCAGGCAGACGCCTTCTTGCCAGACCTGGACATACAGGAAGGATGGCGCTTAGCGGCATCCAGCAAGGCGCACTTCTCCCCGGACGC
This sequence comes from uncultured Lachnospiraceae bacterium, assembly GCA_910577785.1. Lineage (GTDB taxonomy): Bacteria > Bacillota > Clostridia > Lachnospirales > Lachnospiraceae > Petralouisia. Next base: position 2,592 of record CAJTNT010000019.1, on the reverse strand, counting down.
TGGGGTGGAATACCGCTTTTTGAGATATGAGAGGGTGAGGGCTGCTATTTGATAGGGGAGGCAGATTTTACAATGCGTCCTTGGTAGATTTATTCTTGCAGCGCCGCATCTGTTTCGGCGTTAGAAAGCAGCAATTCTACAGCTTCTTCTATCGTATCTGTATAGAGATAGTAATATGCGCCTAATATCCCAGTTACAATGGGAGCAGAGAGAGAAGTCCCATTTTGGTATCCATAATCACCATTTGGCAGAGTGCTGTATATGTATTCGCCTGGTGCGGCAATGTCCACAAAGTTGGGGCTGTAATTAGAAAATAGAGAACCCTTTTTCTGTGCATTGATGCTTCCGGCTGTTATCATGCGGCTGTTTTGGCAGCAGGCAGGGAATCTTTCATAGTTATCTAAATTTAAGCCATTTATATATTGATTCTGGAAATTGCCAGCTGCAGCAACGAAATACATGGAAGAATTCTGGATGACGTCACTGATTTTATCTTTGCCATCATGGAATACGCATGAGATATTGCAGATATCTGCTCCCATAATGTCTGCATAATGTATTGCTGAAACCAAGTTATCGGCATTTAATTCTTCGCCTCCATAAATTGGCAAAACCATTAGTTTTACATTTGTATTTCCCAAAATCCCCATTATGCCAGAACCATTATGGGCAGCAGCAATAATTCCGGCACAGTGGGTGCCATGTGCAGCATTTTCGTCCGTGCCATAGACAATATTAGTATTGGAATAAAAATTCCATCCATAATAGTCGTCTATGTAACCATTGCCATCATCGTCCAGGCCATTATCTGCTATTTCGCCATTGTTAATCCAGATATGTGTTTTTAAATCGTCATGGCGGATATCGGCGCAGGAGTCTAAGATGGCAATCGTAAGTTCTTTGCTGCTTTTTTTCTGATAAGATTCCCAAAAATCTGTAACGCCTAAGTTTACGTTGGAATTTAATATAATCTCTTCTGTTGTGAAATCCGTATGATCTATCCGGGCAGGAGGAATTATAATATTTTGGGCTTTGTTTTGTAAATACCATTGCCTGCTATATAGTGGATCGTACGGAATCTGACGGCGCATATTGGAACGCTGAATGGCAAGGAATAGGAAAAGTGTTGCTAATACAAGTATGGATATCATAAATATGATGCGTATATTTTTCTTCAAATTATTAATCCCATTTTTTTAAGATAATGCATTAATGCGGTTCTTCATATACATGGTTGCCAACGACAACATAGAAATATGATGGATATTCTTGCATAAGGTCATTGGGAGAAATTCCTTTTGAACAGATGCTATCTTTGAAGATTTTTTCAGCGGTAAGCTCTGTGTCGTTTGTGAGTACGATATAAATGGAAATGAAATGCTTATCTGTTGGAGCTCTGCTTGTTAATACCAATTTGTGGCGGAAAAGCATGCCATCGCAGACATATTCACCATTTTCATTCACTGTATATTCGATGCCGGAATTTTCAGATAGGTATTCTTCTGGAATATCTATCGTGTCATCTGTGGAAGTAGTATCAGAAACATTTTCTGAGGATTCCATGCTACCGTTCTGTCCGGAAAGGGAATCTGCCTGTTCCGGGAGAGGGTCTTCTGGATCTTCGGCAATGGTGTCAGTGGGATGATTGCTGGAAATGGTAGCATAGCTTAAATCACCGCATCCAACTAGCAGGCTACATAATACTGTAATGAGCGATAAGATGGTAAAGAACTGTTTTTTCATAATGATAAACCTCCTTAAAATAAATCCCAAAAATGGAATTGGTTCGTTGTTGGAGAGGACTAGAGCTTGTATCGTTTTGGAGAGTTCCATATTTTAAATGGTAAGTTTGATAATTGGAACCCTCCAAACTGAGAGATATTTATAACATTTAGTAAAAAGTAATACGTATGTAGTTTAATTCTTTAAACATAAAGTAATGAACTGTGGCATATAATAGTTACCAAAATATATTATTTTGATTAAGATAAAAAATGTAACAGCGTTCTGCGTTTTCACCTCCCATCAAAAGAGCCTCAATATTACGGAAGAGTTGTCATGAAAGATAGATGATTTAAAAATATCAAAAATAGGTCGATACTTATATTATACATCTTAAGAACAATTTGTCAAGCTTTATCAAAAAATGGACGGGAAGCTATAGATGCCGCCATGGTTTTGCTGCTGAGGATTCCCATTAAGGTGCTGGGCGGTAAAGTTGGGGTAAGGAAGCTGCCGGGATTCCTTTGCCTCCGGCCTCATCTACGGCCTTATGGCCAAAGGGGATGCCAGCATAGCCGTCAATTACGGGGCGGCGCATGGCGCGCTGGCCATGACGAAGCCGGGAGATACCACCATGGCAAGCAAAAAAGAAGTCGAGGTGGTTATGGGAGACGCCGGGGCGAGAGTATTTCGTTAAGATAGTTGATGTACCCAGGCTGATAGGCTGTGGCGAGGCCGTAAAAAATTCTGTGTCTATGGGAAATGAAATAAAGGCATTGACAAACTCCGCGTCCCCGCTGTTCCCTGTTTTTTCCTTCAGCCACCCGCCAAACTTTTCAAATCCCGTTTCAATCTCCATAATCTTGCCAA
>CAJTNT010000018.1 GCA_910577785.1 uncultured Lachnospiraceae bacterium | reverse complement strand
ATTTACACAGATTATATGACACTCTCGGGACTTGTGCCTTGGCTACGAGTTTTATTTTCGTAGCCAAGGTACGCACACCTTTTAAAAAGACATTTCCAGCAAATCTCTTTTTGTATCTGTTTGTCGTCCTATATATCGAAGTGTATAGAGAAGTGTTTTCATGCCCTTTAACGGGCTTTCTTCATTTCTACAATCCATACATATTAGAACGTGGGACTGTGTTAAATGTATCAATGCCCTTTAACGGGCTTTCTTCATTTCTACCGAAGCATCAAATTTTATCGAAAGACAATCAATGTATCAATGCCCTTTAACGGGCTTTCTTCATTTCTACGATATAACACATATCAGAGTAGACAAAAGCGACATATGTATCAATGCCCTTTAACGGGCTTTCTTTATTTCTACAAAACAAACTTTTTCTCAGAGAATGATGATGCTTTAGTGTATCAATGCCCTTTAACGGGCTTTCTTTATTTCTACACTTTTAGAGATTTAAATACGATTATGAACTAGCATTGTATCAATGCCCTTTAACGGGCTTTCTTTATTTCTACGAGTTTACAACGTACGGCATGTAAGAATGAGAGGGTGTATCAATGCCCTTTAACGGGCTTTCTTTATTTCTACGACCAATTGCGCAAGCGGACCATACATCTATGGTTGTATCAATGCCCTTTAACGGGCTTTCTTTATTTCTACAAAGCAGGCATGGAGTTAAGGGGCAGCAACAAAGTGTATCAATGCCCTTTAACGGGCTTTCTTTATTTCTACAATAAATTAATCGTACTCATTAAGGATTATATGCAGGTATCAATGCCCTTTAACGGGCTTTCTTTATTTCTACCATTAATAGGATCTTTGTAATGACACATTCGCTAAAAGGTATCAATGCCCTTTAACGGGCTTTCTTTATTTCTACAAAGAGATAAACAGCGGTAAGCTTGGAAGAGGCGTGTATCAATGCCCTTTAACGGGCTTTCTTTATTTCTACCACCCAAACCATGTATTGGTGGATATCCAAATGGTGTATCAATGCCCTTTAACGGGCTTTCTTTATTTCTACATAATGTTATGGCAGAAAAGAAAGTGTTAAATGATGTGTATCAATGCCCTTTAACGGGCTTTCTTTATTTCTACATTATCCGTTTAAAAATGGCAGTGTAAAGGACAGTGTATCAATGCCCTTTAACGGGCTTTCTTTATTTCTACCCTTAAAGGAAAAGAGGCAATTTTCGATATGAAGGAAGTATCAATGCCCTTTAACGGGCTTTCTTTATTTCTACACTTACCCTCTGGAAGCCATTATTTATGCGGCTTCCAGAGGGCTAAATTCCCCAAAATTGTCTAACAATTTAAAAATCGCCTATTTTTTAACTTATTTTTGGTTTTTTTGAAATTTTCCCTCTGACAGGGTCAGTATAGCATAAATACAAAGCCCTGTCTACCATAATTTTCCCTTTTTCATACTCAATAGCCACATTTCTTTCAACCCCACTTTTTATAAGGGTTCTGAAGACATCTTTCTTGCTTTTTCCTTGGAAAAATACTTTCAAATCGGATATAAGAAAATATTAACAGCAAACTTCCTATTTTCCCCAAAATTCACATAATCTTTTTTGTTTTATATAAAATACACAGATTTGTTAGCTCTATTTGTATCTACCCTTCTATTCCTCTACCTTTCTAATCCCCTCCCCTTCTTTTCCTCTCCTCTTCTACCTTTCTGCCCCACTACAATTCCACACACCATTCCCACCCCGTTTCTCCTTTCTTGCGCCTCAGTATCCCGATCTCCAACTCAATACAATCCTCCCCAATATCATCCAGGATATCTCCCAGTTCCTTTTCCTGTTTCTCAATTGCCCGCCGGATGCCGCGTTCCTGTTTTCGGAGTTCCATCATCTTATGAGTCAGCTCTTCTGCCTGCTTATGGACATTCAGAGCCTGTGGAAGCCGTTTCTCTTCCTGCTGGCTGATCTTCCGGGAGGCCAGGATAGTAATGCCTTCTGGCACATGGTTCGCGTCCTTGATTACATGCAGCACAGGCGATGGATAGCAGTTTGGCGTCCGCCGAAAACTGCAGCTGCACCCCATTTCCGCCGTCACCTGCTTGTATTGCTCCCGGAGTTTGATGCAGCTGATGGGCTTTTCTGGCAATCGGCTGATATGTTTCTGCGTGATGCTGTACTGGTAGTTCAGCGTATATCCCATCACCTGATGCACAAATTCCTTGCCTTCCTCTCCCATATGCCCAAACACATACAGGATTGTCAGCCTCTCGAAATGCGGCAGATACCCAGTGCGTTTTGCCTTTTCACACAGATAGGCCATTAGCCCGCAGTGCGACAGCACAGTATGGATACTTTCGGGCAATTCCCCGAACTGCTCCAAGTCCCATTTTTTCTTATGAACAGCCTGCAGCTTTTCTTTTGTATTGGCCGCAATCACCCGTTTGATTGCCCCAATGCTATACTTGGCCACGCCGTTTAGCATCTCTTTCTGCCTCTGCATAAACTGAAAATCACCATCCAGGAAATACGTATATTCCCCGCTCTGGAAATGCCTGCCCCAGGGAAGCTTAAGCCCCTGCCCTACTTTTTCGCCTTTTATCCTTGTCTTATTTGGAAAGCATTCCACGCACAGACGCGGTTCATAGTACTTTTGCTTGGTCATTATAATATCCTGCAAAAGGTTCGCATAACGCGTGGCGATCCATTCTTCAAAGAAAACCCAGATGTGGTAACCTCTGCCCCCAGAGTATTCCAGGTAGGCCAACAATCCCATGTTCTGGCAGATTTTCTGGAACTCTGCCGCCTTTTTCAAGGCAACCTGCAGAAGTTCTTCCCGCAGTTCCTGGTTTCCGTTGGCAGAAAGCAGCTCCTTCTTGGAAATATCCACATCAAACACCATATATTTTACAGTGTTATTATTCCTTTGGATTAGGGTGGCCAATGTCTCTTCCCCTGCCAGATGCGCCTTTAACTCCTTGGATGTAAGCGGCCGCATCACGGGCAGATACTCAATCTTTCCTGATTCCCGGACTTCTGCACGCTTATACATATCTTCCCTGCCCACAAAAAGTTCCCAATAATTTTGCAGTTCCTGCTCTGACAGATGGTGTCCGCTCCAGGCAGGTTCATCTGGAAACTGCCGCCCTTCTACTAGCTGTCTTTCTACAGGCTGTCCTTTTACAAGCCGCCCTTCTGCAGCCTCTTCTTCTACAAGCTTTGGATGCCTGTCCTCCCGCTGCTTTACCCAATCCAGGATCTGGCGCGCTTTGTTGTAGCAATGGGCGTCCGTATAGAGCTGCATAATCTCTGTAAAGTTTGCCTCGTTTTCATTTACGGCGGCAAGCTGGTATTGGTCAATCAGTTCCCGTACCATATCCCCTGGCATGCTGGCTGCTTTTTTCTGGTCGAACGCCAGAATCATATAATACTGCTCATATTCCCAAAGCACATTTCGGAAATTCATTTTTTTCTTCCAATAGGCTGCCATATATTGCAAAATATCTTTGTGGACGTTGTCGTACTGGAAGCGGCGTTCTTCCAGTTGGGCTAGCTTTTCCGTTTCTTTTTTGCTTTCCCTCGGAGCGATATCCAGAAGGGTGATATATTCATAGATACTGCCCGGAACACGGCTGCCCTTGTAATATTGTTCCCAGCCGCCAATAATTTCCCGGCAGCTTTGCAGCTTCTGCCTGATAGGAATGCCAACATCCCTGAGCCAGCAATCCTCCAACCGCTCTTCCAGGCGGCTGGACGCCTTTGCCGGGATGCCCTTTCCCTCCTGGTTAAAACGGTAGCCCAAAAATACAATGCCCTCCGCCAGCTCCCCGATTTGCGTTTTACCTTCCTTAAGTTCCAGGCCATATTTTTCCAGGAAATCACGTATCTTTTCCAAGAGCTGCGTTAAGCTGTCTTGGCTTTCCCCCAGGATCAATATGTCGTCAGAGTAACGGATATACTTATGCCCCATCCCTTCCAGCCAACGGTCAAAATCTGTCAGATATATATTAGACAGGACTGGCGCCAGCACTGACCCCTGATAAACTCCCAACGTCTTATCATGCAATACGCCAGAACTGTCCAAAAAACGCATACGTAAGCAAATCTCAATCAAATGCAATACCTTTTCATCCGCAATCCGCTGCCTTAGGATCTTCAGAAGCCGCTCCTGGCGAATGCTGTCAAAAAAATGGGCAATGTCTGTCTTCAGGTAGCAGCTGCACTTCCCTTCCTGGATCCACCGCTCTGCCTGTTCCACTGCCTGCAAGGCAGAACGCCCGCTGCGGTACGCATATGCCCCGTCCGCATATGCCCCCTCATAAATTCGGTTCAGTTCCTGGCAGATTGCCTGCTGGACAATTTTATCACGCAGGCACAGGATACCGACAGTCCGCTCAGAACCGTCCTGTTCCAGCACTGCCAGTTTCGCCGGCCGGGTGGCGTAACGTTCCTCTTGCAGTTCCATCTGAAGCTGCAGAATCATTTCCTTTTGCCTGGACTGGAAATCCTCTTCCGTCACACCATCCGTCCCTGGTGCGCTGTGATTGCTGCGTACTTTTTTCCAGGCGATATTCAAACTATTTCTATCAATCATCCGTTCGTAAAGACCCATTTTTAAAATCCCTCTTCTCTTTTTCCAGTTCCCTTTTTGTCTATCCTCTTATCCACTGTCTTTCCGTCCATGCCAGTGCCATTTCCACTATCTTCTCATCCTTGCCGTTTCTGCTATCTTCCCGATTATGTCCATGCTATTTCCTCTATCCCATGCCTACACAACGATCGCGGATTCTTTCAGGCTATCTGCGCCTTTTCGGGCTGTGCCAATGGTTATCACATTTCCTGCACATTTTTTACACAAGCGGTAAATACGGATGCTGTCTGTGCCAGATTCCAAAGTCTGTTTCAGCAATTTCTCATATAGGCTGGCATAAGATGCTTCCTCTATCTCACATTCAAAAACACTGTATTGGATCCTTCTTCCATACCCTTCCAGAAGCTTGGCCACCTTATTCCTGGTCTTTGTCTTAGAAATATCATAGCTAATCACATAAAATGCCACAATACACTGCTGCCCCCATTTCTTTTCTGATTCTCCTGCTCACCTGTGCAATGACTGCAGCAGCCATCGTTCCACTGCCCGCCTATTGAACCACTGCTATCTCTTATAACAGCAGGGAACATAACCGCTCCTGCAGCCATAAGTAATTTTATGGCAGTTCCTGACAATAGCTTACATCATGCGCCGCCATTATCCCTCATAACGGAAGGGGATATAACTTCCCCCTTCCTCCAAGGATTTTTTCAAAACGCCTACCTGCTGCTTCATCAGAAGCCGCCAACTTTTATTGCAGAAATTCGGTTCCGCCATCCAGCGTTCGTATTCCTTGCAAAACTTGCGGAACCCTTCCTCATTTAGAAATACGCCATCCCCGGCATCCTCCTGGAAGTCATATTCTGCCAGCATCCTCTTATTGAATAGCTTCAGCACCAGGCGGTCTGCAATTGGCTGCCGCCACTCCTCCATCATGTCTAAGGCCAGGGATTTCCTGCCGTAGCGAATGCCATGCAAAAAACCCAAGTACAGCTCAAACGACGCCCCTTCCAGCAGCAATGCCATATCCTTTAACAAAAACGTGTATGCCAGGCTGAGGATGGCATTGACAGGATCCCGGGGCGGCCGGCGGACACGTTTTTCAAATGCGCCGCTATTTTTCAGCATATGGCGGAAACAATGGAAATAAATGTTGCTGCACATCCCTTCGATGCCCATGATCTCCTGGCTGTTCTGCTTCCCAGGAAGCATCCGCAAGAGCTCTTCTATCTGCCCTGCGTCTTTCCGATAATCATAATCCTCCCGTTCCCAGTGAAAGCTTTTGATTAGGCTAATCTGGTTGTATCCCTTGTTTTCCACAATCTGTTTGGCGATTGCCAGCCGCCGCTCCCTGTCATTATATGCCTCATACTGGGCAAAGCGCAGGAAGATATTTTTGGAATTTTCCGCCACGGTATGCCCGATATATTTGCCGCCAAAGCTAAAGTAGCTGATGTCAATCCCCTGCCCCAGCAACTTTGCCAATACCTGGGAGGTCACCTGCACATTTCCCAAGACAACAATATTGTCCACATGATGGATGGGAAATTCCAGCAGTGTCTGGCTGCCTTTGGTCACGGCAATCTGCTCCCCTTTGCGCCGCAGGCAGCTCCCTTGTTCCTTGATATAAACTACTGGCACGGCTTCACCCCCAGGGCATAATTTTTTGTTTCCAGCGGATTAACCCATTCCATCTTGCGGCTGTACGCGGCATAATCTATCTGTTCCAGTTCGCAGAGCTGCTGGAACAGCAGAAGCACAAAGTCCTTGAATTTCCCATAATCGCCTTTGCTGACTGGGGAAAAGCCGTGGGCGAAAATACTGTTGTTGCGCAGATAGACCACCGAGCGCAGGCGCTTGAGCTTTGCCACCGCATCCCCGCCGCCTGCCGCCATAATATCATCCCGCAGCGCCGCCAGATGGATGAATCCATCCAGAAGGGAAATCTGCTCTGGAAGGTAAGCGCTATTGCACTGGCCGAACACTTTCGCTTTTATCTGCGATACTTCCCCGCGGTAAATTTCCAGGCATTTTTCCTTGGACGCATGCTTCATGGCGGGGAGCTTTTTCACGTTGTATTGAATATTCAGGAAATCCGCCCGCGAGACATCAATTCCATAACGGCAGAGGCGGCGCTGTTCTATCATTTCCAGGAGGCGGTACAAGAGCAGCGTGGCAGAGTCATATTTCTCCTGAGCTTCCCGGATTAATGCATTTGTCTGCATCGTGAACATCAGGGGCATAATATAGTCCAGGCTTCCCAGCACCTCCATGTGATTCTTCTGGCGGAAGAGGCTTTGAATGTCCTTTAAGGCATCTAAGATTTCCAGCTGTTCTTGCAAGATGCCAATACAGTCCATAAGCAGAAAATGGCGGTTCAGACGCACATCCCGGCACAGCTCCATCACCAACTGGCGCATGTCCTGGTAGGCTGGGGCAAATTCCAGGGCATCCCAATGCTCGTAGGCATAGGCCAGAAGATAGGAAAAGCGGAGCTGCTGGCGGATGGCCGGATCCGGAACCTTTTCACGCAGTTCCCCAAGTTTCTCCCTGGCGCCAGAGTAATCATACTGCCCAAACAGCTGCATGGCTTTTTCAATTTCAAAATCACCAAACACAGCATAGGGGTTGTTGATAAAATAGAGTGTTTCCGAGCCAGGGAGGGGCTTACGGAAATCAATCAGGTATTGTTCTGAGCCTATGTAAATCAACTGCAGGTCGATAATCGCCCCTACCATGGCCGCAGCGGCAGACATGGCTTTTGTACCGCCCGTGAAGTCGATGTAGATTTTCTTGGGAGCATTCCATCTAAGATAGGCTTCCTTAATCTGGCGGTAAATATCCAGGGGATTGATTTCATGCACCAGCACCTTCTGATAGGAAGAACTGGGAAGGGCGCAGAAATCCACAATCTTATCAATAGTGACTTCTGTCTTCTCGGTGTAGAGAAATAGGATTTTCGAGGGCTGAAAAAGGGAAATATTCAGCACTAACGGCTCATAGGAAGTTCCTACGGAAAGGATCATGTACTCTGCCTTTTCATAGAGGCGGGATTTGTTGCTGCGGATAAATTCCTTCACGATGAGCTGCATTAACTCTGTCTCGTAATATTGTTCAGCCACGGCACGCTGCTCAAAAGTGGCGCGCTCTAAGCCCATCCATTGTTTGGTTTTGTCTTGAAGCTTCTTTGTCATGGGTGTTGTCCTCCATATTCTATAGCAATGATTTGTTTCCTGGTGATAAGAAAATCATACCTGAGCCTGGAGAAAAATGGTATGCCCGGATTATGTGAAAGGTGGAATACAGATAGCGTACCCAATTGCATAATAGATTTAAGACAAATGACATGACACGAATATGTAAAAACTGGTGGATAGATTTGGCTTCTTCTCTCAAGGCAGAAATGCTGCACCGAATGGAAGATAAATATAATAAATCTGTATATTTCTTGTGTAAATAAAAATGTTATGTGAATTTTGGGGAAAATCGCAAATTTGCTGTTAATATTTTCTTATATCCGATTTGAAGGTATTTTTCCAAGAAAAAAGCAAGAAAGATATCTTCAGAACCCTTATAAAAAGTGGGCTTGAAAGAAATGTGGCTATTGAGTATGAAAAATAGAAAATTATGGTAGACAGAGCTATGCTTTTATGGTATACTGACCCTGTCAGACGGAAAATTTCAAAAAACCCAAAAATGGAATGAAAAATAGGCGATTTTTAAATTATCTGACAATTTTGGGGAATTTAGCTCCCTAGAAGCCGCTTAAATAAAGGATTCCAGAAGGCAAGGGTAGAAATGAAAGAAGCCTGCTTAAGGGCATTGACACCTTCCTCTTGAAACTTTTTAGCCAGCTCCGAGAGAGTAGAAATGAAAGAAGCCTGCTTAAGGGCATTGACACAAAAACTTCTATTCTTCCTTTCTTCATCTCTTATTCGTAGAAATGAAAGAAGCCTGCTTAAGGGCATTGACACACAAATTTGCTTCCTAAAACTTCTAATCTATTCTTGTAGAAATGAAAGAAGCCTGCTTAAGGGCATTGACACTTTCTCCGACCCAATTCAACAAATTTGCTTCCTAAGTAGAAATGAAAGAAGCCTGCTTAAGGGCATTGACACATTTGATTCCTCTATATCATCCATTCCGGGGTTTTTAGTAGAAATGAAAGAAGCCTGCTTAAGGGCATTGACACCAATAACGTATGCTTTAAACCCATATGCGCACTCAGGTAGAAATGAAAGAAGCCTGCTTAAGGGCATTGACACACTGCCATGCTCCTTATTTTGTTGTTAACTTTCTCAATGTAGAAATGAAAGAAGCCTGCTTAAGGGCATTGACACAACATCCTGAAAGGAGCCATAGTTGCCCAGCATGTCGTAGAAATGAAAGAAGCCTGCTTAAGGGCATTGACACACTTCACTTCCTCGTATTTAAGAGTATCAGGGGACAACGTAGAAATGAAAGAAGCCTGCTTAAGGGCATTGACACCATTATCTGCATCGCAGTTGGTTGATTTTTTTTTCTAGTAGAAATGAAAGAAGCCTGCTTAAGGGCATTGACACATTATCACTAACTCTATTTTCACCAAGTTTGTTTCAAAGTAGAAATGAAAGAAGCCTGCTTAAGGGCATTGACACACTTGTGTATAAAATATCTTCCGAACGAAGTTCCCCGTAGAAATGAAAGAAGCCTGCTTAAGGGCATTGACACATTCTACTTAGTCTAGCTTCCTTTTTTTGCTTTTTGTAGAAATGAAAGAAGCCTGCTTAAGGGCATTGACACACTTGTGTATAAAATATCTTCCGAACGAAGTTCCCCGTAGAAATGAAAGAAGCCTGCTTAAGGGCATTGACACATTCTACTTAGTCTAGCTTCCTTTTTTTGCTTTTTGTAGAAATGAAAGAAGCCTGCTTAAGGGCATTGACACATGTATATTCTCTATTGTTCTTCTCATAAGTAATTGTAGAAATGAAAGAAGCCTGCTTTAGGGCATTGACACATATTGTCAACCCATATAAAATTATTATTTTTATCTGTAGAAATGAAAGAAGCCTGCTTTAGGGCATTGACACATTTTTTAATAAACGATTAAGCTATAGGTTTTCTGTAGAAATGAAAGAAGCCTGCTTTAGGGCATTGACACACTTCCTGGCAGTCCCATTAGAATTTCAACTTTTACGTAGAAATGAAAGAAGCCTGCTTTAGGGCATTGACACATCCCAAGTCCTGGCATACAGCCTCTAACGCTTCATCGTAGAAATGAAAGAAGCCTGCTTTAGGGCATTGACACAATAGATTTCCGATATTAATCAACGAGATAATTCTTGTAGAAATGAAAGAAGCCTGCTTTAGGGCATTGACACATACGCTGATAAAGCGGGATGAATCCATAGGGTACCGTAGAAATGAAGGAAGCCCGCTTTAGGGCATTGTCACTCTTTTCTTCTTTTAATTGCTTGATTTTATTATTGTGTAGAAATGAAAGAAGCCCGCTTTAGGGTATTAATACTATGGCCGAAACAGAGGTTCGATTCCCCTACGAGCTGATAGAAATGTATTAAGAGACATTGACAGGATACAGAAGGAAGTGCTTCTGAAAATTACTTTCTCCCACATAGAAATATAGAAAAAGAGATACCGAAGTACCTCTTAAATTATCATACTATTACTCCGGCGGTTAAATATCGCACCAGATTAACAAATCTTCCTATGCAAGGCGGAAGATTGAGCTGTAGCGAGTACTCCAGCGATTGATGACAACGCAGCAGAGGGAGATTTGGGCAAGTAAGATGGTACGATATTTAACCGCCGGAGTAATACTATAATAAGCCCTATTATTTGCAACACGGCATTATTCTGATGAGAAAGTTAGATTCGCTGTATCTAAACCTTCGCTATCTGTCTGTAAGCGGTGTCTGGCTACATCCATTTGGCTGCCAACATCTAAGAAATCAGGCCGTTTCATATAAAGCCACCCCTTCCTGCAGAACATTTTTATAAAATGGATATGCTGCAACCCAATGTCGGAAATGTTCTATATTCTTAATGATACGCATAATCCAGACATCATGTTCTGCGTTATACCGAAAACCCGTTTCTGATAAAGGATCCAAATAGGAATGCAATGCTTCATTCCGTAAATCTACCAGAATCATAATGTCAATATCAGAAGAATCTTTCTTTTTCTTTATTCCTCTCCCCTTCTGCCCCAGGCTCACATTCCATAAGGCTCCTACGGAACATCAGCAGATAATTGTCCAGAAAAACATCGCTCAGTATCACACAAAAAATAAATTCCAAGATATGTTCCCGTTCCCCCAGAATCGTCCTGCTGCCATCCTTTTTCTTTTCATCCTTTTTCTTTCCATCCATCCCACACGTTATGATTTCCATCCATTCCTCGTAGCGCCTCTCAAACAAATGCACCCAGCGGTACAGCATAGATTCCGAAATATCATATGACTCACAAATCTGCATCACGGTCATTGATTTCTGAAAATATTGAATCAGCACAGCCAGGACAAAGCATAATCCATACGAAGTATATGGTACCATAAGGGACGGCAGATAGGCATGGGTTCTGCCGCAATCCCCGCAGCGGAAACGGACAATGCTGACGCGGGAACAGTGTTTCTTCCCTCCCGCCCATTCCACAATATAGCGGGAATACTCCCCATGCCTCTTAAACCTCCCCTTTCTCCCACAGTGAGGGCATTTGAACTCCTGAAGCTGTAATTGTTCTACCATTCTTCCATATAGCCCAACAGCTGTAACATCATTCTCCATGCATTTGACCAGCATAATCCTGCATTTCTGAAGCAACTTTCCACCCCGCTCATCTTAGGTAAGGCCACAATCCTCCTTAATACTCACGGAACCCCTTGAACTCATACTCTGTCTTTTTAATCGTCTTGCCATCCTCAACCGTCTCCACGGTTCTGCGTTCACTGCAAGCGGCTACCGCCTTTATCTTATTCGCCTTTAAGTGATTGATCAGGCGGTAGGTAAAGGTAAATTCTCCCTGGCAGAGTACGCAGCTTGGCTTTTCCCGCTTAATCCTCCCAATTTCCTGCTGCACCAATACATCCATTTCTTTTTCTGGCAAATCTGGAGGAATATTGGGAAAAGGCATGTCTATTATCTTCCCATAACGCTGTGCCGCCTCTATTTGCGCCCCGCCCCAGTTCCCGCTTGGATGGTTGCTGTAATTTAGGAAGCAGCCTTCCTGCTGCGGCTTCCGTTCCCCCTTCTTTAGGAATGTATCAATCTCTGCCCAAATCTGTTCCCTTAGGGCCATAATCTCATGATATCCCCAGAATATATGAGGGCTTCCAATCCGCTGATATTCCTTCACTACTTTTTCTAATTGTCTTTCTTCCAACACGCCTTCCCCAACAGGCGAAGTGTCAAACCCTTCCATGCTGACTACGAAAATTTCTTTCCCATAGTCAACGGCCGCCATAATTTCTTTATAATACTCATCCTCCTTCTTATAGTCCCTTCCAAAAGCATGGTTCCCAAGGATGGCCAGGCAGCACTTGCTATTAAACAGCTCCATCCGTATATGGTTTGAAAAGCTACCAGGTACGCCCTCCATCCTTTCAATGTCAACAAACACCTTCAGCCCTTGTTTTTCCAGATAGTCTTTGATTGCAACAACCAGCACTACCCCATCATTCTCATCCTTGGCATTATAAGAACGGCGGTAACTGATAAACACGTCATATTCATTTACCCCAAGCAAATATTCCAGGCGCTTCTCTATCATTTTGCTGCGTTCTGCTGTCTCTGTTGCCTTTGTTTCCTCTGTTGTCCCTATTGCCTCTGCCGTTTCTGCTCTCTCTTCTGCAATCTTATGGAACAGCCTTTCTATATTCTCCTGGGCTGTTTCTATGGAAACCTCATTTTCCCCGGCAGCTTCTAAGGAATCTGGCTCCTTGTCATGATAGGATAGCAGCATGGCGGAATTGCGGATGTATTTACAGATATAATCATACTCTTTCCTCCATTCCCTCCATTCCCCCAGCCACTCTTTCTGCTCCTTTCTGTTCTCTATCTCTCCGTCATCCCGTTCAAATACATTCTTACGGATTGCTTCCCGTACCTCACTCTGGAACAGGCTCTCTTCCATACTATCTCCGTCTCCCCAGCCTGGAATTTTCTTCTCCAGAAGCTTATGGCATTCCTTGGCATAAGTTTCCATTACATAGGTGACAAGCCCTTCCTGCAAGGCAATGGCCGTATCCCCAAAACGCTCCTGCTCAAAATACCATCGGGCAATGGAAAACATATAAGAAGAATACTTTCCCTTCCGTTCCGTTTCTTCTTTTCCTTCTTCCCCTTCTCTCCTTTCTTCCTCTGCGGCAAACCGTCCTGTCAGGTTTTCAAGGATTGCTTTGAGGATTCCGTGGATATAGCCTGGGATGCCGCCTGCCGATTCTATTGCGCTGTCCTTTTCCAACAGCTGCTGCATCTTTTGGATAGATTTGCTGAATAATTCCAGGTTATTGCTGTTCATGGCAAAGGAAAAATTGCTCAGCGCTTTGTGATATTCTCGGCTCCAGGCCTTTTCCTGAGAATCCCCTGCTATGTTTTCCTGCCCTAATTTTTCCAGCAAGTGCAGCAGCTGTATGACGGATCCATTGGCATAGAACTCCCGGACAGCGCTTGTCCATGCCCGGATACTGGTAATTACATCCATCTGCAGCATGGGCGCAATTTCCTTCTGGCCGCATCCTGTCTCGACCGGCTCTTTTGCTTCAAACATCCCATAGATAACCTGAATGGAACAGTCCCGCCTGTTGCTTTCCAATACAGAAAAATAATCCATCACTGCCTGCACATACATCGGAATGGAACGCAGGCCATTGGAAACGTCCAGTGTAATGTTGATATCCCCTTCTATGTTCTGGAAAGTTTGCGAAAAAGATGCAATCAGTCTTCCGATATTTTCATCCGTTTCCTCTTTTGTCCTGCCTTCCTTAATTAGGAAAATTTCTACTTTCTTCCCCATGCATTTTTCCAGAAATGCCTCTACTTTTTTCCTGTCTTTTTTCATATTATCTATTTCTGGGACAGGAGTCTCCTTTTCCCCGTACTCTTCTTTCGCATCCTGGCATAAAAATTCCCAGCTTGACCCTTCTGTGCCAATCAGAAAAGCCCGGTCAAACCCGTCCTTCCGCAGCAGCCTATCTGCCGCCAGGAAGGGATACCTGCTGGCTTCTACCCTTTCCATTTCAACAGAATACCCACATCCATCTTGCCCTGCTTTGGCTTCCAGGACGGCATATAATGTTTTATTATATCTCTGGCCAGATTTATTCTTCCCGCCCGCCCCAACTACGGCAACTAAAATATCTTTTGCTTTCTTCATCTTCTTTCTCCTATCCTAAGAAATATCGTAATGATTCCGTACTGTTACCTTACCGAAACCCAGCCTGGTGTTTTTGCCAAGATGAAGTATTTCCATGGCGTACAGATACCGCATCACTTTCTCTGTGCATCCTTCCAGCTCCAGAACGCCCGTGATCCCTTTTAAGTACATCTTCCTTTCCTGCGTGGCGGAATATCGGGGGATGGTGCCTGGCTCCAGACGCTGGCTTTTGATGGCTGGAAATTCCTCTTCTGCAAAATGTTCCTTTTCTGCCTGCTTCCCTTCGTAAAGCTGATACATATACAGTTTCTGGATCATTGCCAGCACCAGGGAGCGCCCGTCAAATGCCTGCAGAAATTCCCCCTGGTGTTTCACGGCACAGGGCGTCTCCAAGGAAAGCCATACATGCCCTGCCTGGTTTTCTAATGGATCCACCTGTTGGGCGATGCGCTCATTTACATAGCTTTCCACTGTCTCCACCAGGACATTTCTCATTGCAATACACCCATCCCTTAGGATAGGCTTCCGCCGACGGTTTACAATCTCTGTAACCTGGAAGGGGGCAGCCTCTTTCCCAAGGCCAGCCCCGCCCAGAGAGGTCAGGGCATAAATAATCGGCATAATATAAGAGATGGCGTTTCCAAACAGCGTGAACTCCACCCACAGGCTTTCCCCTGCATGGTATTCCACCTTCTTGCTGGTGCAGTCAATGACATAGCCCATGCTCTCATTCTGGTTGGCAAAGGATGGCTTGATCCGAAAGGGGGCATACATAATATTCTGGACAATGCAGCTTTCCTGGAAATCACAGAACTCACATTTCCCATCGCGGATGCAATGCTGCGCCAGCAGCACATTCCCCATGCCGCCCCGGATAGCGGAAACTTTATGCCTGGGGAGCCGGCAGTCTTCTGGCATCTGCAGCTTTATCTTCAGTATTGTAAAACGAATTGCTTCCATTGTGTGTTCTCCTTCTCAAATGTATTGTACCCCCCTGATGCGGCAACGCATTAGGGGAGCCACACTAACTTTCTCTATGACGATTGTCAAGTAGCTGAGTACAAAAAACCGCCACCTCTTATGAAATAGCGGTTTTTGTTTCGTTATTCTCTGTTGTTGGGCTGTTCCAGAGTCTGCCGCCTCCTTAGTTGCATTACACATCGTTGCTACGGCTTTATCCACAGTTTAGCCCTTGCTGCCACGCATCCTGTCCTCCTCACCGTTATACGTTCTTTACCCGCGGCTCCATTGCCTGCAGGTACTTTTTAAATTTCATCTCTTTGCGGGCATTTGGCATCCCTACTTCTTCCTCCCTGTTCCTAGGCTTTACCCCCACATGGTTTTTGGTAAACCATTCATAGCCTAGAGAATCTTCATCCACCTTGGGATAGGAGAAATACTCATCCTCACCTTTGCCCGCCCCCTGAAAGCTGGTCATTTTGCCAAAATTATTCAGGAGTGCGCTGCCGCCTGCCAATACAAAGCCTTCCCTGCTTTCTTGGATATCATAGCTTTCGTAAGGCAGTTCCTGCATTTTTGCAATGCCATCCTCAATGACATACGACTTTATCTTCACCTCATTTACCTGACTGGCAATGGAGCCAAGGCCTAAGGGCTTTGCCATGCCGATTTTATATCCATGTTCCTTTTTTTCCATCTCAGTGGGCTGTTCTCCAGCATTGATAAGATAAATCAGCTTATTCAGCGTTTCTTTTGAAATCTTATCAAAATATATTTTGCCTTCAAATGCTATCTTGCTCCGGACAGGATGAATGGTAACATTTCGCTTCCCTTTCTCTTCCTGTGGGCAGTAATCATCGCCCAAATCCTGATGCCAATAAAATTTCCGGCCTGCCAGCCTCCCCTGCTGAATATGCAGGTTCCCGCCCGCGTCAATATAGTAATCATAGGTCCAGAACCATGCAGCATTCTGCCCTTGCCCTTTTGGCCGCTCCAAATAGAACTCCATGTTATTTAGTTTCGGGGAAGAGAGCTCCGGCAAGGTAATCGGCCTAGGGAGGTAATATTGGGCGCTGTCTTCCTTTTCCTCTGCCTGCAAATCTGTAAAGCGCAGATGGGATGATTTTGCTTCCCCATCTGCAGTCACGGCGCCAAACAGCTCGCATGCTTCACAGTATCCGCTCCCAGCCGTACAGGGAGCCAGATTGCCCGCCAGATGGCTTAGGGTATGATCATAGATTTCCCTTGTCTTACATGCAGGCGCCAAGAAAATCCTTTTCTTCTGGTTACGATTATTCACCATGTTCCGATTTTGGTTATTGGCTATCCTCTGGTTTGCCCCCTCAACGATTATGCTGTAATACACAGGAAAATACTCATTTCCGTTCCCTGATTTAAATTCCTCGTATCTCTCTTTATATTCCTCATAACGGCTCGCATTGTCCAAATCATTCTTGGCATAGACTTCTAAAAGTTCATCCAAAAGGGATATTTTCACATCCTCCCAGACATTTCCTGGCCGTTCATCCTTCTGGAAAATATGGCAGCAGCGCTTCCTGGATGGAGGAATCCCTCTTCGGAGCCTGTATGGCATATCCGGCCCTTTTTCCCCTTTTATGATATAGCCTTCCTGTCTTCGCCCTGCCACTTTCTGGTCTTGAGCCTGGTTTCTGTCCTCTTGCCCATACATACGCACAGAAGATGCAACTGGCTTTATTCTCCTACCCTGATCATTGTACCTTATATGTAATATAAATTCCACACGCGAGCCCTCTGGGAATTTTTCCTGAATATAGCAATTCCTATCATAATGCTCCTTATCATTTCCCCAAACCAAATCCTCTTTTGCATTATTTGCCCCCATTGTCCGCCACAGGACGTCGGTTGCCTTCACCAGGTCATAACGTACGCTGCCGTCTCTTTTGGCAACTCTCTGCAGCAGCCCTGGCTGGTAGGATTCCATGGTGCGTTTCGACAGCTTCTTGTCACTGTCTAGCGCAGACATGCAGGAATTGGTCAAGATTTCATAGTTGCTGCGGAACATCCCCCGAATTTCGCTGCCGGGAATCACCGGTTTCGGATAGGGAATTTTCTCTATGCTGCCTTGTTCCTGATAATTTACATAAGAATAAAACTGATATGACTTATGGTCTTCGTGTGCCTGTTTATCCTGATATACCTTATTATAGCTGGTATTGGGAATGAACAATGGTGTCTTTGTCCACACGGAATACGTTATCATGCCACTTACCAGCTCATCCGTATCCTTTTTGGATGCCTTTGCCTTCTGTGTTCCCATTGGGATAAAATTGTAAGGATTAATAAACTTGTACATCTTTCGCTCCCCCTTCCTACGCTTCCATCATCAGCCGGTAATCATCTATCTGCGCCATGCCAAACTCATCATAGGAAATATGGTTCAGTACGGTAATCGTGTCTGTCGTAATCCCCTGGTCTTTCCTCACGGCAGACGGCTCTAACTTGATTCTCTCCTGATAGACATAATCTTTATCCGAACTGCTGAAATCCGCCACATGAATGATCGCATGCACATCCTGCTCCACGATGCTGCGCCTGCTTGCGGAAGCAATCGCACGGTATTCTTTGTCCCGGTCAAAGAGATGGAGCTCTAACAATTCTTCCTGCAGCACGCCGTCCAATGCGTCCAGGGAAGCATACGATTGGAATATCACCCCAGATCTGGTATAAGCAAGCAAGTAGCCGGATTCTGGGGCTTTCTGTTCTACCTGCGCCATCTTTGCTTTCATATCGTTCCACCTCATATCAGCGGCCTCCTTTCAGGCTGGCAAGTTCTGCAAGGCATTTGTGCCTGTCAATTTCTTCGCTCCATTGAATGCCCTGCCCCACTTCATTTATGTCTGACTCAAAAATTCCCCGCCCAACGGCGGACTGCCCTCCTATGGCCAGATAGCCTTCTTCTATTTCCTGCACTACCAGGGACAGAAGGCCAAGCAGAGGGGCATACACATACTCTTCTGTTTTGCGCACAAGGATCCGCAGGGTAGTACGCCCACCAAAGTAGGCATTCTCTGTATACAGCGCGCCATCTACCGTAGAAGCGTCAAAACGGTTGACCCTGTTTCTGGTAGAGGACATAAGGACAGAGCCTGTCAACTGGCTTTCTTTTATCACTACCATGGACTGCTTCGCATTTTGGCTGCTGCCCGCCGGGGCTTCTATCCACTTTGTATTTTTAGCACTATCTGGCTGCCTTATATTTTTGCCGCTGCCTGCCTGCGTTTCTGGCTGCTTTGATTTTGTGTTATCTTTTACCATGCCAAACCATTCGTCTATCTTTTCCTGGATATCTGGTATCCCCAGTTCCCGCAAAATATTCTTGGCGCAGGAACGAACCGCCCCTTTCCAGCTGGAACCAGGAATTACCGGAATCCGCTCTTTTCCAACAGACCCATGCACAGTCATATGCTCAAAATCGGCTACCTCTGGGCGTGTGGAATACTTCCGGATACTGATGCCGCCTGTAAGGCGCAATGGAATCTCAATGGAAATGTACTTTTGCTCTGGCAGCTCTATTTTCCAGTCCTTCCACTCTGCGCTATCTCCCCAGGGATTCTCTGCAGTGCAGAATGCCATCCACCGTTCCGCTTCCTCCTGGCCTGGCATCTCTGTATCCGATTCCATTCGCCATCCTGCTACCTCTTGGCTCTGCGTTCCTGTACCAGATGTTTCCCCCGCCATCCCAAAAACATATTTATAGGCTTTTTCTACCTTAATCCACCCGCAGCCGCTATTCTTCCTGGAACCAAAACGGATTTCTCCCTTGTCCAAAGCGCTCAATAAGAGCTGGATTTCCCTCAAGCCCCGCTGGATGCCCTTCTCCCCATCTTTCTCCCGGCATACTTTCTCTATATACATGCGCGCTTTAGCGCCTGTTTCAATAATCTCATAGTCAAATTTGTTCTCAACTGTCTTTTCTTCTGACAGGCTAACGCCGTCGCGTTCGGATACAACTGCTTTCCCCTCCCCTTCGTCAAAATATGTATCTGAGAAAAGCAATGCGCTCATATAGCCTTTTTGCAGGCCTGTCACTTCTTCCCTGCCAGCATAGCCAAAAACGCCCGCCTCATCCTTCCGCTGCCCCAGATAAGCGCGGAAAGCGCCTGCTACTGAGGAACCAGGAAGCAGCAGCCTCCCCTCCCCATCGCGCATAACATCAGAATCCGTATGCTCGCCATCCCCTCCAGATAAGGATAACGGGGAAGCCAGCACAATGTCCGCCGCCACATAATATCTGCTGATAATCCTATTCTTCATCCCTGCCACACCCCTTTCTCTCTGCCTGCCGTATAGCATATTTCATCTGTACCAGCAGTTCGCCAAGATAGCGCATTTCCCATTTCGATTTCTGGAAACCGTCTGTTTTTGCTACGCCTGTAACACGGTATTTCTCTTCAAATTCGCCTAAAAGGGCTGTCAGCCGTGAGGCACCGCCCCCATCCGCATCCTGTTTCCCCTTCACATGCCGGATAATTTTCTCTGCACATTTTAATTTCCTGTCTTTCTTGTCTCCTCCTTTGTCAAAACGTTTCTGGCAGCTTGCCAAAACGTTGTCCACAGAATCCTCTTCCTTGCACATCAGGAGCATATTGCTGATGGTGGGCTTAACGGCGCTATACGCTGCCATGCACGCTTCGTCCTGCCTCTGCTGCATGCTACCCCAAAAACTTAGCCCCACCTCTTCCAGCACTTTCTCTGCCTGGATGGAGGCCTGGAAACGCAGAAATTCTTCCAGCCTTCGGGTGCATATTTTCTTCACAAACGCATTTTCCCACAGCTTACTAATATCCCGCCTGTCCCCTGGCTGGTTCTGCTTGCTATCCTGGCTCTTTGAAAGAGCCTCCTGAGACTCTATCTTTTCCCTCATACTGTCCTGGCCTTCAGAAGGAGACTCCTGTCCCTCCATCTCTCCTTTCCCCTCACAGCCCGGGATCTGGCAGAGTGCCTTCCCTTGGTAGGAGCCGGAAGCATCCAATGGGCAAACCATGATTTCCCCAAACCCTTCGGCGCACCTCTCCCCTATCCATAGCCGGCCCATTTTAATCTTCACAGGGCTGCCCTCTGGCATATGGAAGACAAGCACTGTCCCCTTGTCAAAAGCGTAGATGGTAGGCTTGCGGCATCCCCATGTTACGTTATAGCCGCCAACCGCCAGGATATCCATATATTTTTCAACCTTTGCCCTAACGGCCAACTCTCTCCATTTCTGATATTCTTCAGCCGCCATTTCCTTCCATCTCTGGCATCCCCCACCGCCCAGTTCTCTCCTGTTCGAATCTTCCTCACCAACTGCCTCTTTGCATTCCTGATATTTCACCAGAGCATCTGGCATAACCTGGGACAGGATCTCTTCTTGCAAATCCCTGGCATCTGTGGAGTACATCGCCTTATCGTTGTAGATAATGGCAGACGATTTCAGCAATACATAAAAATCTGCAGTCTCCACTTCCATAGACTGGGCGCCCGCCTTCCCCAAGCCTGTCACGCGGATGGTACAGCTGCCATACTCACCGTTTCCGCCATAGCCCAGAAAACAATGGGCATCTCCTGCCAGCAGGCTGTAAATCTGTTTGATCTCTTCGCATCCCCCTTCGATAAAGCCCCGGAAGGCCTGCCCTTCTTTAATGGAAGAAATTTGATAAAGCTGGCTGCCGTCCGCCCCCTCCTGCACATGGCCGATAGATTTATCCTTCGGGCGGCTATGGTGGTAGCGGCTCTCCATCTCTACGGAATACCTGGCCATCCTGCCGTCCTCTGCCATCCACACATAGCGGTGCTTAGCCCGGTTCAGCTGCAGGCCGTGGTCGCAGGCAGGCGGCTCTCCTTCACCCTCTTGCAATTTCTTATCTAAGTAAACCTTATTGCGGTAATTTTCCTTGTCATTTTTAATGTCGAATATGGCTGCCGGTATCTCATGCAGGCGCTTGCCATCCACGGCGAGATAGGCATTGGAGCAGTGCAGCGCCCCCCTTTCCAGCCAATCCTGGAATGTCCCGCTCTTTCCGCTTTCCCTAAGCCTCTGGCTAATCAGCCCCAGGATCTTGGCGCCTTCCAGGTAATCCATAGAAGAGGCCTCTTGTTCCCCAACCGATTTGCACACCACAGGTTCATCCAGATATATTTCATATTCCAGGTAAGTGCTGCCTTCCTGGTAGGGGGCATGCATACCAATCTCTGTGGATTCTGCCTGTCCCTGAGAACCTTCCTCCCCGCCTGCCCCACTGCCTTCCAGAAGCCGTGCCTTTATCTCGCCAAGCCCTCTCGTGCGGGCAATACCGATGTGGCGGAATACGGCCAGGCATTTCTTAAAATCCTCTTCCAGCTTCGCATCTTCTGACAGGAACACGACTTCCGCCTCCAGCACCAGGCCTTTATTGGCCACTCGGATGGTGCGCAGCGACTGGTCGTCCGCAATCCCAGAACCATCCTCCATCGCCGTCTGGGTGCGTACATAAGAATAGCAGTTCAAGACATTCTGCGCGTGACAGAGGGGCGTCCCCTCCAATTGATGGATGGCTTCCATCAGCAATGGCCTGTCCTTGATATAGGCGCTCTTGATGATGGCCTGCCCCCTCTGGTTCCCAGGCTGGCCAAACAGCCGGCCTATCTCAATCCCAGCACCCCAATCATTCAGTTCCAGCGCGCATTCCCGCAAGCACCCCCTCATCCGTTTTCCAGGGATATACGGAAAGCCAAAATCATCCTGGCAAATCTCAGTATCTACGGCACTGTTATAAATCCCGCCATCAGAGACGCAGGTATCGCTCAGCAATTCTATTTCAATCCTCTTTCGTTTCATCTTCTTCCCCCTCTTCTAATATGGAATCACTCAGGCTATAATCCACGACTTCCAAGGCGTCATACCAGCGGGCTTTTTCTGCACCCTCTTGGCCCAGGTACATATTCCCTGCACATTCGCTGCCACCTGGCATCTTCCAGCCCCTGGAATCCAGAAAGCTTGCCAACAGCCCCATCTGCGCTTTCCCCAGGGAATAGGTATTGCGTATTTTCTTCGCAAAGGAACGTGGGAGGTTCTGCTGGTTGGAAAAATAGGCAATCTCATGCCGCAGCTGGTTGTAATTGCCACAAGTATCCATGCTTTTTCCATTTACCTGGTTCAGCGGATCATCCTCCCGCGGCATTGGGACATAATAAGGACGCAGCAGGAGCGATTCCCCAGATGACGTCTCAAATTCCTTCTGACGGATTTTTTTAAGATCCAGGCATTGGATATTTTTACATATTTGGAAATCAAAAAAGTTCCCTGTCCTCTCAAAGTAATAGGACTTATCCTGGACTGACTGACCCATACCCTGTTGGTATTCCTGGTATGTAATCGGCTGGCATCCCCCTTGGCCTGTTACCTTATAATATGCTTTATGCTCTTTTGACTTGGCTGCTTCCTTGGCGATATCGCAGCAGCTTTCTGCCACCTCATATGCCGTCCCAAAGGGAAAATGGCTATGGATATAGGCAATGCCTGCACAGACGCTAAAGCCATATTCCTGGATATCCGCTTCCGTGATGCCCATACCGCAAGCCTCGCCTTTTTGCGAGCCTGCATTCATCCCAGACTCTACGCCTTCTCCTTTTTCTAAACCTGTATTTATCCTAGGCTCTGCGCCCTTTCCCTTTTTCAAGCCTGCATTCATGGTAAGGACAGAAATCCTGCGGCAGAACCACGCCACGGTTTCCATGGCAATGTGCGCATTGCACACATAAGTAATATCATCCCCAGCAATCACCACCTTGCGCACAAAACACTTTGCCAGGCTGCTTTCCTTCTTCCTACCCTCAAATTCCTTTTTCATCTGTTCAAAGGTGTGCAGGTAGGAATACTTGATATTGTGGGAGATTTGCCGCATCTTGGTTACGGCCTCCTGGTAGTCCGTAATATGCTCCACTAACCTGCGGATACGCAGGCCCATATTGTTCCCGTCGATATGCACCACTGCAATCCGGCTCTCCTGCCCCCGCCTGGCAAGATTATCTAAAATCTTTTCGATGTCCTCTTCCTGAATCTTTGTATTTTTGGTGTTCCATTTCAGGTATGTTTCCCAACTCATCTCCTCACGGTTCCTGTCCCTGGTTCCTTCCCCAAAATCCGCCACCGGAAATCCTGTCTTTAACTCCGAACGCATGATTGGCAGCGTGCCTAAAGGCTTTGAAACCGACATCTCCGCTTTCACCTGGCTCATTTTACCAAACAGGTCTTTGTAATCCTGTGAATAATCGTCTGTCATCGGGACATATGCTGCCGCTAGCTGCAGGGAATATGTCTTTTCCATCACATATTTTGTCATCCTCTGGTTTATCTCTCTGCACAAGGACGCGTCTAGGAACGATACAAACGCATTCCCGCCCCCGATATACAATACCTGTACATCAGACAGAGCGGTATGGTCGTAAATATAAGGTGAGTTCTCATCCCCCCATTTCAATGCCCTGCTCACCGTCTTTTTTCCTTCTGCTTTTTCTTTCCCTTGCCTTGCCGCCGAACCTTTGCACGCACCTTCTAACTTCTCTTTTCCATCCGCCGATCTTTCGCATGCGCCCTCTGATTTCTCTTTTTCAGCCTCGAGGCCTTTGCACGCATCCTCCAACGCGTGAAAAATGATATCCTCCACCAGCCTCGAAGCCCCCATGGCATCCTTCAGCTTGGAAGTGCGGTAAATATATTTCTGTATGCCCCGCACGTCATACAGCGCCAGTACCCTTTGTTCCTTTCCCATTGCAGCCTGCCTCCTTTCCTCTGTTATCTGTAGATCTCAATCTTATTTCTAATATGGCTATAGGCCACCTATATCGTTACTCTCATTTCCTGTTCTCCATCCATTTTCCCATCTTGGCATTGCCTTCCGAATCCGAAGCAATCACCCAGCTGTAAGAAAACAGGCTGCCTGATGCATCCGAATATGCCCTATGGTCAATGGCGCTGATTTTCTCTAAGCAATCCAGTTCTTCTGCCACCACATTCACACATACCAGCGGCGCATGCACCGCATCCGTGTCAGTGACCGTCAGCTTCTTGCCCACCATATGGCAACAGGAAGCCGCCATCTTGAAGAAATCCATCCGCATCCCTGAGTCTCCAAAGATTGCAAGGTTTATATCCTCGCCTAGATCCACGTACTCGAAGATGGGGAACTTGTCCAGCAAAAACCTCCCAAATGCCTTGACATCTACTGTACCTTTTTCAAAAATATCCATTTTTGCCTCCTCCTAACTATATAGCCGATTAATCATAGGTTTTATAAGAAGATTATAATGTCTGTATTAGGAATTGTCAAGCGTTGCTTAATGCTTGTAATATCCACAGACCTGGTTTATAATAAAAAAAGGTTGCTACGCAGCCTCTCAAGCCATGAATAGTAACGAAAACAGAAAGAAAGGACGGATCACCTATGCCTCTTCCATAGGAAAAGCCTTGCACCATACAAGGCATCTACGCCCTGCTAGAAGGCGTACGCGCAGAACTGATTTGCGCCGCTTCGGAACTGTCTCAAGATTACTTGCCGCCTTGAGCGCTAACAGAAAAAAGAAAAGGAGTACACTAAAACAATGGATAAGATAAAAATATTTATAAAATCAATTTACGCCGGGTTTATGATTGGGGTTGGGGGGATTGTATATCTGTCATTAGACAATAAAGCGATTGGCTCCCTGCTGTTCTCTTTCGGGCTGCTGACAATTGTTACCCAGGGATTTTACCTGTATACGGGGAAAATTGGCTTTGTAAAGAAACCAGGCGAGCTTCTGGACATGGCCATGGTTGCCGTTGGAAATTACATAGGCGCCTTTGCGGCGGCATTCCTGGCCAATGCCGCGCATTTAAACATAAGCAGTTCTGAACTAGTCGGGAAAAAGCTGGGGAACAGCCTGGGAAATGTCTTCCTGCTGTCGGTATTTTGCGGGGTCATGATGTACCTCGCTATTGACAATTATAATAAGAACCGAAATATTGCATTTATCATTGCGCCTGTGATGATTTTTATCTTATCCGGATTTGAACACTCTGTGGCAAATATGTTTTATTTCCACCTTGCAGGGGCATATAGCTGGAAAGCGCTTGGCTATCTGCTGGTGATGGTGATAGGGAATGGGGTCGGGGCTAAGGTCTTCGGATTAAAGCCGGAATAGATGCTATCGCGGACAAAATCTGGCGCAGGCCGCCAAAAAGGGCAACGGAATCCGTAGGATTTTACTTCTTCACATGGCAATAGCCAGGCAGATCGTTTTAGATACAGATTCACTGCATCCAAGGCATCTGCCTGGCTAATTTTATTCTGTGAGCGTTCCTGACGTTTACTTTTCTTCTTCCAATGACCTCTCAGGGTGAGAGCGTGTTTCGCATCTCTTACTGGATCGGGATATATTTCTTCTCTTCTACTGCAGGCGCTTCCTTTTTGGGGATGATCATTTTCAGCACGCCGTTTTCGAAGCTTGCACGGATATCTTCCTGGGTAACATTCTTGCCTACATAAAACCTTCTCTGGCAGCTCCCTACATAACGTTCCCTGCGTACATAGTTCCCTTTTTCGTCCTTCTCATCATGGCTGCTGTTATGCTCCGCGGAAATGGTCAGGTAGCCATCTTTTAAGTCTGCCTTCACATCTTCTTTGCCATATCCTGGCAGCTCCATATCCATCTGGTAGCTGTCGCCCAAATCCTGAATATCCGTTGACATACAGGAAACCTGGCCCATCCGCTCAAATGGAGAACGGAACATATCCTGGAACATGTGGTCAAATGTGTCATTGAAAAAATCCTTGCTAAGATTGCTGTTAAAAATGCTAGGTGCTAACATAAGTCCTTCCTCCTTTATCAATGTGATTCCATCTGTTATTTTGATTTTGGATTTCTTTATCCAAAGTGTTGCCAAAAACCTCCGCTGCTATTCCCGGAATCAGATCCTCCTGGAGTATACATCTGGGCGCATCCCGAAGCCGCAAATCGCAGCAATCTTTCTGCCTGGCTTCCTCTTTTCTGGATGGCCTTTCTGCTTTTGGCTTTCCTTTGTTCTATATGTAATATAACACTTATTATTAGCACTGTCAAGAGGCGAGTGCTAAAAATGTGTGAAAATTTTATGAAGATTCGAACTAGAACCACTTCGTCCAGCTTATTACACAATAAAAAGTTCCTGTATGTCGTTTGTTTTTTCTGGTTATACTACAGCCAAAACCAAAAACAGCGGAGGTTCTGTATGCAGCACATCTATGATGTCGCCATTATTGGCGGCGGGCCTGCCGGGTATACGGCCGCCCTCTATGCTTCACGGGCAGGGTTGAACACAATTTTAATGGAAAAGAATTTCGCCGGGGGACAAATGGCACTGACCGGGGATATTGACAATTATCCTGGATTTGAAAAGGGGATTGACGGACTTACGCTTGGCATGAAAATGCAGCAAGGCGCAGAACGGTTTGGCGCCAAGACCAAAAATACAGAAGTGATAGCCGTTGATTTCTCAAAAGCCGTGAAACAAATAGAAACAGCGAGCGGGACGATTCTGTCTAAAGCAGCCATCCTCTCGACTGGCGCATCCCCTAGGGAATTGGGGATTGAAAAAGAACGGGAGCTGGTTGGGAAAGGCGTCCATTACTGCGCCCACTGCGACGGCAGGTTTTATAAAGATAAAACTGTCCTTGTAGTCGGCGGGGGCAATTCCGCCGCCTCGGATGCCCTGTACCTATCCCAGCTGGCCAAAAAAGTCTATGTTGTCCACCGCAGGGACACGCTGCGGGCAACGAGGGTTTACCATGAGCCTTTGATAAAGGCGGAGAATGTGGAATTCCTTTGGAATAGTACTGTCAATGGATTTCTCACAGACGGCAGGGTGGTCGGGGCAGCCATCCAAAATGTGCATACTGGCACAGTCTCCGAAGTGGCATGCGATGGGATTTTTGTCAGCATTGGCAGGAAGCCAGCGACAGGGTTCCTGCAGGGGGCTCTGCCGCTGGACGCCTATGGCTATATTGCAGCGGATGAATCCACGAGGACAGCTATTGTGGGTGTGTTTGCCGCTGGGGATGTCCGCGCGAAGGCGCTGCGGCAAATTGTGACGGCGGTTTCCGATGGCGCAGTAGCCGCTTATTATGCAGAAGAATACCTTGCATAATCTGCGGAATGCCACGCCTTAACCCTGTTGCGTCCCTCACATAATTCGCCGGATCTCTGCCTGACCCACTATTGCCCTGCACGTCTGCTGCCATTTCCTGCGCAGCACTAGTGATCTGCACATCCTCCGTCATTTCCTGCACAGCCATGCTTCCCTTCCCCACAGTGATGGCCTTCCCCATGGCAATGGCCTTCTCCATGGTGGTTGCAGTGGACGTCTGGGGCATAAGCAAGGCTTCCTGTAAGCAGCGCGGCCACAGCTTCATCTGTGCTGCCAGACACCCCGCCAAACAGGCGGATTCCTGCTTCTGCCAATACAGCCTGTGCGCCTGCGCCAATCCCTCCGCAGATTAGCGTGTCCACCTCCCAGGCAGACAGCAGCCCTGCCAGGGCTCCATGCCCGCTCCCTTCGGTATCCCTCACCTCTGCGCCAGATACCTTGCCATCGGCAATCTCATAGACCTTAAATTTCTGCGTGCGCCCAAAATGTGGGAATACATTTCCATTTTCATAAGTAACTGCAACTCTCGTCATCTCATTTTCCTCTCTTTCCCTGGTAGTTTCTGCCAGATTTGCTGCCCTGCCACACTTCTTGCCGCAGCATTTCCATGCCGAGCCGTCACAGAGCACATAATTCCCGCCAGAAATACACAGTGTCTTCCCATTGACAATGCAGTCCGCAATCTTCGCCCGCGCCCTTTCATATATTTCCGTAACGGTTGTGCGGGAAATTCCCATCTGCTTCGCGCACTGTTCATGGGTTCTCTTTTCAGTATCAATTAGGCGGATGGCCTCAAACTCATCCACGGTCAGCAGCACCTGCTCCACCCCGCCCTTCCCGCTGGGGGCAAAGCTGTCATATTTCGGCTCAAAACAAATCCTCCTGCACCGGACTGGCCTTGCCATACGCTCACCTCCATTTCCGACATATGACGATAATAGGGTACCACAGAATCCTACAGAATGCAAGATATTATGAAAAAACAACCGCACTCCCACCTAAATCATAAATTCAATCTTCCGCCTTGCTTTAGGAAGATTTGTTCTACGCAAGCGGAAGCGGGATAGGGTAGGCGCCCTATGGGTTGCTGCAACAGCGGGAAGAGCTGGGCAGAAACGCACTCCCGCTCCAATCGGAATGCAGCAGTATGAAGGGAGGGTATCTTTTCGGTTTTCCCTTCCTCAATCAAATATCATCTCATCTACCGTCACAAACTCATACCCCTGTTTCTGAAGGGTGTCAATAATTTCCATTGCGGCTGTTACGGAAGTCTCATAGCCATCGTGCATCAGGATAATGTCGTTTTCCTGAACATCCTTTAATGCCTTTTCTACAATTTTGGCATGATCCTGGATGGACCAGTCGCGGGTGTCCACATCCCACAGCACCTCCACCATATTTACTTTGCAGTCCAGCTCCTGGCGCCAATCCCCAAAAGGAGGGCGCAGATACGACGGATAGGTTCCAGTAAGCTTATAAATTGCCTCGTTGGTGCGGGCCACCTGGGCGCAGGCCTGCTCCATGGCCAGCTTGCTGAGCTGCTCATGCTTATAGGAATGGTTGCCAATAAGATGGCCTTCCTCGTGGATCTGTTTTACAAGCTCTGGATATTTCTCCACTTCTTCCCCTAACAAGAAAAAGGTTGCCTTCACATTGCGCTCTTTGAGGCCGGCAAGCATTTCTGGGGTATATTGGGGATGCGGCCCGTCGTCAAAGGTTATGGCCACCTTTTTCTTCTCTGCCTGCGGGGCTCCCGCCGCCTGGCTGTCCCCATCCTGTGTCCCCGCCTGCATTTTGACAGCGGCAATGATATTCTGCCTGACAGCCTCCCCCCTGCCCATCCCACTGATAACCAGGCAGGCCAGCAGGCAGATGCAGGCGATATCAAATTTCAGGCAGATTTCCCAGAAACACGTATTCCCTCCTCTCCTCTCTTTTAACTTCCTGCTGTGTTTTCTTTCCATCAACTATTCACTCCATCCATGCCTCCCTTCAATATATGAAGGCAAGGATGTACCTTATCACTCCACAGTGAAATTTAGCCCTTGTGGAATGATGCTGGCATGCCTTATGTTACCTCCAGCAGTTCCTTACCTTCCGCTCTTTTGCCGCCCCCGGGCGGTTCCCAATTCCTGCAACAGCGCCTGATATACCTTCTCCGCCTCGCCTCCCTCGCTGCTTCCCAGCAGGTAGACCCTGCCCTCCTCATCCTCTATCCTCAGGCAGGGCATCTTACGGGGATCCAGGCAGACACGGATCTCCTCCCTGGCGTCCTCGTCATAGTAATCGCCCTTTTCCACGGTCTGCATTGCCGTGCCGCTCCGCCGCCGGATCTCTGGCTTCTCCTGGAGCAATTCTGCAGACACAATCTCCGACGCCTCCATCTGATAGACTTCCTCCCAATGCCTGGCAGCCACTGTGCCATCTTCATAAGTAAGGGATACCGGCGTAAATTCCTCCATGACCACCCAGGCACACATACCCACCATCCACAGGCATAATACTGCCAACGTCAGAAATGTGGCATAACGGATTTTGCGCTTCGCCATATTCCCAGTGACCCCAATGCCCACCCGTTTTTCCACCATGGAGCGCTCATCCTTCTCATTATAATAGAACATCCCCCAAATCCAATGCTCATCCCCATCCTGCCCCATCTCCCCTGCACTTCCCTGCGGCATAACGCCTGCACTACTCCCAGACTGGCTGGCACTCCGCCCGGCTTCTCCTGCATTTTTCTGTGGCACAGCGTATGCACTGCTGTTATAGCAGTTGGCCGTACGCCCTCCAATTTTCTCTGCTCTGTCCAGCCTCCGCCAGCAAATAGCAAGAATCCCCAGACTACAGAGGGTAAACAGGAAACCCGTACCTACTGTAACCCACAGAAACCAATCTGCCGGAAGGTGGAACGCCAGTAAGATGCCCCAATTCAGCCCCCCAGTTGCCCAGGCCAGCGCCATGCAGAGCTTTCCCCATTGATAGCTGCGCACCCGCGCAAGCTGCTGGTTCACCTGGGTGTCTGCAGAAACCACTGGCATCCGCTGCCTTTCCATCACCGAAAGGAATAGCGGAAACAGGAACACAACTGCCGCCAGAAGCAGCAGGATGATTTCACAGTCCCAAAAATCCAGCATTTGCGGGTTATGCCAGATGGAATACAGAAATAATTCCGCCACTGCCGGCATTGCCGCAAACGCACATCCCAGATACAGGCTTTTGCGGAAAAACCTTGGCCTTTGCGCCGCTGCTGCCGTCACATCCACCCAGACCTTGCTGCCCACTGGCTCATTTTCTGGATGCCGGAACAGAAATTCCCGTTTCTGGCGCATCATCTGCTGATTCGCCCGCTTAAAGGGCAGAAACAGCAGGATAATCACCAAAAATATCCACAGGATCTGCCCGGAAATCATCAGCGACTCATGTTCTGTAACCAGCGTCAGCAAGAACAGGAGCAGGCACACAAGCGCCCATAGGTTCAGCTCTCTCCGATATGCCTTCTGTATCTTTTGCACCTGCCGCTCTTCCTTTGCCCCTACCCACAGCGTCACGCCATACAGGATCCCCCTCTTCTCCCCTGCACAAAACCGCATTGCGCCATACAAGATGGGCAGAACAGGCAGCATACAGATTGTCATGATAATTTTAAGCCCCATTTCACAGCACCTCCTTCGCCTTTCTCTTCTCCCTTTCCTACCGTCCCTTAGGAACTTTCCAGACATAACTTGCGAATCGTACACAGGATTTTTCTTCAAGAGTGCCATTCAAAAAATTTCTGGACCGTTCCTTACGGCCTGCCAGCATACGCCTGACGGCACAATTCCAAAAATTCTCCCTCCGATAGGCCTGCAACTTTTGCTTCCGCAGCCAACAGCCCCAGCTCCTTGCCAACCTTCCTTCCCACAGCCTGCCTCTCTCCCTCATCCGTGCAGCGGACCGTTGCGCCATTCCGCCGGTCCGTAATCAGATAACCCTCCTGCTTCAGGAGCTGGTAAGCCTTATTCACTGTCATCGAATTAACCCCTACTTCCTGGGCAAGAGCCCGGATGGTTGGCAGCCTGTCTCCATCCGCAAGCCTCCCGTCCGCCACTGCCCGCACAATCTCATTGCGGATCTGCTGGTAAATTGGGATGCTGCTTGCAAAATCCAATTCCATGATCAAAAAAACCACCTCCCCTTCCCACAATCTGATTATCTTCATCGTCTGCATTATTTGTATCATTTATATTGTTTGTATCGTTTGTATTATTTATAATACTACAAACATGTCAAAATATCAAGTATAAAAATCGGCATTCTTTTTCACAGTTACGATTCCTGTACTTTAGTGTAAATAATCTTAAAAATGCCCTTGAAATTTACACGTTCCCCTGTTATACTGTCACTCTACAAAACACTTTGGCTTTGAGGATGGACAAAAGGCTGCCCCATACAGAAACCACACGAAAACACCGGAGGGAACAAAGATGGCTGCTATTTTAACCGAAGAACTGATCTATGAGATACTCTCTGCAGTAGAAGAAGTGCCCGCAGGTAAAGTCGCTTCCTACGGGCAGATTGCAAGATTAATCGGCCGGGACAAAAACGCCCGGCTTGTAGGGAAGGTCCTAAGCATGTCAGAATATTACGGCTCCTACCCCTGCCACCGCATTGTCAACCATGCGGGAAGGCTGGCGCCGCATTTCCCTGGCCAGCGCGGCCTGCTGCTCCAGGAAGATGTGATATTCAAAGACAGCTCCCATGTGGATATGAAAAGATGCCAATGGGAATGTTAAGGATCTGTAACGGCCTGGTTCACCTTTGCAATATCTACTTTCTTCCTCCGCGTTGCGCTGGCATATATTTTTTGATAACGCTCTTTCTCTTTGCAGGCCTTTGCATCCTTAAGCAGGAAGATAAATAGCTCCGTCAGGTCGTCTCCGCACTGTTTGAGGCCCTGTTCCGCCACCTTGCGCGCCTCGTCTTCCATCCCATCCTCGCAATAACACTGGATTAATTCCACATACTCTCTGGATGAGCGTTCCAGATGCATTTCCAAATATTGGACATACTTGTCCCGTCTTCCGTACTGACGGTACAGATCTGCCGCCTCCCGTGGATAACTGCCGCATTCATCCAGCAGCTCCGCAAACTCCAGCATCTCCGCATCCGTTATGTAAAGCTTGTCCGCCAGCTCCTTCACCGGGTCATAACAGCCATAGTCATGATAGTAACTATGCGAAACCATCTCACGGAGGATTTTTTTGCGGATCCGCCAGTCTTCTTCCTCAAACTTCCCTCTTCGGATTAAATCCTGGCAGATTTCCCATACCTCATCAATCTCCAGCTGGTCGTCAATAAACCTCTCATAGCTGAGCGTCCGCAGCAATTCACGGATTTCTTTCCATGAGGCGTCCAGCAGGGAATCTGGGGTCGGATGGGGCGCTTCCTTTTCCTGCTTCTTGCATTTCTTATGGATATCCAGAAGCAGGTGCCGATCCCTCGCCCGTTTCCCTTCCAGCAGATGCCTTTCCTGCCAATATTGCGTCTCTGACGAAAATTCTGCAAGGCTGGCGTCAATCTCTACGATCTCCGCCTGCAGGATCCCTTCCATACAATCCAGGAGGCTGGCGGAAATCAGGCCGCCAAAATCACTTAGATTGAGTTCCTGGCATAATTTGCTCTGTAGGATTGCCAGAAATTCCCTGGCAAATCCCATTTCCACCGCATCTCCCCGCTCCATAAGCAGCGCCTGCAGCCAGTCATATCCAATTTCACGCTTCCCCATGGACAGCTTCTGCTCTGCTTCGGCGTCTGCAATCGTATAGGGGGAATCATCCACAAAATCTTCCGTATCCTCCGCCTCTGCGACCTGGAAGCCCAGACGGCAGATTTTATCCAGTATAGTGCGGGCAGATTTGTATTCCCCCAGGCGCAAAAGCTCATGGCAGCCCTTGAAGGCCCTGTCCAAAAAAGGAAATGCGCCTTGGGGATCATTGTGCCATATTTTCCAGTCATCCATATATCTGCCTTCGGAATCAAATTCATAATAGTGCGTTTCGTATTCTACATAGATTTCACCCTCCTGAACCTTCCTGCAGAATGCCTCAATCTCAGCTTCTGTTGGCATATAGATAATCTTCTTCTCTCCTGTCAAAGACATGATAAAATCCTGCCAAACGGATTTCGGCGCCATTTTTGCCTGCTCCAATATCCATGCATCCTTCCGCGCCGGCGGCAGTTCCCGCAGCATTTGGCCAACGCAGTCCATAAATTCTTCGTAATCCATAGAATCCTCCTGAATCAAAGGCTGCCATCGCCTTACATTCTGTGACAGCTCTTTTTCTTTATCATCATCATATCATATTCGCCGCTTACCTTCAAGCGTTCAGGAACATTCGTTTTTTGACATCTGTAAATTAGGTTACTATTCACGGCCTAGGGGCCGCTCATAGTAACGATTCGGGGCGATATTTAAAGTTTTGCCGCGCAAAAATCGCCCCTCACTCCTGAATCATGTTCTCACGGAATGCGCAGTACAGCGCATTCCTGAGCCATGAATAGTAACTAAATTAGTTACTATTCATGGCTTATCTTGCCACCATTGTGAAAGCCTTTTCATACAGAAGCAAACCACCATGACATCCCGGTCAAATAGGATGAATTTCTCCAAAAAATTCCAAATATTTCAAAAAAAATTGTTAATTCTGTCAATATACAAATTGCATTTTTCCGTGTATTATGATATGAAAGTGAAAACGGTAACACAAGCTGTTTACACTGTATCGTTTTAGGCGGAATAGCCAACAAAATCATGATAAGGAGGAGCATATGATGCAGCAAGTTAACGTAAAATTTAATGATGTGGAGCAGATCCGAGAATTTGTAAGTATCATTGATAAAATTGACGCCAATTTTGATTTGGGTTCCGGGCAGAAAATTGTTGATGCAAAATCCATCCTCGGAGTGATGGCGCTGGATTTTTCCGGACCGTTACAGCTGAAATATGATTCCCATGAAGACGGGATTAAGGAAAAAATAATGCCGTTCTTGATTTAATTGTAACGATTCCGTACTTTTATGAATCCGATATCATATTTCGTTGTATTACCAAGATTTTCCATACGGGAATGCTATACATTACCTATTCGAAAAGGATTCTTTGCCCAGGCGCCGACCGGGACAGAGAATCCTTTTTTCTATCTATGCCTATTTACTGGGCTGGCAGATCCAGCGCTTCATTCATGCTTCCTGTCCGATATCCTGCCAGATCCATTGCGATATAAGAAAAGCCATAAGATTTCAGCTTATTTATCACCGAGCGCCGGTTCTCTTGCTGTATTAATCTTGGGAAATCTTCTGGCAGAAGCTCAATCCTTGCCATTGTCCCATGCACCCGCACCCTTACCTGGGAAAATCCCATCCCTAACAGAAGCTCTTCTGCACGCTCTACCATCGCAAGTTTTTCGCCTGTGATTTCCTCGCCATAGGCAAACCTGGATGCTAGGCAGGCAAAGGAAGGCTTCTTCCAGGTCGGCAGGCCCATCTGTCTGGACAGCAGGCGGATTTCCTGTTTGGTCAGGCCAGCCTCACGCAAGGGGCTGCGGATCCCTAACTCCGCAACGGCCTGCATCCCAGGCCTGTAATCCCCTTCATCATCTAGGTTTGATCCCTCCGCCACATAAGGAATTCCCTGCTCAGCGGCAAGTCCCTTTATTTCGCTTAAAAAAGATTTTTTGCAGAGGTAGCACCGATTGGGCGGATTTTTGCGGAAGCCCTCCACCTCCAGTTCATGATGGAAGAAGATAATCTGTCGGATTCCCTGCTGCTGGCAGAATGCTTTCGACTCTGACGTCTCCCTTTGGGGGAAGGACTGGGATTCCGCTGTAATGGCAATTGCCTTCTGCCCCAACACTTCCTGGGCAGCTTTCAGCAAAAAAGTGGAGTCTACGCCGCCAGAAAAGGCAATAGCCACACTGCCCAGGCTGGCAAGGCTCTGCCGTAAAGCTTCTAATTTTCTCTGTAACGGATATTCTGCCTCTATATTGTGTCCCGCTTCTATTTTGTTCCCTCTCTCTGTTTCGTATCCTTCCTCTCTTTTGTGCCCTTCCTCTCTTTTGTGTCCTTCCTCTCTTTTATGCCTTTCCACTCTTTTGTGTCCTTCCTCTCTTTTGTATCCTTCCTCTCTTTTATGCTTCACCTCTTTTTTGTGTCCTTCCTCCCATATATTCTCCATTTCCTACTCTCCTTTCGGGATATCCTGAGCCGTAGTTGCCTGCCGAATAGCCCTCTTTCATTCCTCCCACTGCAGGAGCATTCCATTTTCCCTGAGCCACCTTCGGCACTGGGAATAATCCGGCAATATGTCCCCTACCAGCTGCCAGAATTGGGGAGAATGGTTTAGGTAAGCCAAATGGCACAATTCATGGACTACCACATAATCTAAGATATCCAAAGGCGCCATTAAAAGACGCCAGTTGAAATTCAGGTTTCCCTTGCTGCTGCAGCTTCCCCACCTGGTCTTCTGGCTACGGATGGTAATGCGGTTCACCGCCCCGATTCCATTTGGGGCAGCCGCGCTGGCCAATTTTGCTACCATAGGATAAAATACTGCGACACGCTCCGGAAATATTTTCTTGGCCTGGAGGAGATACCATCGCTCCAGCTGAGCCTTCACTTCCGAAGCGTTAGCGGAAGGCAAGGTAACAGATAAAATCTTTTCATTCTTCCTTAGAATGGCTCTCTCTGGAGCAAAGCTGCCTAAGGCGCTTCCCTCTTGGGCAGGGCTTTCCCAGATAACGCTCTCTAAAGCAATTTCCATCCTGGAATCTTCCTTCTGGGAAAGCAGCTGCCGAATCTGCAGACGATACTCCTGCCCCAAAAATGCAAATCGATCGCCCTCTTGGAAGGTATGGGATATTCTCCTCTGTTCCAATGCCCTGACTTCTGTGCGTTTCTGCTCTATCCATGCTGATTTTTTCTGCACAAACTGGTCAATCTGGCTCTTTGGCAGCCAAGTGGGCGCTTTTACCCGGACTGTGCCGTCCCGCTCAATGCAAATGGAGAGACTTTTCCGACTGCTCCGAGTTAACTGATACTTGTTCATACACACTAGCCTCCAGGGCTTCCTGCCCTGCTTCTATGACAATAACGTCTCCTGCCCTTACCTGCCCTGCCAAAATCAGCTTGGCGGCCAGCGTCTCTACGGTCTTCTGCAGATAACGCTTTAAGGGTCTTGCGCCATAGACCGGGTCATACCCATGCTCCACGATAAAATCCTGTGCTTCTGGGGCAAGTTCTATGGATATCTCACGGTCTGCCAAGCGCCTGTTCAGGTCTGCCAGCAGCAGATGGATAATATTCCCAATATCCTCCCGCGTCAGCGGCTTAAAGAGGATCGTCTCATCCAGACGGTTCAAAAACTCCGGACGGAAATTCCCGCGCAGCTCAGCCATCACGGCCTCCTCGCATTGCGGCTTGATTTCCCCATTTTCGCCAATGCCCTCCAGAAGGTAGGATGAGCCCAGGTTCGAGGTCATAATCAATATCGTATTTTTGAAATCTACCGTGCGCCCCTGGGAATCCGTGATGCGGCCATCGTCCAGCACCTGCAGCAATACGTTAAATACGTCCGGATGGGCTTTTTCCACTTCGTCAAAAAGCACGACCGAATACGGCTTCCGGCGGACTGCCTCCGTCAGCTGGCCGCCTTCCTCATAGCCTACATATCCGGGAGGCGCCCCAATCAGGCGGGATACGGAATATTTCTCCATATACTCGCTCATGTCAAGGCGTACCATATTATTCTCATCGTCAAAAAGGCTGGCAGCCAGCGCTTTGGCCAGCTCAGTCTTGCCCACGCCCGTGGGGCCGAGGAAAAGGAAGGAACCAATCGGCTTACTGGGATCCTTGATGCCGGCTTTGGAGCGGATAATCGCCTCCGTAACCTTGGTCACGCCTTCCTCCTGCCCAATGACACGCCTGTGGAGCTCTTCATCCAGATGGAGGGTCTTATTACGCTCACTCTCTGTAAGCTTGGCCACCGGGATGCCCGTCCAGCGGGAGATAATTTTGGCAATTTCCTCATCGCTGACATTCTCATGCACCAGACGAAGTTCCTTGTTCTTTACCTGCTCTTCTTCCATTTCCAGCTGGCGCTGCAGCTCTGGCTTCTTGCCATACTGAAGCTCAGCTGCTTTTTCCAGATCATAGTTCTGCTGGGCTTTAGCGATTTCCCCATGTATGGCCTCCAACTCTTCCCGCAGCCTCTGCACCCGCTCCACTGATTTTTTCTCATTATCCCACTGCGCCTTGCGCGACTGGAATTCATTTTTCAATTCTGCCAGTTCCTTCTGCAATGCTTCCAGGCGATCCCGGCTGAGGCGATCCTCCTCTTTTTTGAGCGCGGCCTCCTCAATTTCCATCTGCATGACCTTGCGCTGCAGCTCATCCAGTTCGGTGGGCAGCGAATCCAGCTCTGTCTTGATTAAGGCACAGGCCTCGTCCACCAGGTCAATGGCCTTATCCGGCAGGAAACGGTCGCTGATATAGCGGTTGGAAAGCACGGCGGCAGACACCAGCGCGGCATCGGTAATCTTTACGCCATGGAATACTTCATAACGATCCTTCAAGCCGCGGAGGATGGAGATGGTGTCTTCTACGGTAGGCTCTTCCACCATAACGGGCTGGAACCTGCGCTCCAAGGCCGCATCCTTCTCAATGTACTCGCGGTATTCATCTAAAGTAGTGGCGCCAATGCAGTGCAGCTCGCCCCGTGCCAGCATAGGCTTGAGCAGTTGACCTGCATCCATCGCCCCATCTGTCTTGCCAGCGCCGACAATGGTGTGCAGCTCGTCAATAAAGAGGATAATCTGGCCATCGCTGTGCTTGATTTCATCCAACACTGCCTTCAGGCGTTCTTCAAATTCCCCGCGGTATTTGGCGCCCGCTACCAGCGCGCCCATATCAAGCGCAAACAGCCGCTTATCCTTCAAGCCCTCCGGCACATCGCCGCGGACAATCCGCTGCGCCAGCCCTTCCACCACAGCGGTCTTGCCTACGCCCGGCTCGCCAATCAGGACTGGGTTGTTCTTGGTCTTGCGCGAAAGGATACGCACGACATTGCGTATCTCGCCATCGCGGCCAATCACGGGATCCATCTTCTGCTCACGGGCGCGCCCCACCATGTCATAACCATATTTCTCCAGCGTGTCATAAGTGGCTTCCGGATTATCTGACACGACCTTCTGGTTGCCGCGGACGGTCGCAAGCGCCTGCAGGAAACGTTCCCTGGTAACGCCGTATTCGCGGAAAATTTCCTTCAGCGCCTGGTTGGGGTATTTTAACAGGGTTAAGAACAAATGCTCTACTGATACATATTCGTCACCCATCTTCTTCGCCTCGTCCTCGGCGCTGACCAGCGCCTTATTCAGATACTGGCCCATGTAAACCTGGCCGCCGGAAACCTTCACCCGTTTGGCCAGATGATCCTGGGCATTTTGGATAAAATGGGCTTTGTCAATATCCATCTTCTCAATTAACTTTGGGATCAGGCCATCCTCCTGCAGTAGGAGGGAAACCAGCAGATGCTCCTGCTCAATCTCCTGGTTGCCATATTCATAGGCAAGTTTTTCACAGCCATTGACGGCTTCGATTGATTTCTGCGTAAATTTCTGAATATTCATAAAGGTGCCTCCTTCCCTTGGCTGATGCTCGTCTAA
The DNA here is from genome assembly GCA_910577785.1 of uncultured Lachnospiraceae bacterium. Lineage (GTDB taxonomy): Bacteria > Bacillota > Clostridia > Lachnospirales > Lachnospiraceae > Petralouisia. Next base: position 38,119 of record CAJTNT010000018.1, on the reverse strand, counting down.
CCTTTGTTACTATATAAAGTTACCGAATTAAAATTCCTGTATACCTGTGAATCATCATTTAGATTCCTAGTATTGTTCTACTTCGCATATAACAATAACACAGGCTGTTAGCACTGTCAAGAGGCGAGTGCTAAAATTGTGTGAAAATTTTATGAACCCTTGCTGAAATTCCATAGATTTGTCAATGACATGCCTTTTTATGGATCATCAAAACAGACAATGAATACCACATCCATTGAAAGAAAACCAGAAGATACAGACAGAAATCCACAAGAACATGCTGTTGGAACAAGGGGCGATTTTTGCGCGGCAAACCTTTACCATATCGCCCCTCATTGCTGTTACAGGCGGCTCCCCAGCCAGTTCCGCAGCGGATGCACTTCTTTCGCCTTCGCCAATATTTCCGCCTCCTGCTGCTTCAGGTAAATTTTCAGCTGTGCCACTTCCTCCTCCGTAAACCCGGAGGATTTCTCAATCCTTCCTGGCGGCACAACCCCTTCCGCAATATCCTTCCCTCGTTCAAATACCACATGGACAATCCTTCCCCCTCCCTTCTGGGGGACTACCCCAGAATATGTCATACGCATTTCTTCTGATTTTCCCATGCCAGCACCTTTCTTTTATATTCCTTTACACGTCTGCTGTTCACATCTGCATTCCTACCACACATCCACATTCCCATCCTTACCGCAGCCGCTTCTTGAGCATCTCTGGGTTTGTGGCAAATTCCAGCGCCGTATCCTTGGTAATCTTCCCGCCTTGACAGAGGTTCAGAAGGCTCATGTCCATGGACACCATATCTGCATTGGCGGAAGAATACAGCACCCCCTCTAACTGAGGAATCTTGTTTTCGCGGATCATATTGCGGATTGCCGGCGTTACGGTCATAATCTCAAAGGCCGGCACCATCCTCCCATCTACGGAAGGCACCAGCTGCTGGGAAACAACGGCCTGCAGCACCATTGATAGCTGCACCGCAATCTGGCTCTGCTGGTTGGGCGGAAACACGTCTATAATACGGTCAATCGTATTGGCCGCCCCCACGGTATGCAGCGTGGAAAAGAGCAGATGCCCGGTCTCAGCGGCTGTCATCGCCACCTGTATCGTCTCATAATCACGCATTTCTCCTAACAAGATTACATCTGGGCTCTGGCGTAAGGCCGCCCGCAGAGCCGTCACATAGCTCTCGGTATCCACATTGATCTCACGCTGGCTGACGATGCTCTTGCTGTGGCGGTGCAGGAATTCCAGCGGATCCTCCAGCGTAATGATATGCTTATTATAATGTTGGTTGATATAATCAATAATGCAGGCCAGCGACGTTGATTTGCCGCTTCCGGCCGACCCTGTAATCAGCACCATCCCCTTGGGGAATTTGGCAAACTCAATAATCTTGTCCGGGATGCCAAGCTGCGCCGGATCGGGCAGCTCAAAGGTGATTACACGGATGACAATCGAAAGGGTATTGCGCTGCTTGTAAGCGCTGGCACGGAACCGGGACAGCCCTGGCACCGCAAAGGAAAAATCGTCATCCCCCGACAGGTGCAGCCCGTCCATATTCCTATGGTTAGCCAGCTCATAAATCTGGGTGAGCAGCCCATCCGTATCTGCCGGCTTCAAAGCGTCGCTGCCAATCTGCTCAATCTTCCCATTTAAGCGGACAGACGCAGGGAGGCCGGTGACGATAAACAGATCGGACGCCCCTGACTGAACAGCTTCCTTCAGTAATTCCAATGCACTTAACTCCATATTTATAGTCCCTCCTTGTACTACTGTATTAATTGAATGCTGTTATCCCCTTCCCAGTCTACGGTCTGGATCTCCTGCCAGGAAAGGATTTTATAAAATCCCTGGCTCTCCCCTTGCCGAACCTCCTGCGGAGGCAATACAGCAAGCTGTACCCTGATTGCCTGGGAATCATTGATATCTACCTGGTAACTCACCTCAAGCTGCCCTTCCTGCTCCTGGGCGGTAACCGTATCTGGCAGCCCTTCGGATACCAGCTTATAATACCCTTCTTTTTCCTGGGCTTTGCCATAAGCGCTTGAAAAAACGCCATCCATCTGCGCCAGGATTTCCTCCGCCTGGTTGGATGCGGCATAGTACTCTTCTGTATGCTGGGACATTTTCTGCCCGGAACGGGAATCGCTGACCGCCGAGGACAGGGACAGGGCGGCAAAGGTCACCATACAGAGGACGATAAAAATCATCATCAGTGATATTGTGCCAATATTGGTAATAGGAAAACTCTTTTTCTTCATAAAAACAGACTCCTTGCATTATGGCCGTTGCGGCTGGTGTAATTTCAAAGGCAGGGAATAAATCTCCCCTTCCTGGCCATCCATATTTCGGATCTGGATCTCATAGAGGGCAAGCCCCTCTTCCTGTGACTGCACAATCTCCATGCAGTGGGCGCTCCCTGGCTCCTGGCATGGCTTCCATCCCGCATCATAATAGACCATAAGCGCTGCTCCTTCCATCACGGCCTGCGGGTATTCTGCCTGGATGCAGCCTGGGAAAGCATCCTGTGCCCCCTCTTTTGATTTCAGAGAATGGCGCAGCAGTTCCGCGGCATTCCCCGCCTGATAGACCGCCATATTCAAATCCCTGGTCTCCTCGCCAATCTGGTGGCAGGCGGCAAACATGCGCAGGCACACGGCGCTTGCCAAGGAAAAAAGCATAATGGCAATCATCATCTCCATTAAAAATAAACTTGCATGGCTATTTGACGAACGATTCATGAGACACTCCTTTCTGACGCAATCAGGCTGGTCTCATTCCCGTCCAGGTCGATGGAAGTCAGGCGGAACAGGCCTTCGCCAATCCCCTCAACAGAAAACTTCTGCACCTCCATAATCTCCTGCCCATCCCGGAGGCGGGCATCCACCCCTTCGCGGAGGAACAGCTCCTTCAACTTTCCTTCATGCTGGTAAATATAGGTGAGATAGGAAACGCCCGCAACCTGGTTCTCCAGCACCAGGCAGTCCTGCCCTTCCAGGCTCTGGATAGAAATGCCGCCCCTTTCGTCATTCTGGCGGATTTTCTCATTGACATAAGACAGGGACGTACGCGCCATATAGTTATTATTGGCCTCCGCGGTCTGGCTGCTGTAAATATTGGCGGCAAGCATGAGGACAGCAAGGGAAGAGGCTGCAAACACAAAGAATACCGCTATGGGAAATGTAAAGTCAATCACATGCCTGTGCTGGGTACGAAATTTCATTGCCTCCTCTCCTTTCTCGGGATAATCGTCACATCCGGCATTAAATTTGAGCCTAAGGGCTGGTAGTCAATAAAGTAACGGTCTTCATCATACATCAGCCCATAATTCTCTTTCAGGTAATCCAGGCTGCTCGGATACGTCCCCTCAATGGCATAGCAATGGGTGATCCCCCGCATGACGGCCGTCTGTAAGGTACGCATCTCTTCTTCGTCCGTCCTGCTGGAAACAGAGGATACCGCCAGCCAGAAGGCCAGAAACACTGCTGCAAAAATGCCCAGTGATAGTAATAGATTTTTTAGGTAAGAATTGCTCTTTTCCGTTACAAACCGATGTCTCATTCCAACGCCTCCATTCCGGCTTACAGCCCAGCCATAATGCCCATAAGGGGCAGCATGACGGACAGCAGGATAATGCCCACAATCACAGATAGAATGATCACCAGTGTAGGCTCTATGGTTGCAATCATCCCCGCAATCCGGGTGTCAATATCGTCTTCGTACTGCCCGGCAATCTGGCGCATCACCTCATCCAGGAAGCCCGTGCGGGAGCCAATGGCAGCCATACGCGCGTAAACCCCTGAAAATATCCCATTTTCCAGCAGGGAATCACAGAGATCCTCGCCGTCTGCCACTTCTTTCCTGCATTTTTCCAGCTTGCCCTGGAAGCCCTCCTGCTCAATCAGGCCGGAAGTCAGGTTCAGGCATTCCTCTGGCGTCAGGCCGCTGCTTAAGGTCAGCGCCATGCCGCTGGAAAAACGGTAAGCTGCAATCCGCTCCGAAAGGGCGCGTGTTGCTGTAAAACGGTTGGCAAGCGTTCGGAAGAACTTCTGCCCCCGTGCGGACTTCACCAGGTAAACGGCGCCAGCCACGATAGCCACAAAGATGGCAATAAACACAAATGCGTAGCGGTTCATAAATTCCCCCATGCCTAAGATAGCCCGGGAAACGCCTGTCATCTCACTGCCCAGCTGCTGGAAGACCTGGTTGAATACCGGCATCACCTTGGTCACCAGGACAAGGATCACGAGGATCATCATTACAATCATAATTAACGGGTATGTAATGGCATTCTTGATAGTCTGTGCCAGGTTAGATTCTTTCTCGTAATATTCCGCAAGGGAATTCATAACCTCATCCAGACGCCCCGTCTGTTCGCCAATCTGCACCATCTGCAGCAGATAGCCAGGAAATACCCCCGTCTCTTCCAGGGAATCGTAAAACATACCCGTCTGCATCAGGGAATCGTAAATCTGCGTCAGCAGCTCCTTCTCGTCCGCATCTTTGGCGTCCTCCAACATAATGCTGACCCCCTCAAGGGACGAAATGCCCGACTTCAGGATCATGGCCATCTGCGAGCAGAAGGAGGCGGCTTCTTTGTTGGTCAGAGGCGCTAATTTTTTGTTGCCCATAGAACTCTCCTTTCTAAAAGCCCTGTAAAAATGCAGGGGTTCTTTCTATTTAATAATATCTTCTAAAATTCACACCTTCTAAAATAACATCTTCTAATAAGAAAATTTTACAACATAGTTGGAGCCATCGCCAATGTACTTTTCTACGGCTGCGTTAGAATTATTCGCCGCCAGAGTGGGATCCATCAGCGTCCACTCCTTCCCATCAAACTCAATAATCTTATCGATCCACCCCACATCCTTGACAAAGGTGCTGATCCAGGCGTGGTATGCTTCCCCGGAATATCCTACTTCCAGCTTGGTGGGGATTCCCTGGGAGCGGAGGATGGCGCTCATCACGGAGGCATAGTCAAAACATATGCCAGTCCCTGTCCGCAGCGTATCATCTATGTCCGGCAGATAGCCATAGACTACCGTGGCGGCTTTCTCATCGTCATACGTAATCTTCGTGGTAATGTAATGGTATACGCTTTCGATTACTTCCAGGTCTGATGTCAGCCCCTCTGCCAATTCCTTGCCCAGCTTCACGGCCTGGCAGTCCTTGTCAAAGTTGACATATTGGTTGGGGTAGAGGAAGGGCTTGAACTTATCTGTGATGGTTACCTCTACGCTGGTGGAAAATGCAACTGCGTACCTGTCGCCTGAAATGTTCTCCAAAATCTGCAGCTCATACGTACCGTCACCGCATGGAAGCGGGAAAGTCTCATAGACATTCAGTCCGGACAGGAGATAGAAATATTCTAACTCATTGGGGGTGATGACGCGGAGCTTCACTTTGGGATTAGAGCCCAGGTACTGCGTCATGAAATATCCCTCGGAAGCATTGGAAACATCGATGATGGCAAAGTCATTCTGGCGCACATCCGTCCCGGAGGCTTCCGGGGTCAGCACATTGGGCTTATTGCTGCGTGTTTTAGCCGACTTTTTAGCGTCAGTGGACTTGGATGACTTTGAGGAAGTCCCAGATTTTGTGGAACTGCTGGATTCCTTGGATGCAGAGCCGCTGGCGGAAGCGTCGGCTTTCGCTGTCTCAGAGGCTTTGGCCGGAGGGCTTGCAGCCACGGGGGTATCTGCCGGGGAATTGCCGGCTGCGGCATTTTCCCCAGAGCAGCCGCATAACAGGGCGCTGGATAGGAATATAATACATAGGAATACTGACATAGATTTACGTATCATCCGACATTCTCCTTATTAGTTTATGATATACTGATGGCAAATGAAATTTGCTGTGGGTATCCACGTATGCATCTATACTTGTCAATTTATACTTGGGGGATGTTCCGCCTCAAATATCAATGGACGGCATGCTGCACAGAAGGACAGATGCGGTTAGGGTATTCACAAGAGAGTATAGCATATATTTTGGAAAATGAACAGGGATTTTTGAAAAATTATCTGGGATGGATATGTGAGTGGATACTATTCATGAGGGGATGGGAGTCATGGCCATACGAGCCGCTGCGGAAGAGGGAAGGCCGCAACAGAAACGCGCTCCCGCAGCGATTCGTATAGCCACTTTTGCTTTAATGATCATGGAGATAGGAACGCCAGCAAAAGGTATGGTCCATTGTGCGAGATGACCGCAGGGAAATGACGGACAATTCCTCAGAAAGCATCGCTTTGCCGTTTTCTTTTTCTTCCTCCACAAGCTCGGAGGCTTTGAAGAACAGGCTGCGCGCCGCTTTATAGCAAGCATAAATACAATGGAGCCTACCAGCCAGATCGAAAAGCTGGCAATCTGAAACTGCGCCACCAGATACTGCTCTTCCATCACAGCCTCGTCATTCGTCATTGCCGAAAGCAGTTTGGAGGCGGCGTCTTCCGTAAACGTATTGTCGTTCTTCCTCAATATTTTGCCAAAAATCGTTTGCCGGTAAGAGGAAACGGCTGTCCTTACAAATTTGCTTTTAAAATACCGAAAGCCCCACAGGGTCAGCTTTGGCAGTTTAGCATAGAAACCCATTCTTCTGGGAAAAACTGATCCATTAAGGCATCCTGCGGATTCCGTTTTGCAGGCTGGGGAAGAGAGGCGTCCTCTGGCTCTGGGAATGTGTCTGACTGAGGGGCGGCAGGGTCGATGGAAGCCCTGTCTTCCGCCTCTGTGGGCGCTTCTTGGGGAGCCTGGGCGGGGAGAGATGTGGCCAGCTGCTCTGGCTGGGATTCCTTGGAAGCTGATTTTTGGGCTTTTTGAATGGCAGCTTTTACGGCTTCTCCGACCAGCATGCCAAACTGTGGGTTCGCTTTTGTAAATTCTGTCACCTGTTGGTACGCCTGCATAATGATTGTCTGCTGCTCTTCTTTGGATGAGGCAGACTCCAGGGCGTGCTTCACCCTGTCCCCCTGCTGCTTGGCCAGTTCTGCCATTTGGGCAAGCTTGGGGTCTACGCGCATCAGGAAGGCTTTCTCCTGAGAGGTGACGGATTCCCCACGGGCGATCTTCTTGGCGATCTGAAGTGCTTTTTTGGTATCCCGGCTGCTGTCATCCACTTCTTTGGGTTCTAAGATTTGCTGCATAAGGGACTTCTTTTCTTTGTCCTGCTCAACCCCTGACAGATTGCGCAGAACCTGGCCCATATCTACAATAATATCCCCATTTGCCGTTTTGGAAGTACTTGTACCTGCTTTGATTGTGAACATAATTTCATAACCTCCCTTGTATCTCTTTTAGCAATTCCTAACCATGTTATCGGCATGGGGGATTATAATTTTTATAGACGGCAAAATTCTCTCCAGAAATATATTTTTGATAAAGAACACTTGCCATATTAGCCAAATCGCTTATATGTTCCTTACACCATTCTAATGGTAACTGTGTCATAAAATTCTCCTATAAAATATTTCAAGGACTACGTTGCCATAGTCCTTGCATGTAGCGCCACCGCAGCGGCGCTAACGCTTTTTGAACGTCCACTTATTGGCAGGACTCTCCTTTCATAGTATTCTGCCAAATAATATTTTGTCAATATTTTTTCAGAATTTCCTAGAATTTTTTATCTTCTATGAAGTGAATTGAAATTAAGCTACATATCCATTTCTGTCCATTCAATAGAACTAACAGTTTCTACGTTTTGAAAAAAATCCAGAAATAGCTGTTCTACTGTGAATTTCGACAGTATCTGATTCTGTTTTAATTTTACACTATTTCCGGCAATTATTATGGCGCTTAAATTACTTGAATATCCCGTACCACAATAACCTGCTTTACAATGAGTATAAGCTGTGGGTGTCATATAAACTCGTTTTTCTACTGTAAAAGAATCTTTATACCCACCTACTTGAATATAATTTCCTATTTGGTCTGTTACATATAAATAACTGCGGTTTTTCACCGTCATACTGCTTAGCTTTTCTTTCACGCTATCAAAACGATCTATTTCTTTGGGCTGAAACCATTGCCCCTCTAAAAGCATAGGACAACGATTACCTAAAAACATAGGAAAGCTGCTGTCGTTGGGGTTAAAAAAACCAACATCCAAAAATATGCAGCCCGCTTAACCGTGTTATATGCAAACTCTACTATGGAATACGAAAAAGATAGGGAAATCATATCTTCCGTTATAAAATAATCACAAAGATATTTTTTCATTTCCGGAGTTTCAGATAATACTTTATTACCCGGAGCAAATGAACCATTTATAGGTGAAAATATATTCCGTAATGCATGAAAAGCCTTTTGTAATTTTTCTGATGTAAAGGAAATATCCTGCCCATCGTCACATTCCATTTTTTTGTCGTACCAGTTGAGAAAACCGGTGCGGCCTGTTGGCATATTACTTTTTTCGAAAATGATTAAATCATAACTCATAGCCGCTTCTCCTTCCAGAAAAATTATATATCTTTTGGTATTCGTTTACGCCAGATAGCTAATTATTTCGATAGAAGTTGAACATCCGTACAATCAGGAAGTTTTCCTCCTTCCAACATATACAAAGAGCCCGATCCCCAGAGCCATGATAAAGATAGAAATCAGCTGGGAGACGGAGAAAATCCCTACTTCACCCCGGTAGTCGTTACGGAAGGCCTCAATCACGAAACGCCCCAGGCTGTATAAAATGCAGTATCCCGCCGCCACCTTGCCCTTGGCTGGCTTACGCCTGGCATAGGCCATCAGAAGAAAGGCTATGGCAAAATCACCGATACTGGAATAAATCTGCGTGGGGATCAGTTTTACCCCGTTCGGCGCATAGGCTGACTGCCAGTACTGGATAGACAGTGCGGAATCGGTTTCCCGGCCATAGCAGCAGCCTGCAAAAAAACAGCCGATGCGACCGCAGCCCTGGGCAAAGGCCACTGCAGGCATCACCAGATCCAGGTACTGCACAAAATCCGCCTTCTTGTAGCGACAGTATCCCCAGCTTGCCAGCACGCCGCCGATAATCCCCCCATAGACCACCCACCCATTCTGGAACTGCAGCAGCATTGACGGATCCTTTAAAATATCCGGAATATTCACCAGGTAAAACAATAGCTTGCTCCCTGCCGCTCCTCCTAGGACAGCGCACCAGAAAATCCCATAGAGGATGTCCGTATCCATCCCCTGCTTCCTGGCCCTGCGTTCACTGATCAGCAAAGCGCTCATATAGCCAACCGCTATCATCAATCCATACATATGCAACGTAACCGACCCAATGTGTATATCATTAATCATAATTTTCTGCATCTTTTCCTTTCTTTTTTTCTTATTATCATGTAAAATCTAAAATGACTGTTCTATACAATTATACGCAACCCTCTGCTATTTTGCAAGGAAATAAAAATTATACCAAATCACAGAAAGGACCCAAATCTATGTGGATTGCAGACCAATGGAAAGAATACGAAGTCTTAGACTGTTCCTCCGGGGAGAGGCTGGAACGCTGGGATAAATACCTCTTAGTGCGCCCCGACCCCCAGGTCATCTGGAACACGCCAAAAAAACATCCGGGCTGGGAGAGCAGAAACGCCCACTACCACCGCAGCAAGAAGGGCGGCGGGGAATGGGAATTCTTTGACCTGCCCAAGCAGTGGAACCTCCATTATGGCTCCCTCACGTTCCAGCTGAAGCCTTTTAGTTTTAAACACACTGGGATTTTCCCGGAACAGGCCGTAAACTGGGACTGGATGATAGAAAAGATTAAAAACTCACACCGCCCCATCAAGGTGCTGAACCTCTTCGCCTATACTGGCGGCGCCACCCTCGCTGCAGCCTCTGCTGGAGCCAGCGTTACCCATGTGGACGCCTCTAAGGGCATGGTAAGCTGGGCAAGCGAAAACGCTGCCGTATCTGGGCTGTCCGAGGCGCCCATCCGCTGGATTGTGGATGACTGCATGAAATTCGTGGAACGGGAAATCCGCCGCGGCAACCAATACGAAGCGATTATCATGGATCCGCCTTCTTATGGCCGGGGACCCAAAGGGGAGACCTGGAAGCTGGAAAGTGCCATCTATCCCTTAATCCGGCTCTGTACGCGCCTTCTCTCCAAGCGCCCCCTGTTCTTCCTTGTCAACTCTTATACCACCGGCCTGCAGCCTGCCGTACTCGCCTATATGCTCGGCACAGCGCTGCGCCAGTTCCACGGACACGTTGACGCACAGGAGATCGGCCTGCCAGTTTCTTCCAGCGGCCTGATCCTCCCCTGCGGCGCAACCGCAAGGTGGGAGAAACATTAGTGTTTCTCCCACCTTGCCATGAAATTCTTATAGCGCTCCTCTCACTTCTATCGCCTTCCTACTCCTTCTCTACATAGGAAAAGGCATTGGAAATCTTGGCATTTTCTGCCGTCAGTTCCACTTTTTCCCGATAGTATGCCACTACAGGGGTTCCCACTTCTACCTTGCCAAACATTTTCTCCACTACCTCCAACGGCGCATTGATGCATCCATGGGAGCCGCTGGACTTGTAAATGTCTCCCCCAAACCTCCCATTCCTCCAGGAAGCGTCATGGATGCCCACATTATAGGCAAATGGCATAAAATATGTCACATCTGACTCGTAATCCTCGCCCCTAAGCACTGCCGGGCTTTCTTTATATACAATCTTGAATACGCCGTCCGGCGAGCCGTTATGCCGGCTGATATTGCCTGTCACCACATCTGTGTCCGCCACCAGCGCGCCATTCTCATAATACCACATATGCTGTTTGGTATAATCAATCTCAATATACGTATTCCCAATATCGTCTTTCCCTGCCACATAAGGCCTCTGGGAATACACTGGCTCGCGGCTGACCGGCTGGCCGCCTTCCAGGTCGCTCTTAATCTGTGCTGCTTCCGCCTCCTTGTTGACAATCCAGCCGTAATCGCCGCCGCCGATCTGTATCGTGTCGCCCGAAGACGTCCGAAACGACCTAATATCCGCATACGTATTGTATTTGCTTGCCAATTCCTGCACATATTTGGAGATTTCATCCTCTTTCAGGGAAACTGTCCCATCTTCCCCAAGCTGGATAAACTCCAGGATCTTATCCTGGCCTATGGATTCTTCATAATCTTTGATCTCATAAGTAATTACTGCATTCTGGTATTTTTCAATCTGCTCCATCACCCCTGCAATCTGGGGGCTGTCCTGGGTAATCTCTGCCTTGGCGTAATCTTCATCTGTCAGAGTAAGGGAAGATTCCCCTGCCAGAACGGCTTCTTTTATTTTCTTGAGGACATTTTCCTGAATCAGGCGGTTCCCCTCTGTTTCTGGTTCCACATGATAGCCGTCTTCCTCCCGTATAATCTTGGCATTCTGCGGATCCTGGACATTCTCCTCCTGGAAAAAGTCCAGGGAAGCAACCGCCTCCTGCATCATCCCTTCCTGGAAATCCAGGGGCATGGGCGCCTCATGATCCTTGGAGCGGAAAACCTCTGCAATCCATAACAAGGGCTTCTGCTCTTCCAATAATTTCTCCAAAGAGCCATCCGGCACATATTTGCACCCAATATCCTCTCCGTAAATATGGTGCTTCTCCCCATCCCTGTCATAGATGGTCAGCAAATATTCCTCTACGCTTTTGTCTAGCTTCTCTTCTGCTGCTTCCATGTCCATGCCGCCAATCTTCCAACCATTGACTTTGGTGCGGAAGAAGAAATGGCTGTTAAAGTAAATGGCAACTCCGCAATATGCCACGGCCAGTACCGCCAATGTGCCGAACATACTGCCCAAAAAAATCCTGCGCTGCCTTTTCCGTCTTCTTTTTTCCCTCATGCACACTCCTCAATTCATTCCAGGCAGATTACCCTTCCGCTTCCCAAGCTCTCTTTTACATCAATAATCCGCTGGTTTTTTGAACCACGAAACCGCAAAGAAATATCTTTCTTCTCTATCATAAATTCCCCATCTACAAGCACATCCAGCATGGAGAGGATCCCATCCGTCACACTGCACCATGCCCGCCCGCCTTCCCGCAAATCCCGGTCAAATAAATATCCTGTATAGCACCAGATCGTCTTCTGGGGATACCGCTCCCTTACCCTTGCCAAAAAGGGCTGTAAACCCTTCTGGTTCTCTGGCTCCATCGGCTCCCCTCCCAAAAGGGTCAGCCCCGCAATCTGGGGCGGGGCAAGCGCCTGCAGCAGTTCTTCCTGCACCGCCGCGCCAAATGGCTCCCCATAGGCAAAATCCCATGTCTCTGGGTTGAAGCATTCCTTACAATGATGAGTACATCCAGACACAAACAGCGAAACCCGTACGCCTGGGCCATTGGCCACATCTATTTTATTGATTTTTGCATAATTCATCCCTGCCATGCCTCCTCATCTGTTTCCCGCAAATCTGCTTCCCCTATCTATTTCAAGGGCCTGGCAATCATCGCAATATTCCCCCATCTATTATATGCCCGCAAGGGCTTCTCTAAACGGTAGCCATCCCCATAATACATGGAGACATGGTAAATATTACGGTATCTGCCATTCCTGCCGTTGCTGTAGAAAATCAGGTCGCCCGGCAGGAGCTTGGAGGCATCCACGCCGGTATAGGAAATGACCTTCCCTGTGCTTTCCAAATGCGCCGCCATAGAAGCTGCCGTCGGCGCCCAGGAAGGCATCCCGCCCAACAGCCCCGCATCACAGTCATAGGCACGGAAAACCAAGGCGCTGCAATCGTAGTATCCCTGAGACATACGCCTAGCTTGGCTGTAGGTAGAACTGTTGATAATCTTAAGCCCTTTTGCACAGGCAGAAAGGGCGCGCTTATTGACAACCTTTACCTGGAATACCAGCTTCACGCCGTCCGCTTTTGCAATAATCTTTGTCTTTCCGCTGGACTTGGCCTTAATTACGCCGGACTTACTTACCGTTGCAATGGAGGTATCCTTGGAAGTATATGTAATCTTGCTTTTGGAAGATACCCCTGTGATTGGCATCTTTTTCTTTTTCCCGGTAGCCAGCATAACCTCGCCGGACTTCAGCTGGGGATTGGTAATAACCAGCTTCTCCTTGATCTTCTTGCCATCTGCCGTAATGATAACCTCTGTCGTCCCTGCCGTACCCTTGGCTGTGACTACGCCATTGTTATCGACAGAAGCCAGGCTGCTGTCTTTGACCTTCCATGCTACCGTACTATAGGAATTGAGGCCCTCCACCTTTATCGTTTTGGCCTTCCCCAGGCTTAACACGGTAACTTTAGAGGCTGTCCTCGGCTTGGAGACACGGACATCCGTATCGTACGTTACCGCCGTACCGTCAGAATAACTTACTGTCGCAGTAATGCTGGCCTTCCCCTCTTTCTTCCCAGTCACTACGCCCTTGCTGCTGATCTGGGCAACCGCCGGGTCTGAGGAAACCCATTCTGTCTGGGCAATCTCCAAGTCTTTTTTCTCTACGTTTTTCAGGGTCAGGCTCTTCTTGGCCTTTACTGCCACAGAATTCTGCTGCTGCACAATCCCACTGTCGATCACTTCTATGTCACAGTCAGACTCGCCCTTCACCCACTGGCCGTCTACCATCACCTGATAAGAGGCCTTCAGCGTAACCTCTCCTGCCTTCTTGGCGGTTACTTTGCATTGGTTCCCAGAGACAGAAATCTTTGCCACGCCCTTGGACTTGTCGGAAAGGGAAAAGGAAACCGAATCCTGTTCTGAAATATTTTTCAGATACAATGTGGTACTCTTTCCCTTCATCAGCCTCTGGGCGCTGTGGTTCAGCTTGTGGTTGTTGTTGAGTACTTCCACCTCGCAGCTGGCCTTGGCGCCAGGGACAGTGGCCGTAATCATTGCCTTGCCGGCCTTCAGCCCTACAATCGTCCCATCGTCATCTACTTTGGCAACCTTTGTGTTAGATGAAACCCATTCCAGTTCCTTTACGGGATTGGCAGAGGCCTTTATCTTGCATTTATTTTCCTCAAAGAGGATTTTCTCCTGGGCATTCAGCTTAATCGAGGATTTCTTAACCGTTACCTTACACTGCTTTTTCACCCCATTGCACGCAGCTGTAATCGTAACCTTGCCTATCTTTTTGGGCTTTATCTTCCCTTTGCTGGTTACCTCTGCAATCTTGGCATTTGAGGACTTCCATGTAATTTTGCCCTTGGGGGCGGCTGTCGCTTTGAGGGTCAGGCTGCTGTTCAGATAGACGGTTGCCTTGGCCTTTAATTCCAGCTCTGGCTTTTTTACCTCAACCTGGCAGGTGGCTGACAAGCCGTCTATGGTAGCCGTTATCTGAGCCGTCCCTGCTTTCTGCGCCGTGATTTTACCCTTGGCATTGACTGTGGCAACCTGCGGATTGGACGATTTCCATACAACCGCTTCCTGTGAAACCCCCTCTGCTTTCAGGGTCGTGGCTTTCCCCGTATAGAGCGTGAGGGATGCCTGGCTCAGGGCAAGCGGCTTCCTTACGGTAATCTGGCAGGAAGCGGTAACAGTACGGATACCTGTTTCATCCGAAATGGCAAATGTGGCGGTAATGACAGCCTGTCCCTCCTGCTGTGCCGTTACGGTTCCGTCCGCTGCTACCACAGCCACATCTTCCCGGTCGGAAGCCCATGTAATCTCTGCTTCTTTTGCTTCTTCCGGCGCTTCACTGCCTAGCTGCAGCTGTACGGCGCCGCCCACCGGCAGTAGATAAGCAGCGTGGTTTAAGGAACATTCTTCTGTGTTTTTGCCTTCCTGGGCGTTTCTGGGCACAGATGGATCCTCTGCCTGCTGTTCTTGGCCGAAAATTGACGTTTCTCCATTTTCTGCCGCCTCTTGGGAAGAAGGCTCCTCTCTTGCTGGCTCTTGGGAAGAAGGCAGCTCTTCCGATGGCTCTTGGGAAGGGGAAATCACTTCTGCCTGCTCTGCTGTATCGGAAATCAATAATTCTTCTGATTCTTGGGAAGGGGAATCCCCTTCGGATGGTTCTATTTTATCTGAAACGGATTGTTCTCCTACAATATTTGTCTTTGGGGAAATTACAGATGAAAGGGAAACTGCCTGGGCGCTAAAGGGCGTCTCTATAAAAAGCAAGCAGCCCAAAACGATGGATAAAACTTTTTTGTAATTCATTTGTGTAATGCCTCCTGTGCATAAAGGTGATGGGACAGCAGATTCCCTGAAGCATATCCTTATAGAACACGCCATTGATACGCATTCCTGAACTGGGAATTGCAGCCTTATAGAAATCTCTGCCATCCAACAACAATCAGATTCACTTTCCTTCTATAATAATCTTTTTTCACAGGAGATTCAAGACACATCTTAAATTTTTTATGTAAATATTACTTTTTCATTACTATTTTATAACATTTTCTATTTTTGGGACTGCAATTTTGTAGGATTCTTTCTAAAATTACTTTTTATGGGTCTATATGAGCCGCTTCAAAAGTGGGAAGGTTCATACAGAAACGCAGCCTCCCCACTTTCTCACGGCCAGCGCAGTAAATGCGCAGGCCTGCCGAGCCGTTACAGCTCCACCATAAAATCCCGCATACAGAACATCCTTTATTCCAGAATCATTTTTACGCCGCCGTAAATCCCGGCGTCATTGCCAAGGGCAGCCAAAGCAAATCTAGTATCTATGCAGGATGAGAAAGCCGCTTCCCTGTAATATTTCTCTATGGCTTCGATCAAAGGCGCGCCTGCTTTGGAGACGCCGCCGCCAATCACAAAAACTTCTGGGTCTGCTACGCAGGCAATGTTGCTGAGGGCGCTTCCCAGTATCCTTGCAAATTTCTCCACGATTTCCTGCGCCACTTTGTCCTGTTGCTTGTAGGCGTCAAAAACGGCTTTTGCGGAAATCTCATCTGACTGATCCAGGAGGGATGTTTCGTGTTCCTTGGCCAGACGTTCTTTGGCAAGGCGCGTAATCCCCGTTGCAGAAGCATACTGCTCCAGACAGCCCTTCCTGCCGCAGTTGCAGGCGATGGATTCATGGGGATTAACGGTAATATGGCCAATCTCGCCGCCAGCCCCGTTTGCCCCGGCCACAATCTGGCCATGGAGGATAATGCCCCCGCCGACGCCTGTACCCAACGTCACCATGACAAGGTTCTGGCAGCCTTTGCCGCCGCCCTGCCACATCTCGCCCAATGCAGCTACATTCGCATCGTTTCCGGCCTTTACGGGAATGCCTTCCATCAGGGACTGCATTTCCTTTGGCACGTCTACATCCTTCCAGCCCAGGTTTACGCACATGGGCACAAGGCCATTGCCATCCACCGGCCCCGGAATGCCAATTCCGATTCCTTCGATTTCTTCCTTGGAGATCCCCTTCTCCTTCAATTTCTCCAAGAGGGATGCCGCAATGTCTGGGAGGATGTTTGTCCCCTGTGCGCTGGTATCCGTAGGGATTTCCCACTTATCCACCACCTGCCCTGCCGTCTCAAACAGGCCGATCTTGCAGGTAGTTCCTCCAATGTCTACACCAAAGCCGTATTTCTTCATATTCTGATGCTCCTTTCGTCTCTGCTTTATAGCGTTACCGATGCGTTTATCGTACCATATTATGGAGAAACCTACAAGCAAAATATAACAGCAAAGCTGCCATAGCAAGGAAGATAGGCTCTCTCCTTCTATGGCAGCTTTGCCGCACTCATTAATCAACGGGAAGCGATGTCTTGCCTGCATTTTTGTTCTTAATCTGCGTAACCTTCCCTTTGTTCCCGGCTGCGTCTTTTAAGTAGACTTTGAATGATTTCATCCCGCCGTCGGCGTTTGTATCAACAGCCTGCCATGCACTGGTCAGGATGACGCCTGTATATCGCCAGCCATTCCTCCCCCTAAAGTAAATTTTCGCACCCACTTCGCCTTTTACATAGAGTCTGTTGCTGCGGATCCTTAATTTGGGGGCGGATGGGGCAATGACGTCCTGCACGGTTCTGGCAACTACCCCACTCCTTAAATTGCCCTTCCTGGTATAGAAGTACAATGTGCCGCTTTTCTGTTTGGGGATGGTGATTTTCTTCTCCCCCGTTTTCTTGAAGTCTACGGTCTTGAGAATCTTTTTCTCATTTTTAATCACAAGGGTCGTGCCTTTGTAAGCAGTCACAACCACTTTCGTTGTCTTATTCGTAAGCTTGCATTTGGTAAGGTTTGGCGCCTTCATGGTAATGCTGAACGTCTCCGGCGCAACTGCTGGAAGGCTCTTAACGGTCCTAGTCACCGTCTTGCCCCGTTTCCCATTGCGCTTTGCCACAAGATAGAAGGCAAGCTTGCTGCCGCCGGCCTGTCTGGCAATCTTCACATTCTTTAGGCCGCCATTGGGGTAATTCCTCTGGAAAATGACCTGGCCGCCGTTTTTTACATAAAGAGTTGTGTTATCATATACATAGACAGGGATAGAATTGGTATTCTCTGTAACCTCTTTTAGAAATACGGTTGGCGTAAAAACAGCCTCTCTGGCCGGAAGCCCTGTCTTTGCGGACACAGTCTGGATATTGGTAAACGCCAACAGGCATGCCAGTAGGCATAAACTGATTTTTTTGATTGCATTCCTCATACATTTCCTTCCTTTCTTTTGATTTTAGAAGGTAACTGTGCGATACCTTCACAATTATTTTATCGGTTCCTTTTGGCCAATCATAACATAAGAGCCTTGAAAGGCACGAAATGTTGCAATCTATTTCCAAAAAATTTCCCCTACTCCGCCGCCACGCCAAGCCCCGGCGTCTTGCCCGTATACAGCTGGTAATATCTCCCACGCTGCCCTATCAGTTCCTCATGGGTCCCCCGCTCAATCACTCGCCCCTTCTCCAATACCATTATGCAGTCACTATTCTTTACTGTCGATAAGCGGTGCGCAATCACGAAGGTAGTCCTCCCCTGCATCAATTTATCCATGCCATCCTGCACCAGGCGTTCCGTCCTGGTGTCAATCGAGCTTGTGGCCTCATCCAGAATCAGTACCGGCGGGTCAGCCACAGCCGCACGTGCAATGGCCAAAAGCTGCCGCTGCCCCTGGCTTAAATTGGCGCCGTCCCCCGTCAGCATTGTCTGGTAGCCTTCGGGCAGCCTGCGGATAAACTGGTCTGCATTGGCCAGCTTGGCGGCGGCAATCACTTCTTCATCGGTAGCATCTAACTTGCCATAGCGGATATTTTCCATTACCGTATTGGTAAACAGATGGGTATCCTGCAGCACGATCCCCAGGGAACGGCGCAGATCCGCCTTCTTGATTTTGTTGACATTGATGCCGTCATAGCGGATCTTACCATCCTGGATATCATAAAACCGGTTAATCAGGTTCGTAATCGTTGTCTTCCCTGCCCCGGTGGAGCCTACGAAGGCAATTTTCTGGCCTGCATTGGCGTACATCTTGACATCATGCAGCACAATTTTTTCCGGGCTGTAGCCAAAGTCCACGCCATCGAATACTACATCCCCTGTCAGTTCAATGTAATCGGTCGTGCCGTCTGCCTGGTGGAAATGTTTCCATGCCCACAGGCCGGTGCGCTTTTCGGATTCCACTAATTTTCCATGCTCGCGCTTCGCATTTACCAGGGTCACATAACCTTTGTCCGCCTCCGGCTGCTCATCCAGCAGCGCAAAGACACGTTCCGCGCCTGCCAGCGCCATCACCACGCTGTTGAGCTGCTGGCTCACCTGGTTGATGGGCATATTGAAGCTACGGTTAAAAGTCAGAAAACTTGCTAGGCCTCCCAGGGTAAAGCCGCCGACCTTGTTCATGGCCAGGACGCCGCCGACAATGGCGCAGACCACATAGCTTACGTTGCCCAGCTGGGCATTGACCGGGCCTAGCATATTGGCGAATTTATTGGCGTTGTTGGCGCTTACAAACAATTCCTCGTTCAGCTCGCGGAAACGTCTGCGGCTCTCCTCCTCATGGCAGAATACCTTCACGACTTTCTGCCCTTCCATCATTTCCTCAATATAGCCGTTCACTTTACCGATATCCCTCTGCTGGGCAATGAAATACTTCCCGCTCCTGCCGGCAAATGTCTTGGTGGCAAACATCATAATCCCTACCATCAATAAGGTTACAGCCGTCAGCGGCACGTTGAGCGCCAGCATACTGATCAGGATGCTCACAACTGTAATCACGCTCGACAGCAGCTGGGGCATGCTCTGGCTGATCATCTGGCGCAGGGTATCGATGTCATTGGTGTAAATGGACATAATATCCCCATGGGAATGGGTGTCAAAATATTTGATGGGCAGGCCTTCCATATGGGTAAACATATCATCCCGCAGATCCCGCAGCGTCCCCTGGGTAACCCTTACCATCACGCGGTTATAAATAAAGGTGGACAATGCGCCAACGCCGTAAAAAGCGGCCACGCGGAAGATTGCTGCCGCCAAAGGGGCAAAATCCGGATTTTCGGCGCCAATCATCGGCAGGATATAGACGTCAATCAGCGTCTGCATAAATAGGGTTCCCTGCACGTTGGCAAGCACGCCTACAAAAATGCCGATCACTACCACCAGGATATGGAATTTGTATTTTGCCAGGATATATTTCATCAGCCTGGCAAATAATTTCCCCGGGTTCTTAATTTTGGGCTTTGGCCCCCTAGGTCCCCTCCCCATAGGTTGCTTCGTTTTCTCCGCTGCCATTATTCCCCACCTCCCTCTTGGTCAAAGTCTCCGCCGCCTCCGGTCTGCGACTCGTAGACGTCACGGTAAATCTCGCTTGTCTGCAATAATTCCTCATGGGTGCCGAAATCTGCCACCCTGCCTTTCTCCATCACAATAATGCGGTCTGCATTCTGCACGCTGGAAATACGCTGGGCAATAATCAGCTTCGTCGTATCTGGGATTTCCGTGGCAAAGGCCTCACGGATCTTGCGGTCCGTAGCAGTGTCCACCGCACTGGTAGAATCATCCAGAATCAGGATTTTGGGCTTCTTCAGCAATGCACGAGCAATACACAGACGCTGCTTCTGCCCACCGGACACATTGCTGCCGCCCTGCTCAATATAAGTGTCATATTGCGCCGGGAACTGCTCAATAAATTCATCGGCGCAAGCCATCCTGCAGGCGCGCATACATTCTTCCCTGGTGGCATTTTTATCTCCCCAGCGCAGGTTCTCTAAAATGGTGCCGGAAAACAGCACGTTTTTCTGCAGCACCACAGATACCTGGTTGCGCAGCTGCTCCATGTCGTATTCCTTCACATTGATGCCGCCGACGGACACGCTGCCGGCGGTCACGTCATAGAGGCGGCTAATCAGGCTTACCAGGCTGGACTTTGCGCTTCCTGTCCCACCGATAATGCCAACCGTCTCGCCCGCATGGATATCCAGGCAGATATCCTTTAGCACCGGCTCTTCACTGTTCTCACGATAGGCAAAGTCCACATGGTCAAAGACAATGCTGCCATCCGGCACTTCCTGGATCGGATGGGGCGGGTTCGAAAGGGTGCTCTCTTCCTTTATGACCTCAGCAATACGTTCCGCACTGGCCGTACTCATCGTAACCATGACGAAAATCATCGACAGCATCATTAGGCTCATCAGGATGTTCATACAGTAGGCCATCAGGCTCATCAGCTGCCCGGTCGTAAGTGCGTCCATGATAATCATTTTGGCTCCCAGCCAGCTGATGGCAAGGATGCAGCCATACACGGTTACCTGCATCAGCGGCGCATTCCAGGTGAGGATATTCTCCGCCTTGCTGAACATCCGGTAAATATTGCCGCTGGCCTTGGTAAAACGCTCATTTTCATAATCCTCGCGGACATAGGCCTTCACGACCCGGATCGCAGACACGTTTTCCTGGACACTGGCGTTCAATTCATCATATTTGGGGAAAATCTGCTTGAAATAACGGGTCGCCTTCCCCATAATAAAGAAAAGGCATGCCCCCAGCAGAACCACGGCAATCAGATAAACGCTTGCCAGCTTCGCATTAATCCAGAATGCCATCACCATGGCCGTGACCATGCTGAACGGCGCACGGACGCACATACGCAGGATCATCTGGTATGCGTTCTGGATATTGGTCACATCCGTGGTCAGGCGGGTCACCAGCCCGGCCGTAGAAAATTTGTCTATGTTGGCAAAGGAAAATCCCTGGATGTTGTCAAACATCGTCTGCCGCAGGTTCCTGGCCAATCCCGTAGACGCGCTGGCGGCGTATTTTGCGCCCAGCATCCCCGCTGCCAGGCCGAACACCGCCATCACCATCATGATCGCGCCTGTCTTGTAAATATAGGGCAGATTGCCCTTCTCCACGCCGTTGTCGATAATGGCAGCCATCAGCAGGGGAATCACCATCTCCATAATGACTTCCAGAATCATAAAGACCGGCGTCAGCAAAGAGTCTTTTTTAAACTCTTTGACCTGGCTTAAAATCGTTTTTACCATTCCGAATCCTCCTTATTGTTTTATATATTGGAACCATACCCCTACGGCCTCAGAAGCAAGCGGTTTGGCCCGTAAGAGACGGTATCCTGACATCAATATATACCAACCGGCTACCGCCGTGCATTTTTTCTAAACCGTCCCCTCGTATCCTTATATCGTACAATATCCTCTTCCAGGTTCCGCCGCAGCTTCTCCGCCACGGAAAGGAAGGCCTGCATTTCCTCCTGGGAAATCCCCCGCTTGCACTGCGCCTCCAAGATATCGACATGGCAGATATGCTGCTCATGGATCTGCCTGCCCCGCTGTGTCAGCACCAGTTTCTTCAAGCGTGCGTCCGATGGCACGGACTCCCGCTGGATATAGCCTTTCTTCTCCATCAGCTTTACAATGGCGGTGACCGTAGACCTGGCAATCGAAAATTCTGCCTCAATGTCTTTCTGGAAAATCAGCCGTTCCTGGTTCTCATAGAGGAACCCCAGAATCCAGCCATGCATAACCGTAACCTCATCCATTCCCTCCTGGCACGTCTCATATGCAATCATATTACGGAAGAACAGGTTATCAAGGGTCTTTATCCAAAAGCCCAACGTATCTTTTCTCTTCATATCTGTACCTGGCACAAAAATATCCCCCTCACATCCATCATCCGCCTAACCATATTAAGTTAGAATTCGGTGCGCCCTTCTCCTTTCTTCATATCCTTCCCTAAAGTTTGATATCGAATTGTTTTATATGGAACCATTATAACCATCTTTTGGGAATTGTCAAGGGGTATTTTATTATGTTAAAATAAAAAACAGCCAAAAACGATGGCGTCATTGAATCATTACATAACAATTTGCTGAACGAAAAAGAATTTAAGACAGACGGGCATCTGGTGATCCAGCTCAATGGCGGGAGGATGGGAGCCAGATTGTGATGCGTGTCTTAGAAGATAGGATTGTGAATGCCTTTATGGACTTTATGGAAGGAGTGAAAGGGAGTTCGCTGGTAATGGCCAGAGAAGAAACGATACAGTTTGTGGAAGGGAAAGTGGAGGAACATAAGAAAAGGGGGCCGCAGGGGCAGGGGAAATGGCCATACAAACCGCTGCGGCCGCCCCGCTTCCTCCGCAAAAACCGCCCCTGCATTGCCTGCGAAATTGACTACTGCCTGTAAATAATGCCTTTGGCCAGTTCCTGCGCCTTCTGTTCGGAAATCAGGCAGGATACCAGAGAGAGGGCAAAGGGGATGGCCGTACCCATGCCGCGGCTGGTAATGATATTCCCAGCCTCTGCCACCTCGTCGTAAACTACTTGTGCGCCTGTAAGTTTGTCCTCAAATCCAGGATAGCAGGCGGCTTTTTTGCCCTGCAGGAGGCCTGCCTGTCCCAGGACGCTGGGCGCTGCGCAGATTGCGGCTACCAGTTTTCCCTGTCCGGCAAACGTGCGGATTGCCTCATCCACGCCCGCGTGTGCGCCAAGGTTAGCGGTGCCTGGCATGCCCCCCGGCAGAACCACACCCTCTAAGCTGGTGAAATCCACCTCTTCAAAGAGGATGTCTGCCAGAACGTCAATCCGGTGGGAGCCGTGGATTTCTTTTTGTCCAGTGATTGAGATGGTAATGGCTTCCAGGCCGGCCCTGCGCAGGATATCCACTACCGTCAGGCCTTCGATTTCTTCAAATCCGTCTGCGAGAAAGATTCCGATTTTCTTCATTTTATTCTCCTTTCCTATACTGTGAAAAAATAACATGTCCTTCTTAATGATTCCGCGCCTTCACAGTTACAGCCCTTCCTCTTTAACATATCGGAGAATTTAGTATAATACTTTATTCGTAGAGATCGGAAGTTTCGCCTCCAAACCAGCGTCCCCTCTGCCACCCAATAGCCCCTTACCTCTGCACCCTGGCCCCAGCGCCGCCCATCACGGCTTCTACCTCTTTCTGGCTTGCCATCGTCGTGTCCCCTGGCGTAGTCATTGCCAGCGCGCCATGGGCTGCCCCGTAATTAACGGCTATCTGAGGGTCGCCCGTATCTATCAGGCCGTAAATCAGCCCAGAGGCAAAAGAATCCCCGCCGCCTACCCGATCCATAATCTCCAGCCCCTTGTAATCTTTGGATTTATAGATTTTGCCGTCTGCCCAGCAGATTGCGCTCCAGTCATTGACCGTTGCCGTTTTCACCTCGCGCAAGGTTGTGGCAACGACTTTAAAATTGGGGTAGGCCTCAGCGGCCCGGCTGACCATCTTCTGATAGCCCTCCAGGTTCAGTTCCTGTAAATCCTGGCTGTTTCCCTCTATCTCAAAACCAAGGCAGGCCGTAAAGTCCTCTTCATTGCCAATCATCACATCCACATATTGGGCAATTTCCCTGTTGATCTCCTGTGCCTTTTTCTGGCCTCCGATTGCGCCCCACATGGAGGGGCGGTAATTCAGGTCATAAGAGACGACTGCGCCATGCTTTTTCGCCGCCTTGATTGCCGCAAGCGCCGTCTCGCTAGCCTGCGCGGACAGGGCGGCATAAATTCCTCCTGTATGCAGCCAGCGTGTCCCCAGCTCCCCAAAGATATAGTCAAAATCAAAGTCTTTTGGCGTGGCCTTGGAGATGGCCGTATTTGCGCGGTCTGAACATCCTACCGCCCCACGGATGCCAAATCCCCGTTCCGTAAAGTTCAGCCCATTGCGGCAATCCCTGCCAATGCCGTCTGTCTTCCTCCATTGAATCAGGGATGTGTCCACGCCGCCCTGCAGGATCAAATCCTCCATCAAAAGGCCTATCTCATTTTCCGCAAGGGCAGTTATGACGCCTGCCCTCATCCCAAAGCATCTGCGGAGGCCGCGGACAACATTATATTCCCCGCCGCCCTCCCATACGCGGAAGTTCCTTGCCGTGCGGATACGCCCCTCGCCCGGATCCAGCCTCAGCATTACCTCGCCCAGGGACAGGGCGTCAAATTTACATTGCGCCTTCGGCTTTAAGTTTAATTCCATCACTGTTCCTCCTGTCCATTTCTACGGTATGGTTACGCCTTCCCTTTCTCCTTTCCCCGGATGGACGCAACCAATTCCACTGCTTCTTTTACCAGTTTACGGATTTTGCCAAATTCCCCATTTTTGATTAGGCTGCCCTTTACCATCCAGCTGCCGCCGCAGCAGATAATTTTGTCACATTCCAGATATTCTTTTAAATTTTTCTCGTTGATCCCGCCAGTCGGCATGAATTTTACCATCGTATAGGGAGCCGCCATGGCTTTGATCATAGCCAGGCCGCCTGCCTGTTCCGCGGGGAAGAATTTCAGGACTTCCATCCCCCGTTTTACTGCCTGCGCCACCTCAGAAGGGGTGATGCATCCCGGAAAGACAGGGACGTCCCGTTCCAGGCAATCATCCACGACCTGGGGATCGAAACCAGGGCTTACGATAAACTTCGCCCCTGCCTCCAAGGCGCGCTCAGCCTGATCTATCCCCAGCACGGTTCCCGCCCCCACCAGCATATCCGGATATTCCCTGCGGATCAGGCGGATGGATTCCTCCGCCGCGTCCGTGCGGAACGTCACCTCGGCACAGGGAAGCCCTCCCTCTTTCAGCGCCTTGGCCAGCGGAAGCGCATCTTTGGCATCTTCCAGCACCACGACCGGCACGACCCCATAATCATAAAACTGTTCTTCAATTGTCTTCATCTTATTTCCTCCTAACGCTTGATATCGTAACTCATATCCACCAGGCTGCGGATGGCCGCTGCGTCGTCTGTGATATTGGCGTCCCCGCGGATCGTGTGTTTGAGCGCACTGCTTGCCACTGCAAAGTTCACCATATCCATTGGCCGGTAATGGCTCATGATTGCATAAACCAGCCCGCTTGCAAATGCATCCCCGCCGCCAACCCGGTCAAGGATATGGAAGGTAAATGTCTTGCTCTCAAAAGTATGGCCTTCATACCACATATAGGCCTTAAGGCTGTTCTCACTGCCGCTGTGGGCATAGCGCACATGGCGCGCAATGCACTTTAGGTTCGGGTATTTCCTTACAAACGCCTGGAAGTTCTCATCCTGCTGCCCATAGCTAGGCTGGAGCGGCATCCCATCCTTCCAGTCCCCTTTCCCATGATCTCCCTCATCCTTCCATAGATGGTACGGCTCTATCCCAAACAGCACGTCCACATAAGGCAGGCATATGGTACAAAAATCCCTGGCTTCTTCCCATGTCCAGAGCGTGCTGCGGAAATTCCCGTCAAAGCTGACCACGATGCCCTTTTCTTTTGCGCCTTTCAGGCAGCGGAGAACCATTTCCCTGCAGCCTGCGCTGAGCGCTGGGGTAATCCCGCTGAGATGAAGCCAGGTATAACCCTCCAGCAAGGCGTCAAAATCGTAAGAGCTAAAATCATACTCTGCAATTGCGCTGTGCTTGCGGTCGTAAATCACCCTGCCGGCACGGATGCCGTAGCCTGCTTCCAGATAATAAATTCCCAGGCGGTGGGACGGCGTCTGCTCTGGCGTGCTTAAAATAACCGGTGTACAGTGTACATCATTGCTCCGAAGCATCCTGACCGCGCTTTTTCCCAGGCTGTTATTCGGCACGACTGTAAAAAACGTGCTGTCTATGCCAAGGTTAGCAAGCGCCAAGGCAATATTCGCCTCACTGCCGCCATAGCTGGCTTCAAAACTGGAAGCCATCCGGATTTTCTCATAATTGGGCGGCGCCAGGCGGAGCATGATTTCCCCAATTGTAAGAAATTTATGGGCATTGCGCGCCTCCCTTAAGAATGGATTCTCATGTCCCATTCGCATATCCCTCCCTATTTAGTATTCCCGCTTTTTTATTTTTGCTATCCTTAGAAAATAATTTTTACATCTTGGCCTGCCTCTTTTATTATTTTTATCTTTTCTCCATTTGCTATTCTTACTTTCTTCTTTTTTGCTGTCTATTGCATCTGATCCTGCATGTTGTGTCAGCAGTAAATTTCCATATGCGGGCCTGTGTACAAAAAAAGAGGCCTTCCAAGCAAATGGAAAACCTCTTTTGGGAATTTAAAATACTTAAAAAATAACTTATGGCAGCAGCTTATTGCCAAACCGTTTCTTATGCAGCTGTGTGCGTCACGTTAGATCGGACGGCAGATTTCTCCTAAGGAGTAAGAGAAAGATAATATTCTGAGACAGCTGCGTATTTCTCATCTTCCCCATTTTTTTTCAGCAATGCCAATAGCATCGGCATCCATTCCCGGCACTTGTAGTGGATGGCATATTTTTCATCATATCCCTCTGTATCCCCGATCCCTTCGCGCTTCATTTTGTCCGCAAACCGGGTAAATGCCTGCCATAGGTAAGCCTGCTTCCTTTTTTCCTCTGCCGCGCTGTCCGGCTGGTTCTCCCAAATGGGAACCGCACGGCGCTTCAGGGCCAGATAGAGCAGTTTATCAATCTCTATGCTCTCGCCGTCATAATAGTCCCCCAGGTAAATCCTGCCGTCCTCCTTCCCTGCCCCGTCTTCCCCTGGCTTTGTCTTGGGATATTCCTTGAGCCATTTCTGCTGTTCTTCCTTGGTTTCAATCATATCCACAGATTCTATATGATCCTTGGGCTGGTTCAGGCAGCAGCGCTTATACTTCTTCCCGCTCCCGCAGGGGCATGGATCGTTGCGCCCTATCTTCTTCTGCTTTACAGGGCTGTTCTTGGCTTTTTGCTTCTGGATAAACTTCTTTAATTCCTTATCATAGTCCACGCCTGGCTCCGGGAAGGACTCCTGGCGGAACATTGCCCAGCTCTTGAGGCTGTCAATGGATATCGGGGATTTACAGAAATACCTGTCCCCCTCATAGTACTGGAACATCAGATCTACGCAGTCGTCATATTCCCCATAGACAAAGCTGTCTATCAGCCCCTCATCAAACATATATCCAATCTCTGGCAGCAGCTCCTTCAGATGGCACTTGCAGATAACCCCTAAAATAGATGTATAAATGGTATCGCCAAGCATCCCGTCCGTATACACCAGGCTCTTCAGATACCCGCTCCATTCCCCGTATGTAAGCGTCCCATCCAGATAAAGCTGCCCCATGACGTCCAGCATCGCACTGCGGGCAAAATCATTAATCTCTGGGTTCCGGACAGACTGCTCCAGCAATTCCAGGTTGCCATTGTAGGTATTGTATAAGATATTATTCAATCCTTCGGTAACCATATCCCCGATCAAATTATCCAGCGTATCTGACGGAAGGGCAGCAAACGCCATAATATGCTCAAAGGACTCCCTGTCCTGGAATTCCCCCAACAGGAACAGGGCATAGAAATACAGCTGATACTCATAATCCAAATCCTCCCCCTGCTCCGCCGCCAATTCAATTGCCTCGCGCAAATATGGCTTTGCTTCCTCCTTATGTGCCCGAATGACCTCAAATGCCTCCTGCGGATATTCTGCCGTCCGCTTCGTAATTTGTGCTAACGCTTCCCGTAAATTCATAATCCAACCTCCTGCAGCATGGCCTGCTGCATTCCCAAATAAACTGCGGACAGATACCCTGCCGCCCATTCAGTTCCTCTGCTTCGCCAATGGCAATGTATGATTCCAGCAGCCATAGGAATCTCCGTTACTATCCATGGCCATACAGAGCAGCAGAATGCAACACACTTCGCAGGATTTTGGCTGTGAATAGTGACTAATATCCTTCATACTGCTTCCATTATACAACGAATTTTACACAAATACTAGCCTTTATTCCTTTTTATTCAAAAATTATCTCTTACCTCATTATTATTTCTGGCTCTTATTTTGGGAATATGGGAATTCTTTCCTTGTATGGCAGACTGTTTCCTGCTCCATAAATAGCGGAAAAAGGCAGCCGCACAGATTTCTTTGTGCGGCTGCCCTTTGTGTATGGCTTATTTCTTCACTTTCACCGTTTTTACCTTGCTCCAAGTACTGTATACCGTTGTTTTTTTGTCAACCTTTTTATAAGAACGGATACGCACATAGTATTTGCTGCCGCCTTTCAGTTTCTTCAGAGTTGCGGAAACCGTGCGGTTCTTCTTGGCCGTTACGGTCTTTGCGCCTTTGAAATTGCTCTTTGTGGCGTACTGGATTTTATATCCGGTTACTTTGGCATCCTTCTTCCAGGTTACGGCTGCCATCTTTGCCTTGGAGGATTTCAAGGATTTGATGCTGATGGCCTTTGGCGTTACCACAATGGCAATCTTCTTGGTGGCTGCATTGTAATTCGCATTGCCCTCTGCCTTCACGGTAATGGTTGCCTTACCAAAGGCCTTAAAGGCCACTACGCCTTTCTTGCTTACGGTGGCCACCTTCGTATTGCTGCTCTTGTAGGCAGCCTTGCCCTGCGGCTTCAGAGCCACCTTGCTGCCGATGGCCTTACTGTATTTAGATACCTTTGTAATCGGGTTTGCGGCTTTTTTCACAGTCACTTTTGCAAGCTTGGAATCTGCAGAAGCAGACGTATTTCCTGTCGCCATGCTGTTGGTATTGGTTACCCTGCAGAAATAGTAAACAGTCCCTGCTTTTGTGGTCGGAACAGCATAGCTTGCCTTTGTGGCCTTGCGGATGGCTTTTGCGCCGTCCTTGCTGTTCTTTGTATTGGAATACCACTGGTAGCTTAAGCTCCCGCCATCCTTTGATGCCGCCGTTACGCCCAGCGTTACCTTTGCTTTCAAGGCACAGCTCCTGCTGGAAGGATTCTTTGTGATTGCCGGCGCTTTGGCATCCACCTTTTCCGGCTCCGGCATCTTGCCGCCGTCAATATAGAATCCCTTTACTTCCATCGCGCCGTCCCAGATACCCAGTCCCGCATAGGCTTCATTGAAGAATGGCTCTGTGCTTTCAAAGGTATGGGCCAGGCATTCTGCTCCATCTACGAAAACAGTTACGCTGTTTTCTGTCTTGGCCACTTTGATATGGTGGTACTGGTTATCGTTGATGGCTTTGCCCATGCCTGCTTCCTTGATAGTATCGCCTGCGAAATAGAACAGGCGGACGGTATCGCCCTGGCCAAACTGGAGGGCGTATGCGCCGTTCGGGTCCGTACCCTTTGCCGCAAAGAACAGGTTGACCAAGCCTCTTTCATATTTGATATCTGTCTCCAATTCGTAGGCCTTGGACGGAAGCTTGTTCTGGGTCATATAGGAGTCGTTTGCCGCATTGTTGGAAACACTCAGCACCTCGTCATTAATCAGCCAGTTGCCATTTGCCACAAACGGGCCGATATTTGTCTTAAAGTTATTCTTATATACATGGATGGTAAATTCCTTTTTCAGGGACGGGTCTGCCTTGGCAGATGCCGTGACCTTGGTACTTCCCTCTTTTCGGCCTGACACCTGGACAGCGGTCTGGTCATTTTCATCCTTCTGCAGGGAAACTACGCCATTGTCCTCTACAGACCATTCGATTTCCTGTGCTACCCCTACTGGCAGAAGGTATGCGCTCAGCTCCAGGGTGCTGCCGATATTTACATTATTCTCTGCCGGAGAGGATGTGCCCATTTCAATCGGCTTTGTCACTTCTATTCTATCTGTCCAGATGCTGTTCATCGGATAGAGGGCAATATCTGCTTTTGCTGCGCCGCCTTCGGCAAAAACGCTCGCGCCAAGGCTGTTCACCGATGGGAAGATCTGCTCTGCGCCAGCAACGGTGTATTTCTTGGCAAAAACTTCCACGCTTGCCCTGTCCACATAGATATGCAGATCGATGCTGCCGTCTGCATTCCGCTTCACGCTCTGGCTGTCAACCTGGGCGAAGGAGCCTGGGATAATGATCCCGGATCTGCTGCGGTCAATTGACAGCAGTTCTTTCTCCAAATCATACGTTACCAGCGTCTCTTCCTTCTTGCCTGTGCGGAGCTTGAAGCCAACCTTTTTCGTATCAGCCCCTGGGCGGAAGGTGGATACGATTTCATAGCTGCTGCCCTTGAAATCCTTCAGCAGGTCATTGCTTTCTGTTACATTTACGTCCTTGAGCTCTGTTTTCTTCGCTGTGTCGCGCAGAGCCTCATACTGCTGGATCGGCGTCTGGGTCAGGATGTATTTTCCTTCTTCATTCTTGGTAAGGCCAAGGTTTAAGGTCAGGTTATACGTCCCATTGAATTCCTGACCCACGGTTTCTCCTACCCTTGTGCAGTAATCCCAGGTATTCATCCAGTTTATCACTGTGATGTCCTTTGGCGTGGGGTTTGCCGCCGTGCCAAAGTCATGGTCGATATAGTACCGCATAGTTGCATAGGAATCTTTCCCGAAATTCATCTTTTCGCTGTCGCCTGTATTGTCCATGGTGCCGTATTCCGCGTCTGGGAGAAATGCCCAGTGCTTGCTGCCGTCTTCTTCCACTTCCTTGAAGTCGCCGATCTTATAGAAGCGGCCGCCTCCGTTCAGAAGCCATTTTACCTTTCCGTCATCCGCCTTCAGCGGGAACAGATCTGGGCACTCTGTATGGAAATTGCCATAAGCGGACTCACATTTCCACTCTAACAGGTTATCAGAGGAATAAATACGCAGCGGGCCGCCAGCCACAGTCAGGAACCACTTGTTCTCATAACGGAAAATCTGCGGGTCACGGAAATCACGGCTCCACAGCGGGTCGTCTTCCCAGTCGGCCGCAATCTTTTTCACTTTCTTCCAGGTCTTGCCTTCATCTGTGCTGTAAGCTGCCTTCAGGCGCTGGCCGTTTCCGTTGATGGTGATCAATGCCACCAAACGGCACTTGTCTTCCGGCTTAAACAGACCAGACGTGTTGTCCTTGTCATCTACGATATAGCCATTGAACATTACTCCGCTTTCATCTGGGTAGATTGCAATCGGCTCTTCCTCCCAATGGATCATATCTGTGCTGGATGCGTGCGCCCAATGCATAGGGCCATGCTTGGTTCCTTCATAGAACTGATAGTAAAAATGGTATTTGCCATTGTAGTAAATCATGCCGTTCGGGTCATTGCCCCAGCCATCCTTTACGGAATAATGGTACTGGCCGCGGTATGGCTCATTGTAGTAGATCTCGTCCGCCTGCCTGCGGTGTACGTTCACGCGGTAAGTCAGCGTTGCCTCTGTGCCGTCCGCGTCAACCGGGATGCTGCTGATGACGGTAAGGAAATTTGGCCCTACCTCCAGCGGGATATTTTTGCCTTCGGGGTACTCTGTCTTCCCATCTGTGCCAAGCACTGTAATCTTTGCGCCCTCGTTTTTCTTTTTCGGTACGATATTTACGGCTGCGGCGTTGTTTTTCACATACTGGAAATAGGTAGGCTCTTCTGGGAAGAACTGGCCTTTTTTCTCCACATCCCCGGTTGAGGTCACTGTGACATCCTCAAGGATCGGGCTGTTTTCCTCTGTGATTGGCCTGTAATACGTATTCTGGAATGTCATTTCTCCATTCCAGTTCAGCAGGCCAAAATACCCTTCGTCAATGCTGGTACTCTGCCCTTTCTCCGTACCCTGCAGCAGATAATCTCCGGTGCTTGCAACCAATGTGCCATTGACATAGCAAGAGATCCAGGAGCCAACCGCCACTGCCTTCAGCGTATACTTGCCATCCACAGGCTCAACCTTCGTCTTATTCACCTGTGACATATCATAATTCTCACCGTTTTGCCACTTCCAAAACTTGCATTCCTTGGAGGACGCGTCGATGTTGAGCGCATAGCAGTTTGTGTTCTGGCCTTCATTGGCATTGCGGAATACCAGGGCTGCCGCGCCTTCATTTCTGGCAAATGTCACATCGGTGGAATAGACAAAGTTATTCCCCTGTGTCTTGGTGTAGAGGAAGCTGTCGCCTTTTCCAGAGGCATCGCTGTAAAGGCCGCCTTCCCTCACTTCCCAGGCTCCGTTTTCCATAGCGGAAAAACCTTCTAGGTTTGTCTTATAAGCATCTGTAATCTGGATTTCACTGACTGGAGCTTTCACTTCTTCCGATGTGCGGTCTTCAAAAGTTATATTCGAAAATACTGCCTTGGAATTAAATGTCAATACGCCTACATATCCTCCCTGCCAGCTGTCTATCGTGCCCTCTATGGCGCGCGCCTGCCCGCCTATGTTGCCAAAGGTATAGGTGAACTTCCCATCTTTCTTTACATCCAGCTTTAAATGCATGGGCTTGGTAGGGTCTACGCCTTCTAAGCCTTTTTCATCACTGTTGTCCTGCAGCCCGGGCCCGAAGATACGGAAAGCCTTTGCGCCGTTTTCCGTGTCAATGTTCGCGCCGCTCCACTGGCCGCTGGGATTTTCCTTCCTGCCAATGCCGAAAATCAATGCGGCGGAACGCCCCTCTAACGCCACATCCGCTTCCAGGGAAAAGTCATTACTTTTGTTCTCCAGGCCATTGTAGACAGCAAAATGGTCGCCGCCGTTGTTGTCCAGCGTCACCGTGCCTGCCGCATCATCCTTCTGGAATTTATCCGGCGACTTGGAAGTAAAGTCCGTCAGGTTTGTCTCCACCATGCGGTTTTCAAAGGAAATATTCGTAAAGGACGCCTTGCTGTTGAAGGTCAATATCCCCAGGTAGCCGCCTTTCCAATCTGAAATCTGCCCTTCGACAGACTTAAGCTCTTTGCCTGTGTTTCCAAAGCTGTATGTATAAGAGCCATCCCGTTTTACATCCAGCCTTAAATGTACCTGTTCCTGCCTGTT
The DNA here is from genome assembly GCA_910577785.1 of uncultured Lachnospiraceae bacterium. GTDB lineage: Bacteria > Bacillota > Clostridia > Lachnospirales > Lachnospiraceae > Petralouisia. The sequence goes on along the minus strand of CAJTNT010000018.1, from coordinate 5,187 downwards.
AAATCCTTCCCAGAAGGAGCAGGGCTGTTCCTGAAAATCAGCATTCACGCCGAAGATACGGAAACGCCCCTGGCCGCCATCATCCTCTGTATTGAGATTTGCGCCGTACCACTTCTTAGACGGAATAGCCTTATCGTCCAGGCCAAACACCAGAGCTGCGGAAGGGCCGTCTTCTAAGGTTACGTCTGCTTCAAACACAAAATCCTTTACCTTATGGTCCAGGCCGTCAAAAACAGCAAAGTGGTCACCCTGTCCCTTTTCCAATGTGACTGTCTTGGTTTCTTCATTTACGGAAAGGCCGGCGCCGCCTACATCTGTGAAATCCGTAAGCCCAGCCCCTTGCACTTTCGCTTCTCCTGCCTGTGCCTCAGGCTGTATTGCCTGTTCTGCCGCTGCTGTTTCAGCGAGAGCTGTCACTGGCACATTTCCAATCGCGGAACATGCCACTACAGCGGCCAGCATCGGGGATGCCAGCCTTGCCAAAAATCTTTTTCGCATTTTTCTTCTCCTCTCTGCCTTATCGTAATTCCTTCTGCCAATCAAAAACATCATAGGAACAGCTTCCCCGGCACAAAGCCAACTTATGGACTGCTCCCATAACCTTGGTTTATGCCTCCCCAAAATTTATCGGGAAAATCTTTCCTTGCTGCCCCAAAGGTTTCCGCAAGCATCCGTGTGCCGCCACATTCCCCCTAGAGATACGGCCTTTAAATATTCTCTTTTATAAACGCTTCCAATGCCGCTGCATCTTCCTCTTCTTTTTCCCCTTCCACAAGCAAAGCGACTTCTTCGTTTGCCTTGATGGAAAGCGACATCACATTAAAGATACGCTTTGCGTCCCCTGTCTTCTCACCCTTTTGGATGGTAACCTTGCTGGTGTATTTTGCCGCTTCTTTCACCAGCATCCCCGCTGGCCTTGCATGTAACCCCATTTCATCATTAACTTTGAATGTAATCTTTACCATAGCTATTTCTCCTTTCTTTTTTCCTTTGGAATGAAATTATATTTTTATAGAAAGCAGTCCCTGCTTTTCATCTGCCAGATAATGTATCAGCTTTTCAAAAAGCGCTCCAATGCAAACGCAACCCCTGCCTCATCGTTCGTCTTTGTCACAAAATCCGCCTTTTCCTTCAGCAGCGGAATCGCATTTCCCATTGCCACTCCCACCCCGGCTGCCTCAATCAGCGGGATGTCCAGCTCATGGTCGCCAAAAGCGATGGCCTGGCTGGGGGGAATCTCCAGCTCCCTGCAGATTGCCTGCAGCGCTTTCCCCTTATTCACCCCTTTGGGAAAAATCTCAAGAAACACATCCGCAGAACGCGCCATATCAATCTCCGGCCATGCCCAGCCTTCCAATTCCCGCTGCATCTCATCTATTTTCTCTGGCTCTGCCGCCACAAGCAGCTTATTCGGCCTTTGCCCTGACTGCTCCCATTGGCTTGCCAGCTTTTGGGCGTCCACAAGCTTGGGCTGATAAGAGACATAGCCGATTTCCTTGCGGATAAATTCATCCATGCCTGTCACAAACCACTCTTTTTCCTTGAAAATCCACAGGGGAAGGTTATTTTTTTCCGCTATCCTCTGCGATATGCCCCTAAGGACGCTATTGGGCATATATTCCGCCCCAATGCAGGTTTCCCCTTTCAGGATATAAGTCCCTGCATTACATACTTTAATGCATCGAATCCCCAATGCCCTTTCAATAACCTCCACTCCAGAGGGCATACGCCCTGACACCAAGGCAATCTGCATCCCCTTTTCTTCTGCCTGTTTCAGGCTTTCTTTTACCTGTGGCAGCAGCTTTTTCTCATGGTTCAGGAGGGTACCGTCTATATCTACTGCAATCAGTTTAAATTTCATAGCATAACTCCTCGTTATATGTTTAGCGGCACGCTCATAATTAGCAAACTGTAGCGCTGGTCCTGCCAGTCTTCTATCACAAAGAAGGAGGTTCGTAGCAAGGGTTCTACATCGACGGGCAGCAACACAGCTGCAGATTGCTAATTATGAACGTGCCACCAGACTCAGATGTGTGAACTTATTGCCATGAGGCTTTTTCTTCCTTCCGCCAGCTGCTTTTGCAGCGGAAGAAGAGAGGCCCTGAAAGGACATAGGCTGGAACATATATCCTTATCAGGTACGCCCTATCGCGTCCAGCATTTTCTCTACATTCCTTCTGCCATTCCTAAGCCCCAGGTTCAATATGATTGCGCAGACTGCGCCAATCAGTATGGCGGCAATGCCCAGGATGCCAAGAGGCAGATTACGGGCCGTGCCTGCCATTCCTGCGTATGTAAGCGCCACGCCGATTGCAGATAAAGCAAGGGCAAGCGTCTTCCATTTGTTGATTGTCTTTAGCGCTGACAGCTGCATCTGTGCTTCTTTCGACAGCCTTTTCTTCTCTTTGGCATCCATAAAACATTACCTCCTCTTTTTAATATGTCAATCCTGGGTTAAAGAACCCTACGAACACGCCAAGGAATGCAACCACTACCAGCAACAGCATTACCTTGATGGGGGACATTTTCTTTTTGGCCATCAACGCCCAGCAGATAATAATAAATACTGCCGTCAAAAGTCCTGGGAATACTTCGTCTAACTTACTCTGCAGTTCCAGGTACGGCTCCCCTGCCTCATTGAGCAAGGTAAAAGATGTCTTTACGCTTACCCAGGTGGCGGATACCGCGCCGATTACTATGCCGCCCAGGATGCCTACGGAATCACGGATGGCCTCGCCCTGTGCGCCAATTAAGAATTCCACCGCCTTTGCGCCCAGGTTATAGCCCTTGAAATATAAGAACCGCATGCCAAAGTATGCAAATAAGTTCCATACGATAATGTAGAAAATAGCGCCCAATGGCGAGCCGCCGCCGGACATGCCCATGGCGATTCCCAATAAGATCGGGATTACCGTCCCAACGACCAGGGAGTCCCCAATCCCGGCAACCGGGCCCATAAGCCCTGCACGCAGGCCATTGATGGTCTCCTCATCCACATCTTCCTGGCCATTTGCCCTAGCTTCTTCCAAACCAGCCGTCATGCCGACCACTACCGTACCAAGCTGCGGCTCTGTATTGAAGAATGCGGTATATGTATTCATTGCTTTTGCTTTATCATCTTCGTTGTCGTACAGTTCCTCTACCAGGGGAAGCATGGCGCACAGATACCCGAAGGTCTGCATATGTTCCTGGGAAAAACATGTCAGATGCCCATAATACCAGTTATGGAAAGATTTTAATAATGATTTCTTCGATAATTTCTTTTCCATATCAGATTTCCTCCTCTTCCTCGTCATCTACTGCAACCGCTCCCTTTACAGAAAGCATCTTAATCTTATAGTTAATAATGGCAAACATGCCTGCCACTACCGTTGCAGATACCAGATTGATCCCCATAGATGCCGCCAATACAAAGCCAAACAGGAATGGGACGAAATCTGCCGCTTTCTTTACAATCTGCTTTAACAGGATTGCAATCCCGACACAGGGAAGCAGGGAGCCAACGGTAAATAAAGTTTTCATCGCCAGGCCGTCCATAGGCAATGTGTTCTTAATCAGTTCTACCACATCTGCCCCCAGCTTGCACATAACTACCGTTGGGATAAAGAAGCAGGCAAGGTGGGAAAGCCACGGGAGCCCCATATCAATCAGATATAGCTTCTTATATTGCCTCTTTTCCACCGCTTTCCACCCGATATGCTGCCAAACCAGGTTGATGGTAGCTGTTCCATAGAATAATACGGTCCCCAATGTGCCAACCATCGTGCCGAAGGATGTGGCCAATGCCGCGCCTTCTGCTGATTCCGGGCTTAACCCATAGCTGCTTAAGGCCACCATTGCCAGCGGGATGCCAATGTAGCTGACGGCCCGGACATCCGCTGATACGGTTCCGCCCGGGGTAACCAATGCGATATAGACCACCTGCATGGCGCACCCGACTAAAACGCCCGTTGTCATATCCCCTAAAATCAAACCGCAGACCAAACCGCCGACCAAAGGCCTGCCCAATGTATAGTTGCCAATGGATGAACCACCCATGCCAGGCATGCTCGACAGACAGGCAAACAAGCCGATTAACGCCGCTTGTAACCAACTGATTTCCATAATCTTCCCTCCTTAGTTAAATCCAAACTGTCCTCTGAATTTCTTCCAATTGCCGATTGCCTCCTCCTTGAGCAAGGCAAACTCTACTTCAAACCCAGCCTTCATAATGTCTTCCAGCGCCTGCGCCTCTTCCTGGGTGATGGACTGGTTGTTCCCCAACTTCGTGGTTCCCGGCCTGTCATTGCAAGGCCCGATAATCACAGTGGAAATCCCTGGCTTGAAGCCCTGCTCCACAAGTATTTTCGCCATGTCCACAGGGTTTTTCGTAATTAGGAAATAATTGTCCTTGCTGTTGATGACCTTCTCGCATTTTTCCTTAAACTCATCTAAGGTCCATACAAAGGTCTTTTTGCCGCTTGCGCTCTTATATGCAGATTTTAACACCGGGTTCTTAGCCGCTGCATTGTTGACGGCAATCAGCCCGTCACAGGGATACTCCAATGCCCACCTGGTACAGGTCTGTCCATGGATCATACGGTCATCTACACGAATAAAAGAAACTGCCATAATTTTGCCCTCCTATATCTCATCCTCTGATTCATTGTTTTCGATTTGGAACCTCTTTAACTCTTCCCGTGCCTCGGGTATCAGCATTTCCACCAGATCTTTTGTCTCCATTGTATCCTTCATCAATACCGCGCTTAATGCCAGAGGCAGGTTCATGCCTCCCAGCATTACTGTCCTCCCCATCAACCCTTGCTCTGCAATTACGTTTGCAGCCATCGTCAGCGGGGAACCGCCTACCAGATCGCCAAACAGCAGGATTTCATCCTCCGCGGTAATCTTAGAAATGCACCTGCGGACATTCTCCGCAAAATCCGAAGCCCCCATGCCATTCTCAAGGCTTGTGGAAAGGATGTCTTCCCGGCTTTCCCCGGCCAGCATGCCCAGCGCGTTATGGAGCCCTGGCGCCATTGTCCCATGGCTGACTAAAACAACATATTTCATGTTTACACCTCCATCTCCTTGCTTTTTGTTGTTCCTTAACTTCAAGTACAGTATAAAAAAAAGACGGCATATGTTCATCTGGTTCTTTCTAAGCTTTGGGTATTCTGTTAAAGGCAGGTATGAAAATATCTGCCT
>CAJTNT010000017.1 GCA_910577785.1 uncultured Lachnospiraceae bacterium | reverse complement strand
AAAATAGATTCTGAAAGCCCCATGAAATAAGGGCTGAAGATTCCGAGAAGTTATAACATAGTAAGGGAGGAAAAGGAAAATGGAAAAAAAAATTACAAGGGAAAACAGAGATTTTAAGTTTGAGACATTGCAGCTGCATGTCGGGCAGGAAGCGCCAGATCCGGTGACCGATGCCAGGGCAGTGCCCATCTATCAGACGTCTTCTTATGTTTTTAGGAATTGCGATCATGCCGCGGCGCGGTTTGGGCTGGTGGATGCAGGGAATATCTATGGGAGGCTGACAAATCCTACGCAAGATGTATTTGAGCAGAGGATTGCTGCGTTAGAAGGCGGCGTGGCGGCGCTGGCAGTGGCGTCCGGCGCGGCGGCCATTACATATACTTTTGAGAACCTGGCACAGAATGGCGGCCATATCGTGTCTGCCAAGAATATTTATGGAGGCACCTATAACTTGTTGGCGCACACCCTTCCCCAATACGGCATCCAGACGACGTTTGTGGATATTTTTAATGAGGAAGAGGCAGAAGCCGCCATCCAGGATAACACGAAGGCCATTTTCATTGAGACGCTGGGAAATCCCAATTCGGATGTCGTGGACATAGAAGCTATTGCCGATCTGGCTCACAGGCATCAGATCCCTCTGGTCGTGGACAATACGTTTGCAACCCCTTACCTGGTGCGCCCCATTTCTTTTGGCGCGGACATTGTCGTACATTCTGCCACTAAGTTTATTGGCGGCCATGGGACGGCGATTGGCGGCGTGATTGTGGACGGAGGGAAATTCAGCTGGGAGGCTTCGGGCAAGTTCCCCTCCCTGACGGAGCCGAATCCAAGTTACCATGGCATCAGCTTTACGAAAGCAGTTGGAGCGGCGGCTTTTGTGGCCAAAATCCGTGCAGTCCTTCTGCGTGATATGGGCGCAACGCTGTCCCCTTTCCATGCATTCCTCTTCCTCCAGGGGCTGGAGACCCTGTCCCTGCGGGTAGAGCGGCATGTGGAAAATGCGCGGAAGGTTGTGCAATATTTAAAGAGCCACCCGCAAGTGGAGGCCGTACACCATCCTTCTGTAACAGAAGACGAGGGGCAGAAACAGCTGTACCGCAAATATTTCCCCAAGGGAGGCGGCTCTATCTTCACCTTTGAAATCAAAGGGGACGCGCAAAAAGCCAAGGATTTTATTGATAACCTGGAGCTGTTCTCACTGTTGGCAAATGTGGCGGACGTGAAGTCCCTTGTCATCCATCCAGCGACAACTACCCATAGCCAATGCACGCCAGAAGAGCTGCTGGAACAGGGCATTAGGCCCAATACAATCCGCCTTTCGATTGGGACGGAACATGTGGATGACATCATCCAGGATTTGGAGGAAGCCTTCCGGGCGGTGGAGGCATAGCGGCGCCTGCCTGCGTAATCGCAGGGCTTGGTTGGGCAGCGGCTCCATTGCACGGTTAATAGCGGAGCTTGATGTTAGACAGCGATACGGTTGCTTGGTAGCCTTTTACCTGCAGCATGTATTCCATGCCGCTTTTTGCCAGATCAATATGGTTCTGGGGCGCGACCATGATTTCCTCAATCGGGAGGCGCCTGCCGCTTAAGGGGATTTCGATATAGGGGAGCAGGAAGCCGTCTTTGGCGCGGAAATGCACGGCGGTATCCTTCCGCCTTTTGAAGACAAAGCGGTATTCCTGTTCTGCTGCAAATCCTTCCTGCTTGAAAAACATTGCGTAGATTTCCGCTGTCCGCCGGAATTTCCGGCAGGCCTTTTGGTAGAGGGCGTCCTGGGGATCCTGGCTTCCCAGCGTTAAGATGCCCTCAAGCGGCATGCCAAGGAGGTTTGGCAGGTAGCCGCAGAGGTTTTTCCGGATCAGCTGCCGCTGCTGCTTCGTACTGTAAACGACAAGCCCATGGTAGGCAATCTCTGCCGCCTCTTCAATGCGGGCAATAATCTCGTTGCTGCGGAACCCGATGTTGTATCCGGTCTTATTGCCAAATTCTGACCACATGGTGAGGCTGTCCCGGCAATTGGAAAAAGAAAGCACGAAATATTCCCGTTTTCTTTCGTTTTCGGCATAGATGGAGTCCTGGAGGAACATCTCCATCCATGCTGGATTTTTGATTGACTCCTGGCAGACCTGCGTAAGTATGCCCTGGATATGGGAGAACTCCTTGGGGTCGTTTAGAAAATCGCTTTTCGTTGCCCAAAAGCAGTTGTTGCTTAGGATGCCATTGATGCCATTGCTTTTGGTATAGTGGTATAAAATACTGCCTTCTTCTGCCTGGCGCAGCTTGACTTGTTTTCCGGGCATGTTCCAGGACTCCTTTCTATGTGAAGTTTTTGGCTAAAGTTATCTTTTGGCGAATCTTTTCCTTTTCGGGTATCTTTGTGTTTTAGTAAGTTCCTTTCTTGAGCCTTTTTCCTTCTGCATGTCTTTCTTTTTTGGCAGACAATAGCCCATTGGCTTGTGCCTGCCCTGGAATTGCCTGCAGAAGCGGCGCTTGCTTTTGGCGGAATTCAGGAAAGGGCCGCTTTTTCGAGGATGGCTTCTACTGTGCCCCGGTATTCCGAAATCCGTTTTGCCTTGCGGATTTTCTTGAGCATGGCATCGGATACCTGTACGTACTGCCCCATATAACTCCATAGTTCTTTCATTTTAAAGAGCACGGGCTGGTCGCCGGACATGTAGTTTTGGTAGCCTTCCAGGATATCGTCGTGGAAGCGCCCGAAGACAGGGATCCTTTCGTCAGGAGGCAGTGCGGGCTTCCCGTGGCGGAGGGTTTGGAAAAGGCTTGGGTCGGCCAATATGCCACGGCCAATCATTACAGCTTCTGTGGAAGGGTTTTGCACAAGCAGGCGCTGATACTGTGCAGGCGAGGCGATATCCCCATTGTAACAAAGGGGAATGCCGCTGTCCGACAAGGCGTCCGCTGCCATCTGGAAGGCCTCCATATGTGGCCGGCCGTTATAAAAGTCTTTCTGGTACCTTGGATGGACGATCAGTTCCTTCAGGGGATATTTTTTGTAAATGGCGAGGAGGATGGGCCATTCATGCGCAGATGCGATGCCGAGCCTTGTTTTGATGGAGATTTGTAAGGGACAGCCTGTAAAAATCTCTTCCAGGAAAGCATCCAGCTGTTCTGGCACAGACAGGAATCCGGCGCCGCGTTTTTTGGCAGTGACAGTGGCGGAAGGGCAGCCGAGGTTCAGGTTTGCCTCTTTGTAGCCATAGGCCTGCAGGTTTTTGGTAATGGTTAAGAAGGTTTCCGCCCGGTTGGTGAGAATCTGGGGAATGACCGAAAGGCCTTTGTTGTTTTCCGGAAGGATCTCCCGCAGCTCCTTATGATTAAAGGAGAGGTTGGCTAGAAAGGGGGTATAATAACGGTCTGCGCCGCCGTAATGGCGGTACAGCGCATTTCGGTAAACGGGGGTAGTGATGCCTTCCATGGGCGCTAAGTAAAATTTCATAAATATAAATCCTTTCGTTTGCTGTAGGCTGAAAATGTTTCCTTCCGGAAAGGGAACGGCAATAAGTTTAGTATAAAAGATTTCCAGATAAATTACAACAGGGAGTTCGGTAGGATAAATTTGCATTATCTGCGCCTGACAGGACAAAAAGGTGCTATTCGGCAGGGGATTTTGCGCGAAAATGGAAAATAAATGCATATTTTTGCAGATTTTTTCACAAGGATTTCTGCTATAATTATAAAAAAACCATATGGGCGTTTTGTGTGGAAAGCGGGAGAATTCCTGCGAGGGAATTTGATAGGATTGCCAGAGAGCAAGAAGGAGGAATAAGAATTATGAAGAAATGGAAGCGGGAAAAGCGCAAGGGAAATTTCTGGAAACGTTGCGTGTCGGTGGCCCTTTCGGGCTGCATGGCGTTTACCGGGAGCTTCCTGATGCTGCCGGAGGAAAACCAGGCGGCAGAGGCGGGCACAGTATCCTGGGTCATGTCCCAGGAAGGCAATTATTGGCAGCAGCAGGCGCCTTTGGCGACAACGGCCTGGGACGCCAATCAGCACAGCGAACTCTATATTGATATTGATGAGAATGTTACCTATCAGAAAATGGCGGAGGACATCTGGGGCGGCTGCTTTAACGAGCGCGGCTGGAGGCGGCTTTTGATGCTGACGGAGGAAGAACGGAGCCATATCCTCGATCTGCTGTTCGATCCCAATGAGCCGGAAGGCCTGCATCTGACCTTAGGGCGCATCCCGATTGGCGCAAGCGATTTTGCAAATACCCTGTATACCCTGGACGATCTGCCAGAAGGCGTGAAAGAAGATTATGATATGGAATATTTTTCCATTGCACGCGATCAGTCGGAGACCGGGATTATCCCCTTTATCAAGGAAGCCCTGAAGCGGAACCCGGATATGAAGTTTTGGGCGTCCCCCTGGTCGCCGCCTGCATGGATGAAAGACAACAACAACCTGATTGCTGGGAATATTGTCTATAACGACAGGAACATGGCGGCTTATGCACAGTATTTTAAGAAGTTTGTCGAGGCTTATGAAGCGGAGGGCATCCATGTGTCGATGGTAAGCCCGCAGAATGAGCCGACGATGTGGACGGCGTATACCTCTTGCCTCTGGACGGGGCAGCAGCTCTGCGACTTCATCCGTGACCATTTAGGGCCTGTGATGAAGGAAATGGGCGTGGAAATCTATTTGGGGACATTTACCAACTCCAATGACAGTATGATGGATGCTGCGCTGAAAGACCCAGAAGCCCGGAAGTACCTTTCCGGCGTTACCTTCCAGTGGTGGTCTTACTTTAAATCGCACTCTCTATACAATACAGGTTTTGACCTGGGGATGATGCAGTCGGAGACGATGTGCGGCGATGGAAGGAATAACTGGCAGTATGCGGAGAACCAGTTTGACATTATGTGGATGTACTTAAGCACGGGAATCAGCGCGTACAACCTTTGGAATATGGTACTTGAGTGGGATGGGGTGAATCCCGGCGGGCATAACACGGCAGCGAACCCCTGGCCGCAGAATGCGCCGATAACCGTCAATGACAATACCAAAGAATACCGCATTAACCCACATTATTATGAATACAAGCATTTTACGAATTATATCCAGCCAGGCGCGCACCGGATTTCCAGTGCCGGGACTTATGATGCAGAATTCCCGCTGGTGGACGAAGCAGAGCGTGACGACCGCTATGCAAGGGAGCTGCATGAAATTGCTTTCCGCAACCCGGACGGCAGCAATGTGCTGATGGTAAAGAACGGCAGCAATTCTGTAAAGCATGTGGATATTAATTTTAATGGGCGCAAAATAAGCGTAGACCTCCCGCCCCATTCTATCCATACCTTCCAGACAGACGGCACGCCGCTGACAGGGCTGGAGAAGGATATGAGAACTCAGCTGCCAGAATATATCCCGCCAAGCCAGGTTGTCACCCTGCAAAACAAGGCGACAGGCCAGATTATCGGCGTAGACAGCGGAAGCGTAAAAGACGGCGCCAAGGTCATCCAGTGGGATTACACCAGGGAAGCAAACCAGGAGTGGTACCTGCAGCCAGTGGAGGGCCAGGAAAATACCTATAAGCTGGTTAACACCAAGAGCAGCAAGATTATTGCCGTCAGCGGCGGGGACACGGCAGACGGGGCAAAGCTCCTCCAGTGGCATTACGAGGGTGCAAGCCATACTGAGCAGCACTGGATCTTGGAGACAGACAAAAGCACAGGCTATTCCAGGCTAAAAAATGCAAAGAGCGGCCATTATCTGTCTGTATCCGGGGATAAGGGCGCACAGGCCGAGCAAAAGTCAGATAATACAGCAAGCGATAGCCAGTGGTGGGAAATAACCTATCGAAATGGCGCAGCTGCGGCGGACAAGGCAGCTTTAGGCGCAGCTATCCAGTCGGCATCCGGCAAGGAAGAGAAAGACTACACAGCGGCAAGCTGGAAGGAGTTTCAGGCAGCCCTTGGCCATGCAGAAGAAGTGTATGGAAAAGAGGACGCCACACAGGAGGAAGTGGATGGCGCAGCGGCAGGCCTGCAGTCAGCTATCCAGAAGCTACAGCCAGCAGATGAGCCATCAAAGGCGGATAAGGCTGCATTGGCGTCAGCCATCCGCACAGCTTCCGCCAAGAAAGAGAAGGATTATACGGCAGCGAGCTGGAAGAAATTAGCAGAGGCGCTCCAAAAAGCAGATACTGTGAATAAAAAAGCCGATGCCACCCAGGAAGAAGTGAATGCGGCAGCGGCAGCATTGAATGCGGCAGTAAAAAGCCTCGTGCCCGCTGCGCAGGAACTCGCGAAGCCCAAAGCGCCTGCATCCGTAAAGGCATCCTGGGCAGGCGCGAAGAATATCAAAGTTTCCTGGAAAAAGTCTTCCGATGCACAGAAATACCAGCTCTACCGCTCTTATAAGAAGGGTTCTGGATACAAGAGCCTAAAGACCGTAACGGGAAGCTCCTATACGGATAAAAGCGCCGCCGCAGGCAAAAACGTATACTATAAAGTAGTCGCCATCAATGGCAAGAACAGAAGCCCCTACAGTAAAGTGGTTTCCGCCTATATGGTAAAGACGCCAGCGTCTGTGAAGGCAGCCGTAAAGAAACGCACCATAACGGTATCTTTTCGGAGGGCAGAGAAGGCCTCCGGCTACGAGATATACCGCGCCACAAAGAAAAACGGCACATACAAGAAGGCTGCGGATCTGAAATCCGCAAAGCTAGTAAAGAAGGTTTTCCGCAATGTGAAGAAAGGCACCTATTATTACAAAGTGAGGGCATATCGGACGGTCAATAAGAAGAAAGCCTATACCGCCTTTGGCGCCGTAAAAAAAGCAAAAGTGAAATAAAGCAGTTGTCATAGAGGAATGATATTGTAGCGGTCCGTAAGGAGAATAGCCATACGGACCGCTTATTGTTATTTTTATGGGATGGGGAAATTTCCGTCATACAAGGAAATAGAATACTTTTCAGCCAAAAGGAAATATAACGCTTTTCAGCTAATAGGAGAGGAAAGGGAAGGCTGCATAAAGAAACCCTAGGTAAAGTTATATTATCCGAAAGGAATATTTTGTTTACAGATTTTTCAAGGTGTGTTATGATAAGGAAGTATCAGGACAATATTATCAAAAGAAATGGGATGAGAGAGATGTTATTTTTTTTAATTGGCGGCGTTGTTATTATTGCAGTAATTGTTGCAGTCGTTGCATCTGTGGCAGGGGCAGTGGCAGGAGTCGTAGATGAGGACACAGAGGATTAAGCAGGCGGGGAGCGGTGTTGAAGGAGCATAAAATTATCAGAATTCAGCCAGGCAGTATCGCAGAAGAGCTGGGCGTGGAGCCAGAGGACATCCTGCTGTCAGTCAATGGCCATCAAATAGAAGATGTGTTCGACTACCATTATTTCGTCAATGAGGAATACCTGACCGTGCTTATCCGAAAGCCTAACGGGGAAGAGTGGGAGCTGGAGATTGAAAAGGAGTATGAGGATGACCTGGGCATTGAATTTGCAAATGCCCTGATGGATGATTACAGGTCATGCCATAATAAGTGTATGTTCTGCTTTATTGACCAAATGCCAAAAGGCATGCGAGATACGCTGTATTTCAAGGATGACGATTCCAGGCTTTCCTTCCTGCAGGGGAATTATGTGACGTTGACAAATATGAAGGAGCATGACCTGGAACGGATCATTGCCTATCGGATGGGCCCGATTAATATTTCCGTGCAGGCTACCAACCCTGCGCTACGCTGCAGGATGCTGAATAACCGCTTTGCGGGGGAAGCGCTGCAGAAGATAGACAGGCTTTTTCGAGCCGGGATTCCGATGAATGGGCAGATTGTGCTGTGCAAGGGCGTCAATGACGGGGCGGAGCTTGATCGGAGCATCCGGGATCTGATGGCCTATCTGCCGGTGATGGAGAGCGTTTCTGTGGTTCCGGTAGGCCTGACCAGATACCGGGAAGGGCTGTACCCGTTGGAGCCGTTTGGCCGGGAGGACGCAAGGAAGGTCCTTGCCCAGATCCATGGTTACCAGGAGGAATGCATGGAACGGTGCGGGCTGCACTTTGTCCATGCCAGCGATGAATGGTATCTGCTGGCAGGGCAGGAGCTGCCGCAAGAAGAGGCTTATGATGGCTACCCTCAGCTGGAAAATGGCGTGGGGATGCTGCGGCTGCTGCGAGAGGAATTTGCCGAAGCCCTTGCAGGGGCAGAGGGAGAAGCTGCAGGACGCGCTAAGCCCCCAAGGAAGCTTTCCATTGCTACCGGGACGCTTGCGGCGCCTACGCTTCGGGAGCTTGCGGAAGGATTTATGGAGGCTTTCCCACAGGTTGAGGTGCAGGTAATCCCGGTGATCAACCGTTTTTTTGGCGAAATGATTACCGTTTCCGGGCTTTTGGCGGGGCAGGATATTATTTCCCAGCTCAAGGGGCGTGATTTGGGGGACAGGCTGCTGCTGCCCTGTAACCTTCTGCGCAGTGGGGAAAAGGTCTTTTTAGACGATATTACATTAGAAGAAGTAGAAAATACTTTACAAATCAAAATAAATATTGTAGAATCAAGCGGACAGGATTTGCTGTCCTGTCTGTTGCAGTAAAAGAAGCTACAATGCAGAAATTGATTTGTAACATTTTAAGGGCTGCTGCAGGGATTTTGCGGCAGCCCTTCCAAATTAGGAGATTAGGATGAGCAGACCAGTAGTAGCCGTCGTGGGACGGCCGAATGTAGGGAAGTCCACATTGTTTAACGTCTTGGCGGGGGAGCGTATTTCGATTGTGCAGGACACGCCGGGAGTGACCAGGGACAGGATTTATGCGGATGTCAGTTGGCTGAATATGTCCTTTACTTTGATTGACACAGGGGGGATTGAGCCAGACAGCAGCGATATGATGCTGTCACGGATGCGGGAGCAGGCGCAGATTGCCATTGATACGGCGGATGTGATTATTTTCCTCACGGACGTGCGCCAAGGGCTTGTGGATGCAGACTCCAAGGTGGCGGATATGCTGCGGCGGGCGCATAAGCCGGTGGTGCTGGTGGTGAATAAGGTGGACAGCTTTGAGAAGTTCATGCCGGATGTCTATGAGTTCTACAATTTGGGGATTGGCGATCCGCTGCCGATTTCTGCCGCGTCCCGCCTGGGGATTGGCGATATGCTGGACGAGGTGGCGAAGCACTTCCCGCAGGACGTGGAAGAGGAGGAAGAAGATGACAGACCGAAGGTAGCCATTGTCGGCAAGCCGAATGTCGGCAAATCTTCCTTAATCAACCATCTGTTGGGGGAAGAACGGGTCATTGTGTCCGATATTGCGGGGACGACCCGGGACGCCATTGACACGGAGATTGTAAAGAACGGCAGGGAGTACGTTTTCATTGACACGGCAGGGCTGCGCCGCAAGAGCAAGATTAAAGAAGAGCTGGAGCGTTTTAGCATTATCCGTGCTGTGACGGCCGTGGAGCGGGCAGATGTCGTAGTGGTGGTGATTGACGCAACGGAAGGTGTGACTGAGCAGGATGCTAAGATTGCAGGCATTGCCCATGACCGCGGCAAAGGAATTATCGTGGCGGTGAATAAATGGGATGCCATTGAGAAGGATGACAAGACCATTTACAAGCATACGGACAGAATCCGCGAGGTATTAAGCTTTATGCCTTATGCCCAGCTGATGTTTATCTCCGCCAAGACCGGGCAGCGTACGCAGAAGCTGTTTGAGGTGATTGACGCGGTGCTGGAGAACCATTCCATGCGGGTGGCGACCGGCGTGCTCAATGAGATTGTGTCCGAGGCAGTCGCTCTGCAGCAGCCGCCTTCGGATAAGGGCCGGCGGCTGAAAATTTACTATGCAACCCAGGTAGCGGTGAAGCCGCCAACTTTTGTGGTGTTTGTCAATGATAAGAAGCTGATGCATTTTTCCTATGTCCGTTATTTGGAGAATCGGATCCGGGATGCGTTTGGCTTCCAGGGAACTTCGCTCAAATTTATTATTCGCGAAAGGAAGGAGCGCTAGGGATGATAGGAAATCGGATGCTTTGCCTGGTGATGGGCTATGTTTTTGGGCTCTTCCAGACGGGTTACCTCTATGGGAAAACACAGCATATTGACATCCGGGAACATGGGAGCGGCAATGCTGGGGCGACCAATACCCTGCGTACCCTGGGGGCAAAGGCGGGGCTGATTGTCTTTTTGGGCGATGCGGGCAAGACCATGCTGGCGATGCTGCTGGCATGGCTTCTCTTTCATAACCAATATGGCGGGGGTGTCCGCTTGCTGGCGATGTATGCTGGGCTTGGGAGCGTACTGGGGCATAATTTCCCATTTTATATGAAGTTTAAGGGCGGGAAAGGGGTTGCCTGTACGGCAGGCTTTATCCTTGCTTTCTACCCGCCGATGGCGCCTGCCTGCCTGTTGCTGTTTATCCTGGTGGTGGCGCTGACAAAGTATGTGTCTCTGGGCTCTATCCTGGTGGGGATCTGTTTTTTTATCCAGCTGCTTGTATATGGGCAGCTAGGGTATTTAGGGATACACAAGGATCTGCTGCCAGAGGCCTATGCGTTGGGCGCCGCCTTTATGCTTCTGATCCTGGGGCGCCACCATGCGAATATCAGGCGCCTGTTAAGCGGGACAGAGAATAAATTTTCCATGCATAAGGCAGGAGATAGGGAGAAAAAGTAACGTTACTATTCACGGCCTGGAGGCCGCTCATAGTAACGATTCGGGGCGATATTTAGAGTTTTGCTGTGCAAAAATCGCCCCTCACTCCTGAATCATGTACTCACGGAATGCGCAGTACAGCGCATTCCTGAACCGTGAATAGTAACAAAGTAACTGTTGCAGGCAATGATGTTTGGAGGGAATTATGGCAAAGGTAAGTGTAATAGGAGCAGGAAGCTGGGGGATCGCCCTGGCCGCGGTATTGGAAAAGAATGGGCATGAGGTTACGGTATGGTCGGCAATCAAAGAAGAAATCGAGATGTTAAAGCGGGACAGGGAGCATAAAGAAAAGCTCCCAGGCGTGCGGCTGGAAGAGGGGATCCGGCTGACGGCAGACCTTGCGCAGGCTGCCAGCGGGAAGGATCTGCTGGTGATGGCGGTACCTTCTGTATTTGTCAGGAGCACGGCAAAAAGCATGCGTCCTTATCTGGAGGAACAGGCGCTGATTGTAAATGTGGCGAAAGGGATTGAGGAACAGACACTGATGACGCTTACGGATATTATTGCTGAGGAAATTCCGCAGGCCAAGGTTGCCGTGCTGTCCGGGCCGAGCCATGCGGAGGAGGTAGGCAGGGGGCTGCCGACGACCTGCGTGGCAGGGGCGAAGAAGAAGGAAGACGCAGAGTATGTGCAGAATATCTTTATGAACGACGTATTCCGCATTTATACCAGCCCGGATATGCTGGGGATTGAGCTGGGGGGCGCGTTGAAAAATGTGATTGCCCTGGCCGCCGGGATGGCGGATGGGATTGGCTATGGCGACAATACCAAGGCAGCCCTGATTACCCGCGGGATTACAGAGATTGGCAGGCTGGCGCTGGCAATGGGCGCAAAATATGAAACCTTAAGCGGGCTGACGGGGATTGGCGATCTGATTGTGACCTGCGCCAGCGTACACAGCCGCAACCGTAAGGCCGGGATGCTGATTGGGCAGGGCAAATCCATGGAGGAAGCCATGGAGGAAGTGCATATGGTCGTGGAGGGCGTCTATTCTGCCAAGGCGGCGAAAGGATTATCAGAAAAATACCAGGTGCCCATGCCGATTATTGAGGAGGTAAACCGCATCCTATTCGAAGGCAAGCCGGTGCGGGAGGCCGTGCAGGGGCTGATGCTGCGGGACAAGAAGGCAGAGCATGAGAAATTATGGGAAGATGCATAGGAGATAAAATGATTTGGCAAAAAGAGTTGCCAGTATCAGAGGGATGGGTGAAGGCTTTTTGGAGCGTTCGCCCTTTTCTCTGCCCATGATAGGTACATAAAAAGGGGAAGGAGTCTTATTTTGGAAGCAGGCAGTATATTAGGGGGCAGGTATGAGATCAAAGGGATCCTGGGGGAAGGCGGTTTTTCTACTGTTTACCTGGCCTATGACAGGAAGAAAAAAAGGGACTGGGCTGTAAAGGAAATCCGGCAGGAACGGGTAGGGAATGTACAAGCTTACCAGATGCTGAAAGGGGAAGCGGAATTGGTCTGGGATCTGAAATACCCATATTTTCCGGAAATTGAGGAAATGCTGGAGGCTCAGGAGGCATGCTATATTGTAATGGAATACCTGCAGGGGGAAACGCTGGAGGATATGCTGCTCCGCCGGGGCGCCCTGCCGCCGGATGAGGTGGCGGGGTGGGGCAAGGACATGTGCCTGGTGTTAGGCTATCTGCACCAGTTAAGCCCGCCCCTGGTTTACCGGGATATGAAGCCAGGCAATATTATGCGCCAGCCAGGAGGGAACCTGCGCCTGATGGATTTTGGCTCCGTCTGGGGCTGGAAAGGCCTGGGGCGGCAGGAGGGAATCCGTCTGGGGACAAGGGGATACGCTGCGCCGGAGCAGATGCGGCAGGGAGGTGCATTGGATGCAAGGACAGATATTTTTGCCTTAGGGGCAACGATGTACCGCCTTTTGACAGGTGCCGATGTACGGCAATTCCCAGCAGGGGCGTACCATGTGCGCCATTGGAACCGGCGGGTGCCACGCAGGCTCGACTGGATTGTCTGGAAATGCACGAGGGAAAATCCCAGGCAGCGCTACCAGTCCTGCGATGAATTAGAAGGAGATTTAATAAAAACAGGACTCTTGGGGTAGGTTTTGGAAGGGATAAGGAGTCAGTTTCAGAAAAACGAACATATGTTTAAAATAGGTCTTTACAAATGCTGGAATCGGTGCTAGAATAGAAAACAAGAAATCGAACGTATGTATCAAATGGATGGAGCACAAACTAAGAAGTCGAACATATGTATCGAGCGATGGAATAAAAACCAAGAAATCGGACGGCTGTATCAAAGTGGATGGAATGGAAACCAAGAAGTCGGACGGCTGTATCAAAGTGGATGGAAAGGAAATTGTGACAAAATGGCAGCAAGAAAGGAATACGGCGCTGAGAATATCACCGTACTGGAAGGTCTGGAAGCGGTAAGGAAGCGTCCGGGGATGTACATTGGGAGCGTATCCAGAAAAGGCCTCAATCATTTGATTTATGAAATTGTGGACAATTCCGTAGATGAGCATCTGGCAGGCTTCTGCGATACCATCTGGGTGACCCTGGAAGCGGACGGCTCCTGTACGGTGGAGGACAATGGCCGCGGGATCCCCGTAGGGATGCATGAGAAAGGCGTGTCAGCCGCGCGCCTGGTGTTTACGACGCTCCATGCCGGCGGAAAATTTGATAACGATGCCTATAAGACCAGCGGGGGCCTGCATGGGGTGGGCTCATCTGTGGTGAACGCACTTTCCACCTATCTGGATCTGGAAGTACACTTGGGAGGAAAAGTATATCATGACAGGTATGAGCAGGGGAAGCCGGCGCTGGAACTGGAGGGCGGCCTGCTGCCAGTGATTGGCAGGACGAGGAAGACAGGCACACGGATTAATTTTCTGCCGGATCCGGAGATTTTTGAGAAAACGCGGTTTAAAGAAGAGGACGTAAAGAGCAGGCTTCATGAGACGGCATATTTAAACCCGAGGCTGACGATTTTCTATGAGGACAGGCGTGGGGAAGAAACGGAGCGCCAGACGTTCCATGAAGAAGAGGGGATTGTAGGGTTTGTGAAGGATTTGAATAAGAAGGCGGAGACCGTGCATGACGTGGTGTATTTTAAGGGTGAAAGTGAGAAGGTCTCCGTGGAGGCGGCATTCCAGTATACCAATGAATTCCATGAAAATATCCTTGGGTTCTGCAACAATATTTATAATGCGGAAGGGGGGACGCACCTTACAGGCTTTAAGACAGTATTTACCACAGTAATTAATAATTATGCCCGGGAACTGGGGATCCTGAAGGAGAAGGATTCTAATTTTACGGGAGCCGATGTGCGCAATGGGATGACGGCGGTGATTTCCATCAAGCATCCGGAGCCGCGCTTTGAAGGGCAGACAAAGACAAAATTGGACAACCAGGATGCAGCCCGCGCTGCTTCTAAGGTGACGGGGGAAGAAATTCAGCTCTATTTTGACAGGAATTTAGAGAATCTGAAGAAGGTAATTTCCTGTGCAGAAAAGGCGGCGAAAATACGCAAAACGGAGGAAAAGGCCAAGACCAACCTTTTAAGCAAACCAAAATTTTCCTTTGATTCTAATGGCAAGCTGGCCAACTGTGAGAGCAGAGATGCATCGGCCTGCGAGATTTTTATTGTTGAGGGGGATTCGGCCGGCGGATCGGCGAAGACAGCCAGGGATCGTAATTTCCAGGCCATCCTGCCCATCCGGGGGAAGATTCTCAACGTGGAGAAGGCCAGCATTGACAAAGTTCTGGGGAACGCAGAGATTAAGACGATGATCAATGCTTTTGGCTGCGGGTTTTCCGAAGGCTACGGCAATGATTTTGACATTGCGAAGCTTAGGTATGATAAGATTATTATTATGGCGGATGCAGATGTGGATGGGGCGCATATTTCCACCTTGCTGCTGACACTGTTCTATCGGTTTATGCCGGAACTGATTTACGAGGGGCATGTCTATGTCGCCATGCCGCCCCTGTATAAGGCCATCCCGGCCAGGGGGAAGGAAGAGTACCTCTATGATGATTCCGCGCTGGAGAAGTATAGGAAACGGCATAAGGGTCCGTTCACCTTACAGCGTTATAAGGGGCTGGGGGAAATGGACGCGGAGCAGCTGTGGGAGACGACCCTTGATCCGAAGACGAGGGTTCTGAAGCAGGTGGAGATTGAGGACGCCAGGATGGCTTCGGATGTGACGGAGATGCTGATGGGGACGGAAGTGCTGCCGCGGCGGGAATTTATCCATAAGCATGCGCAGGATGCGGAGCTGGATGTGTAGAAAGGAAATAACATGCAGGAACAGGAAAAGGAACAGATTATACGGACGGAATATTCGGAATTGATGCAGAAATCCTATATTGATTACGCCATGAGCGTAATTGTCTCCAGGGCGCTGCCTGATGTGCGTGACGGCTTAAAGCCAGTGCAGAGGCGGACGCTGTACGATATGCACGAGTTAGGGATCCGCTATGACAGGCCTTATCGCAAGTGCGCCCGTATCGTGGGGGATACCATGGGCAAATACCATCCCCATGGGGACAGCTCCATTTATGAGGCGCTGGTGGTGATGGCGCAGGATTTCAAGAAAGGGCTCCCATTGGTGGATGGCCATGGCAATTTCGGCTCCATGGAGGGGGATGGGGCGGCGGCTATGCGCTATACGGAGGCGCGGCTTGCCAAGGCTGCCCAGGAGGCTTATCTGGCAGATTTGGATAAGGACGTGGTGGATTTTGTGCCGAATTTTGACGAGACAGAGAAGGAGCCTTCCGTGCTGCCAGTGAAGGTGCCGAATCTCTTGATCAATGGGGCGGAGGGGATTGCCGTAGGCATGGCTACCAGCATCCCGCCCCATAACCTGTCAGAGGTAATCGAAGGCGTAAAGGCCTATATGAAAAATCCGGATATTTCTACAGGGGAAATGATGGCGTATATCAAGGGGCCGGACTTCCCTACAGGGGGGATTGTGGTCAATAAGGATGATTTGCTGCGTATCTATGAGACTGGCACAGGGAAAATCAAGGTGCGGGGCAGGGTAGAGGTGGAACAGGCCAAGGGCGGCAGGCAGCGCCTGGTCATTACGGAGATTCCTTATACCATGCTGGGGGCGAATATCGGGAAATTCCTGCTGGATGTGTACAACCTGACAGAGAGCCGCAAGACGAATGACATTGTGGATATTTCCAACCAGTCCTCTAAGGAGGGCATCCGTATTGTGCTGGACCTAAAGAAAGGGGCAGATGCGGAGAATCTCTGCAATCTTCTCTATAAGAAGACGCGCCTGGAGGACACATTTGGCGTTAATATGCTGGCTGTGGCAGACGGCAGGCCGGAGACGATGGGGCTTGTGCCCATGATCCGCCACCATGTGGATTTCCAATATGAGCTGGCTACCCGCAAATATAAGACATTGCTGGCCAAGGAACTGGAGAAGAAGGAAGTGCAGGAAGGCCTGATCAAAGCCTGCGATGTTATTGATTTGATTATTGAGATTTTACGGGGGGCAAAAAATATCCGTGACGCCAAGGAGTGCCTGATGCATGGCAGGACGGAAAAAATCAAGTTCCGTTTCCGCGGCTCCGAAGAAGACGCCAGGCGCCTCTGCTTTACGGAGCGGCAGGCAACGGCCATTCTGGAAATGCGCCTGTACAAGCTGATTGGCTTAGAGATTGAGGCATTGCAAAAAGAACATAGCGCCACATTAGCCAATATTGCCAGGTATGAGGAAATCCTTGGCAGCCGGGCGGCCATGGCACGGACGATTATCAAAGAGCTGAACTATTTCCAGAAGGAATACGGCAAAGAGCGCAAAACTGGGATTGAGAATGCCAAGGAAGCCGTTTATGAGGAAAAGAAGGTGGAAGAGGCGCCGGTTGTCCTGCTGATGGATCGTTTTGGCTATGTGAAGACTGTGGACTTGCAGACCTATGAGCGCAACAGGGAGGCAGCGGATGGGGAGAATAAATATGTGATTTCCTGTATGAATACAGACAGGATCTGCGTCTTTACCGACAAAGGGCAGCTCCATATCGCCAAGGTGCTTGATCTGCCCCATGGGAAGTTCCGGGATAAGGGGACGCCGCTGGATAATCTCAGCAATTATGACAGCAGCACAGAGTCCATCCTCTATATGGACTGCATGGCAAACCTTAAGGGGAAGCGTCTGCTGTTTGCCAATTGCAACGGGATGCTCAAGCAGGTGCGGGGGGAGGAATTTGACGTTTCCAAGCGGACGACCGCCGCCACGAAGCTGGGGGAAGGGGAACGGCTGCTCCTGGTACATATGCTGGAGGGGACAGAAGGGGAAAGCGTTGTGCTGCAGACAGAGAAGGGGATGTTCCTGCGGTTCCCTGTTGCGGAGGTGCCGGAGAAGAAAAAGGGGGCAGTGGGCGTCCGGGGGATGAAGGTTGACCCGAAGGACAGCCTGCAGGCAGCCTATGCGCTGGGGCAGGAGGAACGGTTTGTTGCCATAAAGGAGAAGGAAGTTGCGCTGCACCGGCTGCGGATAGCGGGGCGGGACGGCAGAGGGGTGAAGAGGCCGTAAGCTGCGCATTATATTTCTGGAGATACTGCGCTGTAAATAATAAAAATGTTCGAAAATGCTGAAAAAAGGTTCAATAAAGATATTTTCATGGTTCTTAAGATATGTTATACTAAAGAAGCTTTAAAATGCAGTGCAAATTTATGCTTTTCGCCAAGAAGAAGGGCAGACGCTCTTGGCAGTAATGGGCAAGATGCTGTGGAGAGAGGGATAAAGTTTGCTGGCAGGAGAGCGAAAAAGAAGAAAGAGAGGATCTAGGATGAAGAAAAAACAGGTTTTAGCAGGAATTCTTGCGGCAGCTATGGTTCTGTCGGGATTGCCAGTTCAGCAGACGTATGCGGCAGAGGCAGTGCCGCAGGCTGATGGAGCAGAAGTTTTGCCGCAGGCAGAAGATGTAGAGGCTGTACCGCGGGCGGAAGGCGCAGCGGAACTGAAATTATCTTTTGAGGACAACCTGGCGGATGCTTCGGGCAAATCGGTACAGGTAACAGAAAATAATGGTACGGTTTCCTATACGGAAGGCATTAAAGGGAAGGCTGCCTTATTTAATGGAAGTACGTCCCTCTCATTAGGGCAGGGGGAAGGGCTTTCCCCGCAGAACCTGACCCTTTCTTTTTGGATTAAGCCTCCGGCAGGCGGCATGGGGAATGATGAGCAGCTCATTACCTGGAATAAGAAGGAATGGCACACAGACGGATGGTACCTAGGGACACAGAAGAGCCAGCCGCTGATACTGTCCGTAGGCCCGGCCAAGAGTGGGGGACAGCCTTATCTTCTTAATATCAGCGGCAACAGGGATGAGTTTTTCCCGCCAAACCAGTGGACGCATATTGCCGTAACATATGACAGCGGCAGTAAGGAAGCGGCAGTTTACCGCAATGGCATCAAGCAGGCCTTGAATGTCGGATTTCCGCTGGGTGGGGAATCTACAGGGGTAGTAGGGTCTGTGCCAGATACCACGAAGACAATCGGGTATAATGGAACCGTTCACAAAGGCGCTTTCCTGAAGAATATAGCTTTGGACGAGTATGAGCTTTACAGCAGGGTCTATAGCCAGGAAGACGTGATTGCGCTCTATGATGCGGTTTCTCCGAATAAATTTGACAAAAAGGCAGTTGCGCAGAGTGACATAGACGCACTGAAGATCCCGGAAACAACCAGCAGGAACTTAGCGCTGCTGAAAGAGGGAGCCTCTGGTTCCGTGATTACATGGGAGTCTTCTGATACGGACGTGATTGCTTTGGATGGCACAGTAACGCCCCCGGAATCGGGGACGGCAAATGTAACCTTGAAGGCAACGGCTTCTTTTGCAAACGGGGAGGCAGTGTCCAAGACCTTTTCCGTTTCCGTGACGGCAAAGGCAGAGCAGGTGTCAGACCAGATCACAGACAGCGGCATTGAGAATGTGGCGTTGGAGGATGAGTTTCTAGCCCATGCATCACAGAAAGAGAGTGAATACCTGCTGAGCTTGAACTCAAAGAAATTCCTCTATGAATTTTATGTGGTATCGGGTCTGACACCTCCCACTACAGACCGTTATCAGGGATGGGAGCGGAGCAACGCCGTAAACTTCCGCGGGCATACCTTTGGGCATTATATGTCTGCCCTTTCACAGGCTTATGCAGGCACCCAGGATGCAGATACAAAGGC
Organism: uncultured Lachnospiraceae bacterium; assembly: GCA_910577785.1. GTDB lineage: Bacteria > Bacillota > Clostridia > Lachnospirales > Lachnospiraceae > Petralouisia. The sequence continues at coordinate 61,459 of CAJTNT010000017.1, read as the reverse complement.
TGCGCTTCTTGTCCAGATCCGCGATGCGGTAAATGGCCTCAAGGAATGCCAGGATGCTTATGCAGCAAAACATCCAAGCAGTGCAGGCTATGTCTCTGCATTTCGTGAGAGCATTCTCAATCAGATAGACGGCACAGGAAGCAGTGATGAGAACGTGATTGTGCCCTGGTATAACCTACACAAGGTTTTGGCAGGCCTGATTGACATCTATACCTTTGTACAGGATGCAGAGGATGGCCAGCTGGCTGACGAAGCGCTGAAGATTGCGGAAAGTTTTACGGAGTATGTCTACAGGCGGTGCAGTAAGCTGACCAATACCAGCACCATGCTGCGGACGGAATATGGCGGTATGAATGAAGCGCTCTACGAGATTTACGATATTACTGGAAATGAACACTTCAAGGCAGCGGCTCAGTTTTTCGACGAGGTTTCCCTGTTTAATGATCTTGCAGCCGGCAAGGACGTACTGAGCGGGAAGCACGCCAATACTACCATCCCCAAGCTGACAGGAGCATTAAAGCGCTATACGGTCATGATGAATAACGAAACGTATTATGATAAGCTGTCAGCAGCAGAGAAGAGTAATTTGGAGAAATATAAAGATGCGGCCATCAATTTCTGGGACATTACGGTGAACCACCATACCTATGTGACGGGCGGCAACAGCCAGTCAGAGCATTTCCATGACGCAGACAAGTTGTATGAGGATGCTACGAAGGGCGATTATGATGGGGCTTTGACTTGCGAGACCTGCAACACTTATAATATGCTCAAGCTGACCCGGGAGCTTTACAAGCTGACCAAGGACAAGAAGTACATGGATTATTATGAGAATACCTATATTAATGCCATTCTGTCCTCTCAGAACCCGGATACTGGCACAACCATGTATTTCCAGCCGATGGCTCCAGGATATAACAAAGTGTTTAACCAGCCGGTTGATGAGTTCTGGTGCTGTACGGGAACCGGTATGGAGAACTTTTCCAAGCTTGGCGATACCATTTATTTCACGGAGAAATCCGATGTCTATGTCAATATGTACTTCAGCAACACTTTTACCTTTGCAAAGCAGAACCTGAAGCTTGTGCAGGTAGCGAATATGCCGAATCAGGACGAAGTGACGGTATCCGTGTCTGCACTGGAGGGTGAGAGTGTGGCAGGAAACACCAACCTGCGTTTCCGTATCCCAGATTGGACGGCAGGGACGCCAGAGCTTTCGGTCAATGGCGTTAAGCAGCAGATCCAGGAAGCAAATGGTTATGCTGTAGTATCCAATGTCAAGGCAGGAGACACGATTAAGCTTAAGTTCCCGATGGAAGTGAAGGCTTACTCTACACAGGATAACCGCAATTTTGTGGCGTTTAAATATGGCCCGGTGGTCTTAAGCGCTGCCCTTGGCACCAACAATATTGAGGCTTCCAGCGCAAACGGCATCCTGGTGCGCGTGGGCACAAAGGACAATACCTGCCAGAGCGCCATTACCGTCCAGACTGACACTGTAGCGGAATGGATGGAGGATGTGAAGGAAAACCTGGTGCGTATCGCTGATAGTGAGGACGGCAGGGTGCAGTTCCAGCTGCAGAATACCGATTCCCCAGATTTAATCTATACGCCGCATTTTATGCGTTATAAGGAACGCTATGGGCTGTATATGACCTTTGAGGTAAAGGATTCTGAAGAGGCCCAGAAAAATATCCTCCGCAAGAAACAGCTGCTGAGGGAAAAAGAATTAAGCATAGATTATCTGGACAGCTTTGATGATAACAATTCAGAGGCAGCAAAGAATAAGAAGGCTTCCAGCACGTCTTCCGTAGGGAATTATAACGGACGGACCTTCCGCCATGTGCCGAGCGGATCGGAAGGATGGTTCAGCTATGATATGGCAGTGGATCCTTCGGCAACGAAGAATTATCTGGAGTGTACCTACACTACGGCGGATAACGGAAGGAAATTTGATATTTATATCAACAACGAACTGCTGAAGACAGTAACGGTGACCAATAAGGCCGGCAATAACGTTTTTTATCCGGAAATGGATGAGATTCCCGAAAAATATTGGAAGAACCCGACGAAATTCAAAGTGGATACGGCTGGAAATGAAGTGCTGGATGATCAAGGGAAGCGGATCCCGATCGTAACAGTGAAATTCCAGACCAATGCAAGCACCAACAAAGGCCCTGTAGGAGGATTATATGGGATTGCGATCAAGACAGACAGCGCTTATGCTACAGATGCCAAGCTGTCCGGCTTAAGCTTTGCTACCGGCAAACTGACGCCGGCCTTCTCCCCTTCTGGGACAGCATACACATTGGTTGTGCCGAAAAACACAGAAAAGGTATCTGCCAACCTATCGCCGAATACGCCAAGTGGGCTAGTATATGTCAATGGCATATTGATTGATGATGCCGAACCCAGGGAGATTCCGCTTACAGGGGATCAGACGATGGTTGCGCTGGAAGCGTATGCTCAGGATCATGTGACCAAGATCTCCTATACGGTTACGGTTGTACGCTCTGATACGGGCGTGTCAGACGCAGATATCCAGAAGGCGAATGAAGTGGTGGCAGCAATTAACGGGATTGGCACGGTAAGCTATACCAAGGAATGCGAGGCAAAAATTCAGGCAGCGTTCGGTGCATACCAGGCTCTGACTGAGGCGCAGAAGAAGCTGGTGTCCAATTACGGCATGCTGGAAGAGGCACAGAAGGCTTATAAGAGGCTGGAGCCGGGCAAGATTGTAAGCTTCACGTTTGATGATGAGGAGAATGGCTTTAAGAGCGAAAGATCCAAGGCAGAGCTTGCCGCCGGTAAGCTGACGCTGGTGGACGATGCCCAGAAAGGCAAGGCGCTGAGCTTAAGCGGCGGGGCATACCTGAACGTAACCGATCCAGAGGGGAAGGCATTGCTGACAGGATACAATGCGCTTACTATCTCCTATTGGGCCAAGGTGAACAATGGCAATGCAAACTGGGCATTCTATGCAGCGCCCAATACAGCATCTCCTACTTACAAAAAGGAAGTTTATTTAGGGATCCTGGACAATGGCAGCACAGTCACAGCAGAACGTTACCATAATACAGATAACCGTCCGGCCTCAGCAAGCGCAGGCGGACTCAAGCAGAATGAATGGAGATATATTACGGTTGTCCATGACACGGAGAGTACCTCTATTTATATCAATGGCGAGTTTAAGTCCAAAGAAAACAGCAGCTACGCACTGGAGGGTATTTTTGGCGAAAACGGTATTTTCTATATTGGAAAGGCAACCTGGGGAGACGGAGAATTTTACAATGGGCTGATGGACGAGATGTCTGTCTATAACTACGCGCTGACACAGCAGCAGGTAAAGGATCTCTATCAAGGCAAAGAGCCAGAGGATCCGGTTGAGAGGGAAGGCAGCATTACGATCCGCTGTGCTGGATATACTTATGACGGGAAGAAAAAGCCATCTCCAGAAGTTGTAGAGACCACCAATACAGGCGCAGAGGTTGCCTACAGGTATTATACGGATAAGGCCTGCACCAAGGAGACAGCAGCGCCAGTGAATGCAGGAACCTATTATGTGAAAGGGTCAGTGGCCGCCATTGGAAATTACAGAGCTGCCGTTTCTGAGCCTGTGGCATTTAAAATCAGCCCCAAGAAGGTGGAAAAAGCAACGGTAACTGGCATCAAGACCATGTACTACACAGGGAAGGCAATTACGCAGCCCAACCTTAAGGTAAAGGGATATCAGGCTGGCAAAGACTATACCGTTTCCTATAAGGATAACAAGAAGGTCGGCAAGGCGACAATTACGATTAAATTCAAAGGAAACTACACGGGAAGCATCCAGAAGTCCTTCCAGATTAAAAAGCAGATTCCAGCCAAAGGAAAGGCCTATAAGGTAAAAAATGGCAAGTATAAAGTAACCAAGTCGGCAGCTTCGGGAGGGACGGTGGAACTGAGCATGCCGGCCAAGAAGACGTATACATCTTTTGCCGTGCCATCTGCAGTAAAGATCAATGGGTATACCTTTAAGGTGACAAGCATTGCCTCCAATGCATTCAAGAGCAATAAGAAGCTTACGAAGGTAACCATTGGCGCAAATGTGTCCAAGATTGGCAAAGGCGCTTTCCGTTCCTGTGCGAAGCTGAAGAAGATCACCATCAAATCCAAGAAGCTTAAGAGCGTTGGCAAGGATGCCCTGAAAGGGATTTACGCAAAAGCTACCATTACGGTACCGAAGGCGCAGAAGAAAGCATATACGAAGCTTTTGAAGGGCAAAGGGCAGAAGAAGACCGTAAAGATAAAATAATTGTAGCAGCTGAATTACAGTCACGTTCTGCGGCCATGGCAGCAGGCGCTTTGGCCGAAACGGAGCAGACAGCAGAAGTTACAATGGAAATAGGATACCATTAAGAGCAGGAGGAGCGGCGCATCACCAGAGATTTATGGTGCATGCGCCGTTCCTTTCCTTTATGAAATAAATTTTTGTAGGTGGCTGCGGAGGCACGGAACAGTAAGCGATGTCATTTTTATTTTAAATAGCCATCTTTTACAATTCCGTCTAAAATGTCTGTGGGAATTTCAAAGGATATGATTCCCATGAAGCCAGGCGCAACTTCATATTCGTCAAACACAATCATCAGCTTTCCAGATTCATTCACATAGAAATTAACGTCATCTGAGATTTCATAGAAGCCATCGCTTCCTTGTGCCGTATCATTTTCGGCGGCGTTTCCTTGTGCCGCCTCATCTTCTGCCGCATTCCCTTCGGATGCGCTTTCGCTGGAAGGGGTTTCGTGGGAAGGCGTTTTCCCTTCAGCGGCGCCGTCTTCTAAGGGGATAGCCTTAAAATCTTTGCTAAAGTCCCATCTGGGGCTTAATGGGTTGCCGTCAGTATAGAAATAGTAAGTAGTAGAGCCGTCGTTTTCTGGCGTGGCAGGCACTCTTGCTGTTTCATTGACGGGGGTATCGGCAATGTAGTAAGTTTTTTCTTCATCCGCTTCCATCTGTGCGCGCATCTGTTCTTTGATATTTTGCGAAATAACTTCCTTGTAATTGGAATCCTCCTGGAACAAATCCTTGATAGTGGCCATTTTGCCGGTTTCTTTGTCGACATGATAAATTTTCTCAGACTGTTCCGCGCTTGCCATGGTAAGCGTCTTATGGAAGCGCAGGGAGAATAGCTTGTCATTGTCGGCCGCTATTTCGTAGTCTAAATCCACGGATTCCAGGGCTTCTCCCCCAGAAGCTTTCACATCGTCCAGATAGGCGGCGATTATTTTTGTAGTGTAAGAATGGATTTGGTTATTTAACTGCTCCGTAGCTTCTTCCAAGGCTTCGCCGCTAGAATCTGTCACCTGCGCCTTCGGGATTTTCAGGTTTGCCTTCATGTTTTTGTTATAGATACTATAATCCTGGAACGTAACGATATCCACAAGAACCCCTAAAAGGGGTACCTGCCCTATGGCATGGGCGATAGAAGCGCTGGAATTGGTAAGGATGGCCAGTGCGAGAATGGCAGCGGCAGCGCCAGCAAAAAAATGCTTGGCCCAGGAGAGGATACAGGGGCGTTTTCTTCGGCGGGCAGGCATTGTTTCGGTGACGGGATCCTGTTTTGCCCTGCGGATGGAATCTTCTACCTGGGATTTTAAATTTTCAGGGATATGGATGGCCTGATAATGGCTGTTTATTTCACCTAGGATCCCCTTTAAGGTATTTGGGGAGTTTTTTTGGGGGGTATGGCTCATGGCTTGTCTCTCCTTCCGTTAGTTTGGCTTTTAATTTTTTCAGGCTGCGGTATAAAATGCTTTTGGTGGTATTGAGGTTCTCTTCCAGGGCATGGGCAATCTCCTGAAGCTTCCTGTCTTCAAAATAACGCAGGATGATGACGGCTCGCTCCTTCTCGTTGAGGATATCCAATGCGCTCAGGGTATCAAAATCGCAGTATTTGTCCTCTTTCCCCTGTTCCTGTGGCATAGATGCGGGAATTTCCTGTTGCCGCCGCCGTAGGAACTCCAGGGAGGTGTTGATGGCGATGCGCCAGATCCATGTCCTGGCATGGGATTTTTCCTTTAGGGAGGAAGCATGCTTTATCGCCTTGTAGGCGCTTTCCTGCACAATGTCCATGGCGTCAGGCTCGTTTTTCACATAGCTGTAAGCCAGGCGGTACAGGGAATCGTAAGAGGACAGCAGTTCCTCCTCCACGAGCTGCTGCATCTGCTGGGAATCCATGGCGTGTCTCCTTTCTGTTGATGCGTTTCATAGCGGCTCCATACCTCTGCCGTTAGAATGTCAGGCTCATTTAAAATGTCTATGTTATGCTTCGGCCTGTATGGGATGGGTTTTTATAGGTTACGATAGGGGGATCCAGGCCGTGGATCGTATCCTTTATAGATTAGATGGAGGGGAGGGCAAAAAAGTTTCAGGATGGAAACTTATAAAATTGCGGTTGCAATCCCTTGCCAGCCATTTCCTGCTGTGTTATACTAAGGGGCAGAAAATCTGCCCTATGATATGCAAAGGCCCGCAGATAGAAGTTTGCTGCTGGCACAGCATGCGGGCCGCGCGGCAAGTAGGGGAAGGCCTTCCCTACTTGATGGAATCCGTGCGCATAGCCGCACAGGGGAAGCAGATATTATGTTGGAATGTAATGATTCAGCCGCAACAGGCAAGGAAGGGCGGCTGTGCCAGAATTTTCAACAGAAGCAGGTGGAGAGATGGAGAGAGAGACAGATATAGTGATTGTGGGCACTGGGGCAGCAGGGCTATTTTGTGCGCTGCAGCTGCCAGAGAGCCAGAGGATAATGGTAATTACAAAGGATCAGGCGGAAAACAGCGATTCCTTCCTGGCGCAGGGCGGGATCTGTGTCCTGCGGTCAGGGGATGATTATGGGGATTATTTTGAGGATACCATGCGCGCCGGCCATTACAGGAATAACCGGGCCTCTGTGGACAGGATGATCCAGGATTCCCCGCAGATTGCAGAGCTTTTGATGGGCTACGGCGTGGAATTTGAGCGCCGGGACGGCGAGCTGGCCTATACCAGGGAAGGCGGGCATTCCAGGCCGAGGATTTTATTCCATGCGGACATTACCGGCAAAGAAATCACCGGCAAGCTCCTAAGCCAGGTAAGGCAACGCGGCAATATCAAGCTTTATGAGCATACGGAAATGATAGACATTCTCTGTGAAGGGAATGTGTGCCGTGGCATTGTGGCTCTGGACAGGCAGGGGCAGGTGGTTCCGATCCGGGCAGGCCATACGGTGTTTGCCTGCGGGGGCATTGGCGGGCTGTACCGCCATTCGACGAATTATGCCCATTTAACAGGGGATGGGGTTGCCATTGCCCTGCGCCATGGGATACGGCTGCAGGATGTGAATTTTGTGCAGATCCATCCGACGACCCTGTATTCCCAGAAGCCGGGCAGGCGCTTCCTGATTTCAGAGTCTGTGCGCGGAGAGGGGGCAGTGCTGCTCAATGCCAAGAAAGAGCGGTTTGTGGATGAGCTCCAGCCCCGGGACGTGGTGACGGCGGCGATTGAGAAGCAGATGGCGCTGGACGGCAAGCCTCATGTCTGGCTGTCAGCAGAGCCGATCCCCAGGGAGGATCTCTTAAGCCATTTCCCCAATATATGCCGGAAATGCCTGGAAGAGGGCTATGACGTGACGAAGGAATGCATCCCTGTCGTACCAGGGCAGCATTATTTTATGGGCGGCATCCAGTCTGACCTGGATGGGAGGACTTCTATGGAACGCCTCTATGCCGTTGGCGAGACAAGCTGCAATGGCGTGCATGGGGCGAACCGGCTTGCCAGCAATTCCCTTCTGGAGAGCCTGGTATTTGCCCGGCGGGCGGCATGGGACATCATGTCTGGACAGAATATCATAAGGAGCGAGGGTATGGCTTCTTTTTGCCCGCAGAGATATATAGATCTGAAGAAATTGCGCCAGGAAAACCACACGCTGGTGCGCCAGGAAATCGAAAGGAGAAAAAAAGAGTATGAACAACAGAATAACCATGGAGTTAAATGCGGATAAATTGATTTTACAGGCTTTGCAGGAGGATATCTCCAGTGAGGACGTGACAACGAACGCTGTGATGCGCCATCCGCAGCAGGGAGAGGCGCAGCTGATCTGCAAGCAGGACGGCGTGCTGGCCGGGCTGTCCGTGTTCCAGCGCGTGTTTGAACTCTTGGATGACGGGATTGCGGCAGAGTTCCATTTTACGGATGGGGATCTGGCGAAGAAAGGTGATTTGATTGGGACAGTGAAAGGCGATATCCGCGCCATTCTCTCTGGGGAACGGACGGCGCTGAATTACCTGCAGCGCATGAGCGGGATTGCCACCTATACCCATTCTATTGCCGTCCTGCTGGAGGGGAGCAAGGTGAAGCTGCTGGATACGAGGAAGACTACGCCCAATATGCGGATTTTTGAAAAATATGCGGTAAAGGTAGGGGGGGGATATAACCACCGTTACAACCTCTCTGACGGCGTCCTGCTGAAAGACAACCACATCGGGGCTGCCGGCGGCGTGAAGGAGGCTGTGCAGATGGCCAAAGAATATGCGCCCTTTGTACGTAAGATTGAGGTGGAATGCGAAACAGCAGAAATGGTGCGGGAGGCCGTAGAGGCCGGGGCAGACATTATTATGTTGGATAATATGGGCGTGGAGGAGATGCAGGAGGCCATTGCAGCCATTGGCGGGAAAGCCGAGATTGAGATTTCTGGGAATGTGACGAAGGAAAATATTGCCCATTATATCTCCCTGGGCGTGGATTATATTTCCAGCGGAGCGCTGACCCATTCGGCGCCGATCCTGGATATTTCCCTGAAGAACCTGCATGCCATGTAGGCATTTATTCCCGCGTTTTTACAGCACATTTGAGAAAATCGGAGGAAATGACATACAGATGGATTACGCACAGAGCAAATATGGGCAGAAGGCAGAAGAAAATTTTGTAAATGGGTACAATTGCACCCAGGCAGTATTCCTGGCCTTCTCAGATCTTTATCAGATGGATATGGCGACGGCAGCCAGGCTCAGCTCTTCCTTTGGCGGGGGGATGGGCAGGCTGCGCGAGGTCTGCGGCGCGGTCAGCGGGATGTTCCTGGTGGCAGGGATGCTGTATGGCTATGACATGCCAGGGGATCTGGAGGGCAAGAAGGAACACTATGCCCGCATCCAGCAGCTTGCCAGAGCCTATGAAGAAGAAAATGGCTCCATTGTCTGCCGGGAGTTACTGAGGCTGGACAGGAAGCGTGATCTGCCAGTGCCGGAGGAGCGGACGGCAGAGTACTACAAAAAGCGCCCCTGCAAGAAATTAGTCCGTATGGCGGCTGCCATTATGGAGCAATATATAGAGGAACACCCCTTGGGAACATAACAGGCATCGAAATATCCGCGAAAAAATATAAACTTTTTATTAAATATAAAATTGGATATTGACAAAGAAAATAGAGAGTGCTAAATTATGTACATAGGCAATCAGCACTCGATATAAATGAGTGCTAATAACCCAAGTAAGAAAATGATTGAAAAAAGAATGGCTTATAAGGAGGAATCGCAATGAAATTAGTACCGTTAGGAGACAGAGTTGTATTGAAGCAGTGTGAGGCAGAAGAGACGACCAAGTCTGGCATTATTTTAACAGGAAGCGCACAGGAGAAGCCGCAGGAAGCAGAGGTAGTCGCTGTTGGGCCTGGCGGGATGGTAGACGGCAAGGAAGTAACTATGCAGGTTAAGGAAGGGGATAAGGTAATTTATTCCAAATATGCAGGGAATGAAGTAAAGCTTGAGGGAAATGAATATATCATTGTTAAGCAGAATGACATCCTGGCAGTGGTAGAGGCATAGCCTTAAGGCAGAATGGCATCCTGGCAAGGGCATAGCGCTAAGGCGGGCGCAGGCAGCCTTCCCCTTTTGGATGAAATTTGTACCGTTCGGGCAGCAAGTGCTTCGGCCTGGCGGGACAGTTGGGAAAGAGTTGTTATCCAAGGGCCTGGGAGGCCGCCCATAACAGCAATTCGGGACGATATTTAGAAAATTCAGAGAATAAAAGGAGACAGATGATCATGGCAAAGGAATTAAAATATGGCACAGAAGCGAGAAAAGCATTGGAAGCAGGCGTAGACCAGTTAGCAAATACCGTAAGGGTAACCTTAGGGCCGAAGGGAAGGAACGTAGTATTGGATAAGTCCTTTGGCGCACCGCTGATTACGAATGACGGCGTGACCATCGCCAAGGAGATCGAACTGGAGGATGCTTTTGAGAACATGGGCGCGCAGCTTGTGAAGGAAGTGGCCACCAAGACCAACGATGTTGCCGGGGATGGCACTACCACAGCAACCGTGCTGGCACAGGCAATGATTAAAGAGGGCATGAAGAACCTAGAGGCCGGCGCGAACCCCATCGTATTAAGGCGTGGCATGAAGAAGGCCACGGATAAGGCCGTAGAGGCGATTGCAGCCATGAGCCGGAAGGTAGACAGCAAAGACCAGATTGCCAAGGTGGCGGCTATTTCTGCTGGGGATGACGAAGTTGGCACACTTGTTTCCGACGCTATGGAGAAGGTTTCCAATGACGGCGTTATTACTATTGAAGAGTCTAAGACCATGCAGACAGAGCTTGACCTGGTGGAGGGCATGCAGTTTGACCGCGGCTATATTTCCGCATATATGGCAACGGATATGGATAAGATGGAAGCCGTATTGGATGACCCCTATATCCTGATTACTGACAAGAAGATCAGCAACATCCAGGAACTCCTTCCATTGCTGGAGCAGGTTGTACAGTCTGGCTCCAGGCTGCTGATTATCGCTGAGGACGTGGAAGGCGAGGCGCTGACTACATTGATTGTCAATAAATTACGCGGAACCTTCAACGTAGTGGCTGTCAAGGCTCCAGGCTATGGCGACAGAAGGAAAGCTATGTTAGAGGATATCGCCATCCTTACAGGCGGCCAGGTGATTTCCGAGGAAGTGGGCTTAGAATTGAAAGAGACGACAATGGATCAGTTAGGCCGTGCAAAATCCGTTAAGGTGCAGAAGGAAAACACAATTATTGTAGACGGCGTAGGCGACAAGGACGCCATCGCTGCAAGGGTTGCCCAGATCCGCGCCCAGATTGAGGAGACTACTTCTGATTTTGACAAGGAAAAGCTGCAGGAACGTCTTGCTAAGCTGGCAGGCGGCGTGGCAGTGATCCGCGTGGGCGCGGCAACCGAGACAGAAATGAAGGAAAGCAAGCTCCGTATGGAGGACGCCTTGAATTCCACAAGGGCAGCTGTAGAGGAAGGCATTATCGCTGGCGGCGGATCCGCATATATCCATGCGGCAAAAGAGGTTGCAGAATTGGCAGAAACTTTAGAAGGCGATGAGAAGACAGGCGCTAAGGTTATCCTCAAGGCTTTGGAATCCCCACTGTACTATATTGTGGCAAATGCAGGCTTAGAAGGCGCTGTAATCATCAATAAGGTAAAGGAATCCGAAATAGGCGTTGGCTTTGACGCAACCAAGGAAGAGTATGTAAATATGGTAGATGCAGGCATCTTAGATCCAGTGAAGGTGACCAGGAGCGCATTGCAGAATGCAACCTCTGTGGCATCCACTTTGCTGACAACAGAGTCTGTAGTGGCAAATATTAAGGAAGAGACACCCGCAATGCCGGCAGGCGGCGCTGGCGGGATGGGGATGATGTAATTCAAAATGGATTCCCGGATATAAGGATTTAAAATCCTGATTGTAAAGGGGATGGCCAGAAACGGATGTGAGTCCGTGCAGGCCATCCCTTTTATGTACGCAGGCTCATTTCGATTTCACAAAATTTCGAAATCCCCTTGTCATAAAGCGAATTTTTCGTTACAATAGAAAAGGATTCGTGAAAAAGGCTTTTCTCATCGGAATTAAGCAATTGTTCGAAAGGTGGGAAAAGGTTGAAAAAAATAAGAATAAGAAAAAAAGAGTTTAGAAGAATCAGGAAAGTACGGTATGCCGTATGCCTGTTTTTATTGTTGTGCGTAGTAGCCGGATGCAGGCAGGAAGGGGAGAGTAGTCTTTTATTGCCTGCTTCTGGTGAGGAAGGGACTGGCAGTCCTGGTTCCCTGGAGGAAGGGACTGGCAGTCTTGCTTCTGGTGAGGAGGAGTCTGGCAGTCCTGGTTCTGGTGAGGAGGAGTCTGGCAGTCTTGGTTCTGGTGAGGAAGGCAGAAGCGCCTCGGATGCAGATGCCCAGTGGGAAGCCGGCAGTGGCTCGGATGCAGAGATGTTAATTTATGTCCAGGTGAGCGGTGCGGTGGTAAGGCCGGGCGTGTATGCCCTTCCAGCGGGCGCCCGCATTTTCCAGGCGATTGAACTGGCAGGCGGACTGACGGGAGAGGCAGAGAGCAGCTCCCTAAACCAGGCGGGTTTCCTGGCAGATGGGCAGATGGTATATGTCATGGACAAAGAGGAAGCGGCGGCCTGGGCGGCCGGGGCATCTGCAGGAGATGGTTCTGGGGCGGTTCCGGGGATGCCTGGCGGGGATGTTTCCGAAGGCCAGCCGGGGAGGGCGCGGTCGGACGGAGGCGCAGAAGATGGCAAGGTTAATTTAAATACGGCTACGGAATCTGACCTGATGGCGCTTCCAGGCATTGGCGCGGCCAAGGCGAAGAGCATCTTGGCCTGGCGGGAAGAGAACGGAGGCTTTTCCCAGATTGAGGACCTGATGAAGATACAGGGTATCAAAGAAGGCGTATTTTCGAAGATTAAGGACAGCGTTAAGGTAGAATAGCAGCAGGAGGGAAAGATGGCAAAAAAAGTTCTGGTAGTGGATGATGAAAAATTAATTGTAAAGGGCATTCGGTTTAGCCTGGAGCAGGATGGCATGGAAGTGGACTGCGCCTATGACGGTGAGGAAGCCCTGCGGCTGGTGGGAGAGAAAAAGTATGACCTGGTTTTGCTGGATGTCATGCTGCCGAAGGTGGACGGCTTTGAAGTCTGCCAGAGGATCCGGGAGTCTTCGACTGTCCCGGTGGTAATGCTCACGGCAAAGGGAGATGACATGGATAAGATCCTTGGCCTGGAATATGGGGCGGATGACTATATTACCAAGCCCTTCAATATCCTGGAAGTAAAGGCGCGGATTAAGGCTATCATGCGCAGGACGGCGCCCAATCCGCCCAGGGAGGAAAACCCCAAGATTGTAGAGCATGGGGATCTGCGGCTGGACTGCGAGAGCAGGCGCCTGTTCATCCTCGGCAAGGAAATCAACGTCACTGCCAAAGAATTTGATTTGCTGGAGCTTCTGGTGCTGAACCCCAATAAGGTTTACAGCCGGGAGAACCTGCTGAACCTGGTCTGGGGCTATGAATATCCGGGAGATGTGCGCACCGTGGACGTGCATGTCCGGCGGCTGCGTGAGAAGATTGAGAGCAACCCCAGCGAGCCTAAGTATGTGCATACCAAATGGGGCGTGGGCTATTACTACCAGGGATAGCCGGGGATTGGTGAGATAGAAGTCAGGGGGGTAGGATGAAGAAGCTGAAATTTTATCGCAGCCTGAGGTTCCGGCTGTTTGTGCTGATTGTGGCGGTGGGGATTGTCCCGAATATCGTATTGCGCATGGGGGTTCTTGCCAGCTATGAGGGGCGGGCAGTCTCGAACCGCAGCATTGACGTACTCAGCCAGGCCAAGGTGCTTGGCAGCCAGATTGTCACTTCTGGCTATATCGCGGATACCTCTTCGGAGGTTGTTAATGCGCAGCTGGAGCAGCTTTCCAATATTTACGACGGGCGGGTGCTCCTGGTGAACCCGGGGTTTCAGATTGTAAAGGACACGTATGGGCTGGATACGGGGAAGACAATTATTTCTGAAGAAGTGGTCAGGAGCTTCCAGGGAGAGGAAATTACAAAATATGATTCCCAAAACCGTTACATTGAACTGGTAATCCCTCTGAAAAATACCGATACCGAGGAGCAGCTGGGCGTGATGCTGGTCAGTGTGTCCACAGACAGCATTATGATGAATTATGATTTCTTAAGGGACAATGCCCATATGGTGGAAATTGCCAGCGGCATTGCTATTTTAATGATCGCTTTTTTCTGTGCCAAGTTCCTGGTAGGCCCCTTTGGCAAAATGACCAAGTCATTAGAGGAAATTCAGGCAGAGGATGTGGACGAGAAGCTGATGATTTCCGATTATACAGAGACGGAGGCAATTTCGACCGCATTTAATGAGATGCTTGGCCGGATGCGCGCGATTGATGATTCCAGGCAGGAATTTGTGGCCAACGTATCCCATGAGCTGAAGACGCCGCTGACTTCCATGAAGGTACTGGCGGATTCCCTGCTGAGCCAGGAGGATGTGCCAGTCGAACTGTACAAAGATTTTATGGGGGACATTACGGAGGAGATTGAACGGGAGAACAACATTATCAATGACCTGCTGTCCCTGGTAAAGATGGACCGTTCGGCAGGGACGCTGAATATTTCCGTGGTAAACATCAACGAGCTGATGGAAATGATTATGAAGCGCTTAAGGCCGATTGCGGAAAAGCAGAGCATTGAGCTGGTGCTGGAGAGCTTCCGCCCGGTGAGTGCAGAGGTAGATGAGGTCAAGCTGTCCCTTGCGCTGAATAACCTGGTAGAGAATGCGATTAAGTACAATAAGAAGGACGGGTGGGTGCATGTGACGCTGAATGCTGACCACAAGTATTTCTATGTGCGGGTGGAGGACTCTGGGATTGGCATCCCGGAGGATTCCCTGGAGCATATCTTTGAGCGGTTTTTCCGGGTGGATAAATCGCATTCCCGGGAGATTAAAGGGACGGGCCTGGGGCTTGCGATTACCAGGAATGCCATTTTAATGCATCGGGGGGCGATTAAGGCACACAGCAAGGAAGGCGAAGGAACGATCTTTACAGTGCGGATTCCTTTGGCTTATGTGGTGTGAGTGAGAGTTAGGAGGTTGAATGAAGAGAAAGGAAAAGGGCATTTGGCTTCCCGTCCTTCTGCTCCTTCTATGCCCGGCGCTTTTTCTTGGCCTGGCAGGATGCGGGGAAGAGGAGGAAAGCCATGCGGAATATAGCCTGTTCTATGTCAACAAAGAGAAAACGAAAACGGTGGCCGTGGGCTATGAGCCGCAGGCAGAGGATGCGAGGGGGATGGTACAGGAATTCCTCGACCAGCTGTTTCGGGATACAGACAGCCCCGATATCCGCAAGGCGGCGCCGAAAGGAGTGGAGCTGCTGTCCTGGAAGCTGGAAAATTCACAGATTTACCTGTATTTTAACGGGGCTTATGCGGAAATGGACAATGTGAGCGAAGTGCTGTGCCGGGCAGCCTTTGTGCGGACACTGACGCAGGTGGAGGGCGTGGAATGCATTTCCTTCTATGTGGGGGACACGCCCCTGGTGGATGCCAACGGCACCCTGATTGGGTTGATGACGGCAGAGAGCTTCATTGAGAACCCGGGGGAGCAGATTAACAACATCCAGACCGCCAGCATTACCCTGTATTTTGCGAACAAGAAAGGCACTAAGCTGGTGCAGGAGGTGCAGGAGGTGCATTACAGCAGCAATATTTCCCTGGAGAAGCTGGTGCTGGAGCAGCTGCTGAAGGGCCCAAGCGGCCAGAAAATGCGTTCGGCGATCCCGGATGGCACAAAGCTCCTGGGGGTATCCGTCTCGGAGGGGACGTGCTTTGTCAACCTGAATGAGGGCTTCCTCAGCCAGAATTTTGATGTCGCAGAGCCGATTGTCATCTATTCGATTGTGAACTCCTTGGCAGAGCTGCCAAATGTCAATAAGGTGCAGATTTCCGTGAATGGGGATAACAGCATGGTCTACCGGGAGAAATACAAGCTCTCCGATGTCTATGAGCGGAACCTGGATTATCTGGACGGCAGTGCCAAGACGCAGGAGGAACAGATTAAGGAAGGGGAGGAAGAAGTGATAGACGAGACAGAGGAGGGATCTGGTGGTTAACCGTACAAGCTGCTGCCTGGCGCTGTCCCTTTTGCTGGGCGTGCTGTATGGCAGGGGCGGAGGCCTTTGGGCTGCCGCAGGGATGGCGCTGTTTTTGGCCTTCCTTTTGCAGGCAGTGTGGCGCCGCTGCGCAAAGAGGGCGTGGCTGGCCGCCCTGCTCCGCGGCACAGCATGCCTGGCGCTGTTTTTGGCCGCATATACCCACACCGCAGAAGTGCAGGCCATATTTGAAAGGCCGGGGGAATCCTTTGCAAAAGGGGATGGGGTTTTTGTGCAGGGTCAGGTCAGCAAAATCGAAGAAAAAGAAGAGCAGTTCATATATTATCTAAAGGATGCCCAAGTACTTTTGGGCAGCAAAGCTTATCCCGTATCTGGGATTCTGGTTTACAGTTCCAACGCATATCAGCCCGGGAATATCCTAAAGGTGGCCGGGACATATGAGCCATTTCAGATTTCCCGCAACCAAGGAAATTTCAACGAAAAAGAATATTACCGCAGCAAAAACATCAGTTTCCGCGTCTATGCGCAGCAGGAATGGAAAGCTGCCGGCAAGGAAAGCAGATATGGGAGCTTCCTCCAGGATTTGCGGAAAAAATTAAGAGAGTCCCTGAAGCGTTCTCTGCCCCCAAAGCAGGCCGGAGTGATGGCAAATATGGCCTTGGGCGACAAATCCCTCTTAGACAGGGAGTTAAAAGAGCTTTACCAAAGCGCTGGCATTTCCCATATACTGGCGATTTCCGGCCTGCACGTCTCGCTGATTGGCATGGGAGTTTTCCGGCTGCTGCGCAGGCTGCGCTGCCCCCAGGGGCTGTCTGCCCTGCTTTCTTCAGGGATGGTATACAGCTTCGCCAGCCTCTCGGGGATGGAACTATCCACAGTGCGCGCCCTGCTGATGTTTCTCCTGTCTATGGCCGCCATCGCTACCGGCTACACATACGATTCCCTGACCGCCCTTTCCCTAAGCGCTGCCGTCCAAATCTGGGACAACCCCTTTGTGGTGGATTATGCCGGGTTCCTTTTCTCCTATGGTGCGGTTATGGGCATAACCGTTGTGGCCAAAGTTCTCCGCCCTCAGGCTCCCTCGGCAGAAGAGGATGAGGCAGCCGGGAAGAAGATGGAAGCCGTTCCCTTGTTTGGCAAACTCTTAAGAAAAGCAGCAGGCAGCATGCGGGAAACTTTTTTGGCGAGCGCATGCATCCAATTGGCGACCCTGCCCCTGTCTTTATCTTTCTATTATGAATGTTCCTGTTATAGCGTGGCCGTCAATGCCTGTATCCTCCCATTTATGGGTATTCTTTTATTCCTGGGGATCTGTGGGGCGGCAGCCGGCTGTCTGGCGGGGATTCTGGGAAAGGCAATCTTAATGCCTGCCAGCCTCCTGCTTTCCTTCCAGGAATGGATCTGCCAGAAATCCCTGTCGCTGCCTGGCGCGGCGCTGCTTACTGGCAAACCGCCGTTCCCCCTTATCCTGCTGTATTACCTGGTTCTGATTGCAGCGCTATGCATGCTTCATTACCGCAGGAAGCAAAAGTGGAAGCTGGGCATTCTCCTCGCCCTATGCGCTCTCCTTTTCGTGCGCAGGGAAAAGCAATTTGCAATCCATATCCTTGACGTAGGCCAGGGGGACGGCATTTTCATCCAGACAGAAGCAGGCGGCCATTTCTTCATTGACGGCGGCAGCAGCGACGTCAAGCAGGTGGGGAGATACCGTATCCTCCCCTTCCTGAAGTCAAAAGGCATCCCTTCCATCAAAGGCTGGATCGTATCCCATGCAGACCAGGATCATATCAGCGGCCTGGAGGAACTCCTCGAAGCGGGCTATCCCATTGAATCCCTGATCCTGGCCAGAGGAATCGTTCCAGATGAGGCATGCCAAAATCTGCTGGAATTAGCGGAAAAGTCCGGCTGCCAAATCCTCTACGCCGCCCCGGGCGCCCAATTTGGGACGGGAGATGCTGTTTTTACAGCCCTCCATCCCCCAGACCTATCCACAGAATCTGAATCTGCCCGTCATGCTGGCCGCAATGCCGCGTCACTGGTTGTCTCTCTGCGGCATCATTCTTTTACAGGCCTTTTTAGCGGAGATATTGCCGCCGGGCAGGAACAGCAGATCCTGCGGGATGGGTATTTGGAACAATACCGTCTCCATAAGATAGACCTCTATAAAGCGGCGCACCACGGCTCCAACGGCTCTAACAGCCAGCCATTCCTGGACGCCCTTTCCCCCAGGCTTACAGCCATTTCCTGCGGCCAGGGCAATTCCTACGGCCATCCCGGCAGGGAAGCCATGGAACGCCTCTCACAGGCCGGCAGCCACATCCTCTGCACCGCAGAAACCGGACAGATTACCATTATCCCGGAAGGCGCTGCCCTTCGCATATCTGCCTACCTGCCCCAAAAGTAAGCATTTTGTATCTGTCTTAAATCAATCTTGATGAAGTTCCATGCCTGTTTTCCATGCTTTTAATTGCCCCGTGACATATTCCGCTCCGCCATCCGCAGGAGGGACACCAGCGGCGCGATCAGTGCCCCGCAGAAAAAATTGCTGACGCCATGGATGCAGTCCCAGGGGAGGCCGGCGATAATCCAGGCCACCATGCCCTGTAGGCTCAGCCCGTAGAGCAGAGCCTGTGCCGGGGCATACAGTGTGCCAAACAGGAAGCCATGCGCGGCGCATACAGCCATATAGACGAGGGGCCGGGCTTTGGGGGGCATGTTCTTTGGCAGCAGCATCACGGCTCCCCAGAGGACAGTCCATAGGTACAGGTAAGGGATCCACCAGCTGGCAAAGCCGCTGAATATACCGTTTAGGAAGACATAGACATAGATGGGGTACAGCGCCTTCCTGCGGTAGACGACGGTGAAGGCAATGGTGAATACGCCCAGCAGGTGGATATTTGGCGCCAGCTCCATCAGGAATTTGGAGGCGTACATCACCGCCCCCAGCATCCCGAATACGGCCATTTCGCGGACCGTCAGCTTCACTGCTTTTCTGCCTTGAAGGCATAAGTCTCTCCCGCGGTAATGGAAGTGGAGTCCACGCCGGCCTGTGCATATTCGTCATTGATGTAGAATGCCCAATATGCCCCATCTTTCTCAAAGTCGAGGGTGGTGCCGTTGACGGTCTTTACAAAAAGCCCATAGCCGCTTTCCTCCCCGGCAATCAGCCCGGCATCCAGCAGGGCTTCCCCCACGGTCTCTTTGTCCGTATGGATTTCAAATTCTTCCTCGTGGCCAGCCAGATCCACTACCTGGAAGGTAAATTCTGTATCCCCTTCCCCCAGGATGTGGCTGTCTGCCTGGGTATTCCCTGCAGCGCCAGAAGGCGCGCTGCTGCCATTACAGCCGGATGTAAACAGCGCCATAGCCACAATAAGCGCGATACAAAGGATGTATGGCAATCGTTTTTTACTGCATTTCCATATCATATTCTTTTGCTCCTTTCGTTTTGGGTATGGTAACTCCCCCAAAGCCGGCGTTCGCGGCAGGACAGGGGGATTAGCCTGTCTGGATATTTCGGCTTGGCATGCTGCGGTATCATTGCTTATACAGCTGTACATGGCAATAGGCTGCCAGGCGCTTAACCAGCCTTCTCAGGGGGATCTCCCCCAATGGCGTTTCCCAAAGCTGTGGCCTTTGGTCAGGTTATGCGGGGACATGCCTTACGGCGACGGGCTCGCGCAGGATTTGCACCTGCTTCCCCAGACAAGCCGTTTTTATCATAATCCATTCCAGATAGTTCGTCAACAACATTTTCTGTAATATTCCCTCTGGGAAGCACATATAAATGAAAGCAGGTGAGGGAGGAAGGGGACGGAAAGGAGGGACAACTCATGGAGGAAATCATCAATGCCTTCCCAGGCGCGTTCCGCCCATTTTGCAGGGCATTATTCGAGCAGGGCGCAGAGCCGGAGGAAATCCGCCTGCGGGTAGGGCAGCCTGTGATGGCTTTGGGAAAGGGCGGGGAATATTTCTGGAGCCCTACCCGAGGGCTGTTCCAGGGCAGGGCAGGAGAAGGCTATTTCTGGAAGGATTCCGATATGAAGGAAACGCTGAACCGTATGAGCCAGTATTCTATGTATGCATTGGAAGAAGAGATACGCGAAGGGTTCTTCACTATCCGCGGCGGCCATAGGGTGGGCGTCGTGGGCAAAGCCGTCTGTGAGAAAGGCCAGATTGTGGCAATACGCAGCATCTGCGGGCTGAATGTCCGTGTGGCCAGGCAGAAGAGGGGCTGTGCGAGGGACGTGCTCCCCTGGCTGATCACGGAGAGGGGCATTTACAATACATTGATTTTATCGCCGCCGGGCGTTGGCAAGACGACGATGCTGCGGGACTGCATCCGACTGCTGTCCGAGGGGTCGGGAGGATTGCCGGGGCAGAAGGTAGGGCTGGTGGATGAGCGCAGCGAGGTGGCGGCCTGTTATTTCGGGATTCCGCAGAATGACCTAGGATGCCGCACCGATGTGCTGGATGCCTGCCCTAAGGCAGTAGGGATGCGCCTTCTGGTGCGCAGCATGTCTCCCCAGGTGCTGGCAGTAGACGAGCTGGGGACGCAGGAGGACTGCCAGGCAGTGGAAGAGGCGCTCCACTGCGGCTGCCGCATCCTTGGCACCATGCATCTGGGGGGGATGGAGGAATGGAAGGACAAGGCATACCTCTCCCAGTGGATAGAGCGGGGTTTTTTTGAGCGCTTTGTGTTTCTGCAGTCCGGGGCAGGGGGGAAGCGGGAATTTTCCGTTTATGACGGGAAGCGGCAGAAGCTATGCTGAAAGCTCTGGGGAGCCTCCTGGTCTTTGCGGCGTCCGTCCTCTATGGCTGGAAGGTTAGGGCGGAGTATGCGGAACATGTGGAGCAGCTGGTGGGCATGAAGGAAATGTTTTTGATGCTGTGGGGGGAGATTTCCTATGCGAGGACGCCGCTTCGGGAAGCGTTCCTGCAGATTGCCGCACAGGGGAAGGAGCCGTTTTCATCCTTCCTGGAAAAGGCGGCAGGGGAGATGGAGGGGCAGGAGGGAAGCATGGGCAGCTTCTGGAAGCGGATGGTGGACGAGGAGGCGGGGCGCTTCCTGCTTACCCCCGAGGAACAGGGGCTCCTGAAGCGGGCGGGGGAAAATTTTGGCTATCTGGATGGGCAGATGCAGCTGAAAAATCTGGAATTATATATTGGACAGGCAGAAACGCTGATTCAAAAAGCCCAGGAGGAATTGAAGGACAGGCAGCGGCTGTCGGCGACGCTGAGCCTGATGTGCGGCCTGTTTGTAATTATCCTTTTGATTTAGCACGGCGCTGGATGCTTGCGCCAGTGCAAGGCGGAGGTACTATGAGTATAAGTTTGATTTTTAAAATTGCGGCGGTGGGGATCCTGGTCACTGTGCTGAGCCAGGTCTTAAAGCATAGCGGGAGGGAAGAACATGCATTCCTTACCAGCCTGGCGGGGCTTTTGATTGTGCTGTTTTGGATTGTGCCATATATCTATGAACTGTTTGAGACAATGAAGAACCTGTTTGCGCTGTGAGATGCAAAAGAGGCAGGATTCACAGGATATATTTACAGGGGGAGCCGGGATGGATATTGTGAGGATTGCAGCCCTGGGAATTGTGGGGGCGCTGCTGGGGATTCTGCTGAAGGGGCAGAAAAAAGAGTACGAGCTGTTTGTAACGCTGGGGGTCTCCCTGTGCATCTTTTATTTCATTATCTCCAAGCTGGAACTGGTGCTGGCAGTGATTAACAGGATGCAGGAATATGTGGAACTGGATACGGGGTACATTGCGATCTTGGTGAAGATGATAGGGATTACCTATGTGTCGGAGTTTTCGGCGAACCTCTGCAGGGATGCAGGCTACCAGGCAGTGGCAGGGCAGATTGAGATGTTTGGCAAGCTGTCCATCCTGGTGATCAGCATGCCTGTGCTGCTGGTGCTGCTGGAGACGCTGGAAGGGTTTTTCTGAAAGCAGGAAGATGAAATAGATCTCCTTGCATGACGGTTGGGGAAAGAGAAAGGGATGTAAGGGAGAAAGAGGAAAATAGAAGGGAGAAGGGGGATAGGAGAGAAAGAGGGGAGATAGGAGAAAGAGGGGAGAAAGGGCAGGGTTATGGGTGAAAAAAGGCAGGGGAGAGGGCGGAAAAGATGGCTGGCGCTTTTGGCAGTTTTGGGCTGGTGGATGTTGTGGGGCGGGGCAGTGTATGGGGCGGAAGGCGGGCTCACGGGGCAGGGGGAGGAGGATGGAGGGGATATATTTGGATCTGGGGAAGAGGAAGCGCCTGGGGAGAGTGTCCTGGGGATGGGGGAGGAGGAAGCCTTGGACAGGTATCTGGAGGAATTGGATTTTTCAGAGATTGACGCCGTCCTGGGCGGAGGGAAGGGAACCGTGGGGATGGATTTTGGGGAATTGGTGCAGAAGATCATCCAGGGGGAGGAGATTGACAAGGGCAAATTGGTTATGGATGTCCTGTCCATGCTGTTTGATGAAATTGATTCTTTCCGTGGGATTATTGTAAAAATTATGTTCCTGTGCGTGGCGTTTGCGATTCTCTATAATTTCGCGAATGTGTTTGAAAACCCGGCGGTGACGGAAATCAGCTTTTATATGGTGTACCTGCTGCTGATGGTGCTGCTGATGAATTCCTTTTTTGTCCTGCGGGATGTGGCAATTGGTGTATTGGAGGAAATGATGGTCTTTCTGAAGGTGCTGATCCCGGCCTTTGCGGTGAGCATGTCCTTTTCCGGGCAGGTGAGCACAGCCGCGGCTTTCTATGAGATGACCTTCCTGCTGATTTATGGGATGGAATGGCTGATGCAGTATCTGGTGATACCAGCCGTGCAGATTTATGTTGTCCTAGAGCTGATGAATTACCTGACAGAGGAAGAAATGCTCTCACGTATGACGGAATTGCTGAAGTCGGGGGTGCTGTGGGTGATGAAGGTGCTGTTTACGGTAGTGGTTGGCATTAATGTGGTACAGAACCTTCTGACGCCGGTCATTGACACCTTTAAGTCCAGTGTGATTACCAAGACGGCGGGGCTGCTGCCGGGGCTTGGCACCTCCATCAACGCAGTGACGGAAATTATGGTGGGGGCGGGGATTATCATTAAAAATGGGATCGGGCTGGCGGCGGTGGTGGTTCTGCTGGCTCTGTGCGCAGGGCCGCTGGTCAAGATTGGGGTGATGGCCTTCCTCTACCGGCTGCTGGCGGCAGTGATCCAGCCGGTGTCCGACAAGCGGATGATTGGCTGCATCAGCAGCGCGGGGGAAGGGGGGAGGCTGCTGGGGAAGGTGGTGGTGACGACTACGGTAATGTTTCTGGTGACAATCGCTATGGTAACGGCGGCGACAACGTTTAACCATTAAGGAGAAATGATGCGGGAAGGAGGGAGGAGATGATAAATGTAATTTATGGGTGGGTGCAAAACTTGGTCTGCTTCTATATTTTCCTGACGGTAATCCTTCATCTTCTGCCAGGAAAGCATTATCAGAAATATGTGCGCTTCTTTTCCGGAATGCTGTTGATGATTCTGGTGTTTTCGCCGCTGCTGGCCTTGCTGGAGAAGGAAGAGGTGTTGCTGCAGAGGATTGGCCAGGCAGAATTTTTCCAGGATCTGGACAATCTGAAGCTGGATACCGCCAACCTGAAGGAAGAGCAGAAGAAGAGATATCTCCAGGAATATGAGCAGGCCGTTGGCGTAGACGTCAGCAGGATGGCGGAATCCAGGCAGCTTTTGGTGAAACAGGTGGAAGTGCATCTGTCAGAGGACTACCAGGTGGAATCCATCGCCATGGAAATCAGTGCGCCGGGGGAGGGAGGCTCTTTGCTCCACAAGGTATCCTATGAGGATGACAGCCAGGAATACCCAGAGGTTTACCGGCTGAAGCAGGAACTGATGGAATTCTATCAGATGGAAGAAGAACAGATTGCGCTCCGTGTGGATTAAGCCAACAGGGGAGCAGGCTGTGATAGACGAATGTGCGCAATAGGGACTGTCGCGTCCGATTTACCAAAATGCAACTATATTACCGCACGGGAAGGATGGGACAATGGATAAAAAAGATTGGTTTTCCACAGAAAAGCTAAAGGGAATTTCGAAAAACCATTTGCTGATTGGCGGCCTGGTCGGGGTACTGCTGTTGGTGATTGCCATGCCCATAGATCAGGGGGAGCAGGAAAGGAGGGAGGCGGGTAAGGCCGCGGAGGCCGCTGGGGAGGGCACAGACAGGGGCGGCATTTCCGGCCTTTATGAGAAAGAGCTGGAACGGAGGCTTAAGCTGCTCTTAGAGGAAATGGAGGGGGTAGGCAAAGCGGAAGTCATGATTACCCTGCAGGATGAGGGAGAGCGGGTCGTAGAGAAGGATCTGGCGCAGGACAGCCAGACAGTTTCTGAGAAGGAAGGGGAGGCGTCGCGCAGTACCCAGGAAAAGCAGTACCAGGAGGAAACCGTATATTCCCAGGAGGGAGGAAGCGGCGGGGAGCCCTTTGTGGCCAGGGAAGTGATGCCGAAGGTGGAGGGTGTCTTGGTCGTGGCTCAAGGCGGCGGGGATCCGAAGGTGGCAAAAAATATTTCTGATGCTGTTTTGGCATTATTTCCGGTAGAGGTACATAAAATTAAGGTAGTTAAAATGAATTGACAGGAGGTTACCAGTTTGAAGAAAGTATTTAAGAAAAACCAGATTATCATTACAGCGCTGGCGCTGATGATTGCTGTGGCAGGGTACCTGCAGTATACCAGCAGCCAGGATGACAGCAATCTGGCCAAAGAGGCAAGCGCAGACACCAATGAGCCTACATATGAAATATCCGATGAGGATATGTACAGCGCCGAGGACATTTTTACGGACACAGAGGAAAGCGAGGAGACATCGGCGGGAACACAGGACGCCGGCTTAGGCATCCAGACAGGGGAGGAAGTTGCCAAGGCGAACGGGCAGGATGCAGAGAATCCAGGAGAAGCAGTGCTGACCAGCACAGACGTAGGAAATGTGGACTTTGCCTCAGAAGTAAAGCTGAACCGGGAGCAGGTGCGTTCCCAGAACAAAGAATCGCTGCTGGAAATCATCAATAATGCCAATATTGCGGAGGAGCAGAAGCAGGAAGCTGTCAGCACAATGGTCAGCATGACGGATATTGCAGAGCGCGAAGCCGCTGCGGAAATGCTGCTGCAGGCCAAAGGATTTACGGATGTGGTCGTGAGCATTACCGATGGGAATGCAGACGTCGTGCTGAACATGGGAGAGGTTACGGACGCTAAGCGGGCGCAGGTTGAGGACATTGTGAAACGGAAGACGAACGTGGAGGCACAGAATATTATTATTACGCCAATCCAGACGGCCTCAGGCGCCGGAAGCAGCACAGATGGCAGCAGCGCCGGAACCGGCACGGAAGAAGGCGCGGGCGGGACTGGAACGGAAGAGAATGCAGGCGGAACCGCTGCCGGGGAGGGCGCCAATGGCACCGCTGCAGAAGGAACAGAAAGTGCAGGAGGAACTACTGGCAACGGGGAGGCCGCGCCAGAAAGTTAGTCAGCTGGTTTGGGTGCGCCATTCCCCAAAGCAGGCCATGCAGGGGCGATTCGATTCCTGGGGCATTGCCCTGGCTGCGTGAGGAATGGCGCAGACGAACTAGCGTCCGTCTGCGCCATCCTCTAAGAAGCTGGTGATTTCTTGGAAGGAGCCATCTCGCTGCGAAATGCCTCTTGCCCTGCTTCCTCAGCAACTTGATAATCCTTTAAGACGATCCGCCACCCATCTTTGCTGATAATAATGTCTTTCCCTGTCAGATAAGGAAGCGCCTGCCGTTCCTGCCGCTGCCGTGGGCCGTCATTTTTTACGTTCTGTATCTCATATTTTTTCCATTGGAAAACATTGCCGCCATAATATAAAACAGGCTTTTCAAACACAGCCAGGCCGGCATAGTCCAAAGCGCGCAAAAAAGCGCTGATTTTTTCCCCGCTCCAGCGGATATCCAGTATCCCTTCCCCAGGGATATCTTTTTTATAGTGCATTTTGTGCCTGCCGCGGTTTCTCTGCGGCTTCCCTTCTAAGGAACCTTCGATTAAAGCGTCAAAAATTTCCTGGAATGCCGCATAGGCAGAGGCTATCTGCTTTTGGAAGAGCTGGAAAGCTGTAATCTGCCGATCTAAGGGGATTTCCTTCTGGATAAGGATTTTCCCTCCGTCTACCTCGTTGGATACCTCATGCCAGGTGATCCCAGCCTGCCTGTCTTGCTCAAAGATGGCCCAGGCTTCCGCATTGCGCCCGGGATGGGCGGGCAAGAGCGCCTGGTGGAGGTTGACGGCGCGTATATTTTGGTTATCCAGCACATAAGAGGGGATAATCCGCTCATTGATGGCGCTGACTAGGAGCATAGGCTCCTTGGCCTGCCCGAGCATTTGGAATACCTCCTTGGGCGGCTGGAAATGGAAGGGAATGCCGGCCGCCTTGGCCTGGTTTTCGATAACAGCTGATTTTTTCTGCCCCATATCATATAAGGTGACGGGCAGGTTTTTGGATTTCGCGAGGGCTGCGCACTGCAAGGAAAGCTTGCCGCTCCCAATCACGCATACCTGTGTTATGTTCGTATTCATTGTTTCTGCTCCCTATATTCTTGTTCCAGGCGGCGGCGGTCGATCTTCCCATGGCTGTTCTCCGGCAGGCGTTCCATATGCTGGAACAGGTTGGGGAACATGTACTTGGGGAGGTTCTGCTGGAGATAGCGGAGGATATCCGCCTCCAGCGCCTCTTTGGCCTGGTAAAATAAGATGATTTTTTCTTTGTCTTGGTCATAGATGCAGCAGCATCTGTCCACGCCGTCTACGGCATTTACGGCTGCCTCAATTTCAAACAGCTCGATCCGATGTCCCATGCGTTTGATCTGGTAATCCTTGCGGGATTGGAAGACGAGCTCGCCCCGCTCGTTGTAAAAGCCCATATCCCCTGTCCGATAAATCAGCTCCGGGTAGCCGCCCTGGAGGGGATTCTGGCAGAAAGCCTTCTGCGTGGCTTCTAAATTATGGTAATAGCCCAATGCAAGGCAGGAGCCGCGGACACAGATTTCACCTACGCCGGCAGGCTTGTCCTCAGAATCCAGAAGCAGGATTTCTGTGTTGGGGAAGGGCTTGCCGATTGGAAGGATTTCCCCTGGGGCAAATTCCCGGTCTACGATATAATACGTGCAGTTGCAGGTGATTTCTGTGGGGCCGTACAAATTGACATATTGGGCATTGCCCAGATGCTTTTGCCAGTAGTGCAGCACCCGGATGGGCAGCACCTCCCCAGAAAACATCACCCTCCGCAGGGAAGCAGGCGCCTCTTCCTTGAAGGCGTCCAGCGTGGATACGACGCTTAGGGCGGAGGCTGCCCAGATAAGGGTCGTCGCCTTTTTTTCATTTAGGTAACGGGCCAGGTTCTTGGGGAGGACAAACATGCCCTTGGGGACAATCTGCATGGTAGCGCCATTCCTAAGGGTTAAGTAGATATCTTTTACGGATACATCGAAGTCAAAGGGCGCCTGGTTGGCAAATACGTCTTCCCCAGTAAAATGGAAAGTCCTGGTAAACTGCTCCGCCATGTCAATCACCGATTTATGGGAGACCAGGACGCCCTTAGGGACTCCGGTCGAGCCAGAGGTGAACATCATATACAAAGGGTTGGTGTCCAGGTGGCTCTCACGGATCTGGCGCAGGCGTTCTTCGCAAATGGGAGCCGGGGAGAGCAGGTCTTCCAGAAATAGAGCCGTGGCCTCTGCCAAAAGCCCTTCTGCCAGCGCGGCGTCCCCCTTCCCCAAAATGACAAACCGTGGCTTGACCACAGAGAGGATAGTGCGAATCCGTCCCTTGGGCAGCGTTTTGTCGATGGGGACATAAAAGCAGCCGCTGTATACGGCGCCAAAAAAAGCAGCCAGGTTTTTGACATCCTTCTCCATTAGGATGGCGACAGGCTCCCCGTAAGCGCCAAGGGCAGCCAGGCGGCTTCCAATCTGCCGCGCCATCTGGCCGAAGGCCTGGTAAGTGGCCTCGCCAGAGGTATCGCCAAAGGCCGCCTTCTGTGGATGGGAGGCTTCCGCCTCCTCCAGATATTCCAGTATATTACAGTGCATACAGATTCTCCTTCCTATATTGAAATCCGCTGGTAGAATCTGTCTTTGGTTTCCTGGGGCACTTCCCGGAAGTTCTCGAAGTCCTGCTGCAGCATGGCGGCGGCCTCTTCCTGAGTGAGCTTTCCGCGGCGTACCAGCACAGCCAGCTCGCCAGTGCGGACAGGGAACCCCCTCTTTTCAATGCTCATATGCTCAGCCATAGCGTGGGCAAAGCAGTCGGCATGGCCGCTGACGCCCTGGGGCCGTACCCAGCCGATTTTTTCTTCTAAAAAGCGCATAGTCTCTTCTTCGCTGACATCATGGTAGGCGAAGTAGGAAACGGCCTCTGCTTCTATGTCCTTGAGGTAATCCATCCGGCCTGCCCGGTCGGAGCGTTCCTCTAAGCCATGGAACATCTGGTATTCAAATTCCTTCAGGTGGTTACAGCTTTCGAATGGCTCAATTCCTCTTGTGCTGTCGGCGCACTGCAGGATCTGCCCGCTTGTCCGCCCGTTGACAATCAGGGGGATTTTGTGCTGCCCGGCGAATCGATAGCTGTAATAGTGCATATAATGGAAGCAGACGGAGCAGAAATTATGCAGGAGTTTGACACAGGCGGAGTATTGCTTGCGCAGCTTCTGGTCGTCCATGGAAAAAGAAATATGGTCTACATGCAGCTTGGCGAGGGCATTTTCAATGTTGTTCCTGCCGTATTCGGTTGAAAAGCCGTTATCAAAGGTAAAAGCCAGTACACGCATGCCATAGGTCTCTTTGAGCTGGTAAATGATGTAAGTGCTGTCCTTGCCGCCGCTAAAGCCCACCAGGCAGTCATAATCGGCGCCTGCTGCCCGCGCCTTTGCCTTGGCGTGTTCCATTTTCTGGCGGAAGGCCTGCTCCAACTGTTCTGTATCTTCTAACATGTCTTTATGTGCCTCGTAGAATTCGCAGTAATTGCATACGCCGTCATCGTTGAAGCGGATGTTGGTGTAATCTTCCCCAAGCCCGCATATTTTACAATGTTTCATTTGATTCCTCCAATAATATATATGTTATGAGTATAGAACCTTGTAATACTCTAACGTAAGAATGTGATAGAAATTCGAAGAAGAAAAAAATCAATTTTTTAAAAATACCTATTGACATTTGGGAAAACCCATTGTATAATTCTATTTGTAAAAAGGATTTCACCTTCAGGAGTTCTTTTTATAAAGTTATACCCCTTATTAATTATTTATACTCCCCTCATAGAAAAGGTCAGTGGTTCCCCCGCTGGCCTTTTCTCATGCATAAAAGAGAGGCAGTGAAGGTGTGGATAGAAAAATAAAAAATCCATGAATAATTATTCTCCTTTTTCAGATACTAGTAGGGCAAAGGCAAAGGAATGGATCGCCCATGCGAGGGCAGGAGCAATCCATTCTGTTGATTTTGCAGGAAATATATCTGAAACTATAAGCCTTCCGGGCCAGGCAGAGGCGCAGGGCCGAAAGAGGGCAGACTTTTAGGAGGAAATGAAAATGGCTAAAAACAGTGATATGCAGAACAGAGGAACGAATGGGACAAATGAGTATGGCATGAAGGACTGCCATAACAGCGGCAAGAACGCCACATCCCAGAACAATGCGAAGAACGCCACATCCCAGAACAGCGCGAAGAACGCCACATCCCAGAACAATGCGAAGAATAATGCGAAGAATTCTTCTTCCCAGAACAGCGCCAAGAATGCCAGCGGCACAGACTGCCGGGATTCTTATGCAAAATAGCATGCCTAGGCAAGGCGCCTGCACCACTTCAATAGAAATTGCATAATATAATGTAGGAACAGATTACCAGGATGTACTTCTGGTAATCTGTTTTTATAATCCATAAAGGAGTGATGTTATGGAATTTCAGGCAATTGGGATCCGTGAATTTAATAGATACCGCAAGCATCCCGACGCATGGGTCATCGACCTGCGCAGCAGGGAAGAATTTGAAAAAGTCCATGTGGAGGGAGCCAGGAATATACCATATGAGGATCTGGAGATGTTCTCAAAATACCTGCCCAAAGAGAAACTGTATCTTTTTTACTGTGACAGGGGCTCCAGCAGCCTGCTGGCGGCAAAAGACTTAAGCCGCCAGGGATACCGGACAATGTCTCTCGTGGGCGGGATCCAGTCCGCGCTCCCAAATATGTACGCAGATTAAGGGATTGACATAACTTCTCGGAATCTCAATGAATGAGATACCAACTGAAAATTGACAACTGAATATCGTGCAGGAAAAGAAATTTGAGAAAAATGGACATAAACATTGGACATAGCGGGTACTATGCCTTGAAAAATCTTATGGAATCGCTTAAGATATCATTATTAGGTGGTCAATCCTAATAATGATTCTTGAAATGCCTCAGCAGATGGCATTTCCCAGGCATCAAGATGCTGTAACATCATGATGCCGTAGAGGCGGCAGTACCACATCTTCGTCGAGCGGTGCCTGCCGTCTTCCAATTTATAGTCCTCTTTCTCGCGCTTGTTGGAGCGTTCCACGGAAGTCCTTCTGTCATATTCCTTTTCCCATGCTTTAGAGTCCCTTGGCGGTATGTTAAATAGCCTCGGATTGTCATCGGTAAAGATGTGTACGGTCCTTCCATATTTCGCCGGTGAACAGGGTTGTTCACAGAAGCAGCCGCGTTTCCGGTTTGATTTCGGGCACCGGTATTTTGCCCGGTGCTTGGCAGCTTCATACCCATCTTTATGCATACGTAAGCCCATTTTACAGACAGGGACACCATCGTCATC
The DNA here is from genome assembly GCA_910577785.1 of uncultured Lachnospiraceae bacterium. Taxonomy (GTDB): domain Bacteria; phylum Bacillota; class Clostridia; order Lachnospirales; family Lachnospiraceae; genus Petralouisia. The sequence continues at coordinate 30,671 of CAJTNT010000017.1, read as the reverse complement.
GATTGTAAAATCGTCCTTATAGGTAAAATGCCCGGTATGTCCGGGGTTGAGGTCGATAAACGGTGTGATATCTTCCCGTCTGCAGTAATCATAAACAGCGTAAGCGTCGTGTGCAGAATCCAGGAGGAGCTTTTCAATCTGGAATTGCGGAAGATACGCTTTCATGGTGAAAAAGGAATGCAGGAAGGAAAGCATGTCATGCCGGGAGGCCCGCTCTAAAAGCGGAAACACAGGGAGGCCGCTGAAGGAATCGGAAGCCACATACATATAGAGGTGGTAGCCGAAAAAATAACATTCCCGGTGGGAGTCCCATCCCCAGTTACAGTCGGGCTGGGAATAATGGCGTTTGCAGTTACAGGAAGAACAGCCATTCTCCTTACAATGGCAGATGCGCTTTTTGCGCTGCTGTGCGGCAGTACGGACAGGGGTGCCGTCACCGGCAAGGGCCAGGTGCCAAGGATTAACCAGCCCCCTGTGGACGGATTGGTCCAGGAACTGCTGCTGATAAAGCCGGAAAATGAGGAAAAAGGGGTTCCTAGGCTTTAAATGCCAGCGTTCCAGCAGGGGAAGAAGTTTTGAAGCAGTGCTGGAAGAATCGCAGGGAGTCTTATCACCTTTCTTCTTCCCCCTGGGGGTTTTCTTCATTTTAGGGAACCGGTCTTTCGGGGAAAGGCTGTTGGAGTCATCCTGCCAGATGCGGGAAAAGAAACCATAAAAAGTCCCAACGCCTGGGGTATCGCCAAAAGGGAACCCGCTGAGGGTGGCATAAAGGGGAGTTTCCTTAAGCATGCGGCACCAGACAGTGATGGAAGTAACTTTCAGTTTCAAGGCAAGCAGATAGGAGCGCAGCATGCAGGAAGGGAGCCGGGGTTCCGGGCCAAAAACAGAGTAACATTCCTTCATAATGGAATCCGTCAGGGAAAGATCGAGATACCAGAACTGCACGATATAATCCCAGGTGCTTTTTGGAAGGACAAAGGGATCAGGGTAAAATTTAAGGAATTGGGATACGAAAGTATCCTGAAAGGCGGCATGGCCGCCAGGGTTACAAGGTAACATCAAAAATCGCCTCCAATCAAAAAATGTACTTTTTGATCAAGGGCGCGAAGCGCCGCATTTTTTGACTGGTTTGTCAAGTGTTTTTGAGAAAAAAGTGGGTGAAAAAGTGGGTGATTTTTGAAAAATAGATTCTGAAAGCCCCATGAAATAAGGGCTGAAGATTCCGAGAAGTTATTGACAATGGCAGGAGGAACCTATAATATAGTAGCTGGATAACTCTGAGGCGAAACATCCATCCAAGGACAGAGAAATCTGCCCCAAGTATCCATGGATGCCTCAAATGCGCACATAAGGGAGAGCATATCATGAAAACATATGAACTGATTGCCCCCTGCCATTTTGGCCTGGAGGCAGTGCTGAAACGAGAAATCTACGATTTGGGCTATGAAATCACCAAGGTGGAGGATGGTAAGGTCAGCTTTCTGGGAGATGCAGAGGCGATCTGCCGGGCGAATATTTTTCTGCGGACAGCGGAGCGGGTACTGCTCAAGGCAGGCCAGTTCCATGCTGAGACTTTTGAAGAACTGTTCCAGGGGATCCGCAGCATCCCCTGGGAGGAGTTTATCCCTGCAGACGGGCGCTTCTGGGTGGCCAAGGCCTCGTCTGTCAAGAGCAGGCTGTTCAGCGCCAAGGATATCCAGTCCATCACCAAGAAGGCGATGGTGGAGCGGATGCGGCAGGCCTGCCATACCAGCTGCTTCCCAGAGGATGGGGCAGATTATCCCTTGCGCCTTTTCCTGATGAAGGACGAGGTGACGGCGGCCATTGATACGACGGGGGAGTCTCTCCACAAGCGCGGATACCGCCCGCATGTGGGCAAGGCCCCGATTTCTGAGACCCTGGCGGCGGCGCTGCTTATGCTGACGCCATGGAAGGGCGACCGCATCCTAGTGGATCCGTTCTGCGGCAGCGGCACATTTCCCATTGAGGCCGCGATGATGGCCGCCAATGTGGCGCCGGGCATGAACCGCAGCTTTACGGCAGAATCCTGGACAAACCTGATTGAGCCAAAGATGTGGCAGGAGATGGTAGAGGAAGCCCAGGAAATGGCAGACCTTAGCATTGCGGCGGACATCCAGGGATATGATATTGACGGGCAGGTCGTCCGGGCAGCCCGGGAAAATGCGCGGCGGGCAGGCGTAGGGCAGCTGATCCATTTTCAGCAGCGTCCGCTCAGCGAATTGCGCCACCCCAAGAAATATGGGTTTCTGGTGGGCAATCCTCCCTATGGGGAGCGTTTGGAGGACAGGGAGACGCTGCCAGGGCTGTACCGGGAGATTGGGGAGGCGCTGGGCCGCCTGGACAGCTGGTCTGCGTATCTGATTACAGCTTATGAGGATGCCCAGAAGTACATAGGGCGCAAGGCCGACAAGAACCGTAAGATCTACAATGGCATGATTAAGGCATATTTCTACCAGTTCCTAGGTCCAAAGCCGCCCAGGCCCAAGACGCAGCCGAATGCAGGGAGCGATGGCGGAAAGCCTCTGGCAGGGCAGGGCAAGGCAGGGGCAGAGGGCGGGAAGCCCATCATGGGACAGGGGAAGGCAGATTAGGGGCATATGGAGAAGAAGATATTAATGGTTTCAACGGCGTCCCTGCTGAGCCTGCTGCTGGCGTCTTTGCTGGTACTGTCTGAATTTTCTGTGGCGCATAGCCGGGAAGCCAGGCGGGAGCAGATGGAAAGCCTGCAGCTCTACGCCTCCTATGGGGATCCCGGAACGGGGATTGGGATAGGGGTGCGCAGGCCCCAGCTGTCCCTGGAGCTTCCCAAAGGGCTGGAGGAGGCAGGGGTATCCGTGGAAAATGACTATCGCAAGCGCAAGGTCATCCTCCATATCCCAGAGGCAGGGGAGGATTATTTGGATGGACATCCCTTTGTTGGCCGGATGGATCATATTAAGGGCATACGTATGGAGGATGGCCTGCTGGAGCTTGCTATGGATGGCGTTTATGAGGTGCAAAGCAGCGTGGAAGGCGGCTGGCTGCATCTGGATTTCCTTGCGCCCTGGCAGGTATATGAGACAATTATCGTCATTGATGCCGGGCATGGCGGGAGCGCCTCTGGGGATACCAAGCAGCAGGTCATGGAAAAAGACCTGAACCTGTCGATTGTCCGCCGTCTGAAATCCCTGTTGGAGGAGGATGGCGGAAGCATTGGCGTGTACTATACCAGGACAGAGGATGAAAATCCCTCCTTTGAGCAGCGCCTGCAGCTGGCGGAAGCGGTGCGGGCGGATGTTTTCCTTAGCATCCATTGCCATTCTTCTGGAGATGGGCAGATGTCCGAAGAGAACGGCACGGAAGCCATGTATGACGAAGAGAAAGAGGACGGCAGCAGGCAGCTGGCGGAAATCTTTCTCCAGGAAGTGTCAAATTCCCTGGGGAGCAAAGCAAACGGGTTATTTCCGGGCAACCGTGATTATGTCCTGCGCAGCAGCAGGGTGCCGGCAGTTTCGGTTGCCGTGGGGTATATGACGAACCAGGAAGAGCTGGATAAGCTCAAGACTGCAGAATACCAGGGGCGGGCGGCGCAGGGGCTTTATCAGGCCATATTGCGCATGGCTGGCAGTCAGTGAAAACATATTGGAAATGCGTAGTTAAAGAATGGCGGGAGGCATTGCTTATGAAAAAGATAATATTTGCAACAGGAAATCAAGATAAGATGAGGGAAGTCCGGGAGATTATGTCCGATCTGGATGCAGAGATCCTCTCCATGGGGGAAGCAGGCATACAAATAGACATTGTGGAGGACGGCGTGACCTTCCAGGAAAATGCACGTATTAAGGCGGCGGCAGTGGCCAGGGGGCTTAAGGGTGAGGAGGCCGTGGTGTTGGCGGATGATTCCGGCCTGGAGGTGGATGCCCTGAACCGGGAGCCGGGGATATATTCCGCCAGGTATTTAGGGGAGGGCACCCCGTATGAGGTGAAGAACCAGACCATCTTAAGCCGCCTGGAGGGAGTGCCCAAGGAAGGGAGGACGGCCCGTTTTGTCTGCGCGATTGCGGCCGTATTCCCGGACGGGGAGAGCTGCGTGTCCAGGGAGGCCATGGAAGGCTATATTGGCTGGGAGCCTGCTGGGGAACATGGGTTTGGCTACGATCCGATTTTCTATGTGGATGCCTATGGCTGCTCGACCGCGCAGCTCCCCCCAGAAGTAAAGAACCAGCTGAGCCACCGTGGGAAAGCGCTGCGCGCCATGCGCCAGCAGCTGGTGCGGCATGGCTTCCGGCAGAAGGAAGGCACGGATGGCCAGGCAGAAGGTGAGAGATTGGCGGAGGCGTAAGGGGATGGCGATGAGAATATTAATTGTAAGCGACACCCATAGGGTACATAAGAACCTGGAGAAACTCCTGGGGGAAATTGGGCATATTGACCAGATGATACATCTGGGGGACGCGGAGGGGTACGAGGATTACATTGCCGAACGAGCCGGCTGCCCGCTGGAGATTGTCCTTGGCAACAATGATTTCTTCTCCAGCCTGGAGCGGGAGAAAGAGCTGCAGATTGGGAAATACAAGGTGCTGATTACCCATGGACATTACTATTATGTGTCCATGGGGGCGGATGTCCTGATCAAGGAGGCGGCTGCCAGGGGCATGGACGCCGTTATGTTTGGGCATACCCACCGCCCGTTTTTAGACAAGAGCAGGGGCATTGTCGCCCTCAATCCCGGAAGCATTTCCTATCCCCGCCAGGACGGCAGGAGACCCTCTTATGCGCTGATGGAACTGGATGAGGCAGGGGAAGCGCATTTTTCCATCCACTATATGGAAAGGCCGTGAATGGTAATCTGAATGGTAGGATTTTTGGAAAAAAATAGCTAAAAATGGTTGACTTTTATGGAAAATCTGTTATAATTAATAGCAGTGCAATAAAATATGACCCAAACAGTTGGATGTGCACAATATACAACTGGAGGGAGGTTAGGGTGAGACTATGTCAAATGTGATCGTAAAAGAGAACGAGACTTTGGACAGCGCCTTACGCAGGTTTAAGCGAAGCTGCGCAAAGGCCGGGATTCAGCAGGAGATTCGTAAGAGAGAGCATTACGAAAAGCCAAGCGTGAGACGTAAGAAGAAGTCCGAAGCGGCTAGGAAGCGTAAATATAATTAATGAGCAAGGAAGGGAACCCCCATTTGAGCAATCAATGCTGTGGGGTTCTTTTTCATGTGCCAACGATCTTGGAAAGGGGTGTCCATATGAAACAGAAATCTTATGAAATTGACATGTGCAGTGGGCCGCTGTTTCCAAAAATCCTCCGCTTCGCCATTCCATTGATGGCTTCCAGCATTCTGCAGCTTCTGTTCAATGCAGCGGACATGGTGGTGGTGGGGCAGTTCGCCGGGAATACTGCGCTGGCTGCCGTTGGGGCAAATGCGGCGCTGATCAATCTCCTGACCAACTTGTTTATTGGGTTTTCGGTAGGGGCAAACGTGTTGGTCGCCCAGTTTTATGGGGCGGGGCGCGAGGAAGATATGAGCAGGACGGTACATAGCGCGATTGCCCTAAGCCTGATCTGCGGGGCGGCGCTGATGGTGTTTGGGATCCTGGCGGCGCCAAAGCTTTTGGCGCTTATGGGGACGCCGGCGGATGTGCTTGGGCAGGCAGCGCTGTATATACGGATTTATTTTGCCGGGATGCCTGTACTCCTGCTCTATAATTTTGGCAGCGCCATCCTAAGGGCCGTGGGGGATACGCAGAGGCCGCTGTATTTCCTGCTGGCAGCGGGGATGATCAATGTCGTGCTGAACCTGGTGTTCGTCATTGGTTTCCACCTGGATGTGGCAGGGGTGGCACTGGCTACGGTAGCCTCGCAGGCAGTGTCTGCCCTGCTGATCCTGCGCTGCATGACGCGGATGGAGGGCGGATGCAGGGTAGAGCTTAGAAAGCTGGCCTTAGAAAAGGACAAAGTGCTGCAGATTGTGCGGATTGGGATTCCAGCAGGGCTGCAGGGGACAGTATTTTCCCTGTCTAACGTGCTGATACAGTCTTCCGTAAATTCCTTTGGCTCAGTGGCGATGGCCGGGAATACGGCGGCTTCCAATATCGAAGGGTTTATCTATATGGCCATGAATGCCTGCCATCAGACTGCCTTAAGCTTTGCAAGCCAGAACTTGGGAGCCGGGAAAGTTAGCCGGATCCATAAAGTGCTTTTAGAGTGCCTGGCGATGGTGACGGCCGTTGGGCTTGTGATGGGCTGGGCGGCTTATCTGGGAGGGGGATGGCTGCTGAAGGTATATTCCTCTGACCCGGAAGTGATACAGGTGGGGCTGCTGCGCCTGTCTGTTATCTGTACGACCTACTGCCTGTGCGGGATTATGGACGTGCTGGTGGGGGAGCTGCGCGGCCTGGGGTATGCGGCCATGCCGATGGTCGTGTCGCTGTTGGGAGCCTGTGGGTTCCGTATCCTGTGGATCTTTACCGTTTTCCGCTGCCAGCATAGCCTGCTGTCTTTGTATATTTCTTATCCCATCTCCTGGGCGCTGACGGCAGGGGTACACCTGATCTGTTATTTCGCCGTCAGGAAACGGCTGGCAGAGAGGATTGGCAGTGCGTAGGAAAAATTTGGAAGCATATTACCATGAAGGTATGGTATAAATATTGGTATTACAGCCAAAAGCCGCTGGCAAGAAAAGGCGATATGCAATCCCCAATAGGGTCGGCATATCGCTTTTTTGTAGCGGCGCTGATATTTTATAAGGCGCCGCTGTCGTTTTATGGGATTTTTTGATATGAAATAATATTTACTTAATTTGAATATATACGTTGAAATAACGAACGGCTTAAGTTATAATACAAAAAGATATAAAACCTACATACGTTCATTCATACCTAAACATAGAAAGGAGTTCTATGAAAAAAAAGAATGCAGCAACAGAAAAAAACAGAGGAGGCGTACTTTTGGAAAGCCATGGCTTTGCAAAGAGGACAGTAGTTTCTTTTTCGGCGCTGAGCCTGCTGTGGATTGCGGCGGCGGCATTTTATCTGGTATGCCTGATTGCGGCGCCGAGCTATCATGAGTATCGGGCGGAAGACCCAAACTTTTTCTCCGAGGAAGAGGAGTCGCTCTTTGCCATCCCCAGCAGCCTTTCGGAGATGGAGAGGCTGCAGTATGCCGTTTCGGTAATCGTTGCGGGCGCCGTTGGCATTTTTGGCCTGATTACGGTTAGGGACGGCCGCCGGCTTTATCTGAAGGTTTATCGGAACTGCGTGGAAGGCTGCGCCGGATTCAGCATTATGGCAAATAAAGTGCAGATTCCCATGGATATGATATTGGGCGCCTCTGCCCATAAATGGGAGATTATGCCTCATTTGGAGATTTATACCATGTATGGGAGACGGATCCGGTTTTATATGTCTTCCCAAAAGGCGGCAGAGGCAGAAAAGCTGATCTGGGAGATTGTAAAGGGGCGTAAGAAAGAAACATTTTAAAGGCGCCTATGTTATTTTTGGACAGTTCCAAAGCTGGGATCGCAATGGCTGCCCTCCATCATACGCAAAAGCTCGCTTGCCCGGTGCGCCCAAGTGTGCCCCTGGGAGGCTGCCTGGAAGCCGTTTTGGGCAAGTTCTTCCGCCTTGCCGGGCGCTGCGAGCAGCTCTTTGGCTTTCTGGGCGGCTTCTTCATAGTGTTCCAGGGAAAACCCCGCGTAGTCCCTGCCTTCCAAGAGGATTTCGTCTAAGTAGGCGGAACTGTCCGTCACCACGGCGCATCCTTGGAGCATGCCGTTAAAAATACGGTCATGCGCGCCATCTTTAAACCAGGGCATGATGTTGAGGGCGATTTTGGCATTTCCCATAGCCTTAAGGCAGGCAAGGGAATCCTGCATGCCTGCCATGCGGATATTTTCCGGGCGGCGGCAGCCTGCTTTTTCCCAGTCCTTGCCGATTGCCAGCAGGCGGACGCCATGGTCGGCCAGGCAGCAGACGACCTTCTGGCGGAAATAGGTGCGCAGGTACAGGTCAATGAAAACCATGCCGTGCAGGCAGGACAGCGTCTCTTCCCGGGTGATCTGGGGAAATTCCCCCTCCAGGCGGGAAATCAGCGCTTTTTCCAAGGGAATGCAGGGGTGTTCTATCAGTTCCTGTATGATATCAAAATAAAAGCCCCTGCTCTCTTCATCCATATGCCGGATATGCGGCATCAGATGCTCTACGGGGACGAAATTCCCTGTAAAAATAACATCTGTCGTACGTTCCTGGAAAGGGATGCCTGTCCCTGGCAGGGGCGTCCCGCCCAGCGGAAGGAATCCGGCTTTGCCGTAAAACGGATAAAATTTCTCCACAAAGGCTTTGTGGCCGCGGTCAATACAGACCAGGCGCATATGGCTTATATGGGAGCGCAGGCGCTTGTAATAATAGATGGGATGGTCTACCATAATGCAGTAGCTCGTGACGCCATACTGTTCCCAAAGCGTCCCGCCATGTTCGGACTGGAACTGGGATTCGCCGCTGAATCCGATAAAATTAAATGTCAGAAGCACAGAAGCGTCCAGATCCGCAAGCGCACAAAAAGCCTCCCGGCTCCCAAGCGGGGCCCTCATGTCCCAGAACCAGGCAGGGATCTTATGTTCTGTAAATGCCTCGGCCAGCTGCAGAGAGAAAAATTCTAAAGTCTCCACAGCGCCTTTGATAAGAATGATACGCTTTATATCCATTTCTATCTGTTCCCTTATCTTAAAATTAGCCCGTACATTTCCTGTGGAATGAAAATTGTATGGCTGTCATCCTAGTACTTGCCTCATTGTATCACAGTGGGATTTAAAATGCAATATGGCGCACATTTCCCCTTTCCCCTTGACACCGAAATAACCAAAACGTATACTATTGATAGAAAAATCGTGGCAAAGGGGATAAACACTATGGAACAACAATTCTTGCAGGGTATAGATCTCTTCCCGCTTTTCGATGCGGCCCTGGAAATCATTATAATCTTTGAGCCATCCGGAACCATATGTTATGCGAATAAACAGGCAAAGGATAGCCTCGGCTATGGGGAAGCCCTCCTAGGTGCCAGCCTGTGGGAAATATTTCCATCCGGGAGCGGCTTAAGCCCTGCCCAGTTGGAATGGAACGGGGAAGGCGTTCTGTACCGCAGGAATGGCACCTGTTTTCCGGTTCGGGTCTCTGTCTGCCCGAATGGGCGGCAGAATGTGCTGTTTGCAATGAATGTCGCAGTGCAGACGGAGACGGAGCGTAAGCTTATACGCATGAAGGAGGAGATGCAGGAAGCCCTGAAGGTGCGGAATGAATTTGTGGCGAATGTGACCCATGAGCTGCGCACGCCAGTGAATGGGATCCGCGGGCATGCCAGCGCGCTGCGGGAGGGCGGCGTTACCAAGGAGCAGGGGCGCACCCTGGACATCATCACCCGCTGCTGTGACAATATGTCTGCGATTATCAACAATATCCTGGATTTCTCAAAACTGGAAGCAGGAAAATTTACCATAGAGCAGAAGGAATTCCATTTCCGCCGGATGGTACAGCACACGGTGGAGACAAATCTCCCTGCGGTAGATGCCAAAGGCCTGCATCTTCTGGTAAACGTGGACAAAGGGATCCCGGAATATTTGGTGGGGGACGAGCTGCGCCTGGCGCAGATCCTCAATAACCTGATTTCCAATGCCGTCAAGTTTACCAGCGTGGGATATATCAGCATAGAAGTGACGAAAACCTTGGAGTTTGACGATGAGGTGGAGCTGTTCTTTGTGGTGTCCGACACGGGGATTGGGATTTCCCTTGCAGAAAAGGATAAGCTGTTCCAAAGCTTTTCCCAGGTGGACGCCTCTATTACCCGCAAATATGGCGGCACAGGCCTGGGGCTTGCCATCACCAGGCAGCTGGTGGAACGGATGCATGGCGCCATCCGCGTAGACAGCGAGAAGGGCAAGGGAAGCAGCTTTTCATTTTCTGTCCGGCTGCACCAGGCACAGGGAAGCAGCCAGGAAAGCAAAGGGCAGGAGGAGTTTGAATGTTTGGACCATAGCCAGGAGCTGGCCAGGTTTGACAGCATGCAGGAGGTTTTCCGCTTTGGCAGCAAGGAAAATATAGAGGAAATCAGCAGCAAGATGGAGAAGCTGGTGCTCTGCATGGAAGTGGGGGCCTGGGAAAAGGCGGAGGTATTTACGCACAATATTAAATCTTTCGTGGAGCAAGGACCAAAAGAAATCAAAAAGGCTGCGTTCCGCCTGGAAATGACAGTCCGCAGGGAAGATCTGGCAAAAAGCATGGAACAGTATGGCAAGCTGAAAGAGCTGCTGCAGGCACAGATGCAAGGGCAGAAGCCAGCAGCAACAGAAAAGACGGAATAAGGGCCGACGGCAATGGAAAAGGAAGAACAGCCTAGGAAACGGAGGGAAGGAATGGAACTTCACAGAAAATATGAGGAATCCCCGCAGATTTTGATTGTGGATGACGTGGATGCAAACCGGATGATCCTAGAAAGCATTATCCAGGAAATGGGATGCCGCCCTGTGTGCGCCGCCAGCGCCAATGAGGCGGCAAAGCAGATAGGCGAAAGCCTGCCTCAGCTTATCCTGCTGGACGTGTTTATGCCAGAGATAGACGGCTATGAATTTTGCGAACGGCTGAAGAAAAACCCTGTCACCAGGGATATCCCCATTATTTTTATCTCTGCCGCGGATTCCAGCCAGGACAAAGTGCGGGGCTTAAAAGTCGGCGCGGTAGACTATATCACAAAGCCCTTTGAGATGGCGGAAGTCATTATGCGGGTGAGCAACCACCTGGAGCTGCATAAAATGCGCCAGGAGCTGGAACTGAGCAACCGCCGCCTGCACAGCGTCATCAACAGCCAGGCGAGGAGGATTGAGGAAGAGCAGAAGAATATCCTCTATGCCTTGGCGGCCCTGGCGCAGGAAGAAAGCGCTTCTTGCCCCCCGCAGGGCTCTGCCGGCCAGAAAATAAGCCATGGGGCGGGGGAGGGCGGGGATCCGGTGGCCTACAACTGCAGCCTGCTGGCGCAGAGCCTTCAGTTCAGCCCGGATTTTACAGAAGAGATATCCGAACGCTTCATTGAAACCATCGAAGTCGCTTCCCGGCTGCGGAATCTGGGAAATTTCTTTGCCCCTGATACATTCTGCACCAGCCAGGCTCCCTTAGGGCAAAAAGAACTCCTGGCAGCAGGCCGCCATGCAAAGCAATGCGTGGCATTCCTGGAACGGATGCATGCCTATGCGCCCAATAACCCATTCCTGCCCATGGCCATTGAGATTGCGGGATACCGCCATGCCCGCTGGGATGGCGGCGGCTGCCCACAGGGGCTTGGCGGGAAAGAAATCCCCCTGTCCGCCCGCATTACCGCGGCGGCAGATTTTTTCTGCACCCTGGCAAGAACCTGCCCAGACAGCAGCAGAAAAGACGTCCTCCGCCAGATGGAGCAATGCAGCGGCGTTATCCTCGACCCTGAGATTGTAAATATTTTCCTAAAAATAGAAAAGCAGCTGAAAGCCACGAATGAAATTAACAAAACCCTACTAATTGACAAATAGTTGGGAATATAGTACTATATGTAGTATAGTGTGTTATTGAGCCCTCCTAGGCAGCGATTGCATAGGGGTTTGGCACGCTTGCATCATTTTCTCACGGCCAGCGCAGGAAATGCGCAGGCCTGCTGAATCGTTAGAATCATATTAAAATATAAAAGTATGCAGGTTCCGGCCTTATTTTTGCAAAAGTCACCAGGGCGGATACAGGCATACAAGGCAATAGGAGCTGGGCAAATGATTACGGAACAGGAATTTCACCGGATTGTGGTCTATGTAAAGGATAAATTTGGCATTGACCTGAGCGGGAAGCAGATTCTGGTAAGCGGAAGGCTGGAGAATTATATCCTGCGGCATGGCTATGGCGGGTACGATGAGTATATGGCGAAGGTTGAGAAGAACCCCAAGGGGGAAGAAGCCCGCAACTTAATCAATGTACTGACCACAAACCATACATATTTTATGAGGGAATTTGAGCATTTTGAGTTTATGAAGCAGAAGCTGCTGCCGAAACTTAAAGCGTCAGAGGCGGCAAGCAAGGATCTGCGGATCTGGTCTGCGGCTTCCTCGACAGGGGAAGAAGCTTATACGATTGCTATGGTACTGAAGGATTTTTTTGGGATTGACCATCACATGTGGGATACCACCGTGCTGGCTACCGATATCTCCACAAAGGTGCTGATGCATGCCCAGCGGGGGCGCTACCTGAAGGAACAGATCGAGCCGCTGCCAGAGAACTGGCGCAGGAAGTACTTCAAGCAGATCAGCCCATTGGAATATCAGGTGAAGCCTGAGCTGAAGAAGGAAGTCCTCTTCCGGCAGTTCAACCTGATGAACCCGTTTCCTTTCCGGAAGCCATTCCACATCGTGTTTTTGCGGAATGTGATGATTTATTTTGATGAAAAGACCAAGGTGGAGCTTTTGAATAAGATATATGACCATATGGCGCCAGGCGGCTATCTGTTTATCGGCACCACGGAGTCCATGAACCGGAACGCGACCAAGTTCCAGTATGTGGAGCCGTCTATCTATAAGAAATAAGGAAAAGGGAATTGGCAGAGTGACAAGAACGATCCGGCCAGCCTGCTGGATTGTTATGAGGTAAGTTACAATATTGTGAAGAAAGCAGGGTTACAGGATGCGGAAAATCAAAGTATTAGTAGTAGATGATTCTCTTTTGTTTCGGAATCTGTTGGTAGAGAGCCTGCGGATGGATCCTTCGATTGAAGTGGTGGCGCAGGCAGGCGATGCCTATGCGGCGCGGGATGCGATCCTTCAGTACCGTCCGGATGTGATGACGCTGGATGTGGAGATGCCGAGGATGGGCGGGATTGAATTCCTGCGGAGGCTGCTCCCGCAATACCCGCTGCCAGTCGTGGTCATCAGCGCTCTGAGTGAGAAGGTGTTTGACGCCATGGAGGCAGGGGCAGTGGATTTTGTCTGCAAGCCGAATAGCATAGAGCGGGATAAGGTCAGCGCCTTTCTGCGCAAAGAACTGGGCACCAAGATCAAGATCGCGTCCACGGTCAAGGTGGGGAGGATGAAGTGTGCGGAGTCCTTCCCCGTGAACCGCGCCTCCACGGCATGGAACAACAATATGATTGTAGCCATTGGGGCTTCCACAGGGGGGACGGAGGCGATTTTTGAGGTCGTACGCCAGTTCCGCCGGGATATCCCAGGCGTCGTGATTGTGCAGCATATGCCGCCCGGTTTTACGCAGATGTATGCCAACCGCCTGAACAACCAGTGCCAGGTGGCGGTGAAGGAAGCCGTGACCGGCGACCGGGTACTCCCTGGGCAGGTGCTGATTGCCCCAGGCGATAAGCAGATGCGCCTCCTTAAGGTCAATGGGGTCTATCAGGTGGAATGCAGGCCAGGGGAAAAGGTCAGCGGCCATTGCCCGTCGGTAGACGTGCTGTTTTCTTCCGTGGCCAAGTCGGCAGGGAAGGACGCGGTAGGCGTGATCCTGACCGGCATGGGCGGGGACGGCGCAAAAGGGATGCTGGAGATGCGCAAGGCCGGGGCGGTTACCATTGGGCAGAATGAGGCGAGCTGCGTGGTATATGGCATGCCGAAGGTGGCTTATGACATTGGGGCTGTCCAGTACCAGGCAGAGCTTTCGCAGATTGCCAACAAGGTATACAGCGTGCTGAGGCCGGCATAGTATGCCCCGCGTAGAAAGGAGAACAGAAATATGAAGATTCTGATGGCAGAAGACGATTTTGCGAGCCGCAAATTCATGGCCAATTATCTGGGCAAATATGGAGAATGCGATATCACTGTAGATGGGGAGGAAGCCGTGGATGCATTCCTGATGGCTTTGGAGGATGAAGAACCTTATGACCTAATCTGCCTGGATGTCATGATGCCTGTGCTGGACGGCTACCAGGCGCTGAAGGCAATCCGTGATATTGAGACAGAACGCAGGATTCCGGAAGAGAGCCGGGTGAAGATCATTATGACTACGGCGCTGAATGAAGAGCGGAATGTAAAAAAGGCCTTTGAAATGGGATGTACCGTATATTCTGGGAAGCCCATTGATTTGGATAAATTTGAAAAAATTTTAAGAAAGCTGGAGTTGATAGAATGACAAGAGCAAAAGTGGCAAATGTTGAATGGAATTTTTCCGGCGGCTGCAGGAATGGCAGGCAGCTGCGGAATACCACATGAAGAAAGGGGGCTAAACCATGGGAGAGGATTTTAATACAGAGAGTATGCTGGACATATTTCTCTATGAGAGCGAGCAGCTTTTGGAGACCCTGCAGAATGTCGTTCTGGAACAGAAGGATGAAGATTGCTTTGATGATGCTTCGATTAATGAGATTTTCCGTGCCATGCATACTATCAAGGGCTCTTCAGGCATTATGATGTACGAAAATATCACGAAGGTTTCCCATAAGCTGGAAGATGTATTTTACTATTTAAGGGAATCCCATCCGGATAATGTTCCGCATCTGGAACTGGTGGATCATGTGCTCGATGTCGCTGACTTTATCACAGCGGAGCTGGATAAGATCAAAGAGGGCGATACGCCGGATGGCGATGAGAGCCAGATTATTGAGGAGCTGGATAAATTCCTGAACAAGATTAAGACTGGGATTGCTCAGACGGGAGAGGAACTGCCGCCGGAGAACCAGCACGAGGAGCCGAAGCAGTTCTACATCCCGCCAACGGAGAATGAGGACAGCAAGTACTATAAGGCTTCCATTTACTACCGCAGCGATACCGAGATGTGCAATATCCGCGCCTATACGGCCGTCTATTCGCTCAAGGAAATCACAGAGGATATGGAGTATATGCCGGATGACATCATTACCAATGAGGACAGCGGCGCCGCAATCTTAGAGGATGGCTTCCATATGCTGATTAAATGCCAGTGTACCAAGGAAGAGGTACTGGAGGCGATTGGCGATACCTCTGGCGTGGACTGGGTGGAAGTGAATGAATGCACGGCCAAGGAATTTGAGATGGGCTTCCATGAGCAGGAGCCTGCGCCGATTGTCATCGAAATGGATGACAAGGATAAGGCCAAAGACGGGGAAAAGAAGGAAGAAAAAAAGGAAGAGAAGAAAGAGCCGACGCCTGGCGATTATGTCATCAAGGGCAAGGAGACGGGCAAAGGCAAGAAGCTGGCCAAGAACCAGCCGAAGAACAGCCCCAAGCAGTCTTATATCAGCGTAAATGTGGAGAAGATGGATTCCCTGATGGATATGATTGGCGAGCTGGTCATTTCGGAGGCCGTCGTACTGCAGAACCCGGATCTGAAAGTGCCTGGGCTTGACCTGTCCAACTTCCAGAAGGCAGCCAGCCAGCTGTCCAAGATTACCACCGAGCTGCAGGATGTGATTATGTCTATGCGTATGATGCCTCTGACCAATACCTTCCAGAAGATGAACCGCATCGTCTTTGATGTGTCCAGGAAGCTGGGGAAGGATATCGAGCTGGAAGTTATCGGTGAGAATACGGAAGTGGATAAAAATATCATTGAGCATATTTCCGACCCGCTGATGCATTTGATCCGCAATTCCGTAGACCATGGGATTGAGGCCAAGGAAGACCGCATTGCTGCCGGTAAGAACCCCAAGGGCAAGATTACCCTGGAAGCCAAGAACGAGGGCGGCAAGGTATATGTGATTGTAAAGGATGACGGGAAAGGCCTCAATAAGCAGGTCCTGTATGACAAGGCGCTGAAAAACGGCCTCATCGGCAACCGTCCCATGTCTGATTTTACAGACAAGGAGATTTATCAGTTTATTACTTATGCCGGATTTTCCACCAAAGAGCAGGTGACAGAGTATTCCGGCCGTGGCGTGGGCATGGACGTGGTAGTAAAGAATATCCAGACGATTGGCGGCAAGCTGGAGATTGACAGCGTGGAAGGGGCAGGCTCTGAGATGACGCTGAAGATTCCGCTGACCCTGGCGATCATCAATGGGATTGTCATGGAAGTGGGCCGTTCTACCTTTGTCATTGAGACGAATGCCATCAAGGAATTTGTCCGTTTCAGCAAGGAGATGCTGGTGAAGGAGCCGGATGGGGAAGAGTATGTTATGCTCCGGGGAGAATGTTATCCGTTTATCCGCCTGAACCAGAGGTTCCATTTAGAAGAAGGGGAGCCAGAGGAAGATATGGATTCCGAAGACGGCATTGTCGTCGTATTGGAGCATGAGAATAAATATGTCTGCATATTCATTGACACCTTGATTGGGGAACAGGAAATCGTGGTGAAGCCGATTCCTTCCTATATCAAGAAGGTACAGGGGCTTTCGGGCTGTACCCAATTGGGCGATGGCAGCATCGCATTGATCCTGGATATCGCAGGGCTGATTATGGATCAGGAAAGGAGATAGGGCATGGCAGAAGAAATGATGGACGATTTGGAAGGATTAGAGGCAGAAGGGAACGCAGACGAGGATGCCCAAAAAGGGAAATATATGACTTTCCAGATAGGTGATGAGTACTATGGCATTGCCATCAACTATGTAAATGAGATTGTCAACATACAGTCAATCACCGGGGTTCCGGAAGTGGAAGATTATATTAAAGGGCTGATTAATATCCGTGGGAAGATTATCCCCGTCATAGACGTGAAGGTACGCTTCCGTCAGGAACCTGTGCAGTATACGGATCGTACCTGCATTATTCTGATTGACGTGAATTCAACTATGGTAGGCTTGATTGTGGAGAAGATTGCAGATGTCATTACCATCAATGAAAAAGAAATTATTCCGCCTCCATCTTTGAACCAGTCTGTAAGCGGCAGGGATAAATATGTCTTTGGCCTGGTAAGGGTTGCAGACGAAGTGAAGCTGTTACTGGATCCGGAAAAACTTATTCGGGATGAAGAGCCAATGTCATTGGAGTAAATCTGGTATCATTGTTAAAAGGAGGATGAAGAGAAAATGAAAGATATAAAAATGAGAACCCGCTTGATGGGGGGATTTGGGATAATCTGCGTACTGATCCTGATTTTGGGGATTAGCAGCTTTAATCTTTTAAGGCGGGTAGACGCCGATACGGTGACAGAAGAGGTTATTATTGTGACAGTGACCCTGGTGACAGT
Source organism: uncultured Lachnospiraceae bacterium (assembly GCA_910577785.1). Taxonomy (GTDB): domain Bacteria; phylum Bacillota; class Clostridia; order Lachnospirales; family Lachnospiraceae; genus Petralouisia. Next base: position 13,550 of record CAJTNT010000017.1, on the reverse strand, counting down.
AGGGTTTATCGTGCTGCTGGGGCGGGATATTTTACAGAAAATCCAAAAGCCGCTGGAGGCCTTAAGCGAAGCGGCCAAGGAAATAGCTATGGGCAACGTGGATATCACATTGAATAAGATCCGGGATGATGAATTTGGCGATTTGATGGATGAGTTCCAGATGATTATTGACAACATCAAATACCAGGGCGGGATCTCAGAAATGATTGCTGTCGGTGACCTGACGGCTGATGTGAAGACGAAAGGGAGCAAGGATATCCTGGGGAATGCCCTGGAGAATATCCTGCGGGAGAACAACCGCATGCTTTCCGATATCCGTGAATCTACCATGCAGGTGACCGTGGGGGCGGAGCAGGTATCTGACGCCAGCCAGGCGCTTGCACAGGGGGCAACAGAGCAGGCCAGCGCCACACAGGAGATTACAGCTTCCATGAACGAAATTGCCGAGAGTACGAAGGCAAATGTGGATCAGGTGAATGAGGCCAATGAGCTGGTGGAAACGGTAGGCAAGGAAGCCATCAATATCAATGAGCGCATGACAGGCATGATGAGCGCTATGGCAGATATCAATGAGTCTTCGGAGAATATTTCCAAGATTATCAAGGTGATTGACGATATTGCGTTCCAGACCAATATCCTGGCGCTGAACGCGGCAGTAGAGGCTGCAAGGGCAGGCGTGCATGGCAAGGGGTTTGCCGTTGTGGCAGAGGAAGTGCGCAGCCTTGCCGGCAAGAGCGCGTCTGCGGCTAGTGAAACGGCAGAGCTGATTGAAGATTCTATCCACAAGGTCAGCCTGGGCTCTAAGCTGGCAGAGGAAACCAGTGAGTCGCTTTCTGAGATTATGGAGAAAATTGAGAAAGTTGTGGATCTGACGCAGAGCATTGCTACGGCCTCCAATGACCAGGCTACGGCCGTGACGCAGATTGACCAGGCGATTAGCCAGGTATCCCAGGTGACGCAGACCAATTCTGCGACCAGCGAGCAGTGTGCGGCAGCCAGCGAGGAACTCTCCAATCAGGCGGCTACTTTGCGCACCCTGGTAGGCAATTATAAGCTCAAGTCCGGCAGCGGCAGCATTGGGGGAGGGGGACATAAGGTCGATTCCTTCAAGGCTGGGAATGACAATGAGAAGATTATTTCGCTGGACGGCGAGTTTGGGAAATATTAAGAATAAGGGAAATAGAGTATCCCCCGCGGTTTACTGTGGGGGATATTTACTGTGTGGCATATTGCTGCGGGATGCTTCATATAGTGTAGTATGGAAAGAGCAAAGAAGAACAGGCTTACGCAGGTAAGGGAACATGTAAAATCGAATATTGTGGAATCGTTAGAGCTCCCGCGGGATATTTTTTATGGGGCAGTGATTGTGACGGCCATGGGGCGCGGCGAGGTGCTGGTGGAGAATTACCGGGGGATTATTGAGTATACCAGGGAGAAGATACGGCTGCAGGCCAAGGGATGCCAGGTGACGGTCCGCGGAGAGCGGCTGGCCGTGGAATACTATACGCATGAGGAAATGAAGATCACAGGCGTCATTGAGGGAATCTTATACGATGGGTAAGGGGGGAGCCAGGTGTTAATCGACAGGCTGAAATATCTGCAAGGCTATGTCCGGGTACGGCTCTATGGGTATGCGCCGGAGCGTTTCCTGAACCTGTGCAGCAACCATGATATCCTGATTTGGAATATGGAGCATGTAGAAGGGCAGTATGAGTTCTGTATCAGCGTACGGGGGGTGCGGCAGCTTAGGCCTATCCTGCGGAAAACGAGGACAAAGATTGTAATCATAGAGCGGGTGGGGCTGCCGTTCGCTATGCGGCGCTACCGAAAGCGGAAGCTGTTTTTCGCAGGGATTGCCCTGTGCTGCGGGCTGATCTATGGGATGTCCCTTTTTGTATGGAAGATTGAAGTCAACGGCAACCTGCACGAGACAGACAGCAGCATTCTTAAATTTCTGGAAAGCAAACAGGTATACCACGGGCTGTTAAAAAGCAAAATAGACTGTGAGGGGATTGAGGAGGAATTGAGGGCGGGGTTTTCAGATATCATCTGGGCTTCCGTGAAGCTGCAAGGGACCATGCTGGTGGTTGACGTGCAGGAGAACCTGGCCACTAACCAGCAGGCGGCAGACCAGAGGGAGGCGGACGGCGTCCCAAGCGACCTGGTGGCGGATAAGGACGCCGTTGTGTACAGCATCCTCACGCGGCAGGGGACGCCCTATGTAGAGAAAGGAGCCGAAGTCCATGCAGGCGATTTGCTGGTGGAGGGGAAGAACCCGGTCATCAATGACAATGGGGAGGTGGCGTCTTACCAGTATTGTATGTCAGACGCAGATATTTTGGGGATCACAGAGTACCGTTATGAAGACAGGTTCTCCCTCTGGCATGAGGTGAAACGGTTCAGCGGGGAGGAAAGCAGCGCTTATGGGATCCGCCTGTTCCAGAAGCAGGGGATGCTCCCGCATTTTTCAAAGAACTTTTCCAAGTATGATGTGGTCACGGATGAATACGACGTGAAAATTGGGGAAAGCTTTTATTTGCCGCTGGTTTTCTGGAAAGAGACTTACAAGGAATACCATCTGGAGCGGCAAAAATATGGGGAAGCGGAGGCCAAAAAGCTTGCGGAGGAAAATTTAGATGAATTTTGTAAAGAATTAGCACAAAAAGGGGTTCAAATTATAGAAAATAATGTTATGATAGTAACAGATGAAAAAAATTGCATCGCTTCTGGGACAGTCCGGGTGATTGAGCCGATTGGGGTGCGCAGGGCGACGGCAATGACAGATACGCAGCAGGAGGGGCAGATAGAAAATGAGTCTGATGGAAACGGTGATTGATATCCCCGCGGAGCATATGACGAATGTGTTCGGCCAGTTTGACATCTACCTCAAGAAGGTGGAGCGCGCCTTTGGCGTTACGGTGGCCATGCGGGAGAATAAAATGAAGCTATTGGGAGCTGAGCGTGATGTGCAGAAGGCCTCCCGGGTTTTTGCCCAGCTCTTTGCGCTGTCCCAGCGGGGCAGCCAGATTACGGAGCAGAATGTGGATTATGCGATTGCCCTTACGTTTGAAGAGAAGGAATCGGCGCTTGTGGAGATTGACAAGGAACTGATTTGCCACACCATCAGCGGCGCTCCGGTGAAGCCAAAGACCTTGGGGCAGAGGAATTATGTAGAAGAGATACGCAGCAAGATGATTGTCTTTGGGCTGGGGCCTGCCGGCACGGGCAAGACATACTTGGCAATGGCGATGGCAATTACGGCATTCAAGAAGGAAGAAGTAAGCCGGATTATCCTTACCCGCCCGGCGATTGAGGCGGGGGAGAAGCTGGGCTTCCTGCCAGGGGATCTGCAGAGCAAGGTAGACCCTTACCTGCGTCCCCTTTATGATGCGCTGCATCAGATTATGGGGCCGGACAGCTTCCAGAGGAATATGGAAAAAGGGCTGATTGAGGTGGCGCCCCTGGCCTATATGCGCGGAAGGACGCTCGACAATGCATTTATTATCTTAGATGAGGCACAGAATACCACGCCGGCACAGATGAAGATGTTCCTGACCCGTATCGGCTTCGGGTCAAAGGTGGTGGTGACAGGGGACGCCACGCAGAAGGACTTGGCTCCTGGCAGTGTGTCGGGACTGGATGTGGCTCTGCGGGTGCTTCGGAATGTGGAGGAAATTGGCATCTGCAGGCTTACCAGCAGCGATGTGGTGCGCCATCCCCTGGTACAAAAAATTGTAAAGGCTTATGAGGACTATGAGAAACAGGAAAAAAGAGGATCCAAAGAACGAGATAGAAACCGGGAACGTGGGAGAGGGCGGAGAGGCTAGGGAGCAAGGCGTTTCCCAGCAGAGTGAAACGGACAGCGAAGAAAGCGGCAGGAAGGCGGGAAAGAGAAGGCGGCAAAAGGACGAAGCTGGCATTGCGTTTATGCTGATGCTGATGGCTTCCTTTGGCATAGCGGAGGGCGTTGTGGCTGGCTTTCTTACCGGGCAGGTGATGGATCAGATCCTGGTACTGGCTTTTGTGGGCATACTCTATTATACGGCGCTGCTGGCCGGCATGGAGCTGTGCCGACGGCAGCGGGGCTGGTTTTATGAGAAGGCCGGCAATTATAGGCAGATTGCCTTCTGGCATGGCCTCACCTGCGCCGGGGCGCTGGGGATGCTGTTCCTGCCAGAGTTTGCAAGGCCGCTGCTTGTGCTGTCCATGGGGATGGCAATTATCTCCAATTCTTTCTTGGGGATGCTGTTTGGCCTGTTCCACGGGATGGTATACGCCCTCTGCGGGCAGGGGGATATTTACAGCTTCTTATGCAGCATCCTGCTGGCGGCAGGGGGATGCCTGGCGGCCTATCTGCTGGAGGCGCGTGAGAACCTGCCATGGAAGGCAGTGTTCCTGTTCCTCTATACCTTTGTGGATGTGCTCCTTTTCTCCTACCTTGCGCATAAGGGGATCCTGGAGTGGGACGTGCTTGCCCTTGGCGCAGGCAACGGGCTGGTTTCTTGCGTGGCAGGCGCAGTCCTTGGACCGGCGCTGCATCGGAGGATTTTGGAAGCGCCGAAGGAGCAGGTAGAAAGAATCCTCCAGGAGGATTTTGGGCTGGTGCAGGATGTGCGCAATTTTTCTAAAATTGATTATGAGCATGCCAAAAAGGTCTCCCGGCTTGCGGGGGCATGTGCCAGCCTCGTGGGGGCTGACCCGGACGTGGCATCTGCCGGCGGCTTTTATTACCGCCTGGGCAGGATGCTCGGGGAGCCGTTTGTGGAAAATGGGGTGGCGCTTGCCAAAAGCAGCCATCTCCCCAGGCCAGTGGTGGAGATTTTAAGCGAATACTATGGCAGAGAAAAGCTTCCCTCCACAGTAGAATCTGCGATTGTACATATTGTGGACAGCCTGGTGGCAAAGTTTGAAGTGATGAAGGCAGAAACCCAGTCCAACAGCTGGAACCAGGACATCCTGGTATATCAGACCCTGAATGAGAATTCTGCGGCGGGCCTGTATGACCGTTCTGGCTGCAGTATGAATATGTTCCTGAAAATCAGGGATTACTTAATTAAGGAGGCAGGATTGCTGTGACAGTGACAATAGAAACAGAAGTGGAGGCGTCCTTCCCTTTTGACCATGAGAAGCTGGCGCGCAAGGTGGTGGCGGCGGCTCTTGCGCACGAGGGCTTTCCCTATGAGGCGGAAGTGGGGCTGCTCCTGGTCTCGCCAGAGGCGATCCAGGCAATGAACCGGGAACACCGCCAGATTGACCGCCCTACGGATGTACTCTCCTTTCCCATGGCTGCCTATGGCAGCCCGGGGGATTTTGAAGCCCTGGAGCTGGATGGGGATAATTTCAACCCCGACACAGGGGAGGCCATGCTGGGCGACATTGTGCTGAATGTGGAGCAGGTGGGGGAACAGGCCAGGCAGTATGGCCACAGCGAGGAGAGGGAATATGCTTTCCTGATCCTGCACAGCATGCTGCATCTGTTTGGCTATGACCACGAGACAGAGGAGGAGGCTGCGCAGATGGAGAAAAAGCAGAAGGAAATCCTGGATGGGATGGGGATTGCCCGCTGAGGTATCCTGCGGGGGAGTAGGGAAGCCAGGAAAATCTTGATGGAATGGGAAGCGCCGTTCCTATCGTGTTGCTATAAGCGGCCTCCTTAGGCCGTGAATAGCAGCGAATCGCCTGCAGGGCAGAGGGAAATAAGCATGCCCGGGAAGCTCTGGGGCGTAAAAACGCAGAGAATATTCGGAGGAAACAGAGATGAAAAAACGTATGCTTTTGCTGTTGGTTGCAGTGTGTACGCTTGCCTTAGCGGCAGGCTGCGGGAAGAAACAGGAGGAGGAAGCGCCGCCGGAGCCGGTTGTCCAGGAAGAGCCGGAGCCAGAACCGGAACCCGAGCCGGAGCCAGAACCTGAGCCAGAGCCGGAACCCGAGCCAGAACCAGAGGAAGAGAGCCATGAAGGCATGGCCAAGAGTTATCTGACAGGGGAATGGATCGATGAAGAATTGGCTGCCAAGCGCCCCTTTGCTGTGATGATTGGCAATACGTCGCAGGCATTGCCACAGTACGGGATTTCCCAGGCGGACGTGATCTATGAAGTGCCTGTGGAGGGATCCTATACCCGCCTGATGGCCGTTTTCCAGGATTATTCCGGCCTTGAGCGGATCGGATCCGTACGCAGCTGCCGCCATTATTTTATTTATTTTGCTAAGGAATTTGACGCCATTTATGGGCATTATGGGCAGGCGGTCTACGCAGAGCCGGTTTTGGCCAGGGATGACGTACACAACTTAAGCGGCCTGGATTATCGGATTGAGGATATCATGTTCTACAGGGGAGATGACCGCAAGGCGCCTCACAATGCCTATACCAGCGAGGACGGCATTAATGCAGGGATTGCTGAGAAGGGCTACCGTACGGAGCTTGCCGAAGGCTACACGGGCCATTATAAGTTTGCAGAAGACGATAAGCCGGTAAAGATCAAAGGAGGGGAGGACGCCCAGGTGGTAAGCCCGGGGTATTTTATCTTAAAGCCCTGGTTTGTCTATGACAAAAAGGACGGCCTCTACTACCGCTATGAGTTTGGGGACAAGCAGATCGACGGCAATAATGACAAGCAGCTGGCAGTGAAGAATATTTTGGTGCAGTACTGCGACTGGTCCTATAAGGACCAGAATGGATATCTGGACATTGACACTATGTCTGGCGGGGACGGGTATTTCATCACGGACGGCAAGATGGAGCCGGTGACCTGGACGAAGGACGGCGAGGATTCCCCGGCACGCTATTTTAGCCAGGATGGGGAAGAGATTACCCTGAACCAGGGGAAGACATGGGTGTGTATCGTAAGAAATAAGTACAAAGACCGTTTCGGCGTCTATACGGATGAAGAGGCTATGGATGCGGCAAGGGCTTCACAGGAATAAGGATGCATAGGAGAACAAGAGATAGTAAAGGTTGAGGGATCTGGCATGGGTAAAGAGAAAAAAATAGAATCGAATTTTCTTGTGCAAGGCTCCATACTGGCGGTGGCTTCTATTATCAGCCGTGTGATCGGCCTGCTGTACAGGATACCGCTAAAGGCAATTATTGGCGATATCGGCAACGACTACTATGGGACCGCAATGGAAATCTACAGCATACTGCTGCTGATTTCCTCTTACAGCCTGCCTTTGGCTGTCTCCAAATTAGTGTCCACACGGATGGCAAAAGGGCAGAGGAGGAATGCATACCGTATCCTGAAGGGGGCGCTGATTTTTGCCCTAGTTTCCGGTACGGCCGCCGGCCTGGTGGTTTATTTTGGCGCAGGGGTGATTACTGCTTATGTCGTAAAGACGCCGATGAGCATCTTTGCCCTGCGCGTCCTGGCGCCGACCCTTCTGATTGTGGCGCTTTTGGGCGTCATGCGGGGATTTTTCCAGGGTATGGGCACGATGATGCCCAGCGCTATCTCCCAGCTGATTGAGCAGATTGTCAATGCCGGGATCAGCGTTTGGACAGCCTACATGCTGTACCAATATGGCACGAAGATCGGGGCTGTATTGGGGAACCCTTCCACATATGCCGAGGCCTATGGGGCTGCTGGCGGCACCATTGGCACAGGAATGGGGGCATTGGCCGCATTTTTATTTACGGTATTTGTATTTATCAGCTACCGCCCAAACCTGCGGCGGGGCGTACAGAAGGACAAAGGCAAGCGTGTAGAGGGTTATGGCAGGATTTTCCATGTGCTGCTGATTACAATTGTGCCGGTGCTTTTAAGCACAACGATTTACAATATTACCTCATTCCTGGACATGGGCGTGTTTAAGCATATCGCCGATCTGCAGGGATACCAGTCCAGGGAGTACAGCACGATGTGGGGCATCTATGTGGGGGAATACAAGGTACTGGTGAATGTGCCGATTGCCATTGCATCCTCCGTGTCTGCTTCCTGCGTGCCCAGCCTGTCCACGGCTTTCGCCGGCAAGGATATCGCGCAGGTAAAGAGGAAGGTGGGCTATTCAATCCGTTTTATCATGGTAATTGCCATCCCCTGTGCCGTGGGGATGGGCGTGCTGGCCTCGCCAATCCTGCAGCTTCTGTTCCATGACAGCCGCCCAATGCCGGCACATATGATGCAGATCGGGGCAGTTTCGATTGTCTTCTATTCCCTCTCTACCCTCAGCAATGGGATCCTGCAGGGGATTAATCGTATGAACGTGCCAGTGAAGAATGCCCTGATTACATTGGCGGTACATATGAGTGTGTTAGTAGCGCTGATGTATGCGCTGAATCTGAATATCTATGCCGTGGTGTGGGCGAATACCTTCTTCTCCCTGATGATGTGCATACTCAACGGGAGGGCGATTCGCAGGTACCTCAAGTACCAGCAGGAAGTCCGGCGGACGTTTATCGTGCCGGCGATCTCTGCGCTGATTATGGGCGCCGTGGTCTATGGGGTGTATGCCCTGCTGATGAAGGCGCTGGGGATTAATATGGTGGCGACGGTGCTGTCCATTGTGGCAGGGGTCTGCGTGTATGGCATTGTGCTGCTGCTCCTGCGCGGGCTTAGGGAAAATGAATTGCGGAGTTTCCCGATGGGGGGGATGATTGTGAAGGTTGCCAAGAAGCTGAAGCTGATGTAGATTACTTTTTAGGGGATAGAAAAAGATACTTGGGAGGATAAGATGATTATGAATCAATTGATTAAGCAAAACGCGGAATGTCTCGCCACGCTGGTGGGGGTTATTCTCTATGAATTTTTGAAGGGTACAGCGGCAGCCCTTGGAATTGGGGTTGCGGCTCCGCTCTTTGGCATTGCCCTCACGGCGGTAGGAGTAATCCTGACGCTGATTTCCAAAAAAGACGGGAGGGGAAAGGGGATTGCGCTGGCTATCCATGCGCTTCTCTGGGTATTCAAGGGGCTAATTGCCGGAATTGTGGGACTTGTGATTGTTGCCGCCCTCATCTATTACTTCTTCATGAGGGACCGCAATGGGCAGCAGACAGGAGAAAAAAGAGAAATGACGTTGCAGCAGCTGCCAGCATATCTCTATGCCGGTACCGTCTGCTACGGCCGCAGCAATAATTTCGGCTGGGGAGTGGAGTATACCAATGAAAGCAACCCTTCGGATAAGATCACCATTACCTCAATAATCAGCGCTACAGACAGTGAAGTCAATACGAATGCGGGTCATTTTTCTTTCTGATCTGGAAAATTGAATAAAATCTGGAAAAAAGCGGATACTACATAAAAAGGAGTTTGCGATGAAAGAAAAATGTAGTATCCGTTTCTTATTAATGGTTAGTGTAGCAGCGTTGGCGCTTGGGGGAGGGATGGGGTATTTTGCGGGGACAAGGGAGAGCCTGGGCAGCTATGAGAAGCGTATTGAGCTGCTGCAGGAAAAAAATGAGATGCTGCTGGCACGGCAGGAATTCCTACGCCAGGAAGCAGAGGTGAAAGAGAGCCTGAAGGTGGTGGAGCCGGAAGGGTTTGTACTGCTAGAAGAGGATGGCTTTGTGGCGGTCTACGAGGCAGACCGCAAGACCCGCTATTCCACGACGGGGATCCTGCTGGATGAACTGCCGGAGGAGCTCCGGCAGGAAATCCAGCAGGGGAAGGTAATCGAAAGCGAGGAGCAGCTTTATAATTTCCTGGAGAGCTATTCTTCGTAAGCGTTTTGGCGGCTTGCAGGAGCCGCCACTGCCTGGGAGGTACGGCGGTATGCCCTGCTGCTTCTGCTGGCTGTGGAAACCGTAGTTTTATGCAAACTGGCTGTTATACAGGGCGGCGTATTTTCCGTTTCTTTCCATCAGTTCCTGATGGTTTCCCGCTTCCCTGATATCCCCGTCCTCCATATACAAAATCATATCGGCGTCACGGATCGTAGAAAGGCGGTGGGCAATCACAAAGCTGGTGCGCCCTTTCATAAGCCGTGCCATAGCCCGCTGGATTAAAACCTCCGTATGGGTATCTACATTGCTGGTGGCTTCATCCAGGATCATAATTTCAGGATTGGAGGCGATGGCACGGGCAATGGTGAGAAGCTGGCGCTCGCCCTGTGAAATATTTTCTGCCCCTTTCGATAATACCATATCGTATCCGCCGGGAAGCGTTTTGATAAAATTATGGGCGCAGGCGGACTTTGCTGAGGCAATGATTTTGTCCCTATCCATATTTTCTTCCGCATATCCTATGTTATCGGCAATCGTTCCTTCAAAAAGCCATGTATCCTGCAAGACCATACCAAAACGGTTCCGCAATTCTTCTCTTGGCATATCACATATATTTACGCCATCTACCGTAATAGCGCCTCTGTTTATCTCATAGAAACGCATCAGCAGATTGATCAGAGTGGTTTTGCCTGCGCCGGTAGGGCCGACGATAGCGACCTTCTGGCCGGGCTTAACTGTCAAATTTACATTGTTCATCAGCATGCGGCCTGGTGTATATCCGAACTGAACATTTTGAAAAGTAACGCTGCCCAAGCGGCCTTGCGGAAGGATACCGTGTTCTGTGTCCGGCAATTCTTCCTCTGCATCCAGCAGTGCAAAGATCCGGTTCCCAGCGGCTTTTGCCGCGCCGAAGCTGCCGGCCATTCCGGCCAGAGAGGAAAACGGCTCTGCAAACCAACGGGTATATTCCAGCATGGCCTGCACATTTCCCACGGTAATAAAGCCTCCGATGGCGCCTAGGCAGCCCATTGCGGCGCAGGCTATATAGCCCATATCATTTACGAAAGTCGTAATCGGGCTGACTGCTCCTGCGGTTGTTTCCGCTTGATAGGAACGATTTTTTAATTTTTCATTCAAAGCAGAAAAACGCTGTTTTGCCCTTTCCTGATACTGAAAGGACTGAACGACCTGCTGGCCGTTATACATTTCTTCAATATATCCGTTCAGCTGCCCCAAAAGTTCCTGCTGTTTCCCATAATGCCTGCCGCCAGATTTCATAACGCCTGCCGCGCTGAGCAGGGACAGGGGCACCATAAGGACCGGAATCAGTGTCAGCTTCGGGCTGATCGCCAGCATCATGAGCAGAATCCCGATGGCGGTAATGATCTGTGTAACGATAGCGGTAAGGTTCTGGCTGACGGTATTGTTGATGGTGTCCACATCGTTAGTAATTATGCTTAAGAGATCGCCGTGGGTATGGGTATCGTAGTAACAAAGCTTTAACCGGTGCATTTTGCCATCAATATCGCTTCGGATTTCGTGCAGTGCATTTGCGGTAATCTTGGCCATATGAAATCCCTGTAAAAACGAAAAAAATTGGGAGGCCAGATACAGGGATACCAGCGCTGCAAGCAGCCCAAAAATGGTTTTCCAATAAAACACGCCATCTCGGATGCTGTCAAACAGAGTTGTCGTGACCTTGCCGATCACAAATGGAGCCATAACCGTAAAAACCGTGCTGACGGAAGCAAATAGCAGAACGAAGAACAGCCGCAGACGGTAGGCCTTCAGATATCCAAAAAGCCGATTCCATGTATGCTTTTTCATGTCAGACCGCCTCCTTTCCTAATTGTATTTCCGCAATCTCGCGGTATAGGGGGCAGGTATCCAGAAGTTCTTTGTGGGTTCCTTGGCCTACGATGCGTCCGTCGTCAACCACCAGGATGCGGTCTGCATCCAAAATCGTACTGACCCGCTGGGCAACCATAATGGCCGTGGCATTTCCCATGGCGGCCTTCAGGTTTTTGCGCAGTGCCTGGTCGGTTTTCATATCTAAAGCCGAAAAGCTGTCGTCAAACAAATAGATTTCTGGATTTTTCATAACCGTCCTTGCAATGGCTATGCGCTGGCGCTGGCCGCCGGAAAGGTTTGTTCCGCCTTGTGCGATCCTGTCATGATACCCGTCCTCCTTTTTCAAGATGAATTCTTCGGCACACGCAATGCTTGCAGCCCTCCGCCAATCCTGTTCCATCCCATCCTGTTTCCCGAAATTCAGGTTGGAGGCAATGTCGCCGGAAAACAGGACATTTTTCTGGGGGACGTATCCGATGAGGGAGCGGAGCTCGTCCAGTGCATATTCTTTGGCATTTACGCCGTCAATCAGGACGTCTCCGAATAAAGGATCGTACAGGCGTGGAATCAGTTTCAGTATGCTGGATTTGCCCCTTCCCGTTCCGCCGATGATTGCAGTTATTTCTCCCGGGTGCGTTTCAAAACTAATATCTTTTAAAATCGGCTCCGCCGCTCCGGGGTAGGCAAAAGTCACATGGCGAAATTCTACCGTAGAACGGAAAGGGCGCTTCTGCAAAGAGAAGGATCCATCCTGAATGCTGGTTTCCGTTTCCAATACTTCTGCAATACGCCCTGCACAGGCATACGCCGTAGGAAACATCATAATCACAAGGGCAAGCATCATAACCGACATCAATACCATGCTGATATACTGGCTGTTGGCCACCAGGGAGCCTACCTCCATGGCGCCTGTTTCTATATAATGTGCGCCAATCCCTAAAACCGCTGCTGTAGTTACGCCAAAAATCACATTGATGACCGGCAGCAAAAGGCTTGTAATTCGTCCCGATGTCATTGCTGTTGCAGCATAATCGCTATTTGCCTGGCCGAACCGGAGGATTTCCGTCTTTTGCTTATGGAACGCGCGGATGACCCGGATGCCTTCTAGGGTTTCCAAAAATAGCTGGTTGATTCGATCCAGCTTCTGCCGGAGTTTTATCGAATAGCGGGATGCGAACAGAATTACAATGCCGCATCCAACCAATAATACCGGGATTGCAACAGTGAGGACAGAGCTGACCTGCCCGCCGGTAGCAGAGGAGAAAATCAGGCCCGCAATTGCCATCATGGGTGCCAGAATACCAATACGTAGGAACATTGTAAGGAAATTCTGGATATTGGTAATATCTGAGGTGCTTCGTGTGATTAAACTGGCCGTACCAAACTTATCAAGCTCAGCGGCAGAAAAGCTCTGCACCTTTTCAAAAACCTGCCCACGGAGTCCGGCAGAAAAATCCGTGGAGATGCGGGCGGCAATCCGCAGGGACAGGAAATTGACGGTACAGGCAAGCGCTGTAACGCCTGCCATTACAGCGGCAAGTAGGAAAATGGTACGTTGCGAGAAATTGGCTACCCCGCTGTTAATCATTTGGGCAAGCAGCGAGGGCAGCATCATTTCCGCCACCGCTGCAAATAAAATCAGGAGGGATAGCAGAAAAGGTTCTTTCTAAGCTTTGGGTATTCTGTTAAAGGCAGGTATGAAAATATCTGCCTTTAATTCCGATATTGTATTTCTCAAATTAAGGTATTTATGGTAAAATATTACTATCATATGACGAAATGGGATGTGGATGACAATGAAATATAAAGAAACAACAGATTATTCTTTTCTTCTGGATGGAAATTATTATGTCTATGACCATAAAGAGGATATGGAAACCCTCCATATATTCATTAAGTCCAGACAAAATAAATGTCGTTGCCCCAAATGCGGAATGGAAAGCAGAAAGTTACATGCCACATATAAGCGCACCCTGCAGGACACCCCTATCCGCTGTAAGCAGACATTCCTCCATGCGAATGTTTATAAGTATGAATGTTTAAA
>CAJTNT010000016.1 GCA_910577785.1 uncultured Lachnospiraceae bacterium | reverse complement strand
CAGCACGAGTGTAAGTGAAAGCGAGAGTACGTCAACCTCGGTAAGTGAGAGTGAGAGCAGGTCAACTTCTGTGAGCGAGAGTGAAAGTACGAGCACAAGTGTAAGCGAGAGCGAAAGCACCTCAACTTCTGAGAGCGAAAGCGAGAGTACGTCGACCTCAGTAAGTGAGAGCGAAAGCACAAGTACCTCCGTGAGCGAGAGTGAAAGCACCTCAACTTCCGTGAGCGAAAGTGAGAGTACAAGTACCTCGGTAAGTGAGAGCGAAAGTACGAGTACTTCTGTAAGCGAAAGTGAGAGTACATCAACCTCGGTAAGCGAAAGTGAAAGCACCAGCACCTCGGTAAGTGAAAGCGAGAGTACATCAACCTCAGTAAGTGGGAGCGAGAGCACGAGTGTAAGTGAGAGTGAAAGCACATCTACTAGCGTAAGCGAGAGCACGTCGACTTCCGTAAGCGAGAGTGAAAGCACAAGTACCTCCGTAAGCGAGAGTGAGAGTACAAGTACCAGTGTAAGTGAAAGCGAGAGCACGTCGACCAGCGTAAGTGAGAGCGAGAGTACCTCGACCAGCGTAAGTGAGAGTGAAAGCACGTCGACTTCTGTAAGTGAAAGTGAAAGCACAAGCACAAGTGTAAGCGAGAGCGAGAGCACAAGCACATCCGCGAGCGAGAGTGAAAGTACCAGCACGAGTGTAAGTGGAAGCGAGAGTACGTCAACCTCTGTGAGCGAAAGTGAAAGTACCTCGACCTCAGTAAGTGAGAGTACCTCGACCAGCGTAAGCGAAAGTGAGAGCACGTCGACCTCGGTAAGCGAGAGCGAAAGTACAAGCACCTCCGTAAGCGAAAGCGAGAGCACAAGCACCGGTGTAAGTGAAAGTGAGAGTACATCGACTTCTGCGAGCGAAAGCGAGAGTGAAAGCACAAGCACAAGTTTAAGCGAAAGCGAGAGCACGTCAACCTCCGTGAGCGAGAGTGAAAGTACATCCACTTCCGTAAGCGAAAGTGAAAGCACCAGCACTTCGGTAAGTGAGAGCGAGAGTACGTCAACCTCCGTAAGTGAAAGCGGAAGCACGAGTACTTCTGTAAGCGAAAGTGAGAGCACGTCAACTTCTGTGAGCGAGAGTGAAAGTACAAGCACCTCCGTAAGCGAGAGCGAAAGCACGAGTACCTTAGTAAGTGAGAGTGAAAGCACGAGCACGAGTGTAAGTGAAAGCGAGAGTACCTCGACCTCCGTAAGCGAAAGTGAGAGTACCTCAACCTCGGTAAGCGAGAGCACATCAACTTCTGTAAGCGAAAGTGAAAGCACAAGCACCTCCGTGAGCGAGAGCATGTCCATTTCCGCGAGCGGGAGTGAAAGTACCAGCACTTCGGTAAGTGAGAGCGAGAGTACGTCAACCTCCGTAAGTGAAAGCGAAAGTACGAGTACTTCAGTAAGTGAAAGTGAGAGCACGTCCATTTCCGTGAGCGAGAGTGAAAGTACCAGCACCTCCGTGAGCGAAAGCGAGAGTATGTCCACCTCGGTAAGCGAAAGTGAGAGCACATCCACTTCCGTAAGCGAAAGTGAAAGCACGAGCACAAGTGTATCTATAAGTGCAAGTGAAAGTGAAAGCTTGAGCGCATCCGTAAGCGAGAGCGAAAGCATAAGTACATCCGTAAGTGAAAGCTTGAGTGTAAGTGAAAGTATCTCCCAGAGCGAGAGTATATCCGAGAGCATAAGTGAGAGCGCCAGCACGAGCAGTAGCGAAAGCCTGAGTGCAGCAGCGAGCGAAAGCGCCAGCACAAGTGCATCCATAAGTGAAAGAGAAAGCTTGAGTGCATCCGTGAGCGAGAGTGAAAGCATAAGTGCATCGGTAAGCGAAAGCCTGAGTGTAAGTGAAAGCATCTCCCAGAGCGAGAGCGTATCCGAGAGCATAAGTGAGAGCCTTTCTGCCAGTGAGAGCGAAAGCATGAGCATTTCGGTAAGCGAAAGTGAGAGCGAGAGTACGTCAACCTCAGTAAGCGAGAGCCTGAGCCTTTCCATAAGTGAAAGTGCAAGTCTGAGTGCAGCTGCCAGCGAGAGTGTGTCCGCAAGTGAAAGTACATCAATCTCCGTAAGTGAGAGCGAAATCACGTCAATCTCAGTAAGTGAAAGCGAGAGCCTGAGTATTGCCGCTAGCGAAAGTGCCTCCTTGAGACAGAGTATAAGCGAGAGCCAAAGCGCATCCGCCAGCGAGAGCCAGAGCGTATCTACCAGTGTAAGCACGAGCGAAAGCCAGAGCATCTCCGCTAGCGAGAGCGTCAGCCTGAGCTTAAGCGAAGCTGCCGGTGTAGACAGTGCCTCTGCCAGCGGGAGTACCAGCGCCAGCCAGAGCCTTTCCATAAGCGAAAGCGAGAGTGCCTCCGCCAGCGCCAGCCAGAGCCTTTCTACCAGCGAAAGCCTGAGCTCCTCCACCAGCGAACGTACCAGCCAAAGGGCTTCCACCAGTGAAAGCCTGAGTACTTCCGCGAGCGAACGTGCCAGCGAGAGAGCCTCTACAAGTGCCAGCGAAAGCGCATCTGCCAGCGCCAGCGAAAGTGCCTCCACCAGCGAGAGCCTGAGTATAAGCGCCAGCGAGAGCGAGAGCAATTCCATCGCAGGCATCATAACGCCTGGGGATAACCCAACTCCGCCAGCAGATAATGGCCCAATCGCACCGACCACGACAATGCCTGCCCCGACAGCAGTAATCACGCTTCCATCGATGACAGGAACAGTTCCGACAGCGCCTATAGGAACAGTGCCAATCGATACGCCGCCTGTGGAGCAGCCAGAAATACCGTCCGTTCCAGTACCAGTAATACCGGATGACGGAGAGGACGAAGGCATTATCAATGAGAACGAAGACAGCAACGAAATCGTGAAATCTGGGGATGATGAAGTCCCGTTGGACAACACCGATCTTTCCAAGGGCGTAAAACACTGCATCCTCCACTTCTTTGAACTGCTGCTGGCAGCCGTGATGGGAGGCGTTTACGCCGGAAGCACGAGGAAGCAGAAGAAAGAAATCGCCAAGCTGAAAGGCGAAGATGAAGAAAGGTAAAGTGAATCAAATTGATGGAATTTTTTGAAAATGCAACCCTGGGATTCTGCTGGTGGGACATTCCCGCCCTGATCCTCCTTATTGCGATTACCGTTTTATTCCTCGTAAGGCGGCATAAGCTGAACGAAGAGAAGAAAAAGCTGCAAGGCTAAAACGCGCCAGGCAGAAAACAAAAAGCCAGTGTGCCAAGGTAATTGCCACCATTGATGTAATATAAAATTGGCGGCCGCAGCAGCCATCCGAATATTCCCGGATGGCTGCTGCCCCGCCTATCCATAAGTCCGTGTGGCAGCAGATTTATATTTTGGCCAATGCCAAACTATAAATGTGTTACCACAAACCCCCTACTGCCTAGTTGCCCCTACTACCCCCACCATAAAATACAGGAGACCCATTTTGCCAAAGCCAGAACAAAAAGAGAACGCAATGAAGTACAAGCTTGCTTACACAGGCTTAATCCTTCTAATTTACATCATAGGAAAATGCATCCCCCTATACGGCATAGACCTCTCAGACCGCACCTACCAGGCGATCAGCGCAGAAGAGGTGCTGATCCAGGCAATCAGCGGCGATGCCTATCGTACCTCCGTCTTTACGCTGGGGATTTTCCCCTTCATGATATCCAGTATTTTGGTACAGGTTGCCTTTGCATTTCGCAATCTTTTCTCCAAATCACGCGTTTCTCCTAAGGCCATGAGTCACGCAATGGTGCGGGTTACCCTGGCGATTGCCGTCATGCAGGCATTTGCCCAGCTCCCTCAGCTAAAATTCGCCGTGCCGGAAGGGGAACTCCCTTACGCCAAGGCCATCGTAATGGTGGAAATGATAACAGGCGTCATGGTCATCCTGTGGCTTTCCAACCGCAATGGCAAATATGGTGTTGGCGGGCGCATGATTGTCGGCCTGATCAATATATTAGAAAGAATCACCTCCACCATCGCCAACCACAGCATCGAGAGCCTGGCCATCCCCATTGCTATTTCCCTGGCTGTGATGGTGGTTACGCTCGTCATGGAAAATGCAGAGCTGCGGATCAACGTACAGCGTGTGTCTATCCACAATGTCTACGCAGACAAGAATTACATGGCCATCAAGCTGAACCCGGTAGGCGTGATGCCGGTGATGTTCTCCACCGCTGTCTTCCTGCTGCCCCGTCTCCTGGTCTCCCTGCTGGGCTATATCTTCCCGCAGAGCGCAGCCCTCGCCTGGTGGCAGGAGAACATGGCGTTGACAAGGCCGGCAGGGATTGCCGTCTATATCGCCTGCGAGTACTTGCTGACCATTGGCTTTGCCCTGCTGATGCTCAGCCCCAAGGATCTTACGGAGCAGTTCCAAAAAAGCGGCGACAGCATCAAGAACCTCCACGCAGGACGTGATACCAAGCGTTACCTGCGGAAGGTAATGTGGAGCATTAGCCTTGTCAGCGCGACCATCATGGGCGTCTGCATCCTGGTGCCGTTGCTGCTGCAGCTGGAAGGGAACATCGACAGCACGCTGACCATGCTGCCGTCCTCAGTGATGATGATGTCCAGCTTCTGGTGTACGATATACCGCGAGCTGGTATCTATCCACAAATACAATGCCTGCCACCCCCTGTTTTAGAATAAAGAACCCACTAGGAGGAACCCATGCTATACTTTATCCCAGCCTGGTACCAGCAGGGCCAATGGTGCGAAAATGAACAGAGATGGACGGTAAGGCGCATGCATACGGAATTTGACGACACCGTCAAGCAGATACAGCTCTTCCAACGCAGCAGGGCATACCCATACCAGGTGATGCTCTTAAGCGCTGCGCCTAATTTTCGCCACTTCCTCCACCGGCAGGGCATTTACCGTGCGCCTTATTGGTCCTGTTTCGACGCCATCCAGGAAGTGCGGCGCAGGAAAATGATGGTACTCTCCTTCCACAACCTAAAATGGCCGGAAGGGATAGAATTTGTCTACACGCCCTTCGTGGTGGTCGCCATGCTGCACAGGCAGAAATATGCCCAGATTGACTTCGGCGAGGACGGCAATCCCATCCGCATTGACTTTTACCAGGACGGCCAGCTCTGCCGCCGCAACCTCTATGATGACAGGGGCTTTATTTCCAGTACCATCCTCTACCAGGACGGCCAGCCCCTGCACCAGGATTACCTGATGGAGAATGGCGTCTGGAAGCTGCGGCATTTCCTGGGGGATGGCCATGTGGAAATCAACAGCGGATGCCCGGCATATCTGCTGCAGTATGGAGAAATGGAGCAGGAAAAGCTATTTTCGAGGATGGTTTACAGCAATATGGAGCAGCTCATTTACGAGGTGCTGGCCGCCTACCTGGGCCTGACGGCGTCCGAAGACATTTTTTGCGTGGCCATGCACGGCCTGCATGCGCCGCTGCTGGGGAAAGCCCTGAAGGGCAAGAAACGGATCCTCTCCTTCTTCGAAGGCCGTTACCCCCTCTCGGCTCACCCGGAAGCCATGGGCATGCTGGCTGCGGCAGATTACCTGATTGCCGATTCGGAGAAAAACATGGCCAGGATCCGCCAGGAGGCAGGCGTGGCATTTCCGAATATTATGGCGATCCCCCCCTACGACTCCCGCTTGGACATCGGCATCAGCCAGCAGTTCCGTGTGCAGAAAATCCTCGTCCCGGTGGACGGCCTGGAGGACGGCGCATTTGCCGCGCTGGTGCGCCTGCTGGGAGAGTACCTGCTGGTAAATGAAAAAGCGCAGATCCACTTATTTACCAGAAGGGCGGAATATGACCGCAGGCAGCGGCTCCTGGAACACACGCGGGGGGCGCTGCGCAAGGCCGGCTTCGAAGAGGAATGGGCCGCCGAAGAGCCGGAGGGGCAGGTCGCAGAAAATGACCTCGAAGAGGAAGGCGTCCCGGTGCGGTTTTTTGCAGACCAATGCGTGGACGAGCTCTCCGTCAGCAAATGCATGCGGGAACAGCGGCTGCTCGTAGACCTTCGGGACATCCCGGAACAGTACCTGCAGGTCACAGCCATCAGCATTGGCATCCCGCAGATTGTGTACACTGAGACAGAATTTGTAGAACATGGCAAGAACGGCATCGTGCTGCGGGAGCCCGAAAAGCTGCAGCAGGCCATGGATTATTACCTGCAAGGCTCTCGGAACTGGAACCGTGCGAGAGTCTGCTCCTACGAGCTGGTCAAAGACTACACGGCAGACAAGCTGCTGGCAAAGTGGAAGGAGGTAATGTGCAGCGTTGGAGGGGATATGGATCCTGCAGCTGATGAAGGGGAAAGGGAGTAATGGAGTGCGTTAGAAGAGATAAAGTTCTGCCTTTGGAGAATGCGGAGGGAGGGAATATGCAGCATTGGACGAGATACATATTCTACAGTTAGGGAATGAGGACTGGAACCATCAGTATACATTGCCGCAGGGAGTCAGCCTGGACTATGTGGAGGATTTCGGGGAAGGAACGGAAAATGGAAAGCCAGAGAAGACATACGACCTGCTCTTCCTCGACAGGGCGCCCCGGGAAGAAGAGTTCCTGCCGCTGCACCGGGCCATCCGGGCGCATACGCTTTTTGTCACGGAGCATGTAGCAATCACCGGCCAGACGGAGTGGTTCTGCCGCTGCAAACAGGCGCAGCATATCCGATCCGCAGATGTCCAGGATTTTTTATTAAAAGAAGCAAAGTATTATTTCCCAAAGCCCTATGGCGCAAAGTTAAACCTGAAGGACGTGGCCATTGCCCAGGAGTTTGCAGGGAAAGTAAAGTGGAATGGCAATTATGAAGTGATTCTGGAAGGGGAATTTGGGGAAGAGTTCCGCCAGGCGGCTTTCTGGCGCTATAATATATTTCTGGAGCAGGGCAAGGCGCAGGATCTGTGGCTGGAATACAGCAAAGACCCGACCGTATCGATTTTCCTTGAAGTAACTCAGTTTGCCAGGGGCAGTATTTCGGAAGTTATTGCCCATTGGGAATTTGATGAGACAGACTTGCAGCAGGTAATCCGGCTGGAAAGCACAGGAACCGGTTCAGCCTTCCTCTCAGTCAGCGCGAAAGGGAATGGAAAGCTTTCTATTGTCGCATTGCACACAAGGAATTCCCGGGGGAGCCATGGGTATTTCCTGCCAGGGGGCGAACGGTATGTGTCGCATCACCGGGAAGAGGCGTTCTGCTATTTCGACCCAGGCGATTTAAAGCCGCCGCTTTGCGTCTATTTTTCGGGTTACAAGACTTTACAGGGATTTGAGGGCTATCATATGATGCGGGAGATGGGATGCCCCTTCCTCCTGATTGCAGAGCCGCGGCTGGAGGGCGGCGGGTTCTATATGGGCTCGATCGAATATGAATACATGTATATCAAGATGATCCAGAAGCATATGAAGGAACTTGGCTTCCGGTCAGACCAGGTCATATTTTCCGGCCTGTCGATGGGTACTTATGGTGCATTGTATTATGGATGCGACATCAGGCCCCATGCCATTCTCCTGGGGAAGCCATTGGCAAGCATCGGCAATGTGACGGCAAATGAAAAATACAGTCGTCCAGGTGGGTTTCCGACTTCCTTAGATGTGTTGCGCTATCAGTGCGGGGCGTTGGATAAAGGAGCAGTGAAAGCTTTGAACGTCAGGTTTTGGCGCAAATTTAAGGCCGCGGACTGGGGGAATACTAAATTTGCCATTTCTTATATGATAGAAGATGATTATGATTCTGATGCGTACCAGATGCTGATTTCCCATATCCAGTCCGAAGGGGCGCAGGTATACGGGAAAGGCCTTCATGGAAGGCATAATGACAACACTGGTGGGATTGTCAACTGGTTTCTGGATCAGTATGCTACCATTCTGGCTGAGGACTTTGGCAGGGGGAAGAAGTAATAAGGGAAGGGAAGGCAGGGGGCGGGAAGAAGTTGCGGGTGTAGAAAAAAGAAGTAAGGGGCGGGGAAGAGTTACAGAGGAAGAGAAGGCAAGTTCGGGGAGAAATAACAGGATAAGAGAAGGCAAGAGGAGAGAGAAAAGTGACAGGGGAAAAGTGGAGAATTTACTGGAATGAGCATTCTTCGGAAACTTATCTGTATGGCTCGGAAATATGGTATCACGGGAAGCGGGATATTGAGTTTAAAAATGAGCTGATGCCTCCTGGGACGGTAATCAAGCAGTGGTATTCGAAGACAAACTACCAGTTGCAGAGGATTGAGCCTGCACTGCCGATGATTGACGGGGAGGGGGAGTACCGCATTTCGGTGGGCATAGACTGCCAGGAAGGCGAGGCATGGATTGTGCGGCTGATTTTTTATGATAAGTATGATGCGGAGGCGGGCAGCGTCACCATCCGCGAGGGCGTAACGGATTTCCAATGCCCGATTAAGACATATAGTTATAAGATGCAGCTTATTAACGGCGGGATGACGCAATTCCGGTTCCATTTCATTGAGATTGAAGAGGTGGAGCCAGAAGCGGAGGAAGAGGAAGAGACACCCCAAAAACATGTATGGGGGAAGAGAAGGAAAACCAAGAAGCAAAAGATAGTGTAATACCTGAGGGTGATTATTTGAACGTTACATTATTGAACCAGCAGGAGGAATAAGGCGAGGGAAGCAGCAGGAGGATAAGGCGGAGGGAGAAGCAGGAACAATGGGACAGAGAAGGGAGCTGAGGAAATTAAAAAAGACTATGCGCCAGGTTCGCAAATGCCAGGAGCGGATGAAGCTGCTGTCAGATGGGGAACTGGCGCACCTGACGGTGGAGTTTAAGGAGCGGCTGGCAGGCGGGGAAAGCCTGGATTCGCTCCTGCCGGAGGCATTCGCGGCAATCTGCGAGGCGGACAGCAGGGTGCTGGGGATGGCGCCTTATGACGTGCAGGTCTTAGGGGGGATTGCCTTGCACAAGGGCTATCTGGCGGAAATGAATACCGGCGAGGGCAAGACGCTGGTGGCGACCATGCCCCTCTACCTCAATGCCCTTACTGGCAAAAGTGTTATTCTGGTGACTGTGAACGACTACCTTGCCCGGCGCGATGCGGAGGAAATGGGGCCGGTGTACCAATTCATGGGGCTCACCGTAGCGGCATCCGGGGAAAAGGATGAGGAAGACGGTGCAGAAGCAGGTTCCGAGGCGAGGAATCCCGAAATAGGGAGTCCAGAGACAGGGAATCAAGACTCAGGAACCTCCAGGCCGAAAAAGTGCGGTTACCAGAAATCCCAGAACGCAGGCAAGAAGCAGATGTATGCAGCGGATATCGTCTACACGACACATAGCGCCTTGGGCTTCGACTACCTTCTGGACAACCTGGTGACCAGGCCGGAAGACCGTTTCCTGCGGGAATTTTACTATGTGATTATTGACGAGGCCGATTCCGTGCTGCTGGACGGGGCGCAGACCCCGCTGGTAATTTCCAGTTCGCCCAGGGTGCAGTCGAACCTCTATGGGATGGCGGACTTTTTTGTCGCGACCATGGTGGAGGATGAGGATTACGAGCAGGAAGACAAGGCCGTCTGGCTGACAGAGGACGGCATCCGCTATGCGGAGACATTTTTCCAGATTGACAATTTCTACAGTGAAGAATACTTTGAAATCAACCGCCATGTGACGCTGGCATTACGCGCCCACGTTCTCTTCGAAAGAGACGACAGCTATATGGTGTCCAAGGATGGCAAGGTCGTACTCCTGGACGGCAGCACGGGGCGGCTGATGCATGGGATGAAGCTGCGCGGCGGCCAGCACCAGGCAATAGAGGCCAAGGAAGGTGTGGAAATATCTCAGGAAAACCGTTCAGTGGCGGCAGTCACCTTCCAGAACCTGTTCCTGATGTTCCCCAAAATGGCAGGCATGAGCGGCACGGTAATGGACGCCGCGGAAGAGGTTCTCGGCGTGTATGGGACAAAAGTGCTGGCCATCCCGCCCAACCGCCCCTGCCAGCGGGTGGACTTGCCGGACTGCTATTTCTGCAATAAAGAAGAGCAGATCCAGGCGGCGGTGGAGGAAGCCATAGAGCTCCACGCCAGCGGGCGGCCCGTGCTGATGGTGGCTTCCAATATCGTGGACACGGAGTCCGTCTCCAAGCTCCTGCTGGAGCAGAAAATCCCCCACAATATGCTCAATGCCAACAATGCCTACTGGGAAGCGGAAATCATCCGTGAAGCCGGCCAGCTGGGCGCAGTGACCGTAGCTACCTCCATGGCCGGGCGCGGCACCGATATCAAGCTGGGCGAAGGCGTGGCCGAACTGGGCGGCCTGGCCGTCATTGGCATTGGGCGGATGGAAAATGTGCGGATGGAGCGCCAGGCGCGGGGGCGCGCCGGGCGGCAGGGGGACGTGGGCAGCAGCCGCTTCTTCGTGTCGCTGGAAGACGGCGTAGTGGACGGCGGCAATTCCGAGCGCTATGAGAAATATATCGAAGGCAGGAAGCGGATGGGCAGGCGGCGGCTTAAGAAAATCATTGACAGGGCACAGACCATTGGCGAAGAGTCAGCCGTGGTGTCCCGGAAAAGTTCCGTGGATTACGATAAAGTCATGCAGCGGCAGCGGGGGCTGGTTTATGCGACCAGGGACCATCTGCTGGACGGCGGCGACATTACACAGGAACAGATCCTGGAGATGGCAGAGAAGAATATCCGGCGCTTCCTGGATGTGCAGGAGAGGCAGAAGAGCCTCGACCGCCGGGCGCTGACCCGGTATATCCTCGACAATATCTCCTACCGTCTGGAAAAGGATATCCCAGACCCCGCCTTCCACAGGCGCACTGCCCTGGAAGGCTACCTGCTGGAAAAGGTAAGGCAGCGGCTGGAAGGGCTGGAAGAAAAGCTGGGGGTACAGGATAAGAATGCCTTTATCCGTGTGGCTATCCTAAGCGCCATCGACAACGCATGGGTGGAGCAGGTTGATTACATGCAGCAGCTGCAGGCCGCCGTCTCTGGCAGGTCCACAGCACAGCGGAACCCGCTGTTCGAGTACCAGAACGAGGCGTTTGATTCCTTTGAGAAGATGGAAAACACCGTCTTCGAAAATGCCATGCGCAGTATTATGCTGAGCAATGTGTATGTGGACGAGGTGAGGAGGCTGCATATTGTGTTTCCTTAAAAATGAAAGTGAAAGACAGGGTATTCTGCTTTTTCTTAAGGGGAGCGTGGGTTTTAGCCGATTTTCGATATCTTGATGGAAGTGCAGGAGTGCGTGGAAAAAGAAGAAGGAAAGAGGGAAGGAGAAATGTCGGTTTATATCTTTGGGCAAGTGAAGGAATATGTGCTTGCTAAAATGGATGTTACACAGGTATATAGCCAGGAATTGTTAGGAGAATTTGCTCAGACAGCGAAATATGTGTCTGCAGAAATACCAGATCAGGAAGAAATAGGAGTATATAGAAAAGCGGGTATAGATGCTGGGCAAGTACTTAATGTATATCAGTATCTTACAGACAACCATACAATAGTTCCTTCTGTAGAAGTAAGCGCTAAGCTGGTGGAATTAAAAAATAGCCTGCAGTATACGGGCGTAGATTACCAGGACTCGGAAATCCGGCTGATAAAGGATGGATATGTAATTGCGACAGTTATATTGGATAGAACGGATAAAAGTTGTCTATGGGGAATTTGTTATTTTAGCTATGCGAAGCTTCTACGGATGGAGATTTATACGGATGGTATAGCTTATATAAATTATTATGTGACGGCAAAGTCAGAACATGGGCTTTATGCAAAGCTGACAAGGCGCACCTTTTATAACAGGGATGCTTCTGCTGCCTATGACCAAATATTTGAGGGAGAGAAGGAGTGGTATCTATTTCCGGATGGCAGGCGATATACAAAGCTGCAATTTATGGTAGAGTTTATCAAAAGGCTGCAGCTTTCAGAACAGGATATTTTGTTTTTGGATTGTTCTGTGCCGAAAGGGATGATACAGGCGATTTTCACATTTGGAAGGAGAGCCAGGATTGTGGTAGCCGCCCATGCCGGGTATGGGTTTCGGAAAGTGGGAGATACCTGTGAATCTGTTTTAGAAGGATATCCTTTTCAGTGGGTTCCTTATTCAGAAATAATCAATACTATGTTTGTGTCAACGGAAATACAGAAAAACACACTGATAGAGGAACTGAAAAAATGTTATTGCCATGTGCCTGATATAAAAGTGCTTTCCATAGAGGGAAATTTTACATATACGGCATTATATGAATCTTATCATGGAAACTTGGCTTTATCATGGGAATTTCAGGGAAGGCCGGACGGTTTTGGTGTATATGATAAATTTGGGGCGCGGATATATGAAACTGAAAATGGATATCAGCATTATTTTTTGATCAAAGGATATGAAAAGGAAAGTAGCTTCCTTATAAAAGCCTATGCTGAGACTCCAACAGGAAAAATTACCATAGCGGAATCAGGGTGGGTATACTTATTGCAAAAGCAGAGGAAGGAAGCAAAGGCAAGCTTAATAATCCCTGTGTATAATGCGGAAACCTTTAT
Organism: uncultured Lachnospiraceae bacterium; assembly: GCA_910577785.1. Lineage (GTDB taxonomy): Bacteria > Bacillota > Clostridia > Lachnospirales > Lachnospiraceae > Petralouisia. The sequence goes on along the minus strand of CAJTNT010000016.1, from coordinate 71,933 downwards.
TGCCAGGGCGTTGGATCAAGCATTAGCACAGTCGCTTTCCGGCTTGGAAATCATTACTGTAGATGACGGGAGCAGAGATTCTACGCCAAGTATACTAGAGTGGTATGCTAGGGAGTATCCGAATGTAAAAGTAATCCGTCAGGAAAACAGCGGGGTTGCGGCAGCAAGAAATACTGGGATAGAAGCTGCTCAAGGAAGATATATAGGATTTATGGATAGTGATGATATGATTTATCCAGATATGTTGATACAGTTATATCATGCTGCTGAAAAAAATAATTGTGATATTGTACTTACATCATCCTATACGATTAAGGAAAATATTTATACAAAAAACCTTACATATGCATTAAGAGAAAATGTGCCTATCACGGTAGATGAGTTTTTACATGTATATAATTATGGGAATGTAATGGGGGAAGTTGTTTGGAATAAGCTGTATAATGCCGCTCTTGTTAAAAAGCATTTGTTTCCAAATATTCCTTATGAAGATACAGCATGGACACCATGCATAGTGTCATATGCCAATGCAATTTGCTATATGGACAGTTGCTTGTATGAATGGAATCGCATAGTTAGGGGCAGAACGTTATCACAGCAGTTATCGTATTATACACATAAGGAGATTTTTGAAAGACGAAGAGAAGCAGTTCTGTTTTATCTGAAGAATGGAAATCGTAAAAATATAAAACTGTTGAAAGAATCAGCAAAGGCATCACTATTACGTTGGGAGTCTGAATTCGATTTTAAGGAATATGGGAAATTATGGAGATATATAGATGAAAAATTTTAATAATGGTAAAACAGAATAGGTTATGTTAATTATAAAGTAATCATGAGAGGTACAGGCTGTTATGAAAATACATATTACAAATATTTATGGCCTTGGCGGGACAGCGGGTAAGGCTATTCAGGCAGTGGCGAGTATAGCAAAAAACAGGCTGCAGTATAATGAATTGGGGGTATATCATTATCCATTTGGCTCAGATTCGCTAGAGATGCTGCGTACAAGGCTGGATGGGATTATAGCATCTGTAGGGCATGGTGATATTGTCATTTTCCAGTCTCCTACATGGAATGATATTCGTTTTGATGAAGCTTTTGTAAGAAGCCTGAATGCTTATCGGGATCTGAAAAAAATATTCTTTATCCATGATGTTCCGCCTTTGATGTTTGAGTATGGCCAGTCGGGATTAAACAGGTATATTACATTGTATAATCAGTCAGATCTGATTATTGTACCCTCCCAGGCGATGGCGGATTTTTTGTGTGTGAATGGGCTGACAGTCAAGAAAATTGTCATCCAGCAGATGTGGGATTTTCCCAGTACAATTGATAAAACAATTATGCCAGAGTTTCAGAAGAAGATTCATTTTGCGGCAAATGTCACTTCCATTGAACGTCCATTTGTGAGAAATTGGGAATATGATACGGTGCAGTTATCGGTTACTGCAAAAGAGGAAGAGTGTGGATGGGCGAGAGGGAAAAATGTGGGATTTCTTGGCTGGTTTCATAATGACAGCCTGTTACTCCATAGCCTTAGAAAGAATGGCGGATTTGGCTTGGTTTGGCATGATGATCCTTGGTGGGTGGAATATATGAAATTGAATGCCAGCTATAAACTGAGTACCTATCTGGCAGCAGGAATTCCTGTGGTTGTGAGTAACAGCAAAGCAGAAAAAGACATTATAATTCGGAAAAACCTGGGGTTGGCTGTAGATTCCTTGGATGAAGCAGTAGCAAAGGTTGAAGCCATGGGAGAGGAAACGTATCACCAGATGGTGCGAGATGTGGAGGCATTTGCAGTATTAATTCGGAAAGGATATTTTACAGAGAAACTGCTGACAGATTCCGTATTTCAGCTTCTCTATGATTAAATTAGCAGTTATCTAAAATGTAGTTATACGGGTGCCAGATATTTACTATAATATCAGAATTGGAACATTATAGATATTATAAAATACACGTGATGGAGATGGGACGGGAAAATAAAATGGTAGTGGTGTTGGCTGAAAAATATACGGAAGATATAAAGAATCTTCAGGGAGCAATGGGGCAATGGGGGATAGAGATGCAAATTTCTGTATTGGAAGATAACTGCTTTTTACCAGAAGGCATAACCTCGCCGTATGAGTATTTTGTTTCTAAGCAGAATAGGAAAGTGCATGAGGTGGGGGGATTGTCTTACAATTTTTTGGAGATACCGAAATATTGGGAACTCCGTTTGAATGGCAATACAGCTGGAATTTATGAGATGGGACAGAAGCGGGCGGCTGTTTATTTTGCAGAGCCAGTAGAAAAGGGAATTGTGCAGAGCGTGGAGTGGCACATGGAAAATGGGTGGGCCTATAAGATAGATTACTATAACAAGTATGGCGTGAAATATGCAAGTGAGTTCCTGGATGCTGATAACAAAGTGGAATCGAAGGTATATTATTCAGGACAGAATCAGGAAGCAATAGTTATACAGCCTCAAAATAATGTAGTAACTTTGTTGGAGAATGGCCGGGTAATCGCACTTTTTAATTCCTTTTATCAGTATATAGAGCATTATTATATAAGGGAAATAAAGAAGAAGGACAGGACAATGCTGTTTCTGGAGGATGAGGGGCAGAGAAATCTTTTAGAAATGGATGGGAACGGAATTGGCATATGGGATGCAGTTGTATTTTCGGAAAAAGGGTTGTTGGAAAAATATGCAGATGTTGGGACTGAAAATTGTTGCATATTTTATGCTATGCCAGAACAGTATCCAAAGAACAATGCAAGCGCAAATGCTTTGATTCTGACAGCTACTGATCAGATTGAACAGATAGGCAACCTGGTTGTTGAATTACCAGAAGTGTCATTCCATATTGCGGCACATACACAAATGTCAGATGGATTATACAGGCTGGCAGAGCGTGGTAATGTGAGGATTTATCCTGGAATCAGTGAAGAAAGTCTGGAGGGGTTGTGGGATACGTGTGATTTTTATCTTGACATAAACCATTACCGGGAAGTAGATGATGTAGTAAACAGGGCAAGCCAGGAAAATTTGCTGGTGATGGGATTTCAGAATACGCTGCACCATAGAGAATTGGTGATAGATGAGTGCATTTATGCACCTCAAGCTTATGCGGAAATGGCGCTACTGATAAAGTCTATAGTAAATGGAACAGAAGCGATGCAGAAATTGCTGCTCATGCAGCAGGAAAAGAGGAAAGAAGCAGCCAGCGTTTTGCAGAAGTTGACAGAATCGTTGAAGTAACTGTCTGGGAATACAAGGAGATAGCATATGCGTATACATATAACAGATATTTACAATATTGGCGGAACGGCCGCCCAGTTCCAGCATATGGTGACGGATATTGCAAGAGAACTATTTTCCTGCAATGAATTGGGGGTACATTTATATCCAATGGATTCAGATTCCCCAGAGATGCTGCGTACAAGGATGGATGGGATTTTGGCGGCTGTGGAGTGGGATGATATTGTGATTTTACAATCCCCAACTTGGAATGGAGTGCTGTTTGATCAGGCTTTTATAGAGCGGCTGAATCGATACGGTGGGGTAAAAAAGATACTTTTTATTCATGATGTTACACCGCTGATGTTTGAAAGCAACCGTAATCTTTTGCCGGGATATATGCAGATATTTAATGATATGGATTTATTAATTGTGCCATCACAAAAGATGGCGGAATTCCTGGCAGGTGAGGGGCTTACGGTGCAAAAGATAGTGGTACAGAGGATGTGGGATTTTCCGGTTTCTATTGATACTTCTGTGACCCCACAATTTCGGAAAGTAATGAATTTTGCGGGAGATACCAATAGAGATAAATTTTCCTTTGCCAAAGGATGGAATTATGATTCTGTGAAATTAGTTGTGACAGCCAGAGAAGGGGATTGGAAACATGGCGTGAACATTGAGTTCCTGGGATGGATTCAGGATCAAAACATTTTAGCTAATGTAATCAGGAAGAGTGGGGGATTTGGCCTGCTGTGGGCAGAAGATGGATATTGGAAAGAGTATATGAAATTAAATGCCTGCAGCAAATTAAGCCTTTACCTAGCGGCGGGGCTTCCTGTAATTGTTCCCAATAGTATCCCAGAAGCTGGCACTATCCTCCGCAAAGATTTGGGGCTGGCTGTGGAATCCCTGGATGAGGCAGTAGAAACTGTGGAAGGCATGGAAGAGGGCAGATATCGCCAGATGGTGCAGAATGTGGAGAGGTTTGCCGAGCTGATACGTGGCGGCTTTTTTACTAGGAAAGCATTGACAGATGCGGTGTTCTATTTATTATATGATTAATCTGTGGGCGGCTTTATAGGGAATGTCCGATTTTGCCGGGCATGTGTATGTATGGTTAATTTAAAGGCCGTTTTCCATAGGTTTCGTCAGACAGAGAGTGGCTGCTATTGATTTGTTATTAAATTTCTTAGGGGGCAGGTACTATGATATACAGTTTTCACCATTTTTATTATTGGCTGCGGGGCGGCGTAGAATCTGGAATGGCTTATCGGGCAAAGATATTCCGCCAGCTGGGGCTGGATGCCAGGTTTGTGTTTGCCACCACGTTTCCCAATGGCAATATCCAGCGTGAGACAGAACGCCTGGGCTTTCTGGATTTAGAAGTTCTCTGGCTATATGGATTCTTTTCAGATTGCAGGGTTTCCCCCGTTACTTATACGCTGGGACAGCTGGAGGAATCCTTTGGGGAGGAGCCTTTTATAAATTCTCAGGAAGGGCGTGCTGTAAAATATCAATTTCCGCATACGAATAGCTACTGTATCGCGGAATTGGCAGATGATACAAAAGAGTGTGTATGGAGCGTGGTATGGATTTCCCATGGATGCTTAATGCGGAAGGATTATTATACGTATTGCAGGATTTATTCAGAATATTTTACCCCCTGCCAGGGACAGGCTCGATTGTATCTGCGAAGGTTTTTCAACGAAAATGGGACGGTGGCCTATGAGGAGGTTATGGGGGATGAAAGTGTGGCTGAAGATGTGGTTTTGTATAAGTTCCCCGATGGGCTGGTTTATTCCAGGGAAGAGTTGGTAGGCGCTATGATGTTACGTTTGCAGCTTACCAGTGAGGATGTGGTGTTGATTGATGGGGAGCCGGGGAAGATAGACCGGGCAGCCTTTATCCAGAATGCCTATCCGGCAAAGGTCGGATTTATTCTCCATTCCAATCATTTTATAACATATGGGGAAGAACATATCCGTTGGTATGGGATCTATGAGTATGCGCTTTCCCATCCGGAAAAGATTGATTTTTATATTGCCTCAACGGAGGCTCAGAGCAGCCTTCTGCGGGCGCAGTTCCTGCAATATAAAGGGATAGCGCCAAGGGTGGAAACAATCCCGGTGGCAGGCCTGGACATGCTCCGTTTCCCTGCAAAGGCAAGGAGGAAACATTCCCTGCTTACTGCTGGGCGCCTGGCGAAGGATAAACGCACCGATTGGATTGTACGGGCGGTGGCAGAAGCGCGGAAAGAGGTTGCAGATATATCCTTGGATATCTATGGGGAGGGAAGTGGGGAAGCCCAGTTAAAGGAACTGATAGAAGAGCTTGGGTGCAGTGATTATGTCCATCTGTGTGGCTTTCAGAAATTGGATAACCTTTACCAACAGTATGAAGCATATGTTTCCGCATCCTATGGCGAGACATTTGGCGTGACCCTGTTAGAGGCAATCGGTTCAGGGCTTGCAGTTGTGGGGTTTGACCTGCCTTATGGCATGCAGGTTTTTGTAGAGGATGGTGAGAATGGATACAGGATTGGCCATGAGAGCGTCCAAGAACTGGCGAGGGGCATTGTCCGATTATTTACAGAAGCAGACTTGGATGCCTTTCGGCAGAAATCTTATACAAAAGCAAAATACTATTTGATGGAAGAGGTGGGAAAAAGATGGCAAGCAGTGTTAAGTCAAGAGGAATCATCTTGCTGTTTGAGCGTTATACGTTAATGAGCCAGTATCTCCATGCGTCACTTTTGCGGAGTGGCTATCAAGTGCCTGCCATTGTCCTGGAAGAAAATGATTTCCTGCCAGAGGGTGTTGTGTCCGTGTATGATTTGATAGTTGGCAATTACAAAGATGGACAGATAGAAAACAGCGGCAAGCCAAGATATTTTAATGAGATTGCCGTGCCTGACACATGGAGCATCAGTGCAGAAGAGGAAAAATGGGGCAGGATTAGCTACCAGCGTGTGGAGAAGGGGAGGATTTATTATGCGGAACCTGCCAAGGATCTATTGGTAAAAATGGTAGAATGGTATGATAGAAAGGGAACCATCCGTTTTTGTGACCATTATAACCGTTTTGGGGATATATGTGCAAGGACAGTCTGTAATGCAGGGGGAGAGGCTGTGAGTAAATCTTGGCTATCACCCGCAGGGCATGAAATTGCCGTAGAAAATTATGCGACAGGGAATATTGTTTTCAATGAAGGGGAAGGCGTGCGGATTTTTCATTCCAAAATAGAACTGGCGCTTCACTGTTTTCGGAAGTTGGGTTTGGATAGGAAGAGAATTTTTGTCAATACATTGTCAGAGCCATTTTTTCTATCTAACCAGCTTAAGGCTTCTCCTAGGGAGGATGTGCTGTTCCTGCAGGAGGGAATAGCAGGCGGGGATGCAGAGAAAATGCGTATGGTTCTGGAGGGAAAGTCTGGGAGCATAGGGAAAATTATACTTCAGACCCAAAGAGCATATGATTGCCTGCAAGAATTAGGGCTGACAGGAGATAAGGTACAGAAGCTAGGCTTCATCTACCCCTTCCAGAAAGAAAACCATCACAGCCCAGAAGCCCTGATTTGCACCAATTCAGATCGGATTGAACATTGCGAGGAACTAATCCAGGCATTGCCGCAGATGCATTTTCATATTGCCGCCCTGACATGGATGTCACAAAAGCTTTTTGATTTAGGACAGTACAGCAATGTAAGCCTATACCCAGGAGCCCAAAAAGAAATACAGGAGGAACTCTTCAAAAAGTGTGATTACTATTTTGACATTAACCATCGGAATGAAATCATAGATGCTGTTTACCAGGCATTTCTGCACAACCACTTAATCTTTGCCTTCCAGGAAACGGTACATAACCGGGAGTATGTGGCAGATGCACAAATTTATTCCGTAGAAGATTTTGGCAGTATGGTTACAGATATTCATTCCGTGATGGAACAAGAACATCTGATGCAAAAATGCCTGGAAAGTCAACATAAACATGCAATGGCAGAAAGCGGGCAAGCTTATAGGGATTTGCTGGGTTTATAATGGTTTATAGATATTTTGAAAGAGATAAAAATTGGTTGGAATTTTTGTAATAAATCAAAGTATCTACAATATAAGCTTTCGTGCGCCATGCCAGAAAAAATGTTTAATATAGCCATTGAACATACCGAATCGTTACGTTTACAGCAAATTTCATTACTTAGGAATATCATAGAGAACGTTGTGGGATTGCCTCTAATTCCACAGGAAGGAGCAAATATGGTTTACAATTTTAACTTAGGCATCGGCTGGGCCAGCAGTGGTGTGGAATATGCGCAGGCCTACCGGGCAAAGGTGCTGCGGGAAATTGGGAAGGAAGCAAAGTTTATCTTTACAGACATGTTTCCGCGTGACAATATTCAGCACATGGCAGAGAATATCGGCTTTCTGGACAAAGAGGTCATCTGGCTGTACGTATTCTTTACGGACTGCCGGACATCTCCTGTAACTTATACCCTCAAGCAGCTGGAAAAAACCTTCGCAAGCCAGAAGTTCACAGCCACCAAAGAAGGCACAACCATGAAGTACACATTTCCTGGCGCCAATATCTACTATGTCGCATACCTTGCAAACAACGACGCCAAAGAAAATCGGGTACACCGCGTAGAAATGGTATCCAACGGCTGCCTGATCCGCAAAGATTACTATACCTATTGCAGAATCTACTCCGAATATTACGCCCCGCTGGACAATAAAGCCCATCTGTACCAGCGCCGCTTTTTCAACGAAGACGGAACCGTTGCATACGAAGAAATCACAGACAACGATAAAGTAATGTACCAGTTCCCCAACCGCTTAATCTGTTCCAAAGAGGAATTGGTAGGCTACTTAGTATCCTGCCTAAACCTGACGCCCCGTGATGTAGTGCTGATTGACCGCACAACAGGAATCGGCCAGGCAATTATGCAGAATGCCGGACAGGCACAGATTGGCATTGTCATACATGCAGACCATTTCAGCGAAGGCAGCACAGATGAAGAACATATCCTCTGGAATAATTACTATGAATACGCATTTTCACAGCATAAACACATAAGTTTTTACATTACATCCACCGACACACAGAACCATCTGCTCAAGCAGCAATTTGAAAAATACGCCAAAATCAGCCCAGAGATAATAACCATTCCCGTAGGCAGCATTGATAAAGCTAAACATCCCAGAAAACCCAGGAAGAAACACTCCTTGATTACGGCCTCCCGTTTGGCGGATGAAAAGCATGTGGACTGGCTGATTGAGGCCTTTGCCAAAGCCAGGGAACAGGTGCCGGATATTTCACTGGACATCTATGGAAAAGGCGGCGAGGAAGCAAAGCTGAAAAAGTTGATTGAAGAGAAAAAATGCAGCAGCTGCATACGCCTCTGCGGCCAGCAAAACCTGGATGAAATCTATCAGGGTTATGAAGCCTACCTGTCCGGCTCCACCAGTGAAGGCTTTGGCCTTACTCTGATGGAAGCGGTTGGCTCTGGCCTGCCGATCATTGGCTTTGACGTGCGCTACGGCAATCAAAATTTTATTGATGATGGCAAAAACGGCTACCTGATTGCTGTGCATGGCAAGATGGAGCGGCAGGAACGGATTGAGCGCCTGGCAGAATGCATTGTGCGCCTGTTTACGGAAGCAGATCTGCAGGCTTTCCATACGCATTCTTATAAAATAGCACAGCGTTATCTTACAGAGGAGGTGAAGCAGAAATGGAACAAACTACTCTAAAATGGAACGAAGCCATCCTACTTTTCGACGCCTACACCCAAGACAGCCAGGATCTGCATACTTCGTTCCAGCTGGCAGGCTTTGCCTGTCCAGCAGTAGTGATTGAGGACGACGGCTTCCTGCCGGAGGACGTCCTGTCCGTGTACGGTTTTTTCCTCGGTGACTTCAAGGCTGCACGCGGCGGGGATGCCCGCCCCAGGTATTTCAATGAAATCCCCGTGCCGGACTATTGGGAAATCAGCGGCACGAACAGCAACGGCAAGATCCAGGACTTATCTCGCGAAAGGGGAAAGATTTTCTACGCACAGCCCAGCCATCGGCGGCTGGTGAAGATTGTCGACTGGTATGACGAGCAGGGAACCGTCCGTTCCAGCGACCACTATAACCGTTACGGCGCACTCTACGCCCGCACCATTTTCAACGCCAAAGGCCAGAAAGTCAATAAATCCTATTTCTCCGCAGACGGCCGTGAGGCTATCGTAGAGAACTTCGTCACCGGCGACATCATTTTAAATGAAGGGGAAACCGTGCAGATTTTCCACAGCAAGACGGATTTTGTGCTGCATTTCTTCGTACGCGCACGCCTGAAGCAGAAGCGGATTTTCTTCAATTCCCTGTCCACGCCCTTCTTCGTCTCCAACCGCCTGAAGTCGCAGGTAAAGCGCGATATCCTTTTCTGGCAGGAGCCGCCCAGGGACGACATTCCTGGCAATATGCAGCTGATTTTCAACGGAGAAGCCAGCCGCACGGTCACCGTTATCGTGCAGAAAGAGAAATCCTACGCCAAATTGCTCGCCCACGGCGCCAGGAAGGACATGCTCCACAAGCTGGGCTTCCTCTACCCCTTTGCCAAAGAAAATACCCACAAGCCGCAGGCCCTGATCTGTACAAATTCCGATCATATTGAGCATTGCAGGGAGATTGCAGAGTCCCTGCCGCAAATGCATTTCCACATCGTGTCCCTGACCGAAATGTCCTCCAAGCTCACGGGAATGGATGCCTGCAGCAACATAAGCCTATACCCAGGCGTAAAGCCGGCGGTCTTAGAAGAGCTTTTTTCTGCCTGCGACTATTACTTCGACATCAACCACGGCCCAGAAATTGTCTCCGCCGTCCGCAAGGCATTTTTACATAACCATTTAATCTTTGCCTTCCGCGAAACCGCCCATAATACCGATTTCGTAGCCGAGGGCCACATTTTTCCTGCCGCTGGCTGGCAGAAGCTGTGCAAAGCCGCCCAGGAAGCTATGGATACCCCCCAAGTATTAGAGGAAATGCTGCAGTCCCAGACCCAGGCAGCCCTCCTGGAATCCGTAGAAAGCTACAGAAAGCTTATTTTATAAAAAGGCCTGATGTTTTAAAAACCAGCCAAGAGAATGACGAATTCTTGGCTGGTTTTTTGCTTAGAACATCTGTTTTTATGATATACTATATTTAGGAGTATGAGAAGCGGAAATGTAACACTTTTCAATCTGTAGCGAAGGAAGTGGGAAGGCCGCAGCGGTACGTATGGCCATTTTTGCCTTCCCCATCCCATGCCCTTTCGCAGAATCCCCAGGTAAAGTTACGCGATCATTTCTCCAAAAAAACTTGACAAATGGAAAAAACAGTAATATAATCATTTCATTGCCAATAACATACTTAACAAATAAGATAACTAAGATAATAAGGAGTATAGAAAGAACGAACCAAGCAGAGGCAAATAAAAGAACAATAAGTGGTAAATAAAAGAACCGATCAGAGGCAAATAAAAGAACCGACAAGTTGCAAACAAAGGAACCTAAGGGGGAGTTTGTCTGCCTCCTGGGCCCTTCCGGCTGCGGGAAGACCACATTGCTGCACACGGTGGCAGGCTTTGTGAAGGCAAGCAGCGGGCAGGTGTCCATCCATGGGGAAAAGGTGGAAAAACCAGATATCCGCCGCATGATGATTTTCCAGAATTATGGGCTGCTCCCTTGGAGGAGCGTACAGAAAAATGTGGAGCTGGGCTTAGAGAGCAAGAAGGTGCCGAAAGCGCAGCGTAAGGAGATTGCCGCGCATTACCTGGATTTGGTAGGGCTTGGCCATTGCAAAGAGAAGCATCCGTATCAGCTGTCCGGCGGGATGCAGCAGCGTGTGGCGATTGCCCGGGCATTGGCCGTGGAGCCGGAGGTGCTGTTTATGGATGAGCCCTTCGGGGCATTGGATGCGATTACCAGGATGAGGCTTCAGGACGATGTGCGCCGCCTCTCCGTGGAAGAGAAGAAGACCATCCTCTTTGTCACCCATGACATAGAAGAGGCTATTATCCTGGCCGACCGCGTCGTAGTTATGGAGCCGGATCCGGGGCGTATTAAGAGCATTGTGAAAATCCAGCTGGGGCATGAGCGTGACCGGACTTCGGATGAATTTATCCTGGCACGGGACAAGATTTTTGAGATCTTCAACATGAAAACAGACAGGACGGTGGAGGATTATATTTAACATTTTCCGTTCTATTACACGCCTGCCTTCCTGATTTTGGCTCGATCGAAACCGATTCCCACAGGGTTTTTGATTTACAGCCTGATGCAGGGGTGGCAGTTCCTATCTGCCTACATATAATAAGGAAGGGAAAGCAGCAGATAAGAAAGGGAAAATGCCAGAAGAAGAGAAAAGGCCAAAGAAAGAGGAAGTATCAATAGAAAAGAATATGTCAAAAGAAGGATGAGAAAAAGCAAATAGGACAGATAGGAGACAGAAAAATGGGAAGACTGGTGATAGATGGGAACAGTGTCTATGAAATTGATGAGGCCTGTATCCGCAGGAAAGAAATGCAGGAAAAACAGCAGAGGATGAAAAACACCCCCCCAAAAGCCCAAAATGGACGTCGGCAGGGGAGGGGAACAAGATAATTTTAGCCGCCGGGAGAGGACTTCCTCTCTTGGGCGGCTTTTGCGTATACGGCTAAGTGAATGGCCATTTTTATTTTTCCGCATATCAACGAGACAATACACTAGGAAAAAGGGGGCCAGCGCGTATGCGCCGGCCCCCCTCCGCCTCCTATTTCAGGAGGCCATGTGGAATTGTTATCTCTGGGCCTTTCGGATTAGCAGCAGAAGCCGCCGCCGAACCCATTGCCGTTGCCATTGCCGCAGCAGCACAGGAGCAGGATAAGCCACAGGCAGCTGTTGCCGCCGCCGCATCCGCATCCGTCATTGCCGCCGAAGAAGCCATTGCCGCATCCGCCGCAGCAGCTCAGCAGGATAATCAGCCAGAGAATAGAAGAGCATCCCCCATTGTTGTTGTTTTCACATCCACATCCACAGTTTGTAGCAGCTAAATCACTCATGTTTCATCCTCCAATAATTTTGATTACAGTGTATCATATGTAGCCTGCTTGTATGTGTTTCTATATCTTTTGAAAAAAATTTTGTAATGTATGCAGATATCTGTTATAATCCTAGTTAGACAGACGAAGCGGGAGGGGTGTGCATATGGACACGATAGTAATCTTGGACAGCGACAAGAAATGGATTGCCAATTATAAACGGATGCTGGCTTCTGTCCAGTTCCCGTTCGACTGCAGGTTCTTCTACCAGCCGGAGGACGCCATTGCGTTTTTGACGGAATATCCGGTTGCAGTATTGGCCTGCGAGCAGGACATGTCCTTTATGTCAGGGAAAGAGGTCTTTGATATGGCGGATATCCTGTCTCCTGATTCGGTGAACATTGTCATCACAGAGAATAAGGATGTGGCCAAGACCTTGGAGACGATCAATGGCAGCCGCGTGTTCCGGCTGATCGTAAAGCCCTTTTTTATGGCGGAGGATATTGAGAAGCCGCTCCGGGAGGCGTTAGAGGTCTATCATGCCGGGAAGCAGGAAGAGCAGCAGTACAAGAAGAAGAAAGTGCAGTTAGAGGCATTGCAGCAGAAGCTTGCAAAGCTTTCTGGGAAACTGGAGGAAAAGCGGCGGCGCTATGACGGGATTTTCCATGCGGCATCCGGCATTGTGGAGGCGGCTCTGGACACGGCCTGCGCAGAACTCTCACAGAAAGAGAGTGAATTTGCCAAACAGGCCTGCGGGAGGATGCTGCAGGAATTTATGGGCTGCTATCTGTTTGGGCAGCGCGGATGGAATGGCTATATGAAATATTTAGGGCAGCTGTTCCACCGCCCGCAGCAGGGATGCGTATTCCAGGCCGGCAGCCAGGCAGGGGAAGGCGTCCCGCCGGAAATTATAGACAAGGTAGGCTATGGGATGTTTCTGGTGGGCTATTTGAGCCAGCAGCTCCTGGAAGAGTACCAGGTTGGCGCGGCGCTGAAGGGGGGAGAGGATGGCTATGTACTGCAGATGCTGTGCCGGTTTCCGCAGGACAAAGATGTGTTCCGCGTCCGCAGCGCGGCAGCGCGGCAATTTTTGGGGCATCTGGCAGAGAAAATCCTTGGATCCCTGGCAGAGCGGATGGCAGCGGGCGTGAATGGGCAGGGGTTTGCGATACAGCTGGTGTATGGGATAGGAGGGAACAGGCAGTGAACGAAGTAATTATGGGGCTTTATGAGATTGAAGAGCAGGCAGGGAAGATTACGGAGGAATCCAGCCTGCGCCGCCAGGAGATTTCCGAAGAATATCAAAGGCAGAAGGAACAGGCGGAGGCGGAGCTGAAGGCGGAGCTGGAAGGGAGGCTTACCATCCTGCGTTCCCAAGTGGAAGGGCAGAAGGCGGAGGAGATTGCCAGGCTTACGGAAGAAAGCCGGGAGCAGATAGAGGCAATCAACGCCAGCTATGAGCAAAGCCTTGAGCAGTTTGCCCAGGAAATTGTAGGGCGGATCACAGAGGGATAGGCGATGGCAGGAGAATTGTTACAATATAGCGGCCTGGTCACGAAAGCCAGGGCGATGCATGGCAGGCTGCTGAAACGGGAAGATTTTGAGAGGATTGCGGATTTCCAGACGGTGGCGGAGACGATTGGCTTCCTGCGGGAGCAGGAGAGTTATGGGAAGATTTACGGCGGGCATGAGGAAATCCAGCACCGTGGGCAGGTGGAAGAGCTGATCTACCATTCCATCCTGGAGGATTACCACAAATTATACCGTTTTGGCAACCGGGAGCAGAAACGGGCGCTGGAGCTGTATTATGGGCAGCTCCAGTATGAGGATTCCATCCCCAGGATGGAAGATGGCTATTTCGAAAGGATCTGGCAGAGCATTGAGGGCTTTCCGGGCAAGAAAATGAAACGCGTGCTGCGGGAAATATTTGGAACGCAGATTGACTGGCTGAACCTGATGTGGATGTACCGCAGCAAGAGGTTTTTCCATGAAAGCCCCGAGGAAATCCGCAAAATACTGATCCCCGTCCGCTACAAGCTTGGCAAGGCAGAGTGGGAGAGGCTGCTTAAGGCAGAGGAGATCGGGGAATTCCTGCAGCTTTTGGGCAATACGGCGTATTTCCAGGGCAGGGAGCCATTGGCCAGCATGCAGGATGAGGTTTCCTATCGGATGGTGATGCAGAGGATGTACAGGCGTGTCTGCAGGAAGTACCCGGCTTCCATTGCTCCCGTCTTCTATTATTTCTATCAGAAGGAGCAGGAAATCGAGCATCTGACGATGGCTTTAGAGGGCATCCGTTATCAGGTGCCGTCCAGGGATATCCGGGAGCTGATTTTATCCTGAGGGAAGGCAGAGAATCTGTACGCCCCTGCAAGAGAATGGGCTGACTGGCGGATGCGGTACAGGAAGAGAATGGAGGAAACGGCTTGGTTGAGAAAATGAAGCTGTTGCATATTACGGGACCTAAGGGTGATATCGACCGGGTGATGAGCCAATACCTGAATCACTATGAGATCCATTTTGAAAATGCAATGACAAGCTTGAACAATTTAAAAAATATACGTCCCTTCGTAGAGACGAACCTATATAAGGGGGCATGCCAGAAGGGCGAAGAGCTGAAACAGTATTTGGAGAGCTCGCGGGAAACAGATCTGGAGGTGACGGCGGAGCAGGCCAAGGAGGTCATCGAGGCGGTTGCGGAGGAAATGAAAGCTGTGGCGGCGCAACGGGAGGAAGTCCAGGAGAAGCTGCGCCGGCTCAAGGAGTGGATGGTGCAGATTGCTCCGTTTTTGGAATTGGATTTTGAGCTTTGCAAGCTGAGGGATTTTCATTTTATTGACTATCAGTTTGGCAAAATCCGTGTGGAAAACTACCACAAGCTGGAACAGTATATACATCAGAATCCGTACACGCTGTTTTATGAGTGCAACAATGACCGGGAATATGTCTGGGGCGTGTATTTTGTCCCCCATACCCTGCGGGTGGAATTGGAGGCCGTTTATGCATCCTTCCACTTTGAAGAAATCCAGATGCCAGATGACTTGGAAGATACGCCCCGGCAGGCTTTTGGGCGGGCGCGGGAGCAGCTGGCAGGCTATGAGCAGGAACAGGAACGGCTGCAGATGCAGGCGGTCGAGATTGTAAAGAGCAGAGAGCAGGAGCTGCTGGCGTCTTGCAGATGCCTCGAGGAATACTGCCATAACTTTGACATCCGCAAATACGCGGCCTGTACCCAGCCCAAGGATGGGGGCGGGGAGCAGTATATCCTCTATGGCTGGCTGGCGGCGCGGGACGCCGGCAGGCTGGAACGGGATATGGCAATGGACGAGTTGATACATTGGGTGGAGCAGGAGCCAGGGGATGACTTGATGGCCAAGCCCCCGACCAAGCTGAAGAATCCCTGGTTCCTCAAGCCCTTTGAGCTGTATGTGGAAATGTATGGGCTGCCGGCCTACCATGAGATGGATCCAACGCTGTTTGTGGCGCTGACCTACACGCTGATGTTTGGGATTATGTTTGGGGATGTAGGGCAGGGCGCAGTCCTTCTGGCCGGCGGGGCGCTGCTCTATCAGTTTAAGAAAATGCGCCTGGCGGGGATTGTGGCGGTGGCCGGCGTCTGGTCAGTGATTTTTGGCTTTCTGTACGGCAGCTTCTTTGGATTTGAGGATATCATCCCCGCCCTGTGGAGGAAACCCAATGGGGATATTATGACAACCCTGATGGTCGCTATTGGCTTCGGCGCAGCGTTAATCCTGATTGCCATGGTGCTGAATATTGTCAATGCCCTGCGGGCAAAGGAGTACGGGCGCCTGCTGTTTGACCAGAGCGGGGTGGCGGGGCTTATCTGTTATGGCTCCGTACTCATCTGCGCAGCGCTGTTCCTTACGGGGCATGGGCTGCCGGCCGCGGCGCTGATTGGGGCGGCAGTGGGAATCCCGCTGGTGGCCATCCTGCTGAAGGAACCCTTAAGCCATCTGCTGGAGAAGAAGAAAGTTTTCCCAGAGGGCAGCAAGGTGATGTTTTTCGTGGAAGCTTTGGTAGAAGGCTTTGATGTGGTTCTAAGCTATGCCACCAATACGATTTCCTTTGTGCGTGTCGGCGCCTTTGCCTTAAGCCATGCCGGGATGATGGGCGTAGTGATGACGCTGGCAGGCCTGGAGCAAGGGAACCCAAACTGGGCAATCATTGTGTTGGGAAATGCGCTGGTGGCAGGGCTGGAAGGCCTGATTGTAGGCATCCAGGTACTGCGCCTGGAGTATTATGAGATGTTCAGCCGCTTCTATTCCGGGACAGGGAAGCCTTTCACATCCTTCCGGAATAAGGAACCGTAATGAAAATATAGGAGGAAGAGGAATATGACGACAAAAATAATATTAGTATTGATTTTATTGTGCAGCATGATTATACCTGTGGGAGGCTTTTTGCTCAGCAAGCGCAAGGAAGGGGGATTTAAGGCAGCCTTGGGATGTAATCTCTTTTTCTTTTTTGGTACGCTGCTGGTGGCGGATATTCTGTTGTTCAGCGGCAATGTGCAGGCGGCGGGAACCGCGGCGGAGGCCGTGGAGGCAGCGGCGAATGCAGAAGGCTGGCGTTATATCGCGGCGGCTCTTTCCACAGGCATTGCCTGCATTGGGGCTGGGATTGCCGTGGCCAGTGCGGCCAGCGCGGCATTGGGAGCCTTGAGCGAGGATTCCAGCATTATGGGTAAGGCGCTGATCTTTGTGGCGCTGGCAGAATCCATTGCCCTCTATGGGCTGCTGATCTCCTTTTCTATTTTGGGATAAGAGGCGAGTTGGGATAGGAAGGCGGTTTGGCATGAAGATGTTTTTGATTAGCGACAACAGGGATACGTATACAGGGATGCGCCTGGCCGGGGTAGAAGGCGTGGTGGTGCATGAACGCCAGGAACTGAAGGATGCGCTGGATGCAGCGAGCCGGGATCCAGAGGTGGGGATTGTGCTGCTGACGGAGAAGTTCGGCAGGGAGTTTCCGGATCTGATTGACGATGTGAAGCTGAACCGGCGGCTCCCCCTTCTAATTGAGATCCCGGACCGCCATGGGACGGGGCGCAAGGAAAATTTCATTACGGATTACGTCAGCGAGGCAATTGGGCTGAAGCTTTAGTTGTGATAAAACGGAGGAAGGCATGAAGATTAAGGAGAAAATGGAAGTGTTCCGCAAGTTTACCATTGAGCTGGCTAGCAAAGAGAGTGAAGCATCCCTGCGGGATTTCCAGAGTTCCTGCGACAGGAAGATGGAGGCGTTCCGCAGGAACAGACAGGCGGAAATGGAGCATATCTATCAGGTGGAGGAGGCAAAAATCCGCAGGGAGGCCAACCATGAGATTTCCAGGGAACTGCTGCGCCAGAAGCGCAGCGTGGATAACTGCAAGAAGGAATGGAAGGCCAGGCTGTTCGGCCGGGTGCGGGAAATGCTGGCGGAATACCAGAAGGCGGAAGCCTACCAGGAATACCTGGCTGCCAAAATCGGTATGGCAAAGGAACTGGCCGGGGAAGAAGATTTGATCATCTATATCAATCCTTCCGATGCGGACAAGAAGGAAGCGCTGGAAGCGGCGGCAGGCGTAAGCCTGACTGTCAGCGCCATTGACTTCGGCGGCGGGATCCGTGCGGTCATCCGTGCGCGGAACATATTAATTGACGAATCCTTTGTGACGAAATTAGAGCAGGAGGAAGCAAGCCTATGAATGTGGCGGGAAATATCTATGGGATCAATGGGCCGATTGTCACAATTAAGGGGAATTTGGGCTTTAAAATATCTGAGATGGTTTTTGTGGGCAAAAAACGCCTGGTAGGGGAAGTAATTGGCCTGACGAAGGAGCAGACAACGATCCAGGTATTTGAGGAGACGACAGGGCTGTGCCCAGGGGAGCGGGTGGAAGGGGCAGGCAAAGCAATCAGCGTGACCCTTGCGCCAGGGATCCTCACCAATATCTTTGACGGCATTGAAAGGCCCCTGCAGCTGATTGGCGAGCAGTCCGGGGCGTTTATCCCCCGCGGGGTCAATGTCGACCTCTTAGACCGGCGGAAAAAATGGCAGGCAGAGATTATGGTAAAAGAGGGGGATTGGGTCAGCGGGGGGACGGTGATTGCCCAGGTTCCGGAGACGCCGGCCATCCTCCACAAGGTAATGGTTCCCCCGGATGTGGAGGGGGCGGTGGTACAGGTGGCCAGGAATGGGGAGTACACGATTGACGACATTCTGGTGACCGTCCGTACCCAGGCAGGGGAAGAACGGAAGCTGTCCATGACCCAGCAGTGGCCCATCCGTATTCCTCGGCCCATCCAGAGGCGGTTCCCGGCAGACCGCCTGCTGGTGACAGGGCAGCGCATCCTCGACACGCTGTTTCCGATTGCCAAGGGCGGGACAGCGGCCATACCAGGCGGCTTCGGTACAGGCAAGACCATGACCCAGCATCAGCTGGCCAAGTGGTCGGATGCGGATATTATTATCTATATTGGCTGCGGGGAACGCGGGAATGAGATGACGAACGTGCTGGAGGAATTTTCTCAGCTCGTGGATCCCAAGACCGGCAACCTGCTGATGGATCGCACGGTCTTGATTGCCAATACCTCCAATATGCCTGTGGCTGCCCGTGAGGCCAGCATTTATACAGGGCTTACGCTGGCGGAGTATTACCGGGATATGGGCTACCATGTGGCGATTATGGCGGATTCCACCTCCCGCTGGGCAGAGGCTCTGCGCGAGCTGTCCGGCAGGCTGGAGGAAATGCCGGCGGAAGAAGGCTTCCCGGCCTACCTGGCTTCCCGGCTGTCTGCCTTTTATGAGCGGGCCGGCTATGTAGAGAACTTAAACGGCACGGATGGCAGCGTGACGATTATTGGCGCAGTCTCTCCCCAGGGCGGGGATTTCTCGGAGCCGGTCACGCAGAACACCAAGCGTTTTGTGCGCTGCTTCCTGGCGCTGGACAAGGCCTTGGCCTATGCCAGGCATTATCCGGCGATTAATTGGCTGACCAGCTATACGGAGTACCTGCATGACCTGGAGGGGTGGTACGTGGCCAACGCCGGGGCGGATTTTATTTCCTGCCGCAATGAGCTGCTGCACATCCTGACAACGGAGAGCAGGCTCAATGAGATCGTGAAACTGATTGGCAGCGACGTGCTGCCGGACGACCAGAAGCTGATCCTGGAAATTGCCAGAGTCATCCGCCTGGGATTCCTGCAGCAGAATGCCTTCCATGCGGAGGATACCTTCGTGCCGATTGCAAAGCAGCTGCAGATGATGAAAGTCATCCTCTATCTCTATGAGAAATGCAGGCAGCTGGTGGAAATGGGGATGCCGATGGCGCTGCTGCGCGAAGACCGTATTTTTGAGAAAGTGATTGCCATCAAATATGACGTGGCCAATCAGGAACTGTATAGATTTGAGGAATACCAGCAGGCGATTGACGAGTTTTACCAGAGGCTTCTGGAAACCAATGCGTAGGAGGGCATAGGCATGTCAATAGAATATTTGGGATTGAGCGAAATCAATGGCCCTTTGATTGTATTGGAGGGGGTGCGGGACGCCTTTTATGAGGAAGTAGTAGAATTTGTCGTAGAAGGGAAGAAATGCAAGAAGGGCAAAATCGTGGCTCTGGAAGAGGACAAGGCCGTCATACAGGTATTTGACAATACAGATGAAATGTCCCTTCGGAATACCCATACCCGCTTAAGCGGGCATCCGATGGAGATTGGCCTGTCCCTGGAAATCCTCGGGCGCGCCTTTAATGGGCTGGGAGAGCCGGTGGACGGGCTGGGCAGGATCAAGGCGGAGGCCGTGCGGGATGTCAATGGGCTCCCCTTAAACCCCTGTATGCGGGAATATCCCAGGAATTATATCCAGACGGGGATTTCAGCCATTGATGCGCTCACCACCTTAATCCGCGGGCAGAAGCTGCCGATTTTTTCCGGCAATGGACTGCCCCATGACCAGCTGGCGGCGCAGATTGTGGAGCAGGCTTCCCTGGGCGGCGGCTCAGATGAGAAATTTGGCATTGTGTTTGCGGCGATGGGCGTCAAATATGATGTGGCGGAATTTTTCCGCAGGCGGTTTGAGGACAGTGGGGTCAGCGCCCATGTGGCCATGTTCCTGAACCTCTCCAATGACCCGGTGGCGGAGCGTCTGATTACGCCCAAGGTGGCGCTGACGGCTGCGGAGTACCTGGCCTTTGAGAAAGGCATGCATATCCTGGTCATCCTCACGGATATGACCTCCTTTGCGGAGGCGATGCGTGAGGTGTCTGCCTCCAAAGGTGAGATTCCCAGCAGGAAAGGATACCCAGGCTACCTGTACAGCGAGCTGGCCGCCCTCTATGAGCGGGCGGGGATTGTACAGGGACGGGAAGGCAGCGTGACGCAGATTCCTATCCTCACCATGCCAAATGACGACATTACTCATCCCATCCCTGATTTGACCGGCTATATTACCGAAGGGCAGATTGTGCTGGAACGTTCCCTGCACCAGAAGAACGTCTATCCGCCCATCAATGTGCTACCGTCGCTTTCCCGGCTGATGAAGGACGGGATTGGGGCGAAGTATACCAGGGAAGACCATCAGGATCTGGCGAACCAGCTGTTTTCCTCCTATGCCAGGGTGGGCGAGGCCAGGGATTTGGCCAGCGTGATTGGCGAGGATGAATTGTCGGATACGGACAAGAAGTATTTGCAGTTTGGCGGTAGGTTCGAGCAGGAGTTTGTAGCCCAGGGAACGGATGAGAACCGCAGCATTGAGCAGACGCTGGATATTGGATGGGAGCTTCTGCGTGTTTTGCCGAAGGAAGAGCTGGATCGGATTGATACTAGGATTTTGGAGAAATATTATCGGGGGGAAGGCAAAGGCTGATTATTTTTCCATGAATAGAAGTGCTAAGGGGCGCAGGTTTTTCCGATGATCTATAACATAGTATGTGTAATATGTTATGGGAGTGCGGGATAAGAAAGGGAGCAAGAGGATGGATCCAAATACATTTCCTACTAAGGGGAATTTAATACTTGCCAAGAATTCCCTCGCCTTGGCGAGGCAGGGGTATGAGCTGATGGACAAGAAGCGGAATATCCTCATCCGCGAATTGATGGAGCTGATTGCACAGGCCACAGATATCCAGAAGGAAATCGATGTGACGTTTACCAGAGCCTACCAGGCGCTGCAGAAGGCAAATATACAGATGGGGATTCATGAGGTGGAGGTTTTGAGCAAGGCCGTGCCGGTGGAGAATTCTATTACCATCAAGCGGCGCAGCGTTATGGGGACGGAAATCCCCAAGGTAGAGTATGAACAGAGGGAACTGAAGCCGACCTATTCTTTTTACGGGACGAAGATGTCGCTGGATGAGGCTTGCCAGAAGTTTGAGAAGGTGAAGGAGCTGGCCATACGGCTGGCGCAGATTGAGACTTCGGCTTACCGTCTGGCATACAATATCAAGAAGACGCAGAAGCGCGCCAATGCGCTGCAGAATATCACCATCCCCAAGTATGAAGTCCTTACCAAGAGCATCCAGGATTCCCTGGAAGAGAAGGAAAGGGAAGAGTTTACCAGGCTGAAAGTAATTAAGAGGCTGAAAGGGAATTGATTAGGGATGGAAAAACGGCACATTAAGAAAATTAAGAGGCTGAAAGGGAAACGATAGGAATGGAACAAGAGGCAAAAAAGCAGGGGACGCCTGCTTTAGAGGTAATCAATGAAGTGAAGAAGGCAATTATTGGCAAGGATCTATGCATTGTCCAGGCAATGGCGGCAATTCTTGCCAGAGGGCATATCCTGCTGAACGACATTCCCGGCGTAGGCAAGACAAGGCTTGCCGTGGCGCTGTCCAAGGCCATGTCCCTGCATCAGAACCGTGTGCAGTTTACGCCAGACGTGCTGCCTTCTGACCTGACTGGGTTTTCCATGTATCAGAAGGAGACAGGGAAGTTTATGTACCAGCCGGGGAGCATTATGTGCAACCTGCTGCTGGCAGATGAGATTAACCGTACTTCCCCTAAGACCCAGTCGGCGCTTTTAGAGGTAATGGAGGAGCAGAAGGTGACCGTGGACGGCACAAGCCATCCGGTTCCCTCGCCGTTTATTGTGATTGCGACCCAGAATCCATTTGGGAGCGCTGGGACATGGATGCTGCCAGAAGCACAGCTTGACCGCTTTATGGTCTGCCTCCGGCTAGGGTACCCTGAAATGGCGGATGAAATGGAAATCCTCAAAGGCAAGCACAACCAGGAAGAGGTACGGGCAGTAATTTCCAGGGAAAAGCTGCAGCAGATCCAGGGTGAAGTGGAGTGGATCCAGGTGAAGGATGCGGTCTACCAGTACGCAGGGGATTTGGTCAGCCGGACACGCAGCCATCCGATGGTTGACTTGGGGATTAGCCCCAGGGGGACGATCAATATCATTCAGATGGCAAAATCCATGGCATACCTGCGCCAGAGGGCGTACGTGGTTCCAGAGGACGTGCGGGACGTGTTTCTTCCGGTCTGCAGCCACCGCCTGATGCTGAATGTCAAGGCGAGGATGGCGCAGATGGATGCCGGGCAGATCCTGCAGGAAATCCTCAAGTCTGTGCCTGTGCCGAAGGCGCTGTGAGGGAAAGAGGGGGAATTGGACGTATGAGGAATCTTTTGCTGTATGCGCTGGGCGCTGGCGGCATGTGCTATCTGGCAGTTCTATACCGTAGCCGCGGGGTTCTGGCATTGGGCATATTTGTGCTCCTGCTGTCTCCTGTTTTTATGTATCTCCTGCAATCCGTGGGGCGGAGGATGGAATGTGGCCTTTTCTATTCCGCCTATCCGGACGGGACGGGAAAGTACCGGGTCTGGATTGAGGTAGAAAATCCAACCAGCATTGCCATTCCCAGCCTATGCGCAAAGGTCGTGTTGAGGCATCGGGCAACGGGGAGGGTATGTAAGGTAAAGCTCCGTGGGCGGATCGAAGCTGGGCAGTCCGCCTGCCTGGAGGGAGGGCTGGAGCGCCCGGAGTTTGGCCAGTGGCAGATGGAATGTAAGGGCCTTTGCTGTTACGACTGGCTGGGAATCTACCGTTTTTGGAAAAAACTGGGAGACAAGAAGCAGATTATCCTCTTCCCGGAATGTTACCAGACAACCGTCCGCGCCGGCGTCCGCACGAGGCTGTTTTCTTCTGAAAGTGAGAGATACCATCCCCAGATGAATGGGGACGACCCAGCAGAGACGCTGGAGCTGCGGGAATACCAAAAGGGGGATCGCCTCAACCGCATCCACTGGAAGCTATCGGCGAAGCAGGACAGCCTGATGGTGGCCAGCATGGGCCTGCCGATGGGCTGCAATGTGGTGTTTTTTCTGGATGCGGAGATTGGAGAAATGCCCCAGGCGGATGGAAAGGCCTTTTGGGAGGTAGTCAATAGCATTTCCCAGGAAATGCTGCGGCAGGAATGCAGCCACTATCTGGCCTGGTATGGCAAGGAAGGGCAGAAGATTATGCGTAAGGCAGTGCGCTGCCCGGAGGAACTGTCAGAGTTCTGGGGGGAGATCCTTCGGGAACCCATGGGGCGATGTGCGTTTGGGCAGCTCTATGGGAGCCAATTTAAGGGGGAAGCATATGCCTGCGGGCTATCCCTTAACCAGAATCTGGAGATTACCTGCAATGGCAGGCTTTTAGAGACTTTCCGGCCGGCAGAAGTGCGGGAACAGCTGCTGCGGATGGAGCTAATGCTGTAGAAAAAGAATACGCATGGCGGATGCAATTGCGCAGGATAGATGGCAGAGAGGTTATAAGATGGAAAGAGAGAACGTATGGCAGGGTTTCTATCAGGGAGGCTGCCGGTTTTTTGTGCTGTTGGGCATGTTCCTGTGCCTGCGGACTTTTTTGGGGGCAGACGTAGGTATGGCGGCCCTGGGCATGACGGCGGCAGTGCTGGCTATGGCAGCAGAGGTTATGGGCTTAGGGAAAATAGAGAAGCTCGTCCTGTGCCTGCTCTTTTTGGCGTTCCTGTGTTTTGTGGCCGCTGGATACTGGGAGTACCTGTGGATGGGGGCAAAATCCATCGGCAACCGGATTCTGGAGTTGGCCAATGCCCATTTTCGGACAAGCTATCTGCTCTGGTACCTGGAAGCGGAGGAACCGGGGAAATCCCTGTTTTTTTTCCTGCTGTGTGTTATTTTAGGATTTTTACACATTCTGGCGGCGACAGCTGGCTGGGGGCGCAGGATGCGCCTGTTTTCTCAGGCGCTGGTTCCGCTGCTGCTGGCAGTGTCCATGCTTTCCCTGGGGAAAGCGCCTGCGGCAGGCGGCTTTATCCTGGCGCTGATCGGCCTGGCAGCTGGCCAGGCGGAGCCTGCCAGGAGAGGGATGCGGACCCAGGGGGTATGCATCTACCTGTGCCTGGGGCTTGCCATCTTGTTTGCAGGCAGCCCATCGGCAGGCCAGTTCCTGGAACGGTGCCATTGGCCCTGGCTGCAGCGCCAGCTCCGCTTTGAAGATTTTATGCTCGACACGTTGGAAAAATATACCAATCTCAGGCTTTTTGCCAATGACGGCGTGCAGGATATGTACCGCCTGGGGAACGGGGAGCCGAATATCACCGGACGGGAGGCCTTTCAGATCACCCTGAAACAGCGCCCGAAAGGCAATATTTACCTCAAGGGCTTTGTCGGCGGCGATTATGAGGACGGGAACTGGCGCGGCGTGTCCCTTCAGGAATTTTCCGACTGGGCGCAGCAGCAGGGCTATTCGCTGGGAGACTACCAGCAGCTGGTGCGGGAATATCCCTACGAGTCGGCCAAATTCGGCTATCAGGCGCAATTTTACCAAGAGGATACCATGGATTTGAAATTAAGGCGTTCCACCAGGGGATATACCCTGACGCCCTATTTCGCCGACATTCCGGCTGCGCAGGATCAGGAGGCAGACGGCGCCTTAATGCCCTTGAAGCAGCGGGAATTCCAATGGAAGGGCTATTTTTATATGGAGGATGCCGTCCGTTTCCTAAGCCATAACCTCATTATGTATGCGCCAAGCGCTAGGATGAGCAGCAGTGAGCCTTGGCAGGGCGATAGGCAGCGCCGCCATGCAAGGCTGGGAAATGCCATGTATTCCTATGGCGAATATGCCATGCAGGCCTACACCCGCCTCCCCCTGGAGGGTCTTGAGTCCCTACGTGCCTTTGCCGTTCAGGAAGAAAAAGATATGCCAGGTATCGTCTATAAGTATAAACCCCCTTTCGGCCAAGTGGAAGAATGGGCAGTCGATCTCTTTTACAAAAATGAAACCGAGAAAAAAATCCGGCTGGTGCAGGAATTGTTATGGGAAGATACCGAATACAGCCTTGCCCTCTCGCCTGTCCCAGCAGGAGAAGATTTCGCAGAGTATTTCCTCTTTGGACAGAAAAAAGGTTACTGTACGCACTATGCCACCGCCGCTACCTTGCTGCTGCGCTTGTATGGCGTTCCCGCGCGCTATGTTATGGGCTACCTGGTGCTGCCTTCTGATTTCAAGGAAAATGCAGACGGTAGCTATACGGCTGTCATTACAGATGAAAGGGGCCATGCCTGGACAGAAGTATATCATGACAATATCGGCTTCTGCCCCATTGAGATGACTCCTCCCTCTTATACGGAAATGCTAAAGGCGCTGCCAGAGGGGAAGGGCGTAAAAGCAGCCTTAGAAGAACGGGAAAAGAAAAAGGCGGAAGAGGCCCAAAAAGCGCGGGAAGAGCGGGAAGAAGCCAAAAAGCAGGAGGAATCCAAAAGGCAGGAGGAAGAACAGAAAAAATCACAGGCTGCAGGCAACGGCAGGAACCCTGCTGCTGGAAGCGGGATCATGGGACAGATTTTGCGCATAGCAGCCGTTGCATCGGTTTTCCTTATCCTCGCCGCGCTCCTGGCCATGGCAACTTATCTCCTGAGGAAACATCGGCTCCGAAAACGGCGGGAGCGCTTTGACCAGCCGAACCGAAAAAAGGCTGTGCAGTTTATGGCCCGCAGGATGTCATGGATCCTGTCCCTTCTGGGATGCCAGCGCGAGGATAGTATGGGAGACAGGGAATACGCCGCCGTCCTGCAGGCAAAAATCACGGGGATAGACTGGCTCTGCGCAGTGGATACCCTGCAGAAAGCCTTTTTTTCCTCCCAGGAGATTACTGAAGAGGAATACCAGCAGATCTGCGCCCTTTATGGGGGGCTGGAAGAAAGGCTCCGCCAGGAGAAAGGCAAAGTGCGGAAATTTTTCTATGACATGTGCGGATCATAAGCAGGCAAACTCCTGCATATTACATTACAGAGTTATAAAAAAAATGTAAAATCCCTCTGCCAATTATATTAAGAAAATATGAATTGTTTTTAATTTCTTGCGTCCTGTCAATTTCTGTCGTATAATAGCAAAGTAGGTTTTCGGGGAGTCTTTTCTTTTTCGTTATTTTTCCGCCCCCTATAACGAAAAAGATTCCCGCCATAACGATTAGGCGGGAATCCATTCAGGAACTGCCTCCTTGAAAGTCCTACAGGCTTCCAAATTCGGAAGACATTCTCCTATTCTTTAAAGATAGACATGAAAAAATCGGGGTAACAGGATTCGAACCTGCGACCTCACGGCCCCCAGCCGTGCGCTCTAGCCAAGCTGAGCCATACCCCGAATTTTTTTTATTATATCACGGAGGTGAGGAAAAATCAACTATATTTTTCAATTTTTTCTAATAATTTTTTTATAAACGTAGAATATATAAAACGCCATGTCAAAAACTCTTTTGGAATGGCGGACAAATGGACATTAGGAAAAACAGGATTATCATCTACATTGGCTCCCTGTATTTTTTTAAGTTTACAAGCATACATATTAAATAGATAATTGGAAAGGCAATATCATGAAGACGACAAGAAAGCTTAACAAGAAGAAATTATGCATGCTCATCGTGGCAGGTGCGTTCCTGCTGCTTTTTGCAGCATATTTAATTACCGCAAACTATTTCAACGACCGTTTCCTGTTCGGAACCATCGTAAACGGCAAGAACGTTTCCGGCAAGACTGCCGAGGAGGTGGAGCAGATGATAGCTTCCGAGGTAGACGGCTATCAGATTAAAATCGTACCCCGCGAAGGAGGGGAAGAATACCTGACCGGGGATGACGTGGCCTTAAAGACCGTATTTGACGGCACGCTGCAGCGCCAGCTGGCCAAACAGAACGTATTCGCCTGGCCGGCAGCGTTGTTCCGTACCTCCAAGGTGCAGGTGGAGACGATGGTGGATTATAACCAGAAACGCCTGCAGGAGGCGGCGGCGAAGCTGGAGGTTATGGATAAAGCCCAAATGAGGGAGCCGCTGGACGCAGCCATCTCCGAATATTTGGACGCGGAAGGCTATAAGATCCTGCCGGAGGAACAGGGGACGGTTGTCAAGGAAAAGAAATTCCTCAAGGCTTTAGGGGCAGCCATCCTTGAACTGAAAGACAGTTTTTCCATGGAGGACGCCAAATGTTATAAAAAGCCCAAATACACCAAAAAATCCAAGGAGCTGAAGAAACAGGCAAAGACCATGAATAAATATGTTGGGGCCTCCATTACATATGATTTTGGGGACGGCCAGGAAGTCCTGGACGGAAGCACCATCCACCAGTGGATTGCCGTGGACGGCCAGCGGAACGTGAGTGTCTCAGAAGAGAAAATCCAAGAATATGTGGCTTCCCTGGCAGAAAAATACAATACGGCAGGCAGGGCGAAGTCCTTAAACTCATCCTATGGGATGGAAGTGACTGTAAGCGGCGGAGACTATGGATGGAAAATTGACCAGGAGCAGGAGGCGGCGGCGCTTCTGGAAAATATCCGCAATGGGGAGACCCTGACGAAAGAGCCGGTTTATTCCCAGACGGCAAACAGCAGGGGGGGCAATGACTATGGGGATACTTATGTAGAAGTGAACCTGACTGCCCAGCATCTGTTTTACTATAAAGACGGCGCCTTGGTGGTAGAGTCTGACTTTGTGTCCGGAAATGAAGCCAAGGGCTGGAGTACCCCGGCAGGCGCTTACGGCCTGTATTATAAGCAGAGGGACAAGACGCTGCGTGGAGAAGATTACGCTACGCCGGTATCTTTCTGGATGCCATTTAACGGAGGCGTGGGGTTCCACGACGCCACCTGGCGGAATAAGTTTGGCGGGAGCTATTATAAGCGCGGCGGTTCCCATGGCTGCGTCAACCTCCCCTACAGTGTGGCCAAGACCCTGTATGAGAATATTGAGGCTGGGTGCGCCGTACTGGTCTATAAGACGCAGGGCAATGAGAGCGCGGCAGCCCAGGATCAGGAAGAACAGGCGCAGAGGGAAGCCCAGGAACAGGCGCAGAGGGCAGCCCAGGATCAGGCGGCGGCCGTTATCCAGCTGATTGACGCCCTGGGGGAGATTACCCTTGACAGCCAGGGCGCGGTGGCGAATGCCAGGAGCCAGTTTGAAGCCTTAAGCAGCGAGGCCAAGGCGCTTGTGAGCAATTACAGCCAGTTAGAGGCAGCGGAGGCACGGCTGGGGCAGCTGGCAGCGGAGTCGGCGGCAGACCAGCAGGCACAGGCTGAGGCGCAGACGGTGATTGATGCCATCAACCAGTTTGCCGGGCAAGAGATTACCTTGGACATGCGGGGGATGATTGAATCCGCCAGGGCGCAGTTTGAACAGCTGTCTGACGCGGCGAAGAGCAAGGTGAGCAATTACAGCGCGTTGGAGGCGGCAGAAATAAGGCTCCGTGAGCTGGAAAGCGAGCCGACGGAAGGGGATGCCCCGGTGGAAGGATAGAAAGCCTTTCCGTATGGCCTGGAAAGGCGCATAAATGATTGCGGGGGACAGTTTCTTGGTAACGATAAAATAGCCATGGGGATGGTGGGAAGATTTATGGAACAGGAAAATGAGAAGAAAATAACAATTACAGATGTGGCGGAAGCCCTGGGGGTTTCGAAGACAACGGTTTCCAGGGCGATTTCCGGAAAAGGGCGGATTGGCGAGGAAACCAGGCAGCGTGTGCTGTCCTATATCCAGGAACACCACTATAAGCCAAACGTGCTGGCCAAAGGCCTGGCAAAGCTTAAGACCTATAATATCGGCATTATGCTCCCAGAGGATTATACCGTGGTAGACCTGCCCTTTTTCCAGAACTGTTTGCTGGGGATAGAGGAAACAGCCGTAAGCGTGGATTATGACATCCTGCTAACCATGGGTAGGGAGAATGACTGTTCGCCCCTTAAGCGGATGGTGGAGAACCACAAGGTAGACGGGATTATCCTCATGCGTACTTACACCAGGGACGCCCATATAGAATACCTTAAGCCACAGGGGCTTCCCTTTGTGACGATAGGCAGCAGCCATTATCCGGAAGTGGTTCAGGTGGACAATGACCACAGAGGCGCCTGTAAGGACCTGGTATCCGTGCTATTGATGAAAGGGATCGGGCGGATTGGCCTGATTGGCGGGATTGAGTCCCATGTAGTGACCCAGAACCGGCTGGGCGGCTACCTGGATGCCCATGAAGCGGCGGGTATCCCCGTAGATCCAGGGATTATCCATGTAAATGTGGAAAAAAGCATAATGATTGAACGCGCAGTGGAAAAGCTGCTGGAAAGCAAGGCGGACTGTATCGCCTGCCTGGATGATGCGGTCTGCATCCATGTGCTGAATAAGCTGCGGAAGGAACAAATTGCCGTGCCGGAAAAGATGAAGGTGGCATCCTTTTACGACAGTTCCATTCTGGCCAGCAACCTGCCTTCCGTCACCTCCCTTTCCTTTGACGCCAGGGAGCTGGGAAGGGCAGCATGCAAGGTATTGCTGGAATTGATGGAAGGGAAGAAGGTAGAGCCAAGGACCTTGCTGGGATATGAGGTTGTGCTGAAGGAATCGACACAATAAGAGAGCATCTTTTCGTTTACTAAAAATAGAATCTTCCGATGCCGGCGCACATCGCGCGGAAAATGTCCTGAATAGTAAATGTAAGGACAGTATATTTAGTAAAAGAGAAGGAATATAACTAGCGCTCGGGCGAGGAAAACAGAAAAAAGGACAAAACGTCTTTCAAAGAGACCGAAGAAGGCAGAAGCAGAGAAAAAGATTGGAAATTAAGGAAACACAGAGAAGCTATCTTTTTTTGAGTTGCTGCAAGAAGGAAGGATTACTAAATATACCCAGAAATGTTAGTAAATTTTGTTGTGAAATTTACCAATCATTCAGTAAATAGAGCAGTCTACAAAAAGTCCCAATTTATGGGGCTTTTTATGTCTAAAAAAGGAGAAAAAAAGCAGAGAATAGAAAAAATATGTATGATATTAATTAAAAAAACATTTTGTGTCGGCAAAAAAATAGTGATAATGACGAAAAGCTATTGGACAGAATGTACAAAAAATAGTAGAAAAAACTGGAAGGTGTTTACATTGACAAGAAGTAATCTTTCTGGTAAACTAAGTTCATGGGGCAACCGATTGCGCAAGGGATGCGCGGTGTTACCCAAGTGTATGGGGCAGGGGATTCCCAGAATTTCCAGAGGATGCCGATTAGGAGGGGCACTGGCAAGCGCAGGACGGGGCTTTCCGCCTGGCAGCATGCCCGCACGCCTGGGAAGGCAGGGAACTGAATAGGGCGCGGCAGCGGCCTATAGATGCCAGCAGTTTCTGCTTTCTGTAGGAAAATGGGAAGATGGGAGAAGGCCTGCAGGGTTAACTCATGCACTGACACAATCAAACGTATTTTAAAATGGGAGGGAACAAACTATGAAGAAAAAAATCTTAGCTACATTGCTCTGCGTAGCAATGTCCGCAACAATGTTGACTGGCTGTGGCGGAGGAAATAACAGCGGCGGTGATGCTAACTCTGATGCAAACCAGAACGCAGATGAGGGAAATAACGCAGGGACTGATGAAACAGACCCTGCTCCAGCAGAGGGTGAAACAGATACTCCGTCAGAGGAAGAAGGCGGTGAAGAAGGCGGCACTGCTGAAGGCGGCACTGCTGAAGGCGGCAATTCCTTAACCGTATGGTGCTGGGATCCGGCGTTCAACATGTATGCGATGGAAGAGGCAGCCAAGGTATACCAGGCAGACCATCCAGATTTCAACATTGACGTAGTGGAGACGCCTTGGGATGATATCCAGACCAAGCTTACTACGGCAGCAACCAGCAATAACTATGACACATTGCCAGATATCTTCCTGATGCAGGATAATGCGTTCCAGAAGAATGTAATTTCTTATCCGGACGCATTTATGGATCTGACAGACAGCGGCATTGATTTTTCACAGTTTGCAGAAGCTAAGACAGCTTACTCTGTAATTGATGGCAAGAACTATGGCGTTCCGTTTGATAACGGCGCTGTGGTAGCGGCTTACAGGACGGACGTACTGAAAGAAGCAGGATTTACGATTGATGACTTCACGGACATCACATGGGACGAGTACATTGAAAAAGGAAAGGTTGTTCTTGAGAAGACAGGTAAACCGTTACTTTCCTGCCAGGCAGGCGAGTCTGACGTTATCATGATGATGATGCAGTCCTGCGGCGCATCCCTGTTTAATGATGAAGGAAAACCGGCAATGGTTGACAATGCTGAACTGAAGAAGGTTATGGAGACATATAAGGCTTTGGTTGACGCAGGTGTGTTAATTGAAGTAAATGACTGGGATCAGTATGTTGCAACCCTTACCAACGAGACTGTAGCAGGCACCATCAATGGATGCTGGATTATGGCTTCTATCCAGACGGCAGAAGACCAGAGCGGAAAATGGGGCATCACCAATATGCCAAGCCTTGCAGGCATTGACAATGCTACCAACTACTCCAACAACGGCGGTTCTTCCTGGTGCATAACCAGCAACTGCAAGAACCCGGATCTGGCCAAGGATTTCCTGGCAAGCACATTTGCTGGAAGCGTTCCGTTCTATGAGACAATCCTTCCGTCATCTGCAGCTATCGCTACATACCTGCCAGCAGGTGATTCCGATGTTTACAATGAGCCGGCTGAGTTCTACGGCGGAGATGCTGTATTTGCCAAGATCGTTGAGTTCGCTGGTAAGACACCGAGCAACAACACAGGCGTATTCTATTATGAGGCACGTAACTATATTGCTACCGCAATGCAGAACGTAATTGGCGGCGGTAGCATTGAAGACGAGATCAAGGCTGCTCAGGAGCAGGTAGAATTTACGATGCAGGAATAGTCTGGCAAAAATTATATTGATTAAAAACAGCTTAGGGGGCAGTCGGCGCTGGCTGTCCCCAGCTGAAAGTAAAGGGGGACACAGATGTGAGCGAGGCAAATGGACCCAAAAAAAGAAAAATGTCGTTGGAGAAAAGGCATAATCTGACTGGTTGGGCATTTTTGGCGCCAGCTACTATTATGATTGCGATCATGAGCTTTTGGCCGATGATCCAGGCTCTTATCCTGTCATTCCAGACAGGAAAAGCAAATAACTTAGAATTTGGCGGCCTTACGAACTATATCAGGATGTTTAAAGACAAGGTCTTTATGACGTCCTTGGGGAATACATTCCTGTATCTGATTATCCAGGTGCCCATCATGCTGGTTCTGGCATTGATGCTGGCACAGATGTTGAATAATAAGGATCTGCGGGGCAAGGGCATCTTCCGTACGGCGATTTTCCTTCCCTGTGCAACATCATTGGTTTCTTATGCTATTATCTTCCGTTCTCTGTTCGGAGTGGATGGGTTTATCAATTCTGTTTTGATTAATCTCGGAATCCTGGATAAGGGATATAATTTCCTGGGTAATGCGTTCAGCGCAAAAGTCGTGATTATTATCGCTTTGGTATGGAGATGGACCGGCTATAATATGGTATTCTACCTTGCCGGATTACAAAATATAGAATATTCTGTTTATGAAGCTGCAAAGATTGACGGGGCAAGCCCTATGCAGACGTTCTTCAAGATTACAGTACCGTTGCTGAAGCCGACCATCGTAATGACAGCAATTATGTCTACCAATGGTACGCTGCAGCTGTTTGATGAATCTGTGAACTTGACAAAGGGCGGGCCAGGCCAGACAACTTTGACGATGTCTCATTATATCTATGACACGGTATTCAAGTTTGTGCCAACCTTTGGCTATGCTTCGGCTATGTCGTTCTTGATCTTTATTATCGTGGCTATTCTGGCATTCATACAGATGAAAGTAGGTGATAAGCGTGACTAAGACGAAGAGATTCCGTGTATTAATGTATATTGTATTGACAATCGTATCCCTGATATCTGTATTTCCGCTTTATTGGATGCTTATGGCCTCCACGAATAAAAGTGTGGATGTCAGCAGGGGAAGGATGCTTCCAGGTACGAACTTTATAGAAAACTGGAAGGCTTTATTTGCACAGCAAAATGTGAAGCTTGCAATGTTCAATTCATTCAAATTTGCAGTTATTTTGACGCTGTGTGCATTGGTAATCTGTTCCTTGGCTGGCTATGGCTTTGAGATTTACCATGATAAGCATAAGGATTTTGTATTCTCGATCCTGCTTCTTGGAATGATGGTTCCGTTTGTTGCAACGATGATTCCGTTGTTCCGTATGTTCACGGCAGTAAATCTGCAGAATACGACCCTTGGTTTTATTTTGCCGACAATTTCCACGCCATTCCTAATCATGATGTTCCGGCAGAATGCGAGGGCATTTCCGATTGACATTATTGAGGCGGCCAGGATTGACGGGCTGAACGAAGTGCAGATATTTTTCCGCATGTTTGTCCCCACGATGAAATCCACCTATGCGGCAGCTATGACGATTACTTTTATGAATGCCTGGAATAATTATTTGTGGCCAAAGGTTATTATGCAGGGAGAGGACAGCCTTACCATGCCTATGCTGGTTGCGAACCTGACAGAGGGTTATGTAACAGACTATGGTGTGCTGATGTTAGCCGTTCTGCTTTGCAGTTTGCCAACGGTTATCATTTTCTTCCTGCTGCAGAAGAGCTTTGCAGAAGGTATTACAGGCGCAGTAAAATAATAAGAGGGCATAAGATGCCGGTTTGTTACACATAATTGAATATTAGGCAATTGAAATGCATTGCCGTTCGGAGCGTGTTTGGTGAGTCACTCCTGCTGTTTGTGGGAAGTACATTTTGCAGGAAATGATTGCCAGGCACGCTTTTGTTTTGCCAGCGGATCGGATGTCAAATGATGAAAAAATTTAATGTAAATTAGATTTTTGAGTACGGATTTTGGTTTTTATGGATAATAGTTAGATTTGCTACAATGTTAATTAAATTATATTAAGATTTAATTTGTGATATGGAGGTAAGAAAATGCGGCAGTTTGATTATGGGAAAGTAAAGGATCCCCTAGTATTTGCAGAAAACAGGATAGAAGCGCATTCAGATCATGTCTGTTACGCTTCGGTGGAGGAAATGGAGCGCGGAATAAGCAGTTTCCGCTATTCCCTGGATGGGCTGTGGAAGTTTGCCTATGCCCGCAATTACCTTGTCGCGCCCCATGGATTTGAGGTGGTGGATTATGGCTGCAAGTCCTGGGAGGACATCAAGGTTCCGGCACACATCCAGATGGAGGGCTATGATGTGCCGCAGTATGTAAATGTGCAGTATCCATGGGATGGCCATGAGCAGATAGAGCCAGGGGAAATCCCAACGCAATTCAACCCTGTTGCCAGCTATGTGAAATATTTCAGGGTTCCTGCCCATATGCAAGGGAAGCCCCTCTATATTTCCTTCCAGGGTGTGGAAAGCGGCATGGCGCTGTGGCTGAACGGGCATTATGTGGGGTATAGCGAGGACAGCTTTACGCCTTCGGAATTTGAGCTGACGCCATTCCTGGAGGAAGGGGAGAATAAATTGGCTGTCCAGGTGTTCAAGTGGACGGCGGGGAGCTGGTGTGAGGATCAGGATTTCTTCCGTTTTTCTGGTATTTACCGTAGCGTTTACCTTTATACCAGGCCGGAAGTGCATATTGAAGATATCCGCATCAAAACCCTGTTGGATGATGCTTATCAGGATGCAGTGTTGGAAGTCTGCCTAAAGGGAACTGGCACAGGCAGCGTTTCGATGGAACTGAAGGATGGGGATAAAGCTGTGGTGCAGGCTGAGGCGGATTTGGGAGAGGAAGTTACGGTTTCAGTTCTTGTGGAGCATCCTGCCCTTTGGAGCGCGGAAGAGCCGAACCTGTATCAGCTGCTGCTGGAAGTACAGAATCAGGAGGGGGAGACGGTGGAAGTGATTTCCCAGATGGTGGGTTTCCGGCGGTTTGAGATGATGCCGTTTGGGCCTGATGGCGGCCTGATGTGCCTCAATGGCAAGCGCATTGTCTTCAAGGGCGTAAACCGCCATGAATTTAGCTCCCGGACAGGCCGTGCCGTGAGTGATGAGGAAATCCTGCAGGATATCCTGACGATGAAGCGTAATAATATCAATGCCATCCGTACCAGCCATTACCCCAATGATTCCCGTATTTATGCGCTCTGCGACCAGTATGGCCTTTACATGATTGACGAGAATAATATGGAGAGCCATGGGGCATGGGATCCCCTGGTGCGGGAGGGGAAGGCCGGTGTGGAAACGGCAGTTCCAGGGGACAGGGAGGAGTGGCAGCCAATGCTCTTAGACCGCGTCAATTCCTGTTACCAAAGGGACAAGAACCACCCTTCGGTTGTCATCTGGTCCTGCGGGAACGAGTCTTTCGGCGGGAAGGTGATTTACGAGATGTCCCAGCGTTTCCGTGAACTGGACGATACCAGGCTGGTGCATTATGAAGGGATATTCCATGACCGCCGCTACAACGGCAGCAGTGATATGGAAAGCCAGATGTACCCATCGGTAGAAAGCATCAAGGAATTCCTGGCAAAGGACAGGCGCAAGCCCTTTATCTGCTGTGAATATACCCATGCGATGGGCAATTCCTGCGGGGCAATGCATAAATATACGGATCTGACGGACGTGGAGCCCCTGTACCAGGGCGGCTTTATCTGGGATTACATTGACCAGTCGATCGAGAAAAAAGACCGCTATGGGCAGAAATTCCAGGCATACGGCGGTGATTTTGGCGAACGCCCCTGCGACTACAATTTCAGCGGAAATGGGATTGCCTATGGTGGGGAACGGGATGCATCCCCGAAGATGCAGGAGGTAAAATTCAATTACCAGAATATCTCTGCCAAGGTTTCTGAAGGGGAGGTATGGATAAAAAATAAAAACTTGTTTGTCAATACCGACAGCTTTGCCTGCGTAGTCCTTCTGGAGCAGGAAGGAAAGCTGCTGTGCCAGGCGCCCCTTGCCACTTCCGTGGAGCCATTGTCAGAAGCCGCCTACCAGCTTCCTGTCCAGCTGCCAGACGTCCCAGGGGAATATGCCATTACCGTCTCTTTCCGCCTAAAGGAAGATACCGCCTGGGCGCCGGCAGGCCATGAGGTTGCTTTCGGCCAGGGCGTATTCCAGGTGGCAGGCGGTATTCCTGGGATATGCGCCGCAGCTGAGAATATAGGTAATATTCCTGGGATATGTGCCGCAGCAGGGAATGTTGCGCCAGAGGAGATTTCCGTGATCCAGGGCAAGCTGAATATCGGGGTGCGCGGGCAGAATTTTTCCTGCCTGTTCAGTAAGCTGAAATATGGCCTGGTATCTTATCGCTACGGCGGCAGGGAGATGATTGAGAAGATTCCCATGCCAAATTTCTGGCGGGCGCCGGTAGACAATGACTATGGCAGCGATATGATGGGGCGGTATGCCCAATGGAAGATCGCCAGCATGTATCTTAGGCAAGATGATGAAGCAGAGGAAAATCCTGTGCTTGAGATTGGGGAGCATAGCGTAACCGTTACCTATTTTTACCAAATGCCAACCACGCCCCTCAGTAAATGCAGCCTGTCCTATGAGGTGTTCGGGGATGGGCGCATTGCAGTATCCCTGGCCTATGAGCCGGTGAAGGAGCTTGGGGACATGCCAGAATTTGGCCTGCTGTTCAAATTTAATGCAGATTATGAGAATGTGGAATGGTATGGGAATGGCCCGCAGGAGACTTATGCGGACAGGAAGCATGGGGCGAAGCTGGGGGTTTACCGTAATAAGGTTGCAGATAATATGGCAAAATACCTGGTGCCACAGGAGTGCGGCAATAAGACGGACGTGCGCTGGGCCAAAATTACCGACAGCCAGGGGAGAGGTATGCTATTCTGCGGGGAGGGCATGAACTTTTCCGCACTGCCCTATACGCCCCATGAGATAGAGTGTGCGATGCATCCCTATGAACTGCCGCAGGTGCATTATACTGTTGTGCGCGTATCTTCTCAGCAGATGGGGGTCGGCGGGGATGACAGCTGGATGTCCCAGGTACACCCGGAATATCTGGTAGACGTAAGCGGGCCCATGCGCTTTTGCTTCCAGTTCCGGGGGATAACAGGATAAGGGTTACTATTCGCGCTTCAGGAACGTGCCAAACTGCGTGTTCCGTGAGAACATGATTCAGGAGTGAGGGGCGATTTTTGCGTAGCAAAACTCTAAATCTCGCCCCAAATTGTTATTATGAGCGGCCTCCCAGGCCGTGAATAGTAACGAATAAGAATAGATTTTATTACTATATGCGGGCTAACAGTAGCCAAAAACAGGTTTTTATGCTATACTATCCTTATCTATTAAGCCGACTGGCCGCATGTAAAGGGGGAAGGGAAGATGAAGAGTATTACGAAAAAAAGGCAGTTTATCAAGGGGATGGATGTTTCTACATTTTTGGAATTGGAAAAACTTGGGGCGGTTTACTATGACAAGGATGGGGAAGAATGGAACCTGCTGTCGATTCTCCAGGGATATGGCATGAATGCCGTGCGCCTGCGCCTGTGGAATAACCCGTATTCCAAGGAGGGGGAGCCTTACGGCGCAGGAACCAATGATATTGACAAGACCGTGGAGATGGCAAGGCGTGTGCGCGATCGCAATATGGAATGGATGCTGAACCTGCATTATAGCGATTTCTGGGCAGATGCAGACAGGCAGGTAAAGCCGAAAGCCTGGTATGATTTTACTGGGAAGCGCTTAGAGTACGCAGTCTATGACTACACGCTGGCAGTCCTGCGTATTTTCCGGGAAAAGGGCGTGTTCCCGAGCATGATACAGTTAGGGAGCGGCGTCTCTGGCGGCCTTTTATGGCCGGATGGGAAATGGCCGGATTATGAGATGATTGCCCTGCTCTTAAATGCCGGCATCTGTGCCGTACGGGCAATGGAACAGGATATCCCCATCGTACTCCATTTGGATAATGGGTGCAACAATCAGATGTACCAGGAGTGGTTTGACAATTATTTTGCCAACGATGGAGAAGAATTTGACATTATTGGGATGTCCTATTTCCCGTACCGCCATGGCTCGCTGGCCGACCTGCAGTACAACCTGAACGACCTTGCAAAACGCTATGGAAAAGACATGATTGTAACCGGCGTAGCTATGCCGTTTACGATGGAAGACTATGCAGAATATGAGAAGCTGCCGCCCACGGAGCGCAAAGGTATGGCAATTAAGCCATGGCAGGCAAGCCGTATGGACTACCCGGCCACCAAGGAAGGCCAGGCCAAGTTTATCAGTGATTTTATGAGGCGTCTTGCCAAGGTGCCAGGCGGCCACGGAAGGGGCTTTTTCTACTGCGAGCCTGGATGGATTCCGTTTCCAGGCAGCGGGTGGGCCACAGAGGCCTCCCTGAAATACCTGAAGGATCCAGGCCCTTGCGGCAACGAATGGGCGAACCAGGCATTGTTCGACTATGATGGGAGGCCGCTGCCGGCGCTGGATGTGATCCGTGAGTTCTGAGTGTTAATATCGCCCCGAATTGTAATTATGAGCGGCCTTTCAGGCCGTGAATAGTAACAAAGGATCGTTACGATTCATGGCTCAGGAACGCGCCAACCTGCGCGTTCCGTGAGAATATGATTCAGGAGTGAGGGGCGATTTTTGCGCAGCAAAACTGTAAATATCGCCCCGAATTGTAATTATGAGCGGCCTTTCAGGCCGTGAATAATTACAAAGGATCCCGCATTGCGGGATTCTTTTTATTTCCGCTCTTTTTTTTTTCAAAAACTTATGGTAGAATAAAGACCGTGCAGCAAATGAATCGAAAGGTTCCCATCCCGGAACCCGACAGGAGGAAAGAAAAGATATGATTTCTAAGAAAATGCAGCAGGAAATAAAGGGCAGCTCTGCCATCCGCGCTATGTTCCAGGAAGGGAAGGCCATGGCGAAGGAAGTGGGCGCGGAGAATGTATATGACTTCAGTCTGGGCAATCCCATGACGCCCGTACCGGCAGAATTTAACCAGGCGGTCATGGATGCAGTCCGTACGGAGCCTTCTTTAGAGCTCCATGGCTACATGGACAATGCAGGCTATCCGGAGACCAGGCAGGCCGTGGCCGAGGATCTGAACAGCCGTTTTGGCACGGAATTTGAAGGAAGGCATATTGTGATGACGGTAGGCGCTGCCGGAGCCTTAAATGTAGTATTTAAGACGCTTCTGGATCCAGGCGACGAGGTACTGGCCTTTGCTCCTTATTTTGGGGAATACCGTGGCTACGTGGCCAACCACCAGGGCACGCTGCGGCAGGTACAGCCAGATATAGAGACCTTCCAGCCGGATTTGGCGGATTTTGAGGCAAAGGTGACAGAAGCCACGAAGGCAGTTATCATCAACAACCCTGTGAACCCTACCGGCGTGATTTATTCTGCGGAAACCATCCGCAAAATAGCGGATATCCTGCGCAGGAAGCAGGAAACTTACGGCAAGGAAATTTACCTGGTATCCGACGAGCCCTACCGTGAGCTGGCTTATGATGGCAATGAGGTGCCGTTTCTGACGAAATTTTATGACAACACCTTTGTGACGTATTCTTTTAGTAAATCTATGTCAATCCCGGGAGAGCGGATTGGCTATATTGCAGCCTGCCCCAGAATGGCGGACTGCGGGCAGGCGCTCAGCGGCCTTTCCGTGGCGAACCGCATGCTGGGCTTTGTCAATGCCCCGTCGCTGATGCAGAAGGCGTTGATCGCCTCAATTGGGGCAAGGACAGACGTGGGCTATTACGACAGGAACCGCCAGCTGATCTATGGGAAGCTGACGGAACTTGGGTTTACTTGCGCGAAGCCTCAGGGCGCCTTTTATCTGTGGATGAAATCCCCGGATGAGGACGAGAAGAAATTTGTGGAGGCTGCGAAGAAATACCATCTCCTGCTGGTAGGCGGTACAACGTTTTCCTGTCCGGGATATGTGCGCCTTGCCTATTGCGTGTCTTATGAAATGATTGCGCGCTCCCTGCCTGCCTTTGAGAAGCTGGCTAGGGAATACGGGCTGGTTCCGGGGCGATAGGGGGGATGGAAGATGGCAGCATGGGAAGCAAACGTGCGTAAGGTGGCGCCCTATACGCCTGGGGAGCAGCCAGGCGGCGCAGGCGTCATCAAATTAAACACCAATGAGAATCCCTATCCCCCAGCGCCTGCCGTGCTGCGTGCGCTGCAGGCGCTAGGGGCGGACAGCCTGAGAAAATACCCTGACCCCGGCGCAGGCATATTGACGGAGGCTCTGGCAGTCCATTATGGCCTGTCGAAGCAGCAGGTATTTGTGGGGGTGGGATCGGACGATGTGCTGGCCATGGCCTTCCTGGCTTTTTTCAATAGCGCAAAGCCAATCCTTTTCCCGGATATCACGTATTCCTTTTATGATGTGTGGGCGGGGCTTTATCGTATTCCCTATGAGCGCCAGCCCCTGGATGCGGATTTTTGCATCCGTACGGAGGATTACTGCCAGGAATGCGGCGGCGTCATCCTCCCCAATCCCAATGCCCCCACCGGGCTCGAAAAGCCGCTGTCGGAACTGGAGGAAATCATAAAGGCGAATCCGGATGTCATTGTAATCATTGATGAGGCATATATTGATTTTGGTGGGGAATCAGCGGTATCGCTGCTCCCTGTGTATGAGAACCTGCTGGTGGTGCAGACCTTTTCCAAATCCAGGAGCCTGGCCGGCATGCGGATTGGCTATGCGTTTGGGCATGAGAAGCTGATCCGTTACCTGAATGATGTGAAGTATTCTTTTAATTCTTATACGATGAGCGCTGCCGCGCTGGCGGCAGGCACGGCGGCGATCCGGGAATCCTCTTATTACAAAGAGACGCAGCAGAGCATTATCCGCACCCGCGAACGCGCCAAGGGGGAGCTGAGGCGGCTTGGCTTTACGTTCCTGGATTCCCGAAGCAACTTTATCTTTGCCTCCCATCCGCTCTGTCCGGCCAGAGAATTGTTTGAGGCCTTGAAAAAGGAAAATATCTATGTCCGTTATTTTCCCAAGCCGCGGATAGACAATTACCTGCGGATTACTGTTGGCACGGATGAGGAAATGGAGGCGCTGTTCCACTTCCTGGAACGTTACCTGGAGGCTTATGCTCAGGGACAGGAAATGGAGTAAAATGCAGCGGTAACAGTATCGTTGTAGTAAAAATTGGGTTAGGAGAGACAGTTATGTTGCGAATGGTTTTAAAAGGCATGGTAATCGGCATTGCCAATATCATCCCTGGCGTCAGCGGGGGTACGATGGCAGTTTCCATGGGTATTTATGACAAAATTATCCATGCCGCGACCCACATTGTGTCGGAATTTAAGAAAAGCATGCGGATCCTCATCCCCATTATCCTTGGGGCGGCCATTGGCGTGGTGGCGCTGGCGCGCATCATAGAGATGATGTTTGCCAGGGCGCCCTTCCAGACGAACCTGCTGTTTATTGGCCTGATTGTCGGGGGACTGCCCGCGATGGCGCGAAAGGTAAAGGGCAAATCCATCCGCGGCGGGCATATCCTTGCTTTTCTGTTTTTCTTCTGCATGGTGGCAGGCCTGGCGCTCTTGGGAGAAGAGGAAGGCGCAGCTGCCGACCTGAGCTTTAGCCTCTGGAACGTGCTTAAGCTAGTGGGCGTAGGGGTGATTGCCTCAGCCACAATGGTGATCCCTGGGGTCAGCGGCTCGATGATGCTGATGCTGATGGGGTATTATACGCCTATTCTCGAACAGGTCAATGACTTTATCGACAGCCTGGTGGCGCTTGACGTCCCCGCAGTCCTGGAAGGGTGCAAGGTGCTGGTTCCCTTTGGCATTGGCGTGGTGGCCGGGATTTTTGCGATTGCAAAGCTGGTGGAATTTATCTTCCAACGTTTCCCGGATTACGCTTATTGGGCAATCATTGGCCTGATTGTCTCATCCCCTTTGGCTATCCTGTTGATGAATCCCATGGGCGCGGTTACGGCCTTAAGCCTTCTGACAGGCGCCATAGCCCTGGCGGCAGGCGTGTTGGCTGCATTGAAATTAGGGGAAGAATAACAAAAATGATTGACTTCCGACAGAGAGAAGCATAAAATAATGGAAAATACGGAATGATTAAAAAAATACAAGAAAAGAGAGGGAAGGACAGATGTATTCATTTGATGAAGTGAAGAAAGCAGATCCCCAGGTGGCGGATGCCATTACGGCGGAAATGGAACGCCAGAACAGCCATATTGAATTAATTGCATCAGAAAACTGGGTGAGCAAGGCGGTTATGGCAGCAATGGGCAGCCCAATGACGAATAAATATGCAGAAGGGTATCCTGGGAAACGTTACTATGGCGGATGCGAATGCGTAGATGTGGCCGAGGAGCTTGCGATTACGCGCGCCAAGGAGCTTTTTGGCTGCGAGTATGCCAATGTACAGCCGCATTCTGGCGCACAGGCCAATATGGCGGTGCAGTTCTGTATGCTGCAGCCGGGGGATACGGTGATGGGGATGAACTTGGACCATGGCGGACACCTGACCCATGGAAGCCCCGTGAATTTTTCTGGCAGCTATTTTAAGATTGTGCCTTATGGCGTCAATGACGAAGGATTTATTGATTATGACAGAGTAAGGGAAATTGCCCTGGAGTGCAAGCCAAAGATGATCATTGCCGGAGCCAGCGCATATGCCAGGACGATTGATTTCAAGCGTTTCCGTGAAATCGCGGACGAGGCAGGCGCATACCTGATGGTAGACATGGCGCATATTGCAGGGCTGGTGGCCGCAGGCTTACATCCATCCCCCATCCCATATGCCCATGTGGTGACGACCACGACCCATAAGACACTGCGCGGGCCCAGGGGCGGCATGATCCTCGCCAGCCAGGAAATGGCGGAGAAATTCAATTTCAACAAGGCCGTGTTCCCCGGTATCCAGGGCGGCCCGCTGATGCATGTAATTGCTGCCAAGGCCGTCTGCCTGAAAGAAGCGTTGGATGACAGCTTCAAAACGTATCAGCAGAATGTGGCCAAGAATGCCCAGGCACTGGCGAAAGGCCTGATGAGCCGTGAGGTCAAACTCGTTTCCGGCGGTACGGACAACCATCTGATGCTGGTAGACTTAACTCCTTATAGCCAGACAGGAAAGGCCGTAGAGAAATTATTGGATTCTGTGAACATTACTTGTAACAAGAACACGATTCCCAATGATCCCAAATCTCCTTTCGTTACCAGCGGAATCCGCTTGGGAACCCCGGCAATCACCTCCAGGGGCTTTGGCGAGGCGGATATGGACAAGGTAGCAGAATGCATCGCGCGGATGATCAAAGAGGGCGAGGCCGCTTCCGAGGAAGTGAGGAAGGCTGTGCAGGAGTTGACGGAGAAATATCCGCTATAACACGGACGGATCTTACCATGTTTGCATGGATGTTAACGGAAAAACACGCCTCCGGCATGGGCTGCTGGGAGGCGTGTTTTGATTCCCACGAGCAATGAGGAAAATAGCTGCGGGAGCTTATATTGCGAAAGTGTTGCGCTGGGTTATCTGCGTAGGCGGAAACGCTGCACAGCTACCTTCATCTCTTCGGCCTGGCTCATCAGGCTCCGTGCGGAATCTACGGATTTTTCGGCGGTCGTCGCATTGGTCTGTACGACCTCTGCAATCTGTTCCATCCCCTGGGTCAGCTGGTGGAGCGCCTGGGACTGCTGGGTGGCGGATCCTGCAATTTCTTCAATTAAATCTGTGGCTTGCTTTGCGCCCACCATAACGCCTGCCAGTGCGGTAGTCGTCTCGGATGCCAGATTCGAACCCTGCTTGATCATACGGATGGAATTCTCAATCAGCTCGGTAATGCCTTTGGCGGAAGTAGCGCTTTTATTGGCCAGGCTCTGTACTTCCTCGGCGACAACAGCAAAGCCCTTGCCGGCTTCCCCGGCCCGTGCAGCTTCCACGGCTGCGTTCAAGGCGAGGATATTTGTCTGGAAGGAAATGTCTTCGATGGTCTTGATGATCCCGCCAATCTGCTGGGAGGCGGCAGAAATGTCCTCCATAGCCTTGGTCAGTTCGTCCATCTTCCCGTTGCTGTACATAAGCTGATTTGCAGCAGAGGTAGAGCATTCCCGTGCCTCGTTGGCATCGGAAGAAGTGCGGTCAACCTCACGGGAGAGTTCCTGGATGCTGGCGGACAGTTCCTGTACGGCAGAAGCCTGTGCCACTGCGCCGCTGGAAAGGATCTGTGCATCGGAGGTCATCCGTTCGGATTCCTGCGCCACCTGTTCTGCCGTATAGTTGATCTGGAGCAGGGCTTGGTTCAGGGAATCCAGAATCTGGCGCATGGCATTCTGGATGGGGAGGAATTCTCCGCGGTAGTCTTCTTCAATGGACAAATCCATATTTCCTTGGGCAATCTGTGCCAGTTTATCGTCAATATCAT
The DNA here is from genome assembly GCA_910577785.1 of uncultured Lachnospiraceae bacterium. Lineage (GTDB taxonomy): Bacteria > Bacillota > Clostridia > Lachnospirales > Lachnospiraceae > Petralouisia. The sequence continues at coordinate 27,008 of CAJTNT010000016.1, read as the reverse complement.
TTATGTATTTTTTCAGTTCCTGTTTCGTCTCATGGATGGAAGCTACCAGTCTTCCGATTTCGGATGTATCCGGCTGCAGGGAGAATGCAGCGGAGAGGTTTCCCTGGGAAATTTCCCCCATCTGCTTCTCAACGGCCAGGACAGGGCGGAGAATCTTGCGGTTGATAAGGAGAACAACGGAAAGCTGAATCAGCGCCACTAAAATTACGGCAAGGAACATAAAGTCACGGGTAGAGTTCTGCAGCTTTCCTAAGCGTGCAGTCTCCTCAGCCGTCCTCTTTTCCAGGGTATTCAGGAACTCTTCCTTCAGGCTGTTGATCTGGGTGATGGCAGCATTGTAGTCAGAGCCATAGACATAGTTCAGGGCATCCTCAAGGTTCCCATTCTGTACCTGTTCCATGGCATTTTCTTCCAGCGGCACCAGATTGTTGGAAAGAGAGGACATCTTGTCAATCATGGTCTGCTCTTCCGTGGTAATGCCGATTTCTTGCATGGCGGCAACGCCCTGATCCCGGTTTTTCAAGGTATTTACCTCGTTCCAGTAATTGTCATAGTGTTCCTGCTCGCCCGTGGCGGCAAATGCCCGCACCTCATTGGTCAGGTAAGAAGAGCCGTTCATAAACCGATTGGCGTTATAAGTCAGCTGGAAACGCTCTTCGTTGGCCGTGTTGAGCTGCCTGCTGACGCGGCTGTATGAGATAAGGCTTACAGCGATGAAAAGAAGCGTCAGGATGGAAATGGCATTTAGGATGAAGGTTAAGGTAGATTGATTAATGGCTTTTTTCATAGTGAAATACTCCTTCCAGTGTGAATTACAAGCGGACAGGTATTTTGCTGCCCGGGCTGCATGGACTGTGCCCTGCATCATTGGGTGGGGTTGCAAAAATGTTAGATAAATGGATTTTGATAATAGTTACTTGAGAAGCTACATACTTCTAGTGTACAAAAATCAGGCATAAATTTCAAGATAAAAATATAAAATTTCAGATATTTCCATATCTTAATAAAATTTTAAGAATTTTCACTTAGATTTATCACCGATTTATGCTAAGATGGTGACGAATGAAATGATAGATGCCCAAGAAGCAGGATAACAGGAGGAAAGCAATGAACAAGAAGAAAGCAGGCATTATTGCGGCGGTTGTGGTAATTGTGGCAGCAGCGGCAGGGGGAGGGGCTTGGTATTATCTGAAACATAATGGCAGTGGTGGAAGCAGCGCCGATAAAGTATATGTAGAATCTGTATCGAACCTGAATTCTGTCAATTCCGGCAGCCAGAACCGCTATTCCGGTGTGGTGGAGGCACAGGAGAGCTGGGACATCAATAAAGATCCCGAGCGTGAGATTAAGGAAGTATTTGTAGAAGAAGGGGATATGGTAGAAGAGGGGGACTCCCTGTTTGAGTATGACATGGAGAGCGCGAAAGGGGAATTGGCGCAGGGCGCCCTGGATCTGGAGGAGAAGCAGAACGAGATCACCAGCCTGCAGAACCAGATCAGCCAGCTGACGCGTGAGCGGAGCAATGTGCCAGAGAGCGAGCGTTTTGAGTATACGGCAGAGATCCAGGAGAAGGAAAACAGCATCAAGCAGACCGAGTACGATATTGAGAGCAAGAAGGCAGAGATGCAGAAGAAGCAGGAATCCATTGACAATGCCGTGGTCAAGAGCAAGATTGCGGGCATGGTAAAATCCATCAATAAGAACCCGGAGTCTGACATGATGGGCGAGAAGACGTCCTATATGACGGTTATCGCCGTGGGGGATTTCCGGGTGAAGGGGACGGTCAGTGAGCTGAATATCCAGACGCTGTCCCAGGATCAGCCGGTAATCCTGCGTTCGAGGGTGGACGAGGAGCAGACCTGGAACGGCACGATTACGAAGATTGACACACAGGGGGAAGAGTCAAATAATAATGAGTATATAGATTATTCTTCCGATTCTGGCAGCACGGAAAAGGCGACCAAATATCCCTTTTATGTGGCATTGGATTCCACAGACGGCCTGATGATGGGGCAGCACCTATTTATTGAGCTGGACGAAGGGCAGATGGAGGCCAAGGAAGGCATCTGGCTGTTTGAAGGCTATGTGGTCAAAGAGGATGAGAAATCTTATGTCTGGGCAGCGGATGCAAGCAGCAGGCTGGAAAAGCGGGAAGTGGAACTGGGAGAATATGATGAGAACCTGGGAGAATATGAGATTCTGTCAGGCCTTACGGATGAGGATGCGATTGCATTTCCCATGGATGGCCTCTATGAGGGCGTGACGGCTGTGACAGACGCTTCAGAGGTGGATTATGACGCCCCTCTGTATAACCAGGAAGGCGAAGAGGGAGAAGAGCCAGAAGGAGAAGGCGGAGAGATACCTGGAGGCGAGCTGATTGATGAAAGCGGTATGTCCGGTGGCGAGGGCATGGATGGGGAAGACGGCGAGATGATGGACATTGACGGTGGCTCCGAAGGAGAGGGTTTCTCCGAAGATGTGGATCTGGAAGGCGGCTCTCTGGACGGGGATAGCCTGGACAGCATAGACGGTATAAATGGCATAGATAATGAACTGGACACCCTGGATGATACAGGGGCAGTAGGTTAGCGCCAGGAATGGAACCGGAGGGAAACAGAGATGATTTTAGATTTGCAGAATATATTTAAGGATTACCAGCAGGATAAGCTGGTGGTTCCGGTGCTGAAGGATGTGTCGCTCCAGGTAGAGGAAGGGGAATATGTGGCGGTTATGGGTCCGTCTGGATCCGGGAAGACCACCTTGATGAACATTATCGGCTGCCTGGATCGCCCAACGTCCGGCGCTTACCAGCTGGCAGGGGAAGATGTACTCCGCTGCAAGGACAAGGAGATGTCCGATCTGCGGCTGCGCAGCATCGGCTTTGTGTTCCAGAATTTTCAGCTGCTCTCCAGGCAGACCGCTCTGGATAATGTGGCATTGCCCCTAAGCTATGCGGGCGTCAAGAAAAAGGAACGCCGGCAGCGGGCGACACAGGCCTTGGAGCGGGTAGGGCTAGGGGATCGCGTGACGTTCCGGCCTACCCAGCTGTCCGGCGGGCAGAAGCAGCGTGTGGCCATTGCCCGCGCCATGGTCAATAACCCCAAGATTTTGCTGGCAGACGAGCCTACGGGGGCTCTGGATTCCAAGTCCGGCCAGCAGATTATGGAACTGTTTGAGCAGCTGAATGAGGAAGGGGTAACGATTGTAATGATTACCCATGACCGCAATATCGCTTCGAAGGCAAAACGCATTGTGCATATTATAGATGGTATGATTACCGAAGAGGGCGCCGAGCCAGACAGCGGATCCTATGAAGAGGACGTCAGGCCGGCCGGCAGCGGAGCTGAGAGCGGCAGCCTGCCAGAGGCAGGGAAGGATGAGGATAGTCTCAAGGAAGGCGTTGGCCTGCAGCGAGAAGGCGCAGAGCCAGGCAGCAGCCTGCCAGAAGAGAAAATAGGGCCAGGCAGCAGTTTACATCCAGAAAGCGCAGGGTCTGGCAGCGTTCTGTCAGAAGATGCTGAAGAATCGGGCTTCCAGGATAGTGAAGGCAAGAAGGGCGGCAGGCACAAGAAGCGGGGCGCCTCCTTCTGGAAAAAGCACGGCAAGGAGGAGAAGCATGGGTAAGAAAGGAATTATTATCGCGATGGTATCCCTTGGCGTTGTTGGAGGAGCTATTTATGGCGGGATTAAGGCATACCAGAATTACCAAGACAACAGCCTGGAGGCGGATGTGGAGGCGATATCGAATATCAACCAGTTTTACTTTGGCCAGGATATGACCAGTGTTGGAACGGTGAAGAATGATTTTTCGCAGAGCGTCTATCTGCTGGAGGATAAGAACGTTTCAGAGGTCTATGTGGAAGAGGGGCAGAAGGTTTCCGAAGGGGATCCGCTGATCGCCTATGATATGACCCTGTCGGAACTGGAAATGGAAATGAAGGAACTGGACGTCGCCACTACTGCCAATAAGCTGGAAGCAGCCAAGAAACAGCTGGAGAAGCTTCGGGCGATGAAGCCGATTTCCAGGAATCCTGCGCCAACGCCGGTGGCGCCTCCGCAGCCCACACCCGAGCCAGAGCAGCCAGAGCCGGCTCCGGAACCGCAGATGACAGGCTCGGCTTATAATTATATTACGCCGGATTCTGAACCCAGCGGAGGCGCCGGGACGGCGGAAGAACCCTATGTGTACCTCTGTATGCCAGGCTGCTATGTCTATGGAGCGTTTATTAATGGCATATCTCAGGAACAGGAAAACCCAGTTTATGTCAGCCTGGAAATCCATAAGAAAAATGTGCTGACGGGCAAACTGCTTGGCTCCTGGAAACTCAGCGGCGAGGGCGGGCTGCCGATGGTGGAGGATGATTCCAGATGGTCCGTGGCTACCAGAAGCCAGATTGTGGAGGAGGAAGAAGAGGATCCAGAAGACGATGAATGGATGGATGAGGAGCCAGAAGATGTGCCGGAACCAGAAGAGCCGGAAGGCTACACAGCAGAGGAACTGGCGAAGATGATCCGGGATAAGGAAGAGAATATCAGGGATCTTGACCTTGCCAGCCGAAAAGCCCAGCTGGAATTGGAACAGATGAAGCAGGTGTCTGACGATGGCATTGTCCGGGCTACCATAACAGGGATTGTCAAGGATCTCAGTGAGGTTCAAGAAATCTCCAATGACGGCTCCCCTTTCCTAACGGTGTCAGGCTCCGAGGGACTCTATGTCAGCGGCGCATTGAGTGAGCTGCAGCTGGGGCAGGTAGAAGTGGGGCAGGTAATCTATGCCAATTCCTGGGAAAGCGGCAAGAACTTTGAGGCTTCGATTACTGAGATTTCAGAATATCCGGATACCAGCAGCGAGGTCTGGGGCGAAGGGAACCCCAATGTCTCCTATTACCCATATACCGCTTATATTGAAGACTCGGAAGGGCTGAGCAATGGGGAGACGGTGGAGCTTACCATGAGCAACCAGAAGGAATCCCAAGACGGCATCTGTATCAGCAAGGCCTATATCCGGCAGGATGACGGCGGCAAATATGTGATGAAGGCCGGCGGGGATGGCCGCCTGGTGAAGCAGTATGTGAAGACTGGGCGCATCTTATGGGGGGATTCTACGGAGATTGTGGAAGGCCTGACAATGGAAGACCGTATTGCGTTTCCCTATGGGAAGGCAGCCAAGGAAGGCGTGAAGGTAAAAGGCACAGAATAAATGGATAAGGAGAAAAACAGATGTTAGAGAATATCAGACTGTCCTTTCAAGGGCTGTGGTCGCACAAAATGCGTTCCTTCCTTACAATGCTGGGCATTATTATCGGTATTGCGGCAATCATCGCCATTGTCTCCACCATAAAGGGAACCAATGAGCAGATTAAGGAGAACCTCATCGGTTCTGGGGATAATACGGTAAATGTGCAGCTTTACCAGGGAGATTATAAGTATGAGCTGGAATATAACGGTGTGCCGGACGGCGTACCTGTCATCAGCGAAGAGACAAAAGCCCGGCTGTTAGAGCTTGACCATGTGGAAGGCGCTTCCCTCTATACCTCCAGGGATATTTACAATACCATTTACTACCAGAATACGGGCATGTCCGGCGGCAGGCTCCTGGGGATTGACCGGGACTACCTGAGTACCTGCAACTACATTATCAAGAGGGGCAGGGGCATCTGTGAGGATGACTATAAGAAGTTCCGCAATGTGGCGGTGATGGACGAAGCCTCGGCAGAGATGCTGTTCCAGGGGACAGACCCAGTTGGCAAGACCATCGAAATTCAGCAGCAGCCTTTTATTGTGGTGGGAATTATTACGAAATCCAGTAAATTTGAGCCAGTCATCAATAGTATGGAAGAATATTACACTTATTCCCAGAACTCCAACGGCGTAGTATATGTGCCCAATACGGCATGGCCTCTATTATATGGCTATGACGAGCCGCAGTCCCTAGTGCTGCGCCTTGACAGCGTGGACAATATGACCAAGGCTGGCAAGGATGCGTCCGCCCTGCTTAACACGGGCTTAAGCGTTTCTGACGAGACAATGAAATATCAGGCGGACGACCTCCTGAAGCAGGCCGAGGACATCCAGAAGCTGAGCCAGTCGACCAATGCGATGCTGGTCTGGATTGCCGGGATATCCCTTCTGGTCGGCGGTATCGGCGTTATGAATATCATGCTGGTGTCCGTGACAGAACGTACCCAGGAAATCGGCCTCAAGAAAGCCATCGGCGCCAGGAAGGGTAAGATCCTGTGGCAGTTCCTGACCGAGGCTGCCGTGCTGACTAGCTTAGGGGGGCTGATCGGCGTAATGGTGGGGATTGTGCTGGCGGAGGTCATTTCGCGGGTAAGCGGAACCCTTGTGGCCATCAGCATCCCGGCTGCCGTGCTGGCCGTGGTCTTCTCCATGGCAATCGGCATCCTGTTTGGGCTCCTGCCTTCCTATAAGGCGGCCAACCTGAACCCGATAGATGCACTGCGGCATGAATAAGTGCCAGAAATAAAGATATATAGCCGTTTCGGAAGCAATACTCCATCCACTTGAGGAAGAAGGTGCGCCAGGCCTGTATGCCGGCATCTGAAATCCCGGGTCTGGGTGGAGTTTTTTTACCATTTTTTACATATTTACCAATTTCATAACCAGATTCAGGGGAAATATACGTAAATATTTAGTAAATTTTACTCTTGACTTTCCTATGCATAATTGCTAAAATATAGGCATGATAAATGGTTGCCATTGAGCAATATGTGGCAAAAGTGATGGCTTACGCCTGACAGGATATATGCCATGGGGCAAAGCACGGCAAATCAGTTGTGCGCCGCTGGGCAGTGCATGGCAGGCAGCTATTGCGGGAATTGAGAGGTTTTACAGCAGGATTTACAGTGGATTGGGTCGGGAATATGGAGTCCTTCGCCATTGGGCGGGGGATTTTTTTCATCACCCAATGGCATGTCTTGGATAAGGAGGTCCAATATGAAGAAACCAGTATTAGTAATTATGGCAGCAGGCATGGGGAGCCGCTATGGCGGGCTCAAGCAGATTGACCCCATTGACCCCCAGGGGCACATTATTATGGATTTTTCCATTTATGACGCCCTCCAGGCGGGATTTGAAAAAGTGGTGTTTATCATCAAAAAAGCCAACGAGGAAGCATTTAAGGAAAGCATTGGAAACCGTATTGCCGGGAAGATAGAGGTGGAATATGTATACCAGGAGTTGGATAAGCTCCCGGCAGGGTACCAGGTTCCGGAAGGCAGGCAGAAGCCCTTTGGCACGGGGCATGCCATCCTCTGCTGCCAGGGCGTGGTGGACGGCCCGTTTGCTGTCATTAATGCGGACGACTACTATGGCAGGTATGCCTATAAGGCGATATATGACTATTTGGCAGGCCATGAGGATGATGAGAAATACCGCTATGCTATGGTAGGCTATGCACTGAAGAATACTCTGACAGAGAACGGCTATGTGGCCAGGGGCGTCTGCAAGACAGACAGCGAGGGGTTCCTGACAGAAATCGTGGAGCGTACCCATATTGAGAAGCGCGGGGAACAGGCGGCTTTCACAGAGGATGGCGGGGCCACCTTCGAAGAGATTTCTATGGACAGCACGGTTTCTATGAACCTCTGGGGCTTTTCACACAGCATCTTAGGGGAGCTGGAGGCGGGCTTTGGGAAGTTCTTAGAGGAAGAACTGCCGAAGAACCCGCTGAAAGCTGAGTATTTCCTGCCTTTTGCCGTAGACGGGCTGCTGCGGCAGGGCAAGGCAAGCGTACAGGTCCTGACCTCCCAGGATAAATGGTATGGCGTAACTTACAAGGAGGATAAGCAGATGGTCATGGATGCCATTGCCGGACTCAAGCAGCAGGGGCTGTATCCGGAAGAGTTCTAATAGGCAATCGTGCCGCACATAGGGACTGCGCCTGGCACAGACAGGCAGATAGGGCCTGCCGGGCGCAGCGGAAGGGAGACTAAGTATGGAAGAGAAGAAGTTGCTGGAACGGGCGAAAGCGGCAGGGGGGCAGTTCCTGTCTGAAGAAGTGGGAGGAATCTGCCCCTATGGCAGCGGCCATATCAATGACACCTTTTTGGTGGAGGCCGGCAAACGCTATATTCTGCAGCGGATGAACCGCAATATATTTACCGATCCCCAGGGGGTAATGGAGAATATCCTGGGCGTCACGAATTTTTTGCGCGATAAAATCACCAAGGCCGGCGGGGATGGGATGCGGGAGACCCTGACGGTCATCCCCACCAAGGCTGGGGAGCCTCTTTATTGGGACAGCCAGGGGGACTGCTGGCGGATGTACCATTTTATTGAGGATGCCGTAAGCTATGACCGGGTGGAGTCGGAACGGGATTTTTATGAGAGCGCCGTGGCCTTTGGGAATTTCCAGCAGATGCTGGCAGACTACCCGGCAGAGACTCTCCATGAGACCATACCAGGCTTCCACGACACGAAGGCGCGTTTTGAGGTCTTCCTTGCAGCCGTGGAGGCGGACGTATGTGGCAGGGTCAAGGAAGTGGCCAGGGAAATTGCCTTCTTCCAAGAGCGGAAGGCGGTTGCCGCCGTCCTGGGAGATATGCTGGCCGCCGGGGAGCTGCCCCTGCGGGTGACCCACAACGATACCAAGCTGAACAATATTATGATGGACGCTAAGACAGGGAAAGGAATCTGTGTGATTGACCTGGATACGGTGATGCCGGGACTGGCCGTCCATGACTTTGGCGATTCCATCCGCTTCGGCGCAAGCACTGGGGATGAGGACGAGCCAGACCTGTCAAAGGTAAACTGTGACCTGCATCTGTTCCAGCTCTATACGGAAGGCTTCCTGAAGGGATGCCAGGGCAGCCTGACAGAGACGGAGCGGGCGATGCTGCCCATGGGCGCTAAGGTCATGACCTATGAGTGTGGGATGCGCTTCCTGACGGACTACCTGCAGGGGGATACGTATTTCAAGACCCATAGGGAAGGGCAGAACCTCGACCGCTGCCGCACCCAGATCAAGCTGGTGGAAGATATGGAGGCCAACTGGGAGAAGATGGCGGAGATTGTGGCGCAGTGTTAGGAAGCGGTAAAAAATAATAAGGTAGCGGCTGGATAGATGATATTCGGCTGGCTGCCTTTCTATTCCCGCGGGGAATGAGGAAAATAGCTATGCAAGATACCAGGAATTTACAGAAGCGTATGAAGCGTGGGATGCAGTTCGCTAAGCGCAGCGGGGCGGCCTAAAGCCGCCCCGCTGCCGCCAGCTGCATCCGTTTTTCAAAGTACCGCCGGGAAATCTCCCTTGTCCTGGCATCGCTTTTATATTTCTTAAACGTCTCATGGTCGGCCTTCAGCCGTACGTCCATTGTCTTCATCACATCTACGATATGCATGGCCTTCTGCATGGTCGTATTGGAAAAATCCAAAAGCCGGTTATCCGAAAACAGGATAATCACAGGCTGTGAGAAATCCTTCTGGTTCTCTTCGATGACAATTCCCTTCTGCCCATTGGCAAAATCCACACAGCATCCGCTTGGCAGCACATGGATGCACTGCGTAAGCACAGTGACATATTTGGCAGGGTAATACTGCCTATGTTCCTGCAGGAAGCGCACGGCGCAGATTTCTGACATAGGTTCTTTGTCTGGGCTCATGGAGGTCATCTGGTCAAACATGCTGGCGGTATGGAGCACATGGGTACCGTCTTTCCAGTTGATATTCTTCGGCAGCGGCACGTTTACGTTGTGTTCGAGGCGCGTCATCTGCCCTACAATCTGCAATGTGAGTTCCGGCAGCCCATTCTCATTATAATCTGGGTGCAGCATCTGATAGCCCTTTTCCAGATACCCACGGATCAGCCTGCGTTCATCCAGCGACATCAGCTTCTCCCCCTTCTCCATAATTTCCTCCGGCACCAGCAAAAGCCCCGCGTCATGCAGCAATGCGGCACAGACAATCGCAAGCTGGTCAGCATAAGGGTAACGGAGCCGCCCCACCATCATCGCCGCCAGGATTGCCGTATTTAAGCAGTGCTTATACACATAATCTTCATGGCTGCGCAAGCTTTTCAAAAAGTTGATTTTATGGTCCAGCGAGCCGAAAGTACGCAGAATCATCTGTGAGAGCAGAAGGATGTCTTTGGAAGCCATACCGTTCACCAGCAGGTCCAGGGAGTCCTTCAGGCGGAAGGTAGAGACGGTCAGGAAGCGCTCCATTTCAATTTCTTCTTTGGAGAGAGGCGGTACAGGCTCTGCGGGCTCTAAAATATAAATCCCCCAAAGGCCAAAGTTCTGTATGCCGCTAATGCCCGGGGGCGTCAGCCGTGTGCCGCGCTCGTAGAGCATGACGCCCTGCCGGTTATAGATAGGCCGTGCAAGCCGCATGCCAGGTTTTAAATGGCTAATCTTGATATATTGCATGAGGCACCTCCGATGTTATAGAGTGATGAATCTTAACAGTTATATGTACAAAAATAAGAATCAGGTATTATTTCTTAAAAATATTATCGGCCAGAAAAGCTATTTGGAAAAGATTGTATCTTCATTTCCCAAAATTACTTTATTATAGAGTGAAAAATATCATTTTCATAAATTCAGCGAGATGATTTTCTGCTTCGTGCCGTCAGGTTCCAAGCAGAGCGGGAGCGCGTTTCTGCCCAGGCTTTCCCGCTTCCGCAGCGTTCCGTATGCCCGCTTTTCCCCGCCCCCATAAAAACTAACACTCCCTTGTATTTATTAAAAGACAAAGCAAGATATTTCTTGCATTTTCGCCCAAAGTATGCTAGGATGATTTTATTGAGGAATGAGAACACTGGGAAAAGCAGGAAAAAAAGATTTACAGGCAAGGCAGGGAAGAAGCCGCGCACCTGTTTTCCTTTTTTTTGGCAAAACATTGTTAAAAAAATAACAACCATTTTGTAGATTCTGCCAAAAATGTTTTCAGGATTCCGTCCTTTTTTAGGGATGTCCGCACAATATTTGCAATGCGAATGGCGGGAAGAGTGTTATTAAATTAATGTTATCAAATTAATTAAAAGGAGACGAAGGAGATGGCAAAGAAAGTTGTATTAGCAGGCGCATGCCGTACTGCAATTGGAACAATGGGCGGGGCTTTGAGCACAACCCCTGCATCTGTATTGGGTTCTATCGTAATTAAGGAAGCATTGAACAGGGCTGGCGTTCCAGCGGACAAGGTTGACCATGTGTACATGGGATGCGTTATCCAGGCAGGCTTGGGACAGAACGTTGCACGCCAGGCATCCATCAAGGCAGGCCTTCCAATTGAGACCCCGGCAGTGACAGTAAACGTAGTATGCGGCTCCGGCCTGAACTGCGTGAACATGGCTGCACAGATGATCCAGGCAGGAGATGCTGACATCGTTGTGGCTGGCGGTATGGAAAATATGTCCATGGCTCCTTATGCTGCTATGCAGGGACGTTACGGATATAGGATGAACAATGCCACCCTGGTAGATACCATGGTAAACGACGCGCTGTGGGATGCCTTCAACCAGTACCATATGGGTATCACTGCTGAAAACGTAGCTGAGCAGTGGGGGCTGAGCAGGGAGCAGCTGGACGAGTTTGCGGCAGCTTCCCAGCAGAAATGCGAGAAGGCTATGGCAGAGGGCAAGTTCAAGGATGAGATTGTCCCAGTAGAAGTGAAGAAGAAGAAAGAAACCGTTCTCGTGGATACCGATGAAGGCCCGCGTCCGGGTACGACCAAAGAGAGCATTGCAAGGCTCCGCCCGGCATTCAAGCCAGACGGTATCGTAACGGCAGCCAATGCTTCCGGTATCAATGACGGCGCAGCAGCTATCGTTGTGATGAGCGAAGAGAAGGCACAGGAACTGGGCGTGAAGCCAATGGCTACCTTCGTGGCAGGCGCACTTGGCGGCGTTGACCCATCCATCATGGGCGTAGGACCGGTTGCTTCCACCAAGAAAGTATTTGCCAAGACAGGCCTGACCATTGACGATATGGATCTGGTTGAGGCAAACGAAGCTTTTGCAGCACAGTCTCTGGCAGTGGCACGCGACCTGAATTTTGACATGAGCAAAGTTAATGTAAACGGCGGCGCTATCGCTCTGGGACATCCTGTAGGGGCCAGCGGATGCCGTATCCTGGTTACGCTGCTGCATGAGATGCAGAAGAGGGATGCGAAGAAAGGCCTTGCTACCCTTTGCATCGGCGGCGGAATGGGATGCTCCACCATCGTTGAGAGAGATTAATATGTTATACTGAGCGTCAGATAAATCTGCCGCTCATAACATGATGCGCATAGCCGTATGAGGAATTGTGCCGCTTTGCGGCTGCGGCTGGCGCGATACGCATGGAAGGTTTTATTGGCCATGCGTATCATGAAAAAGGAAAGCATTTTTATATACATAAAATTATAGGAGGATAAACGTATCATGAAGGTAGGTATTATCGGCGCAGGAACCATGGGTTCCGGAATCGCACAGGCATTTGCACAGACAGAAGGGTATGAAGTTTGCTTATGTGACATCAATAATGAATTTGCAGCAAACGGCAAGAACAAGATTGCCAAAGGATTTGAAAAGAGGATTGCCAAAGGCAAAATGGAGCAGGCGGCAGCAGACGCCATCCTTGCCAAGATTACAACTGGCACCAAGGAAATCTGCGGGGACTGCGACTTAATCGTAGAGGCAGCTTTGGAAGTGATGGATGTGAAGAAGCAGACATTCAAAGAGCTGCAGGATATCGTAAAGGCAGACTGCATGTTTGCGACCAATACATCTTCCCTTTCTATTACAGAAATTGGTGCAGGCCTTGACCGCCCGGTAATCGGCATGCATTTCTTTAACCCGGCTCCAGTCATGAAATTGGTGGAGGTAATCAAGGGTGAAAATACACCAGACGAGATGAAGGATAAGATTGTCGAGATTTCCAAGGAAATCGGCAAGACTCCAGTAGAAGTAAATGAAGCTGCAGGGTTCGTTGTAAACAGGATCTTAATCCCAATGATTAACGAGGCTGTTGGCATCTATGCAGACGGCGTAGCCTCCGTAGAAGGCATTGACACAGCAATGAAGCTGGGCGCAAACCATCGGATGGGGCCGCTGGCTTTAGGCGACCTGGTAGGCCTGGATATCTGCCTGGCTATTATGGAAGTGCTGTACAATGAGACTGGCGATTCCAAGTACCGCCCGCATCCATTGCTGAGGAAAATGGTGCGCGCCGGCAAGCTGGGCATGAAGACTGGCAAAGGCTTCTACGACTACAGCAAATAAATCAAGAAGGCACGTGCTAGCCCATGTGTCCCAGGGCAGGCTCCGTCAGCAGCCAACTGGCTGCTGACGGAGAGTCCTGTCCGGCCAGGGGTGTTTGGGCTATTCCGGATGCCATGGCGTTTGGCGGAAGATAGGATGGAATATTCTGCCGCTCCGTTGGGGAGTGGTTTCTCCGCAATGCGAAATGGCATATTTCAGGTAATAAAAATAAAAGAAAGTTTGGAGGAAAAGTATCATGGATTTTTCTTTGGATAAGAAACATGAAATGGCGAGAACTCTGTTTAAAGAGTTTGCAGAAAAAGAAGTAAAGCCCCTTGCCCAGGAAGTGGATGAGACAGAAAAATTCCCAAGGGGAACGGTAGAAAAGATGCAGAAAAACGGCTTCATGGGAATCCCGGTGCCGAAGGAATACGGCGGGCAGGGATGCGATCCTTTGACCTATATTATGTGTGTGGAGGAGCTGTCTAAGGTTTGCGGCACCACAGGCGTTATCGTATCCGCGCATACTTCTCTGTGCTGCGATCCCATTATGACATACGGTACGGAAGAGCAGAAGCAGAAATACCTTACCCCGCTTGCCAAGGGCGAGAAGTTAGGCGCTTTCGCACTGACAGAGCCAGGCGCAGGAACCGATGCCCAGGGCTGCCAGACCAAGGCTGTTTTAGATGGCGAGGAATGGGTGCTGAATGGTTCTAAGTGCTTTATTACCAACGGTAAGGAAGCAGATATTTATATTGTAATCGCTGTAACGGACATAAAGGTAGACGCCAGGGGCAGGAAGAAGAAATCCTTCTCCGCATTCATCGTAGAGAAAGATACGCCAGGATTCTCCTTTGGTACGAAAGAGAAGAAGATGGGGATCCGCGGATCCGCTACTTATGAATTGATTTTCGAGGACTGCAGGATTCCCAAGGACAATCTTTTAGGGCCTCAGGGCAAGGGCTTCCCAATTGCTATGCATACGCTGGACGGCGGCCGTATCGGTATCGCGGCGCAGGCTCTTGGCATCGCAGAGGGCGCATTGGATCTGACCGTTGCTTATACGAAGGAGCGTAAGCAGTTTGGCCGTTCTATTGCAGCACAGCAGAACACGCAGTTCCAGCTGGCGGATATGGCAGCGAAGATTGAGGCCGCACAGCTTCTGGTATACAAGGCAGCCAAGGCCAAGGAAACGCAGAAGGTTTATTCCGTAGAGGCAGCCAAGGCTAAATTATTTGCCGCAGAGGTTGCAATGGAAGTGACCACCAAGTGCGTACAGCTCTTCGGCGGATACGGGTACATCAGGGAGTACGATGTAGAGCGCATGATGCGTGACGCTAAGATTACAGAGATTTACGAAGGAACCTCAGAGGTTCAGCGTATGGTTATTTCCGGCGCATTGCTGAAATAAATGTGAAAAGGGAATCAGGGCATGTATAAAGAAAGCATTTGGAAACGTACAGTCATTCCAAAGCAGTTATACCGTGCTAAAACAATAAATGATAAGGAGTGAAGAACCGTGAAAATCGTTGTATGTATAAAACAGGTGCCAGATACCAAGGGCGGCGTTAAATTTAATGCAGACGGTACGCTGGACAGGGGTGCAATGCTTACCATCATGAATCCAGATGATAAGGCAGGATTGGAAGCAGCGCTGAGATTAAAAGAACAGTATGGGGCAGAAGTTACCGTAGTTACCATGGGCCTTCCCAAGGCAGACGAGGTGCTTCGTGAAGCTATGGCTATGGGCGCAGACAAGGGAATCCTTGTAACAGACAGGGTGTTAGGCGGAGCTGATACATGGGCTACCTCCACGACGATTGCAGGCGCAATCCGCAACCTGGAGTATGACCTGATTATTACAGGGCGTCAGGCAATTGACGGCGATACTGCACAGGTAGGGCCGCAGATTTCCGAGCATTTGGATATCCCAGTGATTTCTTATGCACAGGATATTAAGATTGAAGGGGATTATGTGATTGTACAGCGCCAGTACGAGGACAGGTATCATGAGCTGAAAGCCAAAATGCCATGCCTGATTACCGCTCTTTCCGAATTGAATGAGCCGCGTTATATGACACCAGGCGGGATCTTTGATGCTTATGAGCAGGAAGTGACTGTATGGGGCAGGCCGGACTTGAAAGACGTCGATGACTCTGACCTTGGCTTGAAGGGATCACCGACCAAGATTGCAAAAGCATCTGACAAAGTAAAGAAGGGCGCAGGGGAAAAGGTTGCCCCCGATACAGCTGAGGACGCAGTTGCATATATTGTAGGCAAATTAAAAGAGAAGCACGTAATCTAATCAAATACTTTGGAAGCCCGAAGGGCGCAAAATAAAGAGGATTGCGAATCCGTAAAAATAAGGAAAGTGGTGAAAATAATGGGTTTAGAAGCATATAAAGGAGTATATGTCTTTGCACAGCAGGTAGATAATGTATTAAGCGGGATTGCTTTTGAATTACTTGGCAAGGCAAAAGACTTAGCAAAGGATTTGGATACAGACGTGACAGCCGTATTGATTGGGTCTGGCGTAAAGGATCTGGCAGATCAGCTGGCAGAATACGGCGCAGATAAAGTCATCGTTGTGGATGACCCGGAATTAAAGGAGTACAGGACAGAGCCTTATACCCATGCGCTGGCGTCTGTCATCAATGAATACAAGCCAGAGATTATGCTGGTAGGCGCTACTGCTATCGGGCGTGACCTTGGCCCGCGTGTGTCTGCAAGGGTAAAGACAGGGCTTACCGCAGACTGTACCGTATTGGAGATCGGTGATTTCCCATTGAACCCGATTCCAGGCAAGGAAGACGAGCAGAAGCATAAACAGCTTCTGATGACACGTCCTGCATTTGGCGGCAACACCATCGCTACGATTGCATGCCCGGACAACAGACCGCAGATGGCTACCGTACGTCCTGGCGTTATGCAGAAGATTGATCCAATCAAGGGCGCGAAGGCAGAGGTAGTGGAGTACAACCCAGGATTTACGCCAAATGACAAGTATGTGGAGATCCTCAATGTCATTAAGTCTGTAAAAGAGACGGCAGATATTATGGAAGCCAAGATATTGGTATCTGGCGGCCGTGGCGTAGGAAGCGCAGAGAACTTCCAGATCCTGCAGGATCTGGCGGACGTGATTGGCGGTACTGTGAGCTGCTCCCGTGCCGTTGTAGAGAATGGCTGGAAGCCGGTAGACCTGCAGGTTGGGCAGACCGGCAAAACCGTGCGCCCGAACGTGTATTTTGCAATTGGTATTTCCGGGGCTATCCAGCATGTGGCTGGTATGGAAGAGGCAGATATCATTATTGCAATTAACAAGGATGAGGATGCGCCGATCTTTGACGTAGCCGACTATGGCGTTGTTGGGGATCTGAACAAGATTGTGCCGGCGCTTACCGAGGCTTTGAAGGCAGCATTGGTAGAATAAGGAGCCAGGCTTGAATGTAGGAGCGTTTTTCCTGAGGCAGGGAAGGCGCTCCTGTTTTTTGTGCAGGAAAATGCCATGCAGGAATAGCCATTTAGAGCAGGCCGCTCCATAATACCATCCCTTGAATTTTTCGGCAATCTTCTAATTTCTATCACAATCTTTCGATAGAGTATTTTACGTACGGCAGAAAAGCATGAAAAAAGGCGATGGATTGATTACAAAATAAGAAGAAAGTCATAATAAAAGATTGCGGAGGAAACACCATGACGGTAAATTCTATGTCATTTTTTATTTTTTTCCTGGGGATGGCGCTTGTGTATTATCTGCCATTCCTCAAAAAGTTTCAGTGGATGATTTTATTGGCGGCAAGCTGCCTGTTTTATTATTTTGCCGGGGCAGAAACGTTCCTATACCTGATTCTGGCAACGGCTGCCACCCATTTCGCGGCGCTGGCGCTTGACCGTCTGAACCTCCGGCAGGAAGCGTGGAATGCGGAGCAGAAAGGGCATTGCACGAAAGAAGAGGCAGAGCGGTTTAAGGGTGGGATTAAGGCGGGGAAGCGCCGGATCCTTGTCTTGGATGCGATGGTTACGGTAGGCATCCTTGCCTTTGTGAAATATGGCGATTTTATTGTGGAAAATGTGAATCGGATCCCAGGCGTGAAGGCCGGGCTGGGACTTACGCCCTTAAACCTGATTATTCCCCTGGGGATTTCATATTATACGCTCCAGAGCATTGGTTATGTGATGGATGTGTCAAAGGGAAAAGTAAGGGCGGAAAAGAATATTTTAAAGACGTCGCTGTTTTTGGTCTATTTCCCGCAGATTACCCAGGGGCCGATTGGGCGTTTCCCGCAGCTGGCGCCCCAGCTTTTTGGCAGCCATGCATTCTGCTGGCGTGATTTCTCCTTCGGCTTCCAGCGGGTGCTGTGGGGATTTTTCAAGAAGACGGTGATTTCGGAGCGGATGTCGCCTTTTGTGGATGAGATATTTCTTGATTATGGGCAGTATGGCGGGTTCACCCTGCTGCTGGGGTGTATTTATTTTTCCGTCCAGGCCTATATGGATTTCTCTGCTTATATGGATATTGTGGCAGGCTTTTCACAGGTGCTGGGCATCCACTTGGAAGAGAATTTCCGGCGGCCGTTTTTCTCCCAGTCCTTGGCGGAATATTGGCGGAGGTGGCATATTTCCCTCAGCAGCTGGTTCCGGGATTATGTGTTCTATCCCCTGTCTTTGTCTTCCCGGGCAGTGAAGCTTTCCCGTCTGGGGCGTAAGTTCCTGCCAGCAAAGCTTGCGAAGCTGGTGCCGTCGGTGTATGCCATGCTGTTTGTGTGGTTTGCCACAGGATTGTGGCATGATGCGAGCTGGCGCTATATCTGCTGGGGCGTGGCAAATGGCGTGATTATGATAAGCTCCCTCTGCCTTTCTGATGTCTTCCAGGGCTGGAAGGACAGGCTGCACATCACGGAGAAGAACCCCGCCTGGAACATGGTGCGGATTGTCCGTACATTTTTGCTGATTAGCCTGCTGAAAGTCTTCCCGGCAGCGATGGATCTGGGCGGGACAGTAGGCATCCTCAAGAAGATTTTTACAGATTTCCATCTAAGCTTTTCTTACCAGGCATGGTTCCCAGGGCTGGAAGTCAGCCATCTGGCCTATATTTTGTTTGGCCTGCTGCTGTGCCTGCTTATCGGCATCTGGCAGGAACGGAAGGGATCTGTCCGGGAAGGCCTGGAAACAAAGCCTTTTGTACTCCGCTGGTGCCTGTATGCCGTAGTCCTATGCGCTATCTTAAGTATTGGGGCATTGGGCTCAGATCTTTCGGGAGGGTTTGAATATGCGCAATATTAGAAAAATCGCAGTCAGGCTGGTACTGATTGCCCTGATTTTAATTCTGTTTGAATCCCTGGTGGAGTTCCTGTACCGGCCATATGACCAGGCTGACCTCTATACGATCCGGGAGCTGGAGGAATGCCAGGGCAAGATAGAGACGCTTTTTTTGGGGACGTCCACGGCACACCGTGCCTTTGCTCCGGAAATATTTGACGAGGCGCTGGACACGTTCAGCTTTAACCTAAGCACCAATATCCAGCCTCTCTCCGGCACTCTGCATCTCTTAAAGGAGCAGGCGCGGGAAAATCCGCTGGAACGCGTCTTCTTGGGCGTTTCCCCGTCCGCATTCAAAAAAGAGGATGCCAAGACATGGCAGAAGGTGGAGGTATACGACAGGCTGCTTACCCTGCAGGGCAAATTATCCTACCTCGTGGAGGAGAATACCCCGGAAGAGTGGCTGGATCTGGCCTTATATTCTGTGCGGGAAGAGGAGTATGGTGATTTTGCCCGTGTGAAGGAAAACGTCGCTTACAAGCAGTCAGACGCCTACCGGCAGAATATCCCGCCTGGCGGGCAGTACAGGGGAAAGGGATATATCGCCAGGGGCAAGAAATTCGAAGGCAAGACTTATGACACATTCGAAAAGGGTACGCCCACCTGGGAGCCAAACGCCCCAAGCGAGCAGTCCCTGATTGAAATTATGGAATACTGCAAGGAGCAGGGCATTGAGCTGATCTTAACCTATATCCCTGCGACTGGAAAAGAGTTAATAAAATACAAAGACCTCAGTGTAATCCATGACTATTTTCAGGGTTTGGCAGACGAATATGGCACGGAGTTCTGGGATTTTAATTACTATGCCAATCTCAAAGAGGAGTTCACCAACAAAATGTTTTTCGATAAGAAACACCTGAATTACGCTGGCAGCCAGAAATTCAGCGAGATTTTTGCAGAAATCTATCAGGCATACCGCACAGGGCAGGGTGTAGAAAGCTATTTTCTGGATGCATGCCCTTATTATAAGGAGTAAGTTCCAAATTTATATCTGGGCCATCGTTACTATTCACGGCCTGGGAGCCACTCATAGTAACGATTCTGGGCGATATTTAGAGTTTTGCTACGCAAAAATCGCCCCTCACTCCTGAATCATGTTCTCACAGAATGCGCAGTGCAGCACATTCCTGAGCCGTGAACAGTAACGGGCCATCCCCTGCTTTTCCAAACAAATAATAAATTCCCTGTATTTTTCCATCAGAGTGTGTTATAATCTTACCAAACAATGCAGTCTATGCCAACAGTCCCCACGCTGGGACTGCCGCAGGCAATGGGCTGATTGTATTGTGTACCTGCGGAGGCCAACAGCAGGGAAAGCCAGATTTCCCGCGCTTTGCCATCCCGTGGGGAGAAAAGCAGAGAGAAGAGGAGATTCCAATGAGCAAGAAACCAACCGTATTAATGATTTTGGACGGATTCGGCCTGAATGATAACCATAAGGCCAATGCTGTCTACGAAGCCAGTACCCCCAATATTGACAGCCTGATGAAAGAGTACCCCTTTGTACGCGGCAATGCCAGCGGCTTGGCCGTGGGGCTTCCAGATGGGCAGATGGGCAATTCTGAGGTCGGCCATCTGAATATGGGCGCAGGCCGGATTGTATATCAGGAGCTGACCAGGATTACCAAGGAAATCGAAGATGGGGACTTCTTCAAGAACGAAGCCCTCTTAGCAGGCATGAAGAATGTCAAAGAGAACGGCTCTGCGCTGCACCTATATGGGCTTCTGTCGGACGGCGGCGTACACAGCCACAATACCCATGTGTATGGCTTGCTGGAAATGGCCCGGCGGGAAGGCATTGAGAAGGTCTATGTACATTGCTTCCTGGATGGGCGTGACACAGCGCCTACTTCCGGCAAGGGATTTATGGAGGAGCTGGAGTCCAAGATGAAGGAAATCGGTGTTGGGGAGATTGCATCTGTGTCAGGGCGCTATTACGCCATGGACCGTGACAACCGCTGGGAGCGGGTAGAGCGCGCTTATAAGGCGCTGACCAAAGGGGAAGGCAACCAGGCGGCAGACGCGATTGAGGCAGTGGCGGCTTCTTATGCAGAGGATGTGACAGATGAATTTGTGGTTCCTACCGTCGTGGTGAAGGATGGGAAGCCATTGGCCACCATCCAGGACAAGGATACGATTATTTTCTTCAACTTCCGCCCAGACCGTGCGCGGGAGATTACGAGGACGTTCTGTATGGATGAGTTTGACGGTTTTGACCGGGGGGCAAGGAAGGATGTTACCTATGTATGCTTTACCGAATATGACGTTACCATCCCCAACAAGTCGGTTGCATTCCATAAGGTAGAGCTGGAGAATACCTTTGGCGAGTTCCTTGCGGCAAATGGCAAGACCCAGGCCAGGATTGCCGAGACGGAGAAATATGCCCATGTCACCTTCTTCTTCAACGGGGGCGTGGAGGAGCCGAACGAGGGCGAGGACAGGATCCTGGTTAATTCGCCGAAAGTTGCCACCTATGACCTGAAGCCGGAAATGAGCGCTTATGAAGTGTGCAGCAAGCTGGTAGAAGCCATCCAGTCTGGGAAGTATGATATTATCATCATCAATTTTGCAAACCCGGATATGGTAGGCCATACAGGCGTGGAAGCAGCCGCAATTAAGGCTGTGGAGGCAGTAGATGAGTGCGTGGGTAAGGCTGTGGCTGCTCTGAAGGAGGCAGGCGGGACAATGTTCCTGTGCGCTGACCACGGAAATGCAGAGCAGCTGATTGACTATAAGACGGGGGAAAGCTTCACGGCACATACGACCAACCCCGTGCCGTTTATCCTGATTAATTATGATGACTGCTATACCCTGCGTGAAGGCGGGTGCCTGGCAGACATTGCGCCAACCCTGATTGAGATTATGGGGATGGAGCAGCCCAAGGAAATGACAGGCAAATCCCTGCTGGTAAAAAGGTAATTACAGCGGGAAAGGAATGCTGAGGATCTGGTATGGAAACCGCCTGCCAGTGATAGGAGGAAAGAATAATTGCAGGGCTGCCTACCTGCAAAAGCCCATGGCCTGTAGTCCGTGCAGGTTATGGGCTTTCCTATGCCTAAATTTCCATCTGCTGCGTGGGGGCTGGCGGGATTGGATAACCGGAAATAATATCGCGGATGGTATCGCGGATGGATATGTCTGGCAGGATGAATTCGCAGCCGTAAGCGTAACGGTCGTGTTCCATATCGGAGCAGCGGACAACGCACAGCGTGACAAAGAAATCCTTGCCGGTGCCCAGGTTCAGGAGGGCATGGAAGCGGTAGCCGATGGGTAGGATATATTTTGAGATAAATCCAATGCCATATTCGGAAATATCCGTTAATTCCATTGGGTAGCCTTCTGTGCGGTGGACTTCTAGGGGACTGAGGTGATAGGGGTCGCAGTCACAGACCTGGAAGGTGATTTGCAAAGCCTGTAAAGGGATTCGCTGGCTTCTTCTTTTTTCCGGCATAAATGGCTTCTCCTTTCGTAGAATAGTTCCTTAGGGAAATTATCTTAAGTTTATCATGTGGCGGGCAAAAAGGCAAGGCAAGTTTTCAGAAAATTTCTAATGATAAATGTATTGACTTGAGAATTATGCTTGCATTATAATACGTGTGAGTAATAAAACCTTTCATGGCACGCCATTTTATGGTATCGGGGGATGAGCCAGGAGGCGGGAACTTGACAAAACATGCAGAAAAGAGGAATGGAGGAAGAAGCATGCAGGAATTTAAGCCGATAAAAGAAGGGAAAGTACGGGAAGTATACGATAACGGGGAGAGCCTGATTATTGTAGCCACAGATAGGATTTCAGCGTTTGATGTGATTCTGAAGAATAAGATTTCGCAAAAGGGTGCGATTTTGACACAGATGTCTAAATTCTGGTTTGGCTTCACAAAGGATATCGTGCCAAACCATATGATTTCCACTGAGGCGGCAGAGATGCCGGAATTTTTCCGCGGCGAGGGTTTTGCGGGCAACAGCATGAAGTGCCAGAAGCTGGAGATGCTCCCGATTGAGTGCATTGTGCGGGGCTATATCACTGGCAGCGGCTGGGAGAGCTACCAGAAGGATGGCACAGTCTGCGGAATTCGGCTCCCCGAAGGCCTGCAGGAGTCCCAGCAGCTGCCGGAGCCAATTTATACGCCGACCACGAAGGCAGAGTTAGGGCTCCATGACGAGCATATCACGTTTGCGGACAGCGTGGAGATTTTGGAGAAGCTCCATCCGAACAAGGGCGCGGAGTATGCGGAGAAGATTAAAGCGTATACGATTGCCCTCTATCAGAAGTGCGCAGAGTATGCGTGGGAGAAAGGCATTATTATCGCAGACACCAAGTTTGAGTTTGGCTTGGATCCAGATGGGAATATCGTGCTGGGCGATGAGATGCTCACCCCTGACAGCTCTAGGTTCTGGCCGCGGGAGGGCTATGCGCCAGGCAGGCCGCAGCCTTCCTTTGACAAGCAGTTTGTACGCGATTGGCTGAAGCAGAACCCGGACAGCGGCTATCAGCTGCCAGAGGAAGTAGTGGCAAAGACCGTGGGCAAATACAAAGAGGCATATGAGCTTTTGACAGGGGAAAAGTTTGCGTAATGGCTGGAGAGATGATGGACACAGATACAAATAGCAGGATAGAAATGCATACGGAGCCGGACAAGCTGCATGAAGAATGCGGCGTGTTTGGCATCTACGACTTTGATGGCAACGATGTGGCGTCCGCCATTTACTATGGGCTTTTCGCCCTCCAGCACAGGGGGCAGGAAAGCTGCGGGATTGCTGTCAGCAAGACGGATGGGCCCAAGGGAAGGGTGACCTCCCAGAAAGGCATGGGTTTGGTGCATGAGGTATTCACCGAGGAATCTTTAGAAGCAATGGAGGGAGATATTGGCGTTGGCCATGTGCGGTATTCCACAGCGGGCGCCTCGACCCGTGAGAACGCCCAGCCTCTGGTATTGAATTATGTGAAGGGGACGCTGGCGCTGGCCCATAACGGGAACTTAATTAATGCCCGGGAATTACGCCATGACTTGGAATATACGGGGGCAATCTTCCAGACGACCATTGACTCGGAGGTAATTGCTTACCACATTGCAAGGGAGCGGATCCAGTGCCATACGGCGGAGGAGGCCGTGCGCCGTGCGGCAGGGAAAATCCGGGGCGCGTACTCCCTGGTGGTGATGAGCCCGCGGAAGCTGATTGGTGCGCGCGATCCGTATGGCTTCAAGCCCCTGTGCATTGGCAGGCGGGACAATGCCTATATCCTGGCCTCGGAGACATGCGCCCTGGATACCATTGGGGCGGAGTTTGTGCGTGATGTGCTGCCAGGGGAAGTGGTGGCCATTACCAGGGAGGGGATTAAGTCAGACACCAGCATGTGCCTGCCCAGGGAGAGTGAGGCCAGGTGCGTGTTTGAGTACATTTATTTTGCAAGGCCGGACAGCCAGATTGACGGGATCAGCGTCTATGGCTCGCGGGTGAAGGCGGGGCAGTTCCTGGCAATGGATTCGCCGGTGGAGGCAGACCTGGTGGTCGGGGTACCAGAGTCAGGGAATGCGGCTGCGCTTGGCTATTCGATGGAGTCTGGCATCCCCTATGGGACGGCATTTGTGAAGAATACCTATGTGGGGCGGACGTTTATCAAGCCCAAGCAGAGCAGCCGCGAATCCAGCGTAAAAGTGAAGCTGAACGTGCTTCGGGAGGTGGTCTGTGGGAAGCGCGTGATTATGATTGATGATTCTATTGTGCGCGGGACAACGTCAGACCGGATTGTGCGTATGCTGCGGGAGGCAGGGGCAACGGAGGTGCATGTGAGGATTTCCTCGCCGCCGTTTTTGTGGCCCTGTTATTTTGGCACGGATATCCCAGAACGGGAGCAGCTGATTGCCTACAACCGGTCGCTGGAGGAGATCCGGCAGATCATAGGGGCGGATTCGCTGGGGTATCTTGGCATAGAAAGGCTGGAGGAATTGGCGGGAAGCCTGCCGATTTGTAAAGGGTGCTTTGAGGGGGAATATCCAATGGAGCCGCCGGTGGGAGATATCCGGGGGGAATATGAGAGGTGAGCTGTCCCTACGAACGCTGATTTGTGCGGGCTATCCCCCACACAGACGGGGCAACGCTCCAGGGAACTAATCGCTAAGGGAGGCATGCGGACGATAGGGTATTGGATGTGGTACGTTGCACGCTCAGGAGAGCCTTCGCGTGCAGGCCTCCCTAAGCGCTGGATTTCCCTTCTGCTAAAACCGCCCCTGCAATGTCTGCTTAGGGGGATAGCCCGCACAAAGCAGCTGGCTGTGAGGGACGGGATGTTTTCGTTGAAAGAAACAGGGGGTGTAAGGGAATGGATATCGTTAAGGGAGAGAAGGTAGGACGAAGGATATAAGATAAAGGATATAAGATAAAGGATAAAGGAGAAAATAGATGGGAACAGACCGTTATAATAGCCCGTTATCGGAACGGTATGCAAGCAAGGAAATGCAGTATATTTTTTCGCCGGATATGAAGTTTTCTACCTGGAGGAGGCTGTGGGTTGCGCTGGCGGAGACGGAGATGGAGCTGGGGCTTTCGGAAAATGGGAAGCCAGTGATTACCCAGGAGCAGATTGATGAGATGAAGGGGCATCTTGAGGATATTAATTATGAGGTGGCGAAGGAAAGGGAAAAGCAGGTTCGGCATGATGTGATGAGCCATGTGTATGCCTATGGGCAGCAGTGCCCGAAGGCGGCAGGGATTATCCATCTGGGGGCAACCTCCTGTTATGTGGGTGACAATACGGATATTATTGTGATGCATGAGGCGCTGAAGCTGGTGCAGAAGAAGCTGGTGAATGTGATAGCGGAGCTGGCGAAGTTTGCAGAGAAATATAAGGATTTGCCGACCCTGGCTTTTACCCATTTCCAGCCGGCGCAGCCTACGACGGTAGGGAAAAGGGCGGCGCTTTGGCTGCAGGAGTTCCTTATAGACTTGGAAGATCTGGAGTATGTGAAGGGGAGCCTGAAGCTGCTGGGGTCGAAGGGTACGACAGGGACGCAGGCCAGCTTCCAGGAACTGTTCGGCGGGGATCAGGAGACGATTGACAAGATTGACCCGATGATTGCAGAGAAGATGGGATTTGTGGAGTGCTATGCTGTGTCGGGGCAGACGTATTCGCGGAAAGTGGATACCAGGGTGGCAAATGTCCTGGCAGGGATTGCGGCCAGCGCCCACAAGATGTCCAACGATATCCGGCTGCTGCAGCATCTGAAGGAAGTGGAGGAGCCCTTTGAGAAGAACCAGATTGGCTCGTCGGCGATGGCATATAAGCGGAACCCGATGCGGAGCGAGCGGATTGCGTCGCTGGCGCGTTATGTGATGGTAGATGCGCTGAACCCGGCTATTACTTCGGCAACCCAGTGGTTTGAGCGGACGCTGGATGATTCCGCTAATAAGCGGCTGTCCATCCCGGAAGGCTTTCTGGCGATTGACGGTATCCTGGATCTGTGCCTGAATGTAGTGGATGGGCTGGTGGTGTATGACAAGGTTATCCGCAAGCATATGATGGCTGAACTGCCTTTTATGGCAACGGAGAATATTATGATGGATGCGGTGAAAAACGGTGGCAACCGCCAGGAAATGCATGAGAAAATCCGCCAGCTCTCCATGGAGGCAGGCAAAAATGTCAAGGTGGAGGGAAAAGACAATAACTTGCTGGAATTGATTGCAGCAGACCCAGCATTTAACCTGACCCTGGAAGAGCTGCAGCAGTCGATGGAGCCGTCCAGGTATGTAGGCCGCGCGCCGCTTCAGGTGGAGAAGTTCCTGGAAGGCGTCGTCAATCCTGTATTGGAGGCGCATAAAGAGATGCTGGGGATGACGGCGGAGATTAGTGTATAAGCGGCAGGTTCTGCTGTTAGAAGGGGGCAGGATAGTCTGCAGGAGGTTAAGCGCCCTTTGGCGAGGGGCGGCTCTGGTGGATCCAGAGCGGTAGCAGCCCCATAGCAGTCAGCGGAGTGATTGGCGTGGGTGTGAAAAATGGAATATTTATCAGTGTGAGAAGAGGAAGGGAGAGTGCATTATTTCTGTAAAAGGGATAATGTACTCTTTTATTACTGCAAAGCAATGAGCTGGGTGGCCATAGCCTGTGAAAATTAACCTTGGGTTTCCTTGCCTTGACTGGCTTCCGGCATTTTGAGCAAAGTAATCAAGCAGTCCAAAGAGAATTTTCAGACAACTTATTTACACAGATTCTGTGACACACCCATATTTCATTGCATTTTACATCATTGTATCATCCCGCAAAACCTCAGCTAAGTTGATTTTACGTATATTACGCCAGCCAAGATAATATGCAAGTGCCACAATTCCCCAGATAGCCAGCATAAAAATCATAATCGGAAGGAGTGGGGCTTCGGCAAGAAATGTCCCCGCTTCAACATAACTTATCTTCAGCATATACCCCACGGTAATAGCTGCAAGTGGAAGGGTGATTAAAATCGGACGCCCTGCAATGGTAAGCGCCTCCACGCAG
>CAJTNT010000015.1 GCA_910577785.1 uncultured Lachnospiraceae bacterium | reverse complement strand
CAAGCGCCTGAAGGAACAAGCCGGAAACCGCATCCATCATTTGGGATACGATACTGCTAATCCAGTTCACAATCCCTTCAAATATCCAGTCAAGCATCTTTCACCACCTCCCATCTGGCTTGACCGGGAAATTTAACCTGTGTAATTTCCACCGGCAATCAACGGCTGCAGGTAAGCAACGATAAAGCCCAGTGAATTGAGGACAATCCATGTCACTACAATCCGCTTCAGCCAACTGGTTGCTTCATCCACTGCACGCTGGTTCCTGGAAACCATTCTGACAATCAGCGCAATCGCAGCAGCTGTAACCGCAACAATCGTACTGATCCCGACCAACTGACCATACACGTCTTTCATGATCTTGGAAAAACGATCCCAAATCGTGTCGGCCATGACCGGCTGCAGGGAAATAAGAGCCACAGATGCCATTCCCACCAGCGACCAGTAGGCGGTTTTCAAACGGTTCCCGCCTCTTTTCAGTTGTTTAACCATACGAAGGTACCTCCTTTGATTTTTTTAGGCAATAAAAAATGCCGCTCCAAAAGCATATCGCTTCCGAAACGGCATCTCTTTCGCCACTCCCAATTTGGGACGATATCAGTATACCTCTTTTCCATTTGCATGTCATCGGCTCTATACTGCCAATTTTGCGCCACTTTACTGCCATATGGTTTTCACTCCAACCCCTCCAGCAGTGTCAGCATCTCCAGCCAGAAATCAACATCCTTTGCGGGGGCTGCCCACAGACGAATGGAAAGAATGGTAATTGCCTGCTGACGAAGGCGGTAATAGTGCCGGGAAGACATGTCCAAACGATATAAAAGCTCTGTGTGATTCAGATGCTCCGGAGATATGTAAGTCAGGTAAATCAGCTGATAGAGCTTCTCACCATTTTCCGGTTTCTTTTTCAGCACAGTCAGTGCCTCATTCACCCGATCCAAGAGTAACCTTGATTTCTGGATTCCCTCCATCCGGTTTTCCAGCTTCCGGTTCCCCAAAGCCATTTCCACATCCATCTGCTGAAGCAGGGTATCCACTCCCTCAAACGGTCGTTCCAGCTCCTCCGCAATGGTTTCCGGAAAACATTCCATCATCCAGACGATAGTACGGTACTGTTGCAGGAGCATTAGTGTGTTGTGGTAACTGTTTCTGGTCTTTTCCTGTTTTGCAGAACGCACTTTCTCACTGTCTATCTTTTGATCTGCAAGAATTCCACGCTTTGTTAAAAGGCTGATAAATGCGTCTGACTGCGCTAAAATCTTCTCTTCCTGCTGTTCATACAGCTTTTTTTCATCCTGTTTGCTCATATGTGAATAACTCCTTTGCTATTTTTGTGATATCCACAGGCACACATGGCCCGCGGATTTTACTCGTTTCTATTACTGCATCAGGATATATACTCTTACCCTGGCAGTCATATCTACAATTCTTACAACTCCTACACGGAGAAAGATACGCGCGTATTATAGGGGCAAAAAGTGCAACGCGGTTTTCAGGCTCATTTCCATTGGACTCATCCGCATCAGAACCGGTCAATCGTCTGCTATACCATGTAATGAGGCGGTTGATTTGCTCATGGTCTGAACCTCTTTTCTGCGTATTCGCACCCAAAATGCGTATTTCATCAAGAATACTTACAACATCCTCCTGTGTTGGCATTGAAACCTCTGTACCGGTTGGGTACAGTCTATTAAAAATGAGGCAGCCATAGGATCCGGGCAGACGGTACAGAGCAAAGACATCCCCATGCTTCTGAAAAAACCTCCATACCTTCGTCTTTTCCCAGCCCCACCGCTGTCCCAAGGCTTCCAAAGTCAAAACAGCGCCGTATTTTCCATACTGGACAGCCGGCGCCAAAAACGAAAACGCATTGTTTGTCTCCTCAAATACCGTGTGGCACCAGAGGTCAAGCCATGCGTCTGATTCCTCGAATTTATATTGCTTAGCGGCAAGCCGCTCTGTTATGCTGCGGGGAAGGCAGAGAAAGCCATATCCTTCCGTAGCATAAACAGCTCCATCCACACAGGCCTCTCCTGAGCATTTCACAACCCAGTCTGTGACCTGATAGGTCAACTTTTTCGTTTTTGTGTCCAGTCTATATTCTATATATCCCAGTTCTGACAGCGCCTGAAGCGTCTTCAGTGCTTTAGAACGGCTTTTCACACCCAGTATGCTCTTCAGCCCTACAACGCCACCAGACCACATACCGGGGCTTACAGTATTACTGTAGCCACAATAGAAGGCTTGTCCTTTGCGGAACGCTGCACGGGATGCAAGCTTCGCCCAGTATCCCATAAGCCCTTTGCCTACCGGCAGACGGTTACGGGGCAGCTTTACCCACTGGTATTTCATTAAGCACTTCACATCGGACACCTCCTCTTCTTCTAAAAATGGGCATAAAAATAGGGCGACCTCTTTTCTCTTAAAGAAGCCGCCCTTCAAACATCTTCTGTTAAATTCTTACAGTCAAACCGGGAAGACTGCCAGTTTTTACTCCTACAAGATACCAGTCATTTCCCATTTCAATTCGGGTGGGTACCCATTTGCCATTTATATTAACATCCATGGTTGTCCCACAATGCAATCCACCATAATAATCCTCTAAACCAAAACGAACATCAATGCGATCAGTCTCCCGATCATAAACCAAAGTTCCTTCCTGCTTCATCGTTTTAGGCATAATCTCTTCCTCCATTCATCTTTTTACTAAGTATTCCCAATTATTTACTTTTGAAACTGTTTGTGGTATAATAAAAATAGCCAGACAGGTTATCTACTCCTATCTGGCTATTTGTGACAGGTATTCAATTATGAATATGTAACTACCGAAGCTGCTCCTCCTTTCGCTTACATTCTCATATCTGCGCAGATACGGTGTCCTATTCTTGGTCAATGAATTAGGATAACCACCAGAAACGCCCTGTTTATCAGCTTTTCCTGTGTTGTCCTTATTATAACTCACTCACATGCCTTGGATAATCCCTCCTGTCAGATGCAATAGTTCTGGGTCTGTTACTTGGAAGAGGATCCCCTTGTTGAGGCTGTTGTAATCCATCTCCGTAATCGTAATGGAATATTCCTTCCTTTCCCCGGAAACGGATGAGATAATCGTTGCATTCCCTTCCTGGATATCCTGCTTTAATGCAATTGGATAAGCATTTTCTGCTAATTTTGGAATGTTCTCTAAACTGCCGTAAATGCCCACCTCCGTGTTTTCTTTTACATCCCCCAGGCAGCATTCGTCCGTATAGGTAATGACACCGGAAATTTCCCCCGGGTTCCCTTTTTCTCCTTTCGTAATTCCTGCAATGCCTGCCTCGTACAGCGTTCCTTCCCCGACGTTTACTTTAAGCCCTGTGTCCATATCGCTGACTGGATGGCCCAATGCGCCGTAAGAGCCTTCTGCATCATAATACGTCAGGGTACCCACGCCTGCCAGGTCGTCCCGCACCCAGATGCCCAGCTTATATTCTCCCTCCGCGGCTTTCACAGGCTGCAGCTTTAAGCGGATATATTCCCCTTCCCGAAGGATGCCCAGCACAATGGCCTTTCCTTGGGACTGATTAATCTTCTCTATTAAGGATTCCTTGCTCTCTACCACTGCCCCATCCACCGTTTTGAGGTAATCACCGCTCTGCACCAGGTTGGCTGCCGGCTCATAATTCATACCGTCGCTCCCAGTCACGGTTCCTGTACCAATAATCATAATGCCGTCTGTCTTCACATAAATCCCTACAGGGATCCCGCAGGGTACCACCTGCTTTTCTTCCACCACTTCTACGGCCACTTCCTTCATATGGATGAGGCCAAACAATTTGCATGAAATGGAATACCTGCCCTGTTCCTGGGACTTAAGGGAAAAGCTTTGGCTCAGGTTCAGCCTGATCCTGCCCGCGTCCACGGCCGGGGATTGGTTGCCAAACACTTCCAGCCCTTCCTGTTCCACTTCTCCTGTAAGCGGCAAATGGAAATCAAAGCTTTCCTCCTGCCCTTTCTCAATTCGGATTCTGTCAGGAATGGACTCCCTTATCGTAAAATAAGAAAAAAACAGCACCCAGCAAAAGCCTGCCAAAAGGCTCCCGTACGCAATCCAGCCCTGAAGGCTGGTTCGCCCCGTCCTTCTACTTTCCTTCATTCCTTCACATCCTCTCAAGGATTTCAAAATCCTATGTTAGTATGCGAAGTTCTGCTTTTTTCAGTCTGGGATTTTTTGACTTGCCATATCTTATTTTTTATTTTTTTCTAACTTAAAATACGCCGTCTCCCTCTTTACAGAATATGCCAATTCCTTCATTTCGCGGGCGCTTTCCATTACCGTGTCGGTAATCTTCACGCCGCCCAGCATGCGCCCAAGTTCCGCGATGCTCTCTTCCTTCGCCAAAAGCCGGATGCTGGAAACCGTTGCCTGGTTTACCACATTTTTACGGATTAAAAAATGGGAGTCTGCCATGGCGGCAATCTGCGGAAGGTGGGTGATGCAGATAATCTGATGGCTGCGGCCTAAGGCATTCATCTTCTCCGCCACCATCTGGGCAGTCCTGCCGCTGATGCCCGCATCAATCTCGTCAAAAATCAGCGTCTCAATCTGGTCATTCTCAGCCAGTATCGTCTTGATGGCAAGCATAATACGGCTCAGTTCCCCGCCGGAGGCAATCTTGCCCAAAGGCTTTAGGGGCTCTCCCGGATTGGTGGAAATCAAAAATTCCGCCTCGTCTATCCCATTGGCGCTATAGCCCGCCACCCGCTGGAAATCCATGGAAAAGGCCACGTCAAGGAAATTAAGGTCCTCTAAGGAAGACGTAATCTCCTGTACCAGCCTGCTGGCATGCTCCTGCCGGATCTTGGATACTTCCTCAGATACTTTCCTCAGTTCTGCTTCAGCCTGTGCCGCCTGGCTTTCAAGCTGTGCCAGGTAAGATTCGTAATCCTTCAGGCGGCTGTAACGGAGCTCTTTTTCTTCCTTGGCCTGCAGCACGGAAGCAATGCTGCCGCCAAATTTGTCCTTCAGGCGGTTCACCTGATCCAGGCGTTTCTCCACTTCAAAAAATGTCTCCTCATCAAACTCCTCATCGGACAGATAGCCTGACAGCTCACGGTTAAAGTCATTTAAGAGGTTGTCCACCTCCTCCAGCTGGCTGCAGTATTCCTCCAGCCTGGAATCATAGTGGGCAACAGCCTGGAGCTCCCGCAGGGCGCGCCCCACCTGGTCTGTTGCGCTCCCATCCCCGCCGGTCAGCCCATAGGCAAGGCCTGCCGCTTCCATAATCTTGTGGCTGTTTGCCATCCTGCGGTATGTGGCCTCCAGTTCCTCATCCTCCCCCGGCACTAGTTCCGCCTCGGCGATTTCCTGAATCTCATACTCCAAGAAAGACATCTCACGCTCCCTGCCCCGCCCTTCTTTAAGAGCCTGCGCCTGCTCTTCCTGAAGCTTCTGGTAGGCCTGGTAGCACTGCTTTAAATATTCCTTTTTTTCCTTGATCTGATGCTGGGCGTATTCATCTAAGATTTCCAGATGCTTTTTTTTGTGTAGCAAAGATTGGTGCTCATGCTGCCCATGAATGTCAATCAGCAGCGACGCGGCCTTTTTCATACAGGCAACAGATACCGTTTCTGAATTGATTTTCCCCACACTCCTGGAGGCTGTAATCTTTCGTGACATAATGACTTCGCCATTTTCCGGGAAGATGTCCATCTCCCGCAGGCGTTCCAGCTGGCTCTGGCTGTCCACACGGAAAGTCAGCTCCACCAACGCATATTCTGCCTGCTCCCGCAGCATTTCCTTGGGTATCTTTTCCCCCAGGGCTAAGTTGATGGAGCCGATAATAATGGATTTTCCAGCTCCAGTTTCCCCAGAAAGGATATTCAGCCCTTTTCCAAATGTAACTTCTGCCTCTTCCATCAAAGCCAGGTTTTTCACATGCAGACCAATTAACATAGTTCTCCTTTCCTTACCAAGGGGCTCCTTAAGCCCCATATAGACAGGCAAAATGGTGTGTTATTATGTGTTTGGTGTATTAGTGTGCCTGCACAATCCGGCGGAGCTTCTCCATCACCTGCTCAGTATCTGCTGCACTGCGTACGGCGCACATAATCGTATCATCTCCGGCAATCGTGCCGACAATTTCCGAATAGCCAATGGCATCCAGGGAAGCGGCTACGGCCATTGCCATGCCGGAAACGGTCTTAATCACCAGAATATTCTGCGCCATGTCCATGGAAAGGCATCCTTCCTTAAATACCCTGATATATTTCTCCTCCAGGTTTAATTTTTTTTCCTTCAGCGCGGCATATTTCTGGCGCCCCTCCCTGCCTACCACCTTATAGAGGCCCAATTCCCGGATATCACGGGAAACTGTGGCCTGCGTCACATAAAAACCCTCCTTTTCCAGATGCTCGGAAAGCTCTTCCTGGGTTTCAATGCTATATTTTTCAATTAATTCCAATATCTTTACATGACGTTTTGATTTCATGGGATCCCTCCAAGGTAAGGATGTTTCCTTACGTATATGCATGCAGCTTCTTGCGCAGCCTCTCCAAAAAACTCACATGGCTCAGCTTCAGAATCCTCGCGCAGACCTGCGCTTTCTTCACCACAATTTTCTCCCCTGCCCGCAGCGCCCCTACCGGGTTCCCGTCAAAGCTCACCTCCACAGGGGCGACCTCTGCCTCATTGCGCGCAGCTACCTCTATGGAAATCTCATCCTCCGGCCCTAAGACAATGCTTTTGGCATTGAGAGTATGTGGGCTGATGGGCGTAATCAGCAGCAGGTTAGCTTTGGGGTCTACAATAGGTCCCCCGGCAGACATGCTGTAAGCCGTAGAACCAGTAGGGGTCGCCACAATCATGCCATCCGCACTGTATGTGTTCAGATACTCGCCATTTACGAAAATCAGCAGATCCACTACCTGCAGTGTTCCAGAACGGTGGATTACAATATCATTAAGGGCAACCTGCTCCTGGGTTGCCCCTTCCCTGGTCATGCAAAAGCCCGCCAGCAGCATCCGCTGCTCCACCGTGGGCTGCGCTTCGCGCAGGAGCTGGCTGACACTGCCAATCACGGTATCTGCCTCCAGCTCACAGAGATAGCCCACATGGCCGGTGTTCACCCCAATCAGTGGAATCCTACGGTCTGCCATATCCCTGGCTGCCCCCAGCAAAGTGCCATCCCCTCCAATCACCAAGATGCATTCCGTATCCTGCGGAACCCTCTCTTTGTCAAACATGCTGCCGTCCCCGTGCTCCCGGTTTACCTGGTAATCACAGCTCCCCCCATGTTCCAGTATAAACTGCTGGATTTCTTTTGTAAGACGCAGCTTACAATCCTTCTGCGGATTTGCAATAATATAAAATCGCCTCATATCCCTATGCCAGCGTACTATGCGCCTTGGCCACAACGGCTGCCACGTCCGCTGGCTCCTCCTGTCTCTCCAAGCCCTTTTGCAGATAGATCAGATACTCAATATTCCCTTCCGGCCCTTTCACCGGGGAAAAATCCAGCCCCTGCACACAAAAACCATTTTCCGCCGCAAATCCGGCCACATTCTTTATCACTTCCTCATGCACCTTGGGGTCGCGGACAACGCCCTTCTTCCCTACTTTGTCCCTCCCGGCCTCAAACTGGGGTTTAATCAGGCATACCATTTCCCCCTGGCTGCCCAAAAGCCTCCTGGCAGCCGGAAGCACCTTGGAAAGGGAAATAAAAGAAACATCTACGGATGCAAAATCCAGCACGTCCGCAATGTCCCCAGGCTCTACATAGCGGATATTGGTCTTCTCCATGCAGACGACCCGCTCATCCTGCCGCAGTTTCCATGCAAACTGGCCATAGCCTACATCCACAGCATAGACTTTCTGGGCGCCGCCTTGCAGCATGCAGTCCGTAAAGCCCCCCGTGGAAGCGCCGATATCCATGCAGATCTTGCCTTCCAGGCAGAGATGGAACTCCTGGAGCGCCTTTTCCAGTTTCAGGCCGCCTCGGCTGACATATTTGAGGGCAGGGCCTCTGACCTCAATCCCTACGGAATCCGCAAAAGCCGTCCCTGCCTTGTCTTCCCTCTGCCCCTCCACAAAGACATTTCCTTCCATAATCATAACCTTTGCCTTCTCCCTAGAGGGCGCCAGCCCGCGCCGGACCAGCAGCACATCTAACCGTTCTTTCATTGCCCGCTTACCTCTCTCCTATCAATTATTATGCGCTTCCCTAAACTGTCCACAGCAGCCTAGAATCCTCTCCACGACCGAATTGCTGTCTATCCCCAACTCCTTGCGCAGGATCTCCACATTGCCATGCTCCACATAGACATCCGGTACCGCAACCGTAAGAACCTGCAGCCCCTGCCCCAGCCGCTCCTTCTGCTCCTGGCTCAGATACTGGGCTACGTGTTCCCCAAACCCACCGCTCGCCACATTCTCTTCCAAGGTTACCAGCAGCTGGTGGCTTGCAGCAAGCCGTCCAAGCATTTCCGTGTCCAATGGCTTGGCAAAACGGGCGTTTATCAATGTACAGCAGTATCCTTGTTCTTCCAGCCTGCGTTCTACCTCCAAAGCCGTCTTGACCATGCTCCCCAGGGCAATAAGGGCAATCTGGCTCCCTTCCCGGATCTGCTCGCTCTTCCCATAGTCAATCTTACTGCGGTATTCCCTTAGCCCATCATAGGCTTCGCCCCTTGGATAGCGTATTGCAACAGGATGTGGGAACTCCATGGCAAATTTGACCATGTCCGAAAGTTCCCATTTATTCTTCGGCGCCATAATGGCCATATTAGGGATCGTAGATAAATAGGATAGGTCAAAAATGCCCTGATGCGTCTCCCCATCGCTGCCCACAAGCCCTGCGCGGTCAATGGCAAACACAACCGGCAGATCCTGGATACACACGTCATGGAGGATCTGGTCATAGGCTCTCTGTAAGAAAGAGGAATAAACGGCCACAATCGGCTTAAGCCCTGCTGCTGCCAGGCCTGCCGCAAAGGTCACTGCATGCCCTTCCGCAATCCCCACGTCAAAAAAACGCTCCGGGAACAGATTACGGAACCGCTTCAGGCCTGTCCCATCGCTCATGGCCGCCGTAATGGCCACTATCTGCGGATCCCGTTCTCCCAGCTTGCGCATGACCGTGGAAAAAATATCTGTGTAATTGGCCTTTGTGCGTGGATGGGTCGGCAGCCCTGTCTCAACCTCAAATGGCTCCGTCCCATGGAACCTGGCCGGATGGCGCTCCGCTGGCGGATATCCCTTGCCCTTTTGGGTAATCACATGGACGACTACGGCTCCTTTTACCTTAGACGCCTCACGGAATACCCGCAGCATCCCAGGGATGTCATGCCCATCGACCGGCCCCAGATAGGTAATGCCCATATTTTCAAACAGCATGCCTGGGATCAGCAGCTGCTTGATGCTGCTCTTGGTCTTGCGGATATGCTCTACCATCCGCTCCCCATAGACAGGGATTTTCTGCAGAGAATTTGTGACGCCGCTCTTTAAGCCCTGATAAGCATTCGCCGTACGCAGGTTGCCAAGATGCCGGGAAAGCCCGCCCACATTCTCAGAGATAGACATATTATTGTCATTCAGCACAATGATAAAATTCGTCTTCATCCGCGAAGCATTGTTCAGCGCCTCATAAGCCATCCCCCCAGTCAGCGCCCCATCCCCAATCACGGAGACTACTTTGTAGCCGCCCCCTGTGATCTCTCTGGCCTCCGCATAGCCCAGCCCAGCCGAAATCGAAGTAGAGCTATGCCCTGTGCCAAAGCTATC
This sequence comes from uncultured Lachnospiraceae bacterium, assembly GCA_910577785.1. GTDB lineage: Bacteria > Bacillota > Clostridia > Lachnospirales > Lachnospiraceae > Petralouisia. The sequence goes on along the minus strand of CAJTNT010000015.1, from coordinate 75,645 downwards.
GCAGACACTCTCCTTGGGCTTTGGGAAGCCGCTCATGCCACCATATTTGCGTAGCGAGGCAAACTCTTCCTTCCTCCCTGTCAGAATCTTATGGGTATAGGACTGATGCCCCACATCCCAGATAATCTTATCCTCTGGAAGCTGGAAATACAGGTGCATAGCCATCGTCAGCTCCACGACTCCCAGGTTTGAGGCCAGATGCCCTCCATTTTCAGAAATCACGGAAATCAGGAACTCCCGGATTTCCCTTGCCAGCACAGGCAGCTCCGCCTCTTTTAGCTGCTTAATATCATTGGCCTTCTCTATCTTCTCCAACAACATAGATTCCCCTCCCTTCTCCTGTCCCCTCTCTGCCTTCTATCCGATATGGCCTGGCCATTCTTCTCTTTTATGCTCCCGTGCTTCCCCTGCTATTTCTTGCGCTGGATCAATTCCAGCATCAGCCCATTGAGAAATTCATTCCGTACCACCAGGGTATCCATCAGTTCCACGCTATGATTGGAAAGGCGTTCTACCTCCTGCCTGGCCTTCTCCAGGCCAAACAGCGTGACATATGTTGTCTTATGGTTCTTTGCATCGCTTCCAACGGGCTTGCCCAGGATCTCTGTCGTGCTGGTCACATCAAGGATGTCATCCTGGATCTGGAAGGCAAGCCCCAGCTCCCCGGCTGCCTGCTCTACCTTGCGCTGCTCTCCCTTAGTGGCGCCGGCAAGCACCGCGCCAATCAGCATGGAAGCTTCCAGCAGCGCCCCTGTCTTCAGCCGGTAAATAAAATGCAGCGCCTCGGCCTCCAGCGGCTTCCCTTCTGCTTCCACATCCACGCACTGCCCGCCCAGCATCCCATAAATCCCAGCCTTTGTGGCCAGGATCTTAAGCGCCTTGCCGATATTCGTATTTCCTGGCTCAATGGCAAAAGATTTTACCGCCGTCTCAAACGCATAAGTCAGAAGGCCATCCCCTGCCAGGATCCCCATGGCTTCCCCAAACTGGGCATGGGTCGTCTTCTTGCCCCTGCGGTACTTATCATTATCCATGGCTGGCAGGTCGTCATGCACCAGGGAATAGGTGTGGATCATTTCCATCGCTGCCATAAACGGCTCAATGACCTGGGACCTGCCCCCAAACATCCGGTAAGACTCCCACATCAGCATGGGGCGCAGCCGCTTCCCTCCTGCCAGCAGACTGTAATTCATCGCTGAAATCACCGTCTTCTGCGCTCCCTCCTCCCTGGGAAGGTACTTGGCAAGGATCGCCTCAACCTGTTCTGCCCTGGCTGCAATTTCCGCCTTTATCTCCATCTTCCATCCTGTCCTTTCTAACTACCAAAGCATGCATTCCTGTATCTTCCAATTCCTGTCCTGCCTTATCTGCGAAAACCTTGGTATGTACCAAATCCAAGCATATATACCGCCATCGCCATCGAAGCCCCTTCCGTGCCGCCGCCAGGCCCGGCCATCTCGAACAGGCCCTCCAAAACGGTGTCATGGGGCACCTTCACCCCTTCCGCGTTCCTGACCACCTCTTCAATCACATCCGGCAGTTTCATGCACATCTGATAAAAAGCATCCTCCTGCCCTGTCACCAAGGCGTAGAACTGGTCAATGCTGACCCTGCGGATCCTTCGGTGGGAAACCTTGTTTTTGTCCACGGTTGTCTCCCACTTTACATTCTGTGACCTCTGGGCAATGGCTTCCACCAGGAAGCAGGCACAGTCATCGTCTTGCAGCAGCTGGTTCTGCATCTTGATATAAGTCTTCCCAGCGGAGGCGGAATTCATAGTATTGTGCTTATTCTTCATCTCCACATAGACGGTATGTACCGTATCGCCGCCCGGCAGCACAATCCCTTCGTCCCTGTGGTAAATCACGTCCCAGCCGCCTTCCTTGCCATTTTCCGGCACACGGCAGTGCCTGATATATTGGAAAATCCTCTGGTGGAAATACCCGATATCATTGTTGTTGGCCTTGTCCCGCTGCCGGAAGACCTCATTGCCCACAATTGTCTCCCAGGAAGAGCCGTAGACGGTCTTATCAAAAATCAGTTTAATGGGATCGATGATGTTCTTATTAAAACGCTTTACATCAAAAGACTCCAGCTTCTCTCCATATTTACCAATGGTTGCCTTGACATGCTCCCGGAAATCCTCTTCCGACAGAAAGCTTATTGGCCATCCCATCCCTGCATCCCCTCCAATGCCTCATATATTTTTGCCGCCACTTCATAGGCCAGGTTCACAGGAACCGCATTGCCCACCTGCTTGTACTGCGACATGGCATTGCCGCAAAACTCCCAATCATCAGGAAAACTCTGGCATCTTGCGTTCTCCCGCACCGTAAAGGGCCTTGCCTCTAAGGGGTGGCAGCGCTCGGTCTGCTTCTGCGAAGGGGAGGTCAGCACGGTCAGCGACGGCTCGTCCATGCTCATCCGGCGCAGGATGCCTGTCCTGCCGCCCTCCATATTCCAGCAGCTCTTCATATATTCCTTGGCAATCTCCTGGTCAATATCCCTCCAGTATCCCCCTGCCGGCACCAGCTCAAAAATCTTCCGCTTGTTCTCCCCGTAAGCAATGCCCACGCTCTGGGGCACATCCTGCAGCACGTCCCGCAGCACCGGCTTATAGCTGTGGGGCTTGGGGAAATCAAAATGAATCTGCTCTTTTAAGTCCTTGCGGATACCTATCGTAATCAGGCGCTCCCGCTTCTGGGCCACGCCATAATCCCAGGCATTGAGTACCTGGTTCTGGATATCATAACCTGTTTTCTCAAAAATCTGCAGCATCGTCTGGTAGGTCTTGCCCCCATCATGGGAACGGAGCCCCTTTACATTTTCAAAAAGGAACATCTTCGGCTGCAGCTTCTCCAGGAAAATCGCATAATGATAAAATAAGGTCCCCCGGGCGTCCTCCAAGCCCAACCGCTTGCCCGCATAAGAAAATGCCTGGCAGGGGGCGCCGCCGGACAAAAGATCCAGCCCGCTGCGCCGGACGTGGAAATATGCTTCCAGATCCTGCTCCGTGATCCTTGCGATATCCTCACAGGCCACATTCCAGCCCGGCCTGTTCTTGCGTAAAGTATCGCAGGCGTCCTTGTTAATCTCAATCAGGCCCAGGGGATGGAAGCCCGCCTTCTCAAGGCCAAGCGCCAGCCCCCCTGCCCCTGCGAATAACTCAATGGTTGTAAACATATGTGCCTCTCTTTCGAACATATTTTCTGCCATCATATCATGTTTCTGGCAGTTATGCAAGCGTTTTGTGATGATTCTGCTTATGGTTCCAGTTCTCCGAAAGGCTCCAGGCCGCCCTGGGGGGTCAGCAATAGCATTTTCTTCTCTACCAAATCAATTTTCTGGCTGCACACCTTCAATTTCTGGATGCCCTGCTCATAGAGGGCAAAAGAATCCTCCAATGTGGCTTCGCGGTTCTGCATTTTGTGTATGATCTGGTCCAGTTCCTCTAAAACTTCTTCCAGGGACGGCTCTTTCTTCTCTGCCTGTTCCATGTTTCCGCTCCTTTGCTATAAGACATCTTTCACTTCCACGGTAATTTTTCCATCCAGCAGATGGATCTGAAGCAGTTCTCCCTGGCTTACTTCAGAAACGCTCCGGATTGCCCGACCCTTGCGGCCTGAGACAAAGGCATAGCCTTGGCTTAACTTATTTAATGGGGAAAGGGCTTCCAGTTGCTGTGCGTATAGTTCCAGGCTGTGCTTTTTCTGCGTGAGGATGGCTTCCATCCGCAGATGCAGCTTTTCTTCCAGATCTGCCACGGCCTGCCGACGCTCATTGAGCTGGCTGCCAGGAGACAGCAGTTCTAAGCGTGTCGCATATTGGCGGATCTGCTCTTTCCTGCGTTCCAGACGTTCCAAGATGCTGCGGTTCAGTTCCAGCTGCTGGGACAGCAGCATGCTTTCCAGCTCACGGATGTCGTAGACTGCCAGCTCGGCGGCGGCGGAAGGGGTTGGCGCGCGCAGGTCGGCCACATAGTCTGCGATTGTGGTGTCTGTCTCGTGGCCCACCGCGGAAATCGTCGGCGTCTGGCACTCAAAAATGGCCCTTGCGACGATTTCCTCGTTAAAGGCCCATAAATCTTCCATGGAGCCGCCGCCCCTGCCGACAATGATTACGTCCACCCCTATCTGATCCAACGCGCGGATGCCGCTGGCAATGCTCTCGGCCGCGCCCTCCCCCTGCACCAGCGCCGGGAAGAGGATAGGCTGCACATAGGGGTTCCTGCGCCGGGTGATGTTTTGGATATCGCGGATGGCCGCGCCTGTGGGAGCCGTCACAATGCCCAGCGTATGGATGTATTGGGGGATGGGCTGCTTGTACTCGGCGGCAAACATCCCCATGTCCTCCAGTTCCTGTTTCAGCTGCTGGTAGCGCTGGTAGAGCAGGCCTTCCCCGTCCGGGAGGATTTCACGGGCGTAAAGCTGGTATTTCCCATCCCGCTCATAGACAGAAATGGAGCCAAGCACGATGACGTTGTCCCCATTTTTCATGGAAAAGGCAAGGCCTCTGCGGTTTCCGGCAAACAGCACACCGTTCAGCGCCCCTGTCTCATCCTTCAATGTGAAATATATGTGGCCGGAAGTGTGGTATTTGCAGTTGGATACTTCTCCCTTGACATAGATACGGTTCATCATAAAATCCTGGGTGAACATATTTTTGATATAAGCATTGACCTGGCCTACGGTATATACGTTCTTCGTCATACTAATTTTGCCAGCACCCCATTGACAAAGGAGGGGGAATCATCGCTGCCGTAGGTTTTCGCAAGTTCTACAGCCTCATTTATCGCCACGCCTTCCGGGACGTCTTCTTCAAATTTCATCTCATGCACGGCAAGGCGTATCAGCGTCAGGTCGGCCTTGCCCATACGGGTGGTCTTCCAGCCCTGGGCGACCTGGTTTACCATAGCGTCTAGTTCTTCTATACGTGCCAGTATGCGCTCGCATTTCTCTTGGATATAAATGCTATCCTTGTTCTCTTCCTGTCCCAGTTCCTCAAAAAAGAACTGCATCTGCTGCGGCATCTCTTCCCTCTCATGGAAATCTGCACGGAACAGCAGCTTAAAAACCTGCTCTCTGATTTCTCTTCGGCTCATATCCTTCCCCTTATTTGCGCTTCTCTAAGTCTACGCTGGCGATGCGCACATTGACACGGCTTACGCCGAGTCCTGTCATGTTCTCAATGGCGGTTTTTACCTTTTCCTGTACATTAGAAGATACCTTGGGGATGGCATAGCCGAAGCCGATGTTGAGCGCCACATCCACGCTTACGATATTGTCCTGGATCTTTACTTTGATTCCCTTGGAGAGGTTCTTCATCCCCAGCTTGCTGACCAGCTCATTGGTGATGTTGCCGCGCATGGAACTGACGCCTTCTACCTCAGTAGCGGCCAGGCCGGCAATAATTGCGACTACCTCGTCAGCGATGCGTACTTCCCCTAAGTTATCGTCTTTTATCATATATGCTTTTCTATCTTCAGCCATCTTTATGCCTCCTAAAATTATTCTTGCGCTGTTTTGGGCGTTCATTTTTTTATTATAGCAGAATCTCATACTTTTGCAAAGGTATTCTGCCCAATTTTCGGAAGTTTATTTTCCTTTGTTATTTTTTCAAAGAACACTGGTTTTTTCAGCGTTCCTGTGCTATAATAGGCAACGTTAACGAAAATGAAAATAATACATCAATTGGAGGAAACCAGAATGAATGGAAATGTAATTGTAGGACAGTCCGGCGGCCCTACCGCTGTCATCAACTCCAGCCTGGCAGGCGTATTCCGTACCGCCATTGACCGTGGAGCCAAAAAAGTATATGGCATGCGCTACGGCATCCAGGGACTGCTGGATGAAATGTACGTGGATTTATCTGATTATATTAAGAATGAACTGGATGTGGAGATCTTAAAACGCACGCCTTCTGCCTTCCTTGGAACCTGCCGCTATAAGCTGCCGGCCATCCATGAGAACCAGGAGATTTACGACAAGATTTTTGAGATTTTGGACAAGCTGGATATTGAATGCTTCATCTATATCGGGGGCAACGATTCCATGGATACGATTAAAAAGCTTTCTGATTATGCAATCCTCACAGGGAAAACGCAGAAATTCGTAGGCGTTCCCAAGACCATTGACAATGACCTGGCACTGACGGACCATACGCCTGGCTATGGCAGTGCGGCAAAATATATCGCTACCTCCATCAAAGAAGTCATCCGCGATGGAAACGGCTTCTCCTACCGCAAGCAGCTGGTAACCGTGATTGAGATTATGGGACGTAACGCCGGCTGGCTGACTGGCGCTGCCGCATTGGCCAAAGGCGAAGACTGCGAAGGCGTAGATTTAATCTACCTGCCGGAAGTGCCTTTTGATACCCAGGACTTCATAGAGGAAATCCGTGAACTATTGAAAGAGAAAAGTACGGTGTTCATTGCCATATCGGAAGGAATCCGCCTGGCGGACGGCACCTATGTCAGCGAGGCAGGCGGCGGCTCCGACTATGTCGATGCTTTTGGCCACAAGCAGCTGACAGGCTCTGCCACTTATCTGGCCAACCTGATCAACCATGAGATCGGCTGCAAGACCAGGGCCGTAGAGTTCAGCTCCCTGCAGAGGAGCGCTTCCCACCTGGCTTCCCGTGTGGACATCAACGAAGCCTTCATGGTAGGCGGCGCCGCCGTAAAGGCCGCAGACGAAGGGGATTCCGGCAAGATGGTGGTTATCGACCGTGTCTCTGACGATCCTTATCAGTCCGCAACCGGCGTCTATGACGTGCATAAAATTGCCAATGGCGAGAAGACCGTGCCAAGGGAATGGATTACGGAACGGGGCGATTATGTAACAGAAGACTTTATCGACTATGTGCGCCCGCTGATCCAGGGAGATTACCCATGCGTCATGGTAAACGGCCTCCCACGGCACTTGTATCTCAAATAAGGAATACTGCATCGCTGCTATTATCACTAAGAAAAGCCGGAACCTGGCAAAAGCAATCCATTTGCTTTGCCAGGTTCCGGCTTTTCCATATCAGAAGGAACTGTCCGTATCACCCTTCTATAATTATTTTACCTTAACTTTCTTCAGCCCGCTGAAGTCCCCGCTGACCATCTTCTTTCCCTGTTTCTCAAAGGCGCAGATACGGTAATACCACACAGAAGATCCTTTCACTTTCTTATCTGTAAAGCTCTGGGCGGTTCCCTTGGTAATCTTCTTTACAAGGGTGTATTTCCCGTTTTTGGTGCGGCTCTTATAAATGCGGTAGCCGCTGGCGCGCGGGATTTTCTTCCAGCTTAGCTTAATGCTCTTAGCAGACGCTTTGGCAGTCAGCTTTGGCGTACTCACCTTAGCGGCTATGGCAGTGCAGAAATTGCCATATACCGGCTTCTTGTCTGAACCTGTGACATAGGCTCTGACTTTGTAGTAATAGGCCTTTCCCTTCTTGTGGGAAATGGTAGCTGAAATCGTGGAGCCTTTCTTAATCGTCTTCACGCGGGTATACTTGCCGTTTTTCTTTGTGCTGCGGTAAACCTCATAGCCGCTGGCGCCGCTGACCTTTTTCCAGACAACGGATACAGAAGTATTGTTCTTATAATAAGCGGAAATCCCTTTCACATTTGCCGGGCTTACCGTGGCCTTTACCACCGAGCTGTAATTCCCATAAACACGGCCGCCCTCTCCGTTGCGGAATGCCCGCATACGGAAAGAGTATGTGGTGGCATAGGCATAGCTCTTAGAGAACGTAACCTGCGATGGATTCGTAACGCGCTTAATTAATTTGTCTTTTTTGGTCTTGGCATTGTACTCATACAGCTCATAGCCATCCGCATGATCCACTTTCTTCCAGGAAAAGGCAATGGCCTTGGATCCGCTCTTGGGCTTTGCCGTCAGCTTGGGGGCTGCCAAGTGTTCCTCTTCTTTTTCCTTTACTTCAATTTTACAGGAATCGGAGACGTTGCTGCCATCCTTGCTCTTTGCCGTAATCGTGGCCGTGCCTGCCCCCACGGCTGTCACCAGGCCTTTTTCCACCGTAGCGACCTGGTTATTGCTGCTCTCCCAGTCCACTTGCTTATTATCCGCATTTTCCGGGGCAACCTTTGCATCCAGCTGCAGGGTATCGCCTATTTCCAACGGGCTCTGAGGCTTAGGGCTTAAAGCAATCCCCGTAACCTTCACGTCTCCCTTACTTACCATGGCCGGCTCCGTGCCTTCCAGTTCAACGGTGACCGCCGATATCCCATTGGCTCCCACATACTGCGCCACTGGCTTCCCAGATTCGCCCAAATCACCAATGATTTCTACTTTGATCTCATATTTTGGGCTGGTAGGCTGTACGGAGAGGATACCCAACGTTGCATTTTCGCTGCCCTTAAAAATATCCTGATTCCTTTTTCCTGAAAGGATAAGATCCACCAGGTAGGATCCGCCCTCTTCCTGTGTGATGGCGGCATCCTGAACACTGCTGCCTATAGATGAGCCAAAGGCAAACGTTGGCGCATCCATCGTGCCGCTTTCCGCTGCAACGCGAAGCTGCAGGCGCAGGGAAGTAATCGCCTCCGTCTTCCCTTCTGGAATCGTCAACGATACTTCAACCTTATTGCTGTCCACCGTCAGTTTCCCGCTTTTATCACCTGCTGCATACACAGCCATCGGCACAAGGGCGAAGAGAAAGAATGACGCCAACACCATTTTTATCCAGTTCTTCATTTTTTCCTCCATTCATATTTTACGTTCCTAGACGACATCTATTGCTGTTCTATCCCATTGGCATCCCTATACAAAAGCCAAGATCGTCCACAATATCACTGCCGCCGCCACTGCCAGCTGGTCTGGGCGATCCATCCTCTTAAGCAGACAATGCAGGGGCGTGAGCGCTGCCCCGTCTGCGTAGGGGATGGAGCGCACAAACTAGCGTCCGTGTCCGTTCTGCCCCCTAAGGCTTACGCCCCGTAAGGGTAATCTCCGGCAGTTCCTCAAACGATGGGATACGGATTATCTGGGTATCGCTGACGATACGCTCGCCTTCCAAGGTCAGCGCATTGTCCACACGGTACAGTTCGCCGCGCACGCCTTTAATCTTGTTCAGTGTTGTTTCATCCCATTGTCCAGGCTCTACGTAGTACACCCATGTCCCGTTCGATGTCTCGCCTAATTCCCCATGTTCTGGGACTTCGGCAAAAATCACCTGTGCCGCATGGACTTCATCCCCTTTGGCGCCGATGACATTGCCATCTGTATCGTAAAGGATTACCATATTATAGGCTGGGTTCCCCTTGTAGGTGCCAGTGAAAATCAAAGACCCTGCCGGGATGACGTCCCCTGCCTCATTTCCATAACGGTAATCTGCCTTCAATTTGCCAACGGCCGGCTGGCTATCTGCTGTTGTCATAAACTCCAGGTTATCGCCCGAAGGCCCGCAGATGTCAATTTCACGGATGGAAACGGTGCTTGCGGCTGTCCCTTCCTGGCCTTCTGCTGCGCCTGCCGGGGTCAGGGTCAGCCTTACATACCTGGCGTCATAAGTGCCGATAAATGCATCTACCCGTTCTCCTTCTGCGGTAATGCAGTCCATCCAGATAGTCTTTTCGCCCGTGCCGTCTAATCCCGTATAGTCTTTTTTAACTTCCATCCAGTTGGCGCCATCCGGGCTGACTTCCACGGTTATCTTCGTCAAAGCGTCGCCGAGATATTTCAGCGCCGTCACTTGTTCTGACTTGTGCATGTCAATCGTAATGGTAGCCGTACCGGTACATGTGCCTGTGTAAGTGCCTTCGGCCGTTTCCTTGTCATTGTCCAGCACCCTTTCGATGCTGTTGACCTTCTTGGCCGGAGCTAAGCCATTGGATTGATAGCCGCCATCCGGGTCGTCCTCATCCATCGGAATATCCTTATCATCCGTTGAAACCATTGTGGTCTCAATCGTCCATTCTGACTTATCCAGGATGCCCTCCGTCTGGATTTTTGCGGAGCCTGCGTTGGCCGCATTGGAATAATTCAAATACTTATCTACAGCGCGTACCTCATAGGACATCACCCGGTTATTGATGGCATAAACCGTATCTGTATAGACAGTAGAGCCTGCAGACTGGAAGGGTACAAACCCAACAACCTGGGTCTTCTTCTCCCCGTTTGAAATCATGCTGCGGCTAATCTCATAGCCCAGGATCAACTCTGGGTTCTGATCTGTCTTAATGTCAATCCTCACCTGATTGGAGCTTGCCTTGGCCGTGGCGGTCACCACATCCTTATCCTTCACCGTGGCGGTCTCTGGCGTCTCCGGATGATCCACACGGTAATTCCTGGCTTCCGGCGTCACATAATAAAGAGCCTTGGCTTCCGGTTCCCCATATTTTGCCGCATAGGCAATGGTTGCCTCGTCCGGCGTCATGCCCCAGCGCTCAAAGAACGGAAGGATATTTTTATTGGCCGCCGCACATGCCAAACGCATCAGGTTCTGCTCTGCGCCGCCGTTCAGCGCCAGGCCTGCCTGCGGCGCCTTGGCCGGGTTCCTGGAATAGGTATCGACCCGGGCAAAGAACAGGTTGTCAAACTGGTCTTGGTAGCTATCATATACATGGTGGTCATCCTTCTGGTTATCATAGGCCAGATGGAGCTGCCAATACAGCGCAAGCTGCGTAAACACATTAGAAGCACGGCCCTTTGTGCCAGAGGTTACTTTCTTATAGACATTCTCATAGGTATACCTTTGCGTCCCTGTCAGAAGCTGGGCAAAGTAGTTATTGGTCACCTCTGCCACCGCATACGTCCCCTGGTTGATATCATGGCCGATTTCATGCGCTATCCCCCACCCAAATCCGTTCATAGAATTCTGAGCGGAAAGGACGGTGGAGCCGTATTCCACGCCGATATGGTTGCCGGACGCATACATAAAGGCGCCTGCAAACATCCGCATATAGCGGATATTCAGATGCTGGGAAGGCAAGGCGTTATTGCCCATCGCAGTCCCTGCGCTATCGCTTAGGCCCTTATGGTGGTAGAACAGCGTCATGGCGTCCTCCATTGCCTTTAAGGCCGTATCCAGCTTGGCTGTCTTATCCTGTGCATTGGCCAGCCCTGCCCAAATCTGCATGGCAGGCACGGAGTACATCATCTCATCCATCATAATATCCGTGGCATTTAAGATGCAGTTTTCCTTGCTGTAATCATAATTCACGTTCTTGACGCCTGTATGCTTCTCTTCATGGCCTGCTTCAATCGTGCCCACATACTTCCCAAGCGCTTCCACATAATCCCGGATTGCTTCCGTACGCTCATTTCCTGTCTTGCCGTTTACAATCAATGTCGGGATATTGCTTCCCCCGCTGATACGGACAGCATACTTGTCAGCGGCATTGTTGCCGGTATATGCCACATAGAGCTGCCCGCCCCGTTCAAAGGCATTGGAGGTAATCTGCGGAACAGTGATCTCATTGCGGCCAATCTTCAGGTTTACTGTCCTTGCCAGGGCATTGGCCTCGGAATGGTGCTGGGTAAACACAAGCTGCAGATCCGCCGCCAGCCCGGTCCTTCTGGTGTTATGGCCTACATAGACCAGCAATGTCTCCCCTGCATATACGGATTTCCCTAACGGCTGCCATGGGTTCAGGCCGCCAAATCCCAAATGCCCATCCTTCTTGGCTGTCACCTGGTTATCTACCTCGAAGGAAGGATCCAGGCCGATGGTCAGGATCTCCCTGGCTGTCTTCAGCTCCAGCTTCAGCTCTTTATAAAGGGGATGCTTCTCCCCGCTTTCCTCGTCCACAGTCTCCAGACGGTCTTCCAAAGCCTTTATCGTGGCTTCTGTCACGTCTTCCCGCAGGGTGGTATGCATCTCATCCATGTACAGCCCCATAATGTCATCCTCCAGGGAATCATATTTATGGAAATGGATCTCGCCCACCATCATTTTAATATTCCCATAACCCCTGCCAAGGCTGATATGTATTTTATTGGCGGTTATGGTTTCGTCAAACTTAATAATATAATATGGATTCTGATGCTCATCCTGCCTTCCCAGCAGGCGTAAGCCTACAATCTTCTCCTGCTTGGGATTCTCAGAATTCCAATAGCCAACCCTGGCATATTGGAGCGCCCCTGCCTGGTTTGCCGCCGCAAACGTAATATAGTTCATCTGGTAATCCTGGTCAAGGGTAACCGTCATCCCACGGTCATTCGCTGGATAGGTCACGCCATCATCCCAGTCCGTTTTGGTCCAATAGGAGGCATAGTTATCATCTACAATCCCCCATGCGCTGCGTGCCTTAGTGCCTTCTGCCTCATCTAATGGGCTGCCTTCCATATGGGCGCCCCCATGCCCGCCATAAATGGCATCTGTGATATGGTTTGTCACCTTCCCTGGCCCATTGGAAGTATTCAGGAGCTTGTAATTCGGAAGCTGCGGCAATGCCGTATCCGTTGTGCTGGCCGTAGCACGCAGGGAAGGGCTGCCCCATCCAAGCTCATTCCATCCTTTGACATAAAGCATATATTCTGTATTGTCTTCCAGCCCGCTAATCGTATAGCTGGTCCCATTAATCCGGCCTGTGCCTTCCTTCGTCTCCTGGAAGCCTTCCACCGCCGGGCGGAATGCATCTTCTGCCTCGCTGGTTTTCTTATAATATACCATATATCCATTGGAATCATCCATATCCTTCCAAGACACTGCAAGCGACTGATAGCCGCCCTTTACCGTTACATTGTCCACTGCCGCCGGCAGCTTCTGGGGCTTCGGCTCCCCAACCTGCTCATTGGACCAGGGGCTGCGCCACTCGCCATTGACAGAGCGCACCTTCACGGTATAAGTCTTGAAATTCTGCAGGTTCTTGTCATTGATATTGCCAATGGCATACTGTGTGCCAGATACCGGGATAATCTGCGTCTCATTTGCCGACGAGCCCTTCACCGGCCCGCAGACATAGACTTCATAGCCGGTCACATTGACCTGCGCGTTCCAGGAGGCTGTCAGCGACTTATTGCCGGACACCAGCGCATTCAGCGTCGGGATATCCAGCTGCGGCGCCGGGATCCTGTTCTCCATGTCATTGACAAACTCTACCTTGGCAATATTCACCAACGGTTCCGTCTTCTTGGTGCCCGTAATCTTAATCGTTACCCGCTTCACGGCAATCTGCGTGCCAAAGTCAAGCACCAGCGAGCCGTCTGGCTCTACCTTCACGCTCGGGGATATGGCTGCTGCCTTCACATCCCTGCGGAGATTCTCCATGGCATAAGCCTGCGTCTCTGGGACACTCAAAGGCACCTGCAGCTCCTGGTCGCTTCCCGTCTCATCTACGTAGACCACGGTAGCAGCCCCATCCGTGATGGCGCTGGAAATATCTTCTCCTGCCTCAACATCCAGCGGGGCAAATATGGTCATCCCGCCCACTATAGGGATATCCGCCAGTTCTGCGTCATCGGCCGCCAGGGCAAATTCCAGCCCTACCGGGTTTTGCGGGGAAATTTCTGCCTCTGGATTTGCGGGCTTAAGGCCCACGCTGCCTGTATTGTTCAGAAGGTCTTCCATATTCCCTTCTATTGTAGTCCCTTCCACTGTCTGTGCCTGCTGCACACGGATATTTTTCTGTACCTCCACGATAGCGTCCTGCTTCTCATCCAGGCTTTGGACTACAATCTGCAAGTCCGCAAGATCGGTACGCCCATCGCCATTAAAGTCACATTCTGCCGCCTGCTGGCCCCTGCGGACGGCATGAAGAACAGCCTGTGTATCTGCCTGCCCAATCTGCCCATCGCCGTCTGCATCGCCTGGGCGGAGCCATCCATACACCTGCTGTTCCAGCTGTGTCCTCTCTGTGCTGACCCGCAGCTTGCTTACGCTGTCTTCCATCACAGAAACGGCCTGTGTATACTCTGCAAACCCCTTTGCCTGTATGGAGAGCGTATAATTCCCTGGCGCGAGCACAAACCTTGCTGTCTTCGCGCTGTCTTCACCAAATTCCAGATCCTGCTGCGCATCCGCTGCCTGCCCGCCGCGTACCTGCACCTTTACAGAACCTTGGAACGGGAATTTCTCCGACTTGCGGACTTCCACTTCCAAAGCGCTCTCCGCTTCCGTGTCCGTGCCTTCCTCTGCCGCAAAGACCCCTGATTCCTGGGCATCTGCATTTCCTTCATCTGTACCACCGATATCTGCCCCATCGGTTTCTGAACCACCTATGCCTGAGGCGTCTGGCCCGTTGTCTTCTGAACTGTCTGTATCAAAATTGTCCAGCCCATCGTTTTCTGAGGCATCTGTGCCCACGGCGCCTGGCTCATCATTTTCCGAATCCTGCTGTGCCAGATACGATGCCCCATGCACTGGCGTTGCGGCGCCTGCCCAAGACTGGAAAATCAGGCAGGCTGTAAGCAGCACTGTCAATGTTCTTTTCATTTTGCACGTTTCCTTTCTAAAAAAATCCATTCTGAAATTAATATACTTTACAAGACTACCATTTTTTACTACTAAAATCAAGTGAAATTTAGTAAATTTCATGTGTGTTTGCATGGGCGGATGATATTAATACCCTTATTTTAGAATAAATCTTTTTTCTTAAAATACCATACGCATAGCAGCACGACCAGGATGCTCAGGATCCATACAAACGCATAGCCATGCCGCCACAGCAATTCCGGCATGCCGGCAAAATTCATGCCGTACCATCCCGCAATCAGGGTCAGGGGCATGAAGATGGCGCTTACTGTGGTGAACATTTTCATAATTCGGTTCTGCTCAAACGATAAGGCCGCGTCTAAAGCTTCGCGGATATGCACCAGTTCCTCATATAGAAACTGCGTATCTTCTGTCAAGTGCCGTATTTTATTCTCATAAACACGAAAATAGCAGGCTGACTCCTCCGTCAGTATCTGCCTCTGTGACTCCTCCGTCTTCTGTCCCAGCCCGTTGATTCCCTCCACAATATTCAGAAACTGCGCATAATCGTTCTTCCACACACTCAGCAGGCGCTTGCACTCAAAAATCGTCCGGTTACGGTTTCTGCTGACTTTTCCCACCACGATTTCTTGCTCCATGGAAATCAGGTATTCTTCCATCTCCCTTACCTTTTGCTGCCCCCTCTTTAATATCCCCTCAAACACTGCCTCAATGCGTTCCTCCGCCCCTATTTCCTGGGAGGATGGCTCCTGGCTTCCTTCTGCCTGACGGAACATTCCTTTCTCATCCCGCAGCACGGTAAGGATAAATTCCTGCCCACTCCACAAAAATGCCGCGCTGACAATCTGCCGTTCCCCGTTTCCTTCCTCGTGGAAGCAAAAAGCGCCATAGATGGAATCCTCCATAATCCTTACGCCATTCCAATAAGCCGGCTCCAATTTTCTGACAGACTGCAGCAGCTGCTCTTCTGCATCACTCCTCTCCTTTTCCTTAAGATGTTCCCATCGTAAAATCTCCACTATGCCTGCCCTGTCTGTTCCCATAACGTCGTGACACCCCCGCGCTTTATTTTATACCTTATGTAATATCATACATAACAGAAAAGCTGTTTTTGCCCTGTAAGGGCATGCACGATAGGCTTCCCTTAGGATACTATCCATCCTGGCAAATCCGGTTGCCGCCTAAAATGGGCATAGCATACGGAGTATTCCTTTCTGTAGTTTTCGGCAAAAACACCTGGCAAAATAACGCCAATTGTAAAATTTTTGAAACCGTTCTCTTCCATATTATTCCTTTCCATCCAAAACTTTATTCTTCCATACTATTCCTCTCCATCCAAAACCTTATGCAAGATATCTGCCAGAGGCTCCATGGCGTTCATCGCCTCTTCCAACGTATTGGTCTGGGCCCCTACCTCCACCAAAAGGCTCTTGGGACGGTAGTGAAGGTTATAGCGGTAGCCCTTCAGGTAAGTCCCGCGGGCAAAGCCTGGATAGTATTCCTCCGCTGCCAGTTTCATCTGGAAGGAAAACGCCAGGTTATCGGCCAGATTGGGATTGGCAAGGTATGCAATCTCCCCATTGGCCGTAGTCCTGCTCAGGCCGTTGAAAAACATAATCTGCGAGGTCTGTTTTCCATTGACTTCCGACACGAGATGGGTGGTCTCGGCCACACCGTCCCTATGCAGGTCAATGACGACTTCGATGCTGGGGTTCTCCGCCAGAATCTGCTCCAGCGCAGGGCCTGCATAAGAGTAGGCATTGTCGCGGTCTGCCACGTCATATTCCCCGGTATGGTGCATCACATTAAAACCATATTGCTCCCGCAGCAAAGCGGCAAGCCGTTCCCCTACGGCGACAACGCTGGCATTGGGATCTCCTGGCGCAGAATCCACATAGCCTTCCTGGGAATGGGTATGGTAGATCAAGATCTGCACATTTTCATTGCCGCCCTGCAGACTCATATCCTTAGCCAGCATTTCCGCCGCATTCAGCTGGCTGCTGTCGACGGTGGTTGTGCGGTCCACCTGGTAGAAATTCTGCAGCAGGTAGTCAAAATCATTCAGCTTCTCCCTGGGGATTTCCACGGCTTTGGCCGTTTCTGTATGGCCGCCGGCGCTATCCTGGCTCTCCTTGTCTTTGTCCTTGTTTTTGTTTTTGTCTTTCTTTTTCTCCTTGGCCTTTGGATCCTCTGCGCCTTGCCCTGCTCCATCTTCCGCCTGGCCGGAGCTGTCCTTGCCTTCTGGATTTTTCTCTTCCTGGCCATTTTTCTGTGTATCTGGATCCTGTTCCTGGCCTTCCCCTTCCTCCTGCGTAGGATGGCTTCCCTCCTGCCCCCCTTCCTCACCGCCTGCTTCCCGGCCTTCTTCCCCACGGCCTGCTTCCTGCCCTTCTTCGGAATCCTGGCC
This sequence comes from uncultured Lachnospiraceae bacterium, assembly GCA_910577785.1. Lineage (GTDB taxonomy): Bacteria > Bacillota > Clostridia > Lachnospirales > Lachnospiraceae > Petralouisia. The sequence goes on along the minus strand of CAJTNT010000015.1, from coordinate 58,856 downwards.
GTTCCCAGCCCAAAGGCTGCCCGGCAGATCGCTTTCCACCTGCGTATCATATTCAGGCACCGTATCGCTGAATGCATAGATGGGAAAGAAGGATTCTAATTTCCCCAATAGGTACTCTTCAAAGGAAAGCGGCTCTTCCTGCCCCTCATGCAGCATAGCGGGCATACAGTTTTCCCATGCCTGCACGGCAATCTCTTCTTTGATAAAATTCCCAATCTGCTCCATGGCCGGAGCCGTCCCCAGGGAAGACATATTCTGGTAGCAGACAAACACGAACAGAACGCCTGCGCCCCCCAGGCACCACTGCATATATTTTCTCCGATTCTTCATTCCGATCTTATCCACTCCTAAAATGCGTTTTTATGGCCTGCACAGGAACTGCACAGACCCGGCGCGATAATTCTGCGAATAGTTCAATATATGCTTGTACGATTTTATTTATGCAAAGGCAATGTTCAGTCCCTCGGACAGTGTATAGCTAAGGCGCTTTACGGCCTCGTCAATGTCCTTGGGGGTCACGAACATCGTATTGAGCTGCGGGGACAGAAGCTCGCGGATCAGCTCATATTTCTCCATATCGTTCAATGCGTTCAGTCCTGTACTCAGAGCCTGCAGGCGGCTGTGCCCTTCCATAGCCTCCACCAGGGTATGCATGGTATCGCTTACAATCGTAGCCGCGTCCACCACAGTAGGCACGCCAATAGCAATCACCGGGATGCCCAGCGTCCCCTCTGACAGGCCATGGCGGTGGTTGCCCACGCCGGATCCCGGGTTGATGCCCGTGTCTGTAATCTGGATGGTGCGCCCCAGCCTGCGCGTGCTGCGGGCCGCCAGGGCGTCAATGGCCACCATCACGTCTGGATGCGTCTCCTCAATTACGCCGCGGATGATTTCCTGGCTCTCCATGCCGGTCTGCCCCATGACGCCGGGGACAATGCCGCTGATGGCATTCATTTCCTCTTCCCCATAAGCGTATTTGCCAAATTCCTTGAGGACGTGGCGGGTAATCATCAGATTGTCCACAACCCTCGGCCCTAAGGCGTCCGGGGTTACCTCCCGGTTGCCCAGGCCGGCCACCAGGGCGGAAATGGGGCCTTCTTTCTCCGGCAGCAGCCGCTTCACCAGACGGGCAAGCTCCACGGAAATCTCCCTGTGGTAATCCTCGTCCTGGGAGTCCATATTTGCGGCCTCCAGCGTGATATAGGTCCCCTTGGGCTTGCCCATGGCTTTTGCCCCGTTCTCGGTCTCAATGGCCATCGTCGTAATCTTAATCTCCAATTCCTCGCGGCGTTCCTCCTCAACCCGTACTCCTTTGATTTCTACATTGTCTTCCTGGAACTTCTCCCTTGCTTCCAGCGCAAGGTCTGTGCGTACCTGAAACTGACCCATGATTTCCTCCATGCCGTATATTTTAATTTTGTCGTAACCTCAGTTACATTTTTTACAAAAAAAGATAAAATATGTATTGACAGATGGAAGAATTGGGATTAGACTATATGAGTATGTTTACATTAGAACGTCCGTGTCCGGATTTAATGGAACAGCTGCAGAACACGGCGCATCCCTGACCGGCTGCGTATATCAGGAATTGCCGTGGACATATTTCGATGATAATTGGAGGTGTACGGATTGGCTAACATCAAATCAGCAAAGAAAAGGATTTTAGTGACCCAGACCAGGACTGCCCGCAACAAGTCCATCCGGTCTGCTGTTAAGACTTCCATTCGGAAGGTAGAGGCCGCCATCGCGGCCAAAGACCAGGCTGCTGCCAAGGAAGCGCTCAAGAACGCGATTTCCACCATCAGCAAGGCTACTTCCAAGGGCGTTTACCACAAGAATACTGCCTCAAGGAAGATTTCCCGCCTTTCCCAGGCCGTGAATAAAATGGCTTAGAGAACCTAACCTTATAATGTAAAAGAAGCCGGCATACACCCTCATGCCGGCTTCTTTTTGTGGCGGATCATGCTCTGGCAAAGACGCAGGCCCAATGTTGCCAATGCCGTTGGCAGCCTGCTTCCTGCTCACCGGCAGTACAGCACCGCTTCCCCTGCCGCCCGGCTGGCCGGCACGTTGATGACCCGCTGGTTGGCGCTCCCCCGCCAATGGAGCTGAGTATCCTTCTGAGCTATCTGGAATTCCCCGTCCACCAACACGTCCACATATTTCATAATTTCCAGGCCTTCCACCGCTTCCCACACAAAGCCAGTGTACAGCCAGACCGTCTTCTGGGGGAACTTCCCCTTGATTTCCCGCACAAGCCGCAGGATGTCGGCGCGGTTGGCAAAGTACAGGGGATCCCCGCCGCTTAAGGTAATCCCCGAGATAAAATCTTTCTCCAGTTCCTGGAACAATTCCTGCTTGGCCGCCGCGTCAAACAGAAGGCCGCCATTGGGATCCCAGGTGATGGGGTTGTGGCATTCCCGGCAGCAATGGGAACAGCCGGACACCCATAAGACCACGCGCAGGCCGTCCCCATTGAGCATATCATCCTTGGTTATATTATGGTATCTCATCCTTTTTCCTCATCTTGTTTCTTCCTATCGCAGCCCGTTTGGCCGCCCTTTCCCGCACCATGAGCCGTGCCTGTTCTCTCACATGCTCTTGCGCTCTGCAATCTCCGCCATCTTGGCGTCATTCAGGCGGGTATCGCCTTTCACCCTGGAATATGACAGATAGCCGTTCATGCGGTCGATTTTCGTCAGATTGCGGCTGCCGCATTTAGGGCATACGTCCATCTCCAGCTCCTGGTGGCCGCAGTCGTCGCAGTAAGCCAGCGACAGGTTCACGCCCTCATAAAACCCCATTTTCATGGCTCGGCGCACCAGGGTCTTCACGGCCTCCACATTATAGTCGATGGGGTATTTCACATACTGGATCTTGCCGCCGTTGCTCAGTTCCCAGAAACGGTACTCCAGATCCTGCTTCTGGATGGGCGTAATGTCCTCCGTCACATGGCAGTGGAAGCCATTGCTGACATACTCCCGGTCAGAAACATTTTCCACAATCCCATATTTCCTGCGGAACTGCTTGACCTGCAGGCCGCACAGGTTCTCCGCCGGGGTGGCGTAAATGGCATAGAGGTTGCCGTCCGCCTCCTTATACTCGGCAATCTTCGCATTGATATGCTCCAAGACCTCTAGGGCAAACTGGCCGTCCTCCGCCAGGGATTTGCCGTTGTAGAGCCGCTGCAGCTCATTGAAGGCTGTAATGCCAAAGGAGGCCGTGGCCGTCTTCAGCAGGGGCTTAATCTTGTCGTGGATGCCCAGATGCCCGCCATAGAAGCCGCCCTCACAGTAAGCCAGCGGGTTGGTGCTGGCGCGCATTTCCCCTAGGTAGGCATACGTACGGATATGGAGCTGGCGGATCAGCTCCAGGTAGTAATCCAGCACCTCATAGAAATCCCGGCTCTCCTGCCTGGATTTGGCCAGAATCATCGGCAGATGGAGGCTGACCACCCCAATGTTGAACCGTCCCACGAACACCGGGCAATCCGTCTCATCCGCCGGGTTCATGCCACCTTTTACATACCAGGGGGAGAGAAAGGCGCGGCAGCCCATAGGGCTGATGATTTTCCCGTACTGCTTGTACATGCTGGCGATATAGCCCTTGCCGGTGAGGCTTAGCCAGTCCGGGTACATGGTTTTGCGGGAGCATTCAATCCCTGCCTCAAACACATCCTCCAGCTCCTTGCCTGGCCCATGGAGGTTCTCGTCATAGAGGAAGACCAGCTTCGGGAACAGCACCGGCTTCTTGCAGGAGTCTTTGCCCTGCCCTTTGCGCCTGACATTGAGCATGGCCATGGAGGCCATTTTGGCAAACCTCCCTGTGCCTGTGCCAAAGGTCATCGTAATAAACGGGTAATCCCCACGGCTGGAAGATACCGAATTAAATTTGTATTCCCAGCCCTGGACGCCCTGCTCCAAATCGCGCTCTATATCACGGATTGTCTCTTCCTCTGCCCGCTCCAGGCTAAGTCCCAGGCTCTGGTAGCGCGCCATGTACTTCGCGTAGGATTTCTCCGCATAAGGTTCAAGGATATTCTCCACGCTTGGCACGGTAAAGCCGCCGTACTGCTGGCTGGCGGCGCTTAAGACGATATCGCCGATGACGTCAAAGGCCACGTCCAGCGTTTTTGGCTCATTGTACCAGAGGTTGCCCATCTCAAAGCCGCCCCGCAGCACATGCTCCACATCGAACAGGCAGCAGTTCATGGTATCGCGCCGGGCGGACATATCATGGACATACAGATAGCCGTCGCGGCAGGCCTGGATTTCCTCTGTGGTCATAAAGAACTTCTGGTACAGCTCCTTGTTCAGCTGGTTAAAAATCAGGCTCCGCTTGGTGGAGACCAATGCGCTGTCGGTGTTGGAATTTTCCTTGTCCCCAATGTACATGATGGACTGGCTCTTTTTGTAGACTTCGTCCAGCATCTGCACAAAATCCTGCTTGTAATTGCGGTAATCGCGGTAGCTTTTGGCCACTGCCGGGTTTACACGCTCCAGCGCCCCCTCCACAATATTGTGCATCTGGGCAATCTTCACCTCGCGGATGCCCATAGACTGCACCTTTTCCTCCACGAACTGGCAGATAAAGCGCAGCTCTTCTTCCGTGAACTGAACCAATGCGCGGTACGCAGACTTATTGACGGCAACCACGACCTTTTGGACGTTAAAGTCCTCTTTTGTGCCGTCCTTCTTGATGACCTTGAAATTTTTATCCATACAGTTCCTCCTATCAACGGTATCCTATTTCCCCATCCCGTGAAAAGTAAGCGTTTGTTATAGCATATTACTCTAGCGGCATTTAAGATCTTATGGCTCCCCAGTTATTCAGAATCATCCCATTTGCAATTTCTTGGAAACCCATTTCCAGGTAGAGCGGCCTGCCCATTTCTGATGCATGGAGCATGATAATATAGCAGTTCCGTTCCCTGGCCTTGTCAATCAGCCTTTGGGCAATCTGCCGCCCAATCCCCTGCCTGCGGAAGCCCTTTTCCACAAATAGATTGGTAAGGTAGCCATTGTAGCCCGTTGGATTTAGGCTAGACGGCACGGAACGGTAATAAAAAATCATGCCAATCCCCGCCGTGCAGCCCCCTTCTTCTGCAAGGAGCGCTTCTAGGCTATCGTTTTCCAGGGATTCTTGGAAATAATGGCGGCAGCTTTTCTCCATAAATGCATAGCCTGGGTGGGCAGAAGATATTTCCAGAAACCTCAGCCTGGACTGCACCAAAAAATCTATGTCTTTCTTCCTAGCAATTCGATATTCCATTCCTTTGTCCTCTCTTATGTACGCGGCGGGATTATGCCTTCTGATACTCTGCCTCTTCCAGATAATCCACTGCCCTCTGAAAATCCTTCCCCAACGGCGCCTCTACTTTCCTGCCATCCGCAAATTCCATCCGGCAGGCATGCAGCAGCTGCGTATGGATCTGAAGTTCCCGGGAAATCCATTTATTCACCCTTGAATCCCCATATTTTCCATCCCCTAATATCGGATGCCCGATAGAGGCCAGATCTGCACGGATCTGATGGGTACGCCCTGTGAGCAGATGCACCTCCAGCAATGTATAGCATTCCGTCTTCCTGGCATTTTCCTCCCTTGGCCCATGTACCTTTGTCGTATAACGCTTTAACGGCGTATACACCGCTTTAAAATACTTGCTGCCTGGTATTTCCTCCGAAGAGATACGCACCTGGTTTTCCTCCCCATCTTTAGAGAGCCATCCCTTTGCCTCCTGCGGATTATGGAGCGCCCCCCGGATCAGGCAGAGATAATATTTCTCCACCTTGCGCTCCTTGAAGCACTCCGCCATCTCCTGCAAGCCCTTCAGGCTTTTCCCCGCCACCAGAAGCCCTGACGTATTGCGATCCAGACGGTTGCAGATAGAAGGGCGGAAGGTCGCAAGCTGCTCTTCTGCCAAGGCGCCCTGCCGTAACAGATATCCAATCATGTACTCATTTGCCGAAATATCCCCTGGGGCGGCCTTTTGCGAAAGCATCCCCGAAGGCTTATTAATAATTAAAATATCCTCGTCCTCATACCGGATATCCAGTGGAATATACGGATATTTCTGCTGGATAAGGCCACTGGGACGCGAGCCCGCACATGGGTTTTTCCCAGAGATTGTCTGGCTTCCCCCAGACGGGTTTTCCCCAGAACCTGGCTGACTTGCCTTAGAAAAGAATGGAGATGCAAATTTCAGAAAAGTTTCATCTGAAAAAAACAGCTTCACCTCGTCCCCTACCGATAATTTTTCACCCCCCGCCGCCTTCTTGCCATTGAGCGTGATATTCTTTTTCCGGAGCATTTTATATACAAAACTGTCCGGAGCCTGGGAAAGCAGCTTTTTTAAATATTTATCCAAGCGCTGATTCGCTTCATTTTCATTGATTTGAAACTCCTTCATACGTATTCCTTTCCATCCTATCATAAAAACTTCCGGAGCCAACGCCAGCTGGTTCTGCCGCTATTTCACCGAACCCCTGCCCCGTCTGCGCGGACTCTTCTTCCCCTTCCTTGAAACATCCCCTTTCCCCTTCCCTGGCAAATCTCCCTTCTTCCCCTTCCTTGCAGTTCCCCCAGCCCCTTTCCTGGGGGCAATCAGACACCCTGCCCCGAATCCAATCAGATCCGTACGCCCCGTCTTGACCAGCGCCTCCTTCACCAGCTCATAATTCCGTTCCTCCCGGTACTGGATCAATGCCCGCTGCATCGCCTTTTCATGCGGGTTATGCGCCACATATACCTTCTTCATTGTCCGCGGGTCCAGCCCTGTATAATACATGCAGGTAGATATCGTGGAAGGCGTGGGATAAAAATCCTGCACCTGCTGCGGCATATAGCCCAGGTCACGCAGAAATTCCGCCAGTTCCACTGCTTCCCGCAGGGTGGAACCCGGATGCGAGGACATCAGGTAAGGCACCAAATACTGTTTTTTCCCCAGTGTTTCATTCATCTTCCGGTATTCCTCGGCAAACCGCTCATAGACTTCCGCCCGCGGCTTGCCCATATAATGCAGCACCTTGTCTGAAATATGCTCCGGCGCCACTTTCAGCTGCCCGCTGACATGGTATTCGCACAGCTCACGCAAAAATGTGCGGTCCGCATCGGCCAGAAGGTAATCAAAGCGGATCCCAGAACGGATGAATACCTTCCTCACCCCTGGCAGGCTGCGCAGCTTTCGCAGCAGCTCCAGGTAATCCTTATGGTCTGCCCGCAGGTTCTGGCAGGGCTTGGGGAACAGGCACTGCTTCTGTACACACGCCCCCGCCTGCAGCTGCTTTTCGCAGGCCGGATAACGGAAATTTGCCGTCGGCCCGCCCACATCATGGATATATCCCTTAAAATCCGCATCCTCCAGCAGCAGTTTGGCCTCCTTTAAGATTGACGCATGGCTCCGTGACTGCACAATCCTCCCCTGATGGAACGTAAGGGCGCAGAAACTGCATCCGCCAAAACAGCCCCGGTTGCTGGTTATGCTGAATTTCACCTCAGAAATTGCCGGCACCCCGCCCTGTGCCTCATATGAGGGATGGTAGGCACGCTGATAGGGCAGGCCGTAGACATCGTCCATCTCCTGCTGGGACAGCGGCTTGGAGGGCGGGTTCTGCACCACATAGACCTGGTTGGGGTATTCTTCTGCCAGGCGTTTGCCGTGGAAGGGATCCGCATTGCAGTATTGGGTATAGAAGCTTTTGGCATAGCATTCCCTGTCCTCCCGCACAGAGGCATAAGGCGGCAGAAACACCGCGTCATAGATATCCTCTTTCCTGCGCACCTTGCAGACCGTGCCTTCCACAAAGGTGATATCCTCAGCCGCAAGGCCGCTGTCCAGAGCCTCCGCTAACTGGATCATGCTCCGCTCCCCCATGCCGTACATCAGGATATCCGCCCCGCTGTCCAGAAGGATGGAACGCTTGACCTTCCCGCTCCAGTAATCGTAATGGGCCAGCCTGCGCAGGCTGGCTTCCACGCCCCCGATAAGGATTGGCGTCTTCTTATAGGTCTGGCGGATTAAATTCCCATAGACCACGGTCGCATAATCTGGCCGCCGCCCCATCACGCCCCCAGGAGTGAAGGAATCCTTCTCGCGCCTCCGCTTGGAAACACTGTAATGGTTTACCATCGAATCCATGTTCCCTGCGCTGACCAGGAACGCCAGCCGCGGCTCTCCATAGATGGCAACGCTTTCCTTCTGCCGCCAGTCCGGCTGGGAAATAATCCCCACCGTATAGCCATAAGCCTCTAAAAGGCGGCTGATGATCGCATGTCCAAAGGATGGATGATCCACATAGGCATCCCCGATGACATATACAAAGTCAAACTGCCGGATTCCCCTTTTCTCCATATCCTCCCGGCAGATTGGCAAAAAACCTTGTCCTGGCATCTTTGTTCCCCTCCTTTGTATCCATGTATCCTTAAATCAGATTTCCCATAACGTGCCCGCATGCCGGCGCATCCACAGTATCTAGCAAAGCGAAAGGCGCTACAGGATTTCATAATAATCCGAGATATAATAATCCGCCAGTTCCTGCTTCTCTTCCCTGCAGTCCACAGAAAACGCATCCTCCACTGCACAGACGCGCATGCCGGCGTTTTTCCCCGCCAGGATGCCCATCGGCACGTCCTCAAATACCAGGCAGTGCTCCGGCCGCGCCTGCAGGCGGCTGGCAGCCTCCAGATAGACGTCTGGCGCCGGCTTTCCATGCTCCACCTCGCAGGCTGTGACAATTTCCTGGATATAATCCTCGAAATGCAGGGCGCCGGCCACCGCCTCCACCAGGCCGCGGGAATTGCTGGTGGCAATCCCTACCGTAATCCCTTTCGTGCGGCAGTATTTTAAAAATTCCTCGGCGCCAGGCTTAAAAGGTACCTCGTATGTATATTTCTCAATGGCCATCCGGTTCCAGATTTCCTTCAGCTCCTCTACGCTTTCCGGAAGCTGGAACAAATCCTTGGTATAGACGGCTGTCTCTGTGAAGCTCATGCCTTCAATGTCCTTCTGATAGGTCTCCGGGAGGGCAATGCCCCGCTCCCCCAGAAACTCCAGGTCAATGTCATGCCACAGCCACATGGAATCCACCAATGTCCCATCCAAATCAAAAATCACCGACCGTACGTCCTCCAACAGGGGCAGATTTTTCTTCCTGTACATATGCCCTCCTTACCGCCGCTTCGGCCTGCAGGAACAGCCAATCCCCAGCCCGCCCTGCCCAATATGGCAGGAAACGCCGAGGGAAAGCGCATCGCACATCACGTCCATGCCAGGGAACGCCTCCTTGATTTCCGCCAGCCAATCCTCTGTCACTTCTGGGGACGCGCTGGAGGCTGCCAGCAGGTATACCTCACCCTTCTGCGCCCATTCCCGGAACGTCGTCTCCAGGTCGTGCTGCATCGCCTCAATCATTGCCCTGCGTGCTTTGGCAAACCCATGGCATTTCTTAAAGGCGTCCAGGGTGCCGACGTCAAATTTCAGCACCGGCTTGATATTTAAGACTGTGCCCAGGGCTGCGGAAGCCTGGGAAACCCTGCCGCCCTGCTTTAAATGCTCCAAAGTTTCCACGCCTACATAAATCACCATCTTGTCCCGGTTTTCTTCCAGCATCTTTTTGATTTCCTGGGCGGAGTAACCCTCTTCTGCCAGTTCCAGGGCATCAAGGACAGAACGATGCAAGGGCGTAGATACCCTCCCATTGTCCACGACAAATACTTTGCCGAAATAAGGCTCTTCCAAAGCCAGGCCAAGGGCTGTGGCGCAAGATCCGCTCAGCCCGCTGCTAATGGGGATATAGACAATCTGCTCAAACTGCTGAAGCCCCTTGTCCCATAGCTTCATCACCTCTGTGGGAGAAGGCTGCGAGGTGGCGATTTTCACCCCAGAATCCAGCTTCTCAAAAAATTCTTCCCTGCTCAGGCTGACATCCTCATAATAGCATTCGTCATTAAAATAAAATGGCATGGGAAGCACCAGAATGCCCAGTTCCTCTGCCTGCCGCTGTGTTATGCCGCTGTGGCTGTCCGTGATAACTCCGATTTTTTTCATGGTATCCTCCAATCTGTAGGTGCGTATAAATCCTCTACCTCTTGCTCTGTTAAAGGCCGGTATCCCCCAGGTTCTAAGGACTCGTCCAGCACCAGGCTGCCCATGGAAATGCGCTTTAGGTAAAGCACCTTCTTACCCACTGCCGCAAACATCCGCTTCACCTGATGGAACCTCCCTTCCGTGATCGTAAGCTCAATCTCTGTAACCTGGGCGTCCTCCCCAGCGCTGCCATTTCCGCCGCCATGCCTTGGCAGGACCGTAAGCCTGGCTGGGAGCGTAGGCTCCTCGTCCCCAATATCAACGCCTTCCCAAAAGTGCGCCGCATCTTCCCCCGTCACCTCGCCGGACACCCTGGCATAATACACCTTCGGCACATGGCAGGCCGGGGACAGCAGCCTATGGGACAATGCGCCGTCATTGGTAATCAGCAGGAGGCCTTCCGTATCCATGTCCAGCCTCCCTACCGGAAACAGATCTTTGCGCCGGCTGCCTGTGATATAGTCGAGGACTGTCTTGTGGCGCCCGTCCGTAACTGCGCTGACGCAGCCTTGGGGCTTATAGAATAAATAGTATTCCTTCTCGGCATAGGGGATTTCGTTTCCCTGGAAAGATACTTGGTCACGATCGGTATCCACCTTCCGGCCAGCATCGGCTGCAGTATCTCCGTTTACCTGCACCTGTTTCCTGCGTATATACTGCTTTACCTCGCTGCGGGTGCCGATCCCCATATCAGCAAGGTATTTATCTAACCTGATCTGCATGGTTGGGTTTCCTTATTCCTTTTCCTTGTGTCTATTATTTTCTTTCCTGCTTCTAATTTCAAGTTCTTATGATAGTAGGCAAACGAGCCGCTGCGGAAGGAGGGCAGCCGCAACAGAAACGCGCTTCCGCTCCGATCGAAATGCAGCAACGCTAAGCTCAAAACCACCCCGCTAAGTTCCGTGGACAATATCAGCTGGCAGGGGCTGGCTTGCCCCTGCCAGCGTCCGTTCCTGCAGCACTCCCCCGTTACCCATAGCCATACCGCAGCCGCCTTTTCTCCAGCCATTTCAGCACCCAATAGGGATTGACGCTCACCTCTTCCCCCTGATTTCCCTCTACGTAAATCCCCACATGGAGATGTACTGCAAACTGCCCTATGGTTCCCTCCTGCTCCCCATATCCGCTGTCACCCATAAAGCCCAGCAATTCGCCTGCCTTCACTTCCTCCCCTTCCTGGAATTCCCTGGCATAGTCATAGAGGTGCGCATAATAGAAATATCCGCCGCTTGGCGAGCGTATGCCAATCCGATACCCCCCTAATTTCAGCCACCCCACTTTCTCCACAACTCCGTCCGTCATGCTGACCACCGGGTATCGCCCCCGCTCATTGAGGGAAGCCATAAGGTCTGTCCCCTCGTGGCCACGCTTTCCGCCAAAGCTGCGCTCGGACATCCAGGAATTGTCATAGGAAACCGCTAAGCTGCTCCCTTGCCGGGGCAGCGGGACTGGGAAATATTCCAGATCCCCCCAGATAGCCTCTTCGTATTCCTCAAGCCGCCGTACTTCCTGCGGGTAGTACTGGTACAGCAGCCCCAGGTAGCTGTCCAGCTCCCGCGCCCCCGCTTCCCCTGTCAGGAGATAGCCCAACAAGTAGCTGAGGCGGGAATACTCGGAGTCCTCCCCGTAGTCGCCAAAAGATTCATATTTTTCTGCCGGAACTTCCTGCTGCCGCAGAAGTTCCATCGCATCCTCTTCCACCAATAAATTGGCGATTTCTGCTGCGCGCCTCACATATCCCGTAAGGGCCGTGGCAAAACAGACCAGCGCCGTAAGAATCAGCAAGTTGATGCACAGCTTTTTCTTCATATACGATCCTCTGCTTCTTTGATATCAGGCAAACGGACATCACCTGGAACGCTTCAGAAACTCCAGGATCAGCCGCCAGACCCTCTCCGTGGAAGAAATGCTCAGATGCTCCTTGGGCGTATGGATGTCAAAATTATCAGGCCCAAAGGATATGCAGTCCAGGCCTTCCAGCTTCCCGGAAAAAATCCCGCATTCCAGACCGGCATGGATTGCCTGGATCTGCGGTTCTTTCCCAAACAGATCCCGGTAAACAGCTGCCATAAGCTCCTGCACCGGGGAGTCCGCCTTATATTCCCATGCGGGGTAATCACTGCTGGCAGAGGCCGTCCCGCCCAGGAATTCCGTAAGGGCAGATAGCCGCCCCGCCACCTCATATTTCCTGCTGTTGACACTGCTGCGGATAAAAGAGCATACGGAAAAATCCTCTTCCCCCAGCGCCATAATGCCCGGATTCAGGGAAGTCTCCACCAGGCCTCCGATCTCTGCGCTCATATGCTGCACGCCCCATGGCATCATCCGCAGGAAGAACAGCGCCTTTGCCTGGGAATCCGCAAGCAACGCCCTTTTCGTGCCCGCACCGGCTTCCTCGCAGGAAAGTTCCAGCCCGGGATCTGAACGGCGGTATTCCTGCTTCAGCTCCTGCCGTATCCTGGCAATGGCCTCCTGCAGGCGTGTTTCCACACCTTCCAGCAAAATCATGCAGGAAGCTTCCCGTGGGATGGCGTTATCCATCATCCCCCCTTTCATGGACACAATCGAAAATGGCGCATCCTTCCTTAAGGCTTCTAATACACGCCCCAGAAGGATAATCGCATTTCCCCTCTCCTTTTGGATTTCCGTGCCGGAATGCCCGCCCTGCAGGCCCAAGACCTTCACCTCATAGCATTGCCCCTTCTTCTCGGCCCAGGCCATGGGAATCCGGCATTCCATCAGAAGCCCCCCGGCGCAGCTGACGAAAAATATCCCTTCCTCGTCCGAATCCAGGTTCAAAAGCTTCCTTCCCCGAAGCATGGAAAGATCTATCTTTTCCGCGCCCAGCAGCCCAATCTCCTCATCTACCGTCAGCACCACCTCCAGCGGCGGGTGCGGCAGCGCCTCATCTTCCAGCAATGCAAGGGCATAGGCCACGGCAATGCCGTCATCCCCTCCCAGCGTCGTCCCCCTGGCACGCAGGAAATCCCCTTCCACATAGAGTTCCAGCCCATCCTTCGCAAAGTCAATCTCCACGCCGCTTTCCTTCTCGCAGACCATGTCGAGATGCCCTTGGATAATCACTGGCTCCGCCCCTTCGTACCCTTCCGAGGCCTTTTTTCGCAAAATTAGATTCCCATACGCATCCTTATGATACTGCAGCCGGTGATCCTTGGCAAACTCCGCACAATAATTGCTGATTTCATCCATATTCCCGGATCCGTGGGGAATCCCACAGATTTCCTCAAAATAATGGAATACCCTCTTGGGCTCCAATTGGTCACAAACTCCCATAATTTCTATTTTCCTCCATTCCAAGTAGCTTATAATTTTTTCCTTATATACCTATATGCCCACTCCCCTAAAAATTATCCCTTCCCCTCCTGAAATTCAAAACAGGGTTAGCCAAATGAGCAACGTGTCAGTACACGAGGCATATTTAAAAGATCCCATCATAAAATAAATTGTCCCCACTCCCAGCATAACCAGAAAGGATCGACTGTTTCCTATGAAAAAATCCATTTACGCCGCAGCCATACTTATTTTTTTGCTCTATATATTAATTTTCCCACAGGAATCTGTCCAGGCCGCTGCCCTTGGCCTGACCCTCTGGCAGGAGAAAATGCTGCCCACCCTGCTGCCTTTCTCTATCCTCTCCTACATCCTGATCCATTCTGGCATCCTTGACAGCTTCGCAAGAGCCGTCCACCGCCTCTTGCGCCCCCTGTTCCCCATCAGCAGCGCTGGCGTCTTCCCCTTAACAGCCGGGCTGCTGTTTGGCTTCCCTATGGGCAGCAAAATCACTGCCGAGCTGGTCAGCTCCGGGAAGATGTCCCACGAGGAGGGGCAGCACCTCTACTGCATCTGCAACAACATCAGCCCGATGTTCGTCAGCAGCTTCATCCTCGGCGACTGCCTCAAGCGCCCCGGCCTCCGCCTGCCGACCTACCTGATCCTCTACGCCCCGCCGCTTGCCCTCTACATGATAAAGAACAGGCATCGCCGCTTTGCGTCCCCCCTGGAAGGTAGCCAAAAAAAGCCAGCATCCATGAACCTCCAAATCATAGATGCCGGCATTATGAACGGTTTTGAAACCCTGGCAAAGCTGGGCGGCTATATCGTCCTATTCGCCATCCTGGCACAGATGACCCTGCTGATTCCCTTACAATCCCCGCTCTTCCACTGCATGCTCTTAGGATTTACGGAAATCACCAACGGCATCGCATTCACCGCCAGGCAGGCCCTGCCCTTTGAGGCAGCCTATCCCCTGATGATTGCCTTTACTGCTTTTGGCGGCCTGTCTGGGCTGGCGCAGACATCCTCAATGGTAAAAGAAACCGGCTTCTCCCTGCTCCCCTACCTGAAGACGAAGCTCCTGTCCACGGCGCTCTCCTTCGCCTTGGCGCTGCTGTTTGTCTGCCACTGAACACGCCCCTGCCCTTTATTCCTGCCCTTCGGCTTCTTCTTCCGGCTGCATTTCCTCCCCTGCATCCTCCGCAGCGCCCTCTTGCGCAGGCGGCTGCTGATCTTCTGCCTTCTGGGTAGCATTCAGCTCTGCGCGGTTCACGCTCACCATCTCATAGCATCCCTGCAGGGAATTCAGCAGGTTGTCCGTCCTCGCCTTGGTCGTCTCCAGGGCATTGCCAATGATGTCCTCCAGGCTTTTGAGCACATCGTCCGTATAATAGATGGCATTCATGCGGATATCATACGCATCATTGGAAGCTGCGTCCACAATATCCTGCGCCTGGTTCGAGGCAAAGGACACCACCTCGTTCGCCTGGTTATAGGCCTGCTGCATAATCTGGTGTTCGCTGACCAGCGCCGTTGTCTGCACCTCGGCCTGGTTAATAATCGCCTCCGCCTTTGTCTTGGCGTCCGCCAAAATCGCTTCCTTATTGCTGATAATCTTCTGGTAGCGGCGGATTTCGTCCGGCGCCCGCCTCCGCAGCTCCGCCAGAAGATCCAAAATCTCCTCCTTATTGACCAAAATCTTTGAATTGGAAAGCGGCTGGTATCGACAGCCTTCTATATATTCTTCTATCTCATCAATCATCTGTTCTATCTTGCTGCTCATGCTAACGCTCCTTTATGCCCTGACTCAGGGTATTTTGCATAAATCCTTCCTATCAGCCCCTCTGGCACAAAATGGGAGATATCCCCCCCATAAGAAGCCACTTCTTTGACAATCGTGGAACTAAGGTAGGCATATTCCAAGCTGGTAGTCAAAAAAACCGTATCAATCTGCGAATTGACAATGCGGTTGGTCTGGGCAATCTGAAGCTCATACTCAAAATCTGTAACTGCCCGCAGCCCACGCACAATAATCGAAGCACCCACTTCCCTGGCATAGTCAATCAACAGGCCGTCGAAGGAACGTATGTACACATTTGGGAGATGCTCTGTTATTTCTTCTAACATACTAACACGTTCCTCCACAGAAAACAATGGGTTTTTTGCACTATTTCTCAATACTGCGACTACCAATTCGTCTACAATCTTTGCAGAACGCTCAATCATATCAATATGCCCATAGGTCGCCGGGTCAAAACTGCCCGGATAAATTGCTCTTCTCATCACTCACTCCCACCGTTCTTTTTCAGCTGTAAAAATATATGCTGGTTGGTCTTGTAAGCCTTCACCCGCGTGACGGCATATCCCCAATCCCCTGGATGCCCCAGTTCAAAATCCAAGCGCGCCTCCAAGATCACCAGCGATTCCTCTGTAATCAGGGAGGAATCTGCCAGCGCCTGCAGAGCAGCTTCCTCCAGCCCCTTCCCATAGGGAGGATCCAAAAATACCACGTCAAAAACCTCCCTGCCTTCCATCCAGCGGATGGCAGAAACCGCATCCCTCTGCAGGAGGGTGCAGCTTTCCGCCAGCTTTGTGAAGGCGATATTCCCCTGGATGCAGGCCGCTGCCTTTTTGTGATTCTCCACAAACACGGCCTTCTTGGCTCCACGGCTGACTGCCTCTAAGCCGATCTGTCCGCTTCCAGCAAAGAGATCCAGGAAACGGCAGCCTGGGAGCCAGGGATTTAAAATATTGAACAAAGTCTCCTTAATGCGGTCTGACGTAGGCCGGGTATCCAGGCCGGGGACAGTCTTAAGGGGTAGGCGGCGCGCCTTGCCTGCTATAATTCTCATATCCGTACCTCATTTCATATCTATGATTGTCTGGCGCAAAAGGGTCAGCGCAGTTGCCACAGAATATGCGCGGATTTTGCCGCGGCTGCCCGTATACTGGTTCCTCTGGGTATGGCATCTCCCCCTGCAGTAACAGCTGATATAGACCAGCCCTATCGGCTTTTCCTCTGTCCCCCCGTCAGGCCCTGCAATGCCCGTCACGGCCACGCCAAGGTCTGCCCCGGCTGCCTGGGCCGCGCCCTGGGCCATTTCTTCCGCTGTCTCGGCGCTGACCGCGCCATAAGCTTCCAAAGTCTTAGGGGCAACACCGAGGATTTTCTCCTTGGCCTCATTGGAATAGGTGATGTACCCTTCCTTAAAATACGCCGAAATCCCTGGCACATTAATCAGCCTGCCTGCCAGCAGCCCTCCTGTGCAGGACTCCGCCGTAGTCACCGTAAGGCGATGTTCCTTCAGCAGGCCGGCAATTGCCATTTCCAGGGTAACCTGCGGATCATCCGTATAGATCAGGCTGCCAAAGCGCCGCTTCAGCTCTTCTTCCATCGGCCCAATCAGGCCATATGCCGCCGCTTCGCTCTCTGCCTTTGCCGTAATGCGCAGATGCACTTCCCCTATCTTGGCATAAGGCGCAACCGTTGGGTTCTGCTGCCTCTCAATCAGATCAAGGATCTTCGTCTCTGCTGCGCTTTCGCCTATTCCGCACAGCTTCACCATCTTCGAGCAGATAATTTCCGGCTGCAGGCTGTGGAGGTAAGGGTAAACCTGCTCCTCAAACATAGGAACCAGCTCATCCGGCGGCCCTGGCAGCAGGATAATACAGGTATCCTCATCTTCGATGATGATCCCAGGCGCCGTCCCGTTGGGATTGTATAAGACCTTACACCCTTCTGGAACCAGAGCCTGCTTCCAGTTATTCTCTGTGATGGCGCGTCCTCTTTTGGCCATAAATTCCTCAATCTCTCTCCTGGCCTGTCCATCCTCTACCAGCTTCCTGCCCGTCACCTCTGCCGCCGTCTCTTTTGTCAGGTCGTCCTGGGTAGGGCCAAGCCCCCCGGAAAGGATAATTACATCCGAACGGCCTTTCGCCGCCTCAAGCACTTCCCGGAGCCGCTCCCGGTTATCCCCCACCACGCTCTGGTAGTACATGGAAAGCCCCAGCATGGCGCATTGCTCCGACAGAAAGGCTGCGTTCGTATTGACGATATTCCCCAGCAAAAGCTCCGTCCCTACACAAATCAATTCTACTGTCATAATTCCTGCACACTCCTACCTTTCCTTTAAGATAACGATTCCTTACCTCTGCTCTTTTAAGACCCCCTTATTCTTCCAGATATAGTCCACCAGCGAAATCACAGTCAGCGCCAGCGCCACATACGTCACGGCCTCCGTGCAGGCCTGATAAAGGCTGCCATCAAAATCCAGAATCAGCATCACAATCATCACCATCTGGAAGGTCGTCTTGAACTTCCCCCAATAACTTGCCGCAATCACAATCCCGTTATCCGAGGCCACCAGCCGGAAGCCGCTGATGATAAACTCCCTGCTGATAATGATGATAGAAATCCATGCTGCCAGCCTCCCATTCGCCGTCAGGCAGATTAAGGCTGCCGCTACCAAAAGTTTATCTGCTAAGGGATCCATAAATTTCCCGAAATTTGTCACTAAATTGTATTTTCTTGCAATTTTCCCGTCCAGCAGGTCTGTCAGGCTCGCCACCACAAAGAAGGCTACGGATGCGTATACCCCGGCGTCCCCCAGCCCAGGCATCAGCATGCACGCCACAAAAGGCACAATCAAAACCACCCGCAATACCGTCAGCTTATTTGGCAAATTCATCCTATCACCTCTCCTATCAAGTCGTATTCATAGGCTCCTGTCACCCGCACGCGGATAAAGTCCCCGGTCATCAAAGCCTCCTCCGTGTTCACAAAAATATACCCGTCAATCTCCGGAGCGTCACGGTATGTCCTGCCCACATAGGCGTCCTCCCCGTCCACCTTTCCTTCCACCATGACCCACAGCTTTCTGCCAATCATTTCCTCGTTCTGGTCAAATATAATCTCCTCCTGCAGCTCCATGATCTCATCCCGCCACGCGGATTTCTGCCCTTCCTCCACCTGATCCGGAAATTCCGCCGCAGGGGTGCCTTCTTCCGGAGAATAGGGGAAAACCCCCAGGCGGCCAAATTCCATCTCATTCAGGAAATACATCAACTCTTCATGCATTTCCTGCGTCTCGCCTGGGAAGCCGCTGATAATGGTCGTACGTAGCACAATATCCGGGATTTCCTCCTTCAGATGGGAAATCCGCTCCCGCAGCTGTGCCTGGCTGGTGCGCCTTCCCATGCGCCTTAAGATCCCGTCATTGACATGCTGGATGGGCATATCCAGGTAATGGCAGACCTTCTTGCTGCGCTTGATGGAGGCAATCAGCCCTTCATAGATTTCCTCTGGGTAACAGTACATGACACGGATCCAATACAGCCCCGGAATCTGGTCCAGCGCATCCAGCAGCCGGTGGAGGGATTTTTCCCCATAGAGATCGACTCCGTACAGCGTTGTCTCCTGCGCCACCAGAATCAGCTCCCGCACTCCTTGCGCGGCCAGCTCCCTGGCCTGCTCTAAGAGTTCTTCTATCGGCACGCTGCGGTAACGCCCGCGGATCTTGGGGATGATGCAGTAAGTACAGTTCTTATTGCAGCCTTCGGCAATCTTCAGATGCGCATAATGCCCCCCTGTCGTCAGGGAACGCCTGGCCTCCAGGTGCGGCAGCCCTTCGAGGGCGCCATAGGATTGATAGCAGTTCCCCTTAGCCGCTTCCTCCAGCGCCTGTACGATCTCCCCATAGGAATTGGTGCCCAATACGGCGTCCACCTGGGGAATTTCGCGGATAATCTCCTCCCGGTAACGCTGCGCCAGGCAGCCTGCCACAATCAATGCCCGGCAGCTGCCCGCCTCCTTGTATTCCGCCATATCCAGGATTGCCTGGATGCTCTCTTCCTTGGCGTCGTTGATGAAGCAGCAGCTATTGATAATAATCGCCTCGGCCTCAGCCTCTTCATTGGTAAAGGTATGCCCCGCCCTGCCCAATGCTCCAATCATATATTCCGTATCTACCAGGTTCTTGTCACAGCCCAGGGAAACGAATAAAATCCTCATGCCATCCTCCATTCTGCAGTTCCTTGCCGATACAAACAAAGATTACCACATAATCCCCAAACAGCGCCGGAATCATGTGGTAAGGAAAAATCCTTATTCTTCTGTATCCTCTTCCCCGATGATCTTCACCTTGCCCCCATACAGCTCTTCCACTGCAATCGAAAAAGGCTTCTTATGGGAAGCGTTATCAATCAGAGGGTCTTCCCCGCTGATAATCTGCCTTGCCCGCTTGGCCGTTGCCAGGACAATGGAGTAGCGGCTGTTCACCACTGGCTCTTCCCCTGTCTCAACCCCGCTGTTTACTACCTTGATTAAGTCTGTGTAAGATGGATGCAGCATCATAATATCATTCTCCTTTCGCAAAAGCCCGAAGCCCTGCTGTTATTGTTGCCATAAATGATTGGTTCCTCGCCATACGGGCGTGTTCATTCTGTATAATCGCATGCACTTTCTGGACGCATTCCTCCAGCTGGTCGTTAACCACCAGATAGTCATAAGCCTCTACGCCCTGCGCCTCCTGCCATGCACGGCTTAAGCGGGAAGCCACCACGGCCTCCTCCTCCGTCCCCCTGCCCAGCAGGCGGCTTTTCAGCTCTTCTGCACTGGGAGGCGTCACAAACAAAAGGAGGGTGTCCGGAAATGCCTCCTTGACCTTCAATGCGCCCTGGATCTCAATCTCCAGGATTACATCCTTGCCAAGGGCAAGCTGCCGGGACACATATTCCCTGGGAGTCCCATAATAATTATTGACATACCTTGCATATTCAATCAATTCCTGCCGGGCAATCATCGACTCAAATTCCTCCGTGGATACGAAGAAATATTCCCTCCCATGCGCTTCCCCCGGCCTGGGCGCACGCGTAGTTGCGGAAATGCTCAATGCATAAATGTCCGGATGCTCTTCCATAAGACGGCTCATAATCGTCCCCTTGCCAGAGCCGGAAAATCCGGAAACCACGATTAAAATACCCTTTTTATTGTCCATAGCTTCCCTCCTTTGCCTGTTTATCCCCTGTATCTTCCCAAATGACTGCAATTGTTCTGTGCCTTTTTGGCTCAGCCAGTAACTGTGCCGCGGCTTCCCAGCCCATCCATAACGGTCTACTCTATATTTTGGATTTGCTCGCGTACTTTCTCAATCTCTGTCTTCAGGTTAATGGCAATCTCAGAAACCGTAAGGTCATTGGCCTTCGAGAGGATGGTATTGGCCTCGCGGTTCATCTCCTGGGCAATAAAGTCCAGCCTCCTGCCCACACTGCCGCCCTGCCGCAAAGTATCCTGGGTACTCTGGATATGGCTCTTTAAGCGTACAGTTTCCTCGTCCGTACAGATTTTATCGGCAAAGACCACAACCTCCGCCAAAATCCTGCCCTCATCTATCTTGTTCTCTTCCAGCAGTTCCCTGACCTTCTCCGTCAGCCTGCTGCGGTATTCCTCTATAATCTGCGGGGAGCGCTGCTCAATCTGCCCCACGTCCGCAAGCATCCGTTCCAGCTTGCCCAGCAGATCCTCCAAAAGCTGCTGGCCTTCCCGAACCCTAGCTTCCAAAAACTGCTCCATGGCTCCCCGTACAGCTTGTTCCAGGTAACCCCACACTTCCTCTTCGTCGATGGCCTGGGCCTCCATGGAAAATACTTCCGGATACCTAGAGAGCCCTGCCGCATCCAGTCCGAAGGGCAGCGAGAGCGTATCCGACATCTGCCGGATATACCTGGCATATTCTGCCGCCATCCCCTCATTGTACTTCAACGCCGACTGGCCTTCCCGCATATCCTCATATGCGATATATACATCTAGCTTCCCACGCTGAATCTCATGCTTCAAAAGGCTGCGGATCTTGCTTTCGAAGGTGTTCAGCTTCTTGGGCATCTTAATCGTAAGATCCAGATACCGATGGTTTACCGACTTCATCTCTACTGCCACGCGATGGGACTCATCCGAAATCTCACAGCGGCCAAAGCCGGTCATGCTCTTAATCATATATGCCTCCCGTTCTTGGCTCTAGAGCCTTCATTACAAAACCGTACCTGCGACACGCCTATATGGCTTCGTGTCCTAGAAAGTTGTTCAAACATGCTTCAAACATGCTCTAGTGCATAGATGATTTTATTATAAAACAAATGGAAAGAATAGTCAAATATTTTTTGTGTGACATTTTTCTGGGGAAAAGGCGGGAGAAATGCGATATCCTAGGCTAAACACATCTTGTAAAAAGCTTCCACATCCGCATACACCTTTTCCTTACCAGACTCATTGAGGATTTCGTGGCGCATGCCTGGATACAGGCGATGGCTGACATTGCAGTAGCCAAGTTTTTGCATCAGGGATACGGCCTCCTGGAATTTCTCTTTGCTGAGCATGCAGGGGTCGTTTTCTCCTGAGAGAAATAAGATTGGCAGGGACGGGTTTTCTACTGCCCAGCCTTGCGTGGAATACGTGTTCCGTACCAGCCACAGAAGGGATTCATAGCCATTTAGGGTGAAAGTGAAGCTGCATAAGGGGTCGCGGTTATAGGCCTCCACTACCTTGCTGTCGCTGCAGACCCAGGCATGCTGGCGGCGCTCCTGGCGGAAAGGCTTTTCAAAGCTTTGGGAGAACAGGGTGTCTACAATGCGGCTTCTGGCATGCGGGCCTTTGAGTTTCTGCAGGATCTTGTCAAGCATCAGGCCCATGCCGGCCATGGGGTTGTTGCTGGGGCAGCCGCATATGACTAATCCGTTGATGGCCTTGTCATATTTCTTAGCGTAGCAGCGCACGGCCAGGGAGCCCATGCTGTGGCCAAACAGGAAATAGGGGAGGTTGTGGAATTTTTGTTTGGTTTCCTTGGTGAGCTGGTATAGATCTTCTACAAGGGCAGCGCCGCCGTTTTCGTAGAAATAGCCTAAATCCTCCGGCCTGCGGATGCTCTTGCCATGCCCCCTGTGGTCATGGATGACGCAGGCGAAGCCTGAACGGGACATGTATTCCATAAAAGGGACGTAACGCTCCTTGTGCTCACACATCCCATGGGCAATCTGCAGGACGGCTTTGGGATGTGGCGGAGTGAGCAGAAGGGCATCCAGGGACAAGCCGTCCTGGGAAGAAAGAAAGGTGAAATGGGATTTCTGTAGGTTTTCCATAGCTGTCATCCTCCTTATGCAGACATATGCATCCGTTGATTCTGTTCTAAAATTCTCTGCCCTGCATTATAGCACAGAGGCTTGCGCAAGTAAATGGTAAAAATGCGGAATGATTTCTCTATAATCCCCGACAATCCCAAAATCTGCCACGTCAAAAATAGGGGCGTTCCGATCCAGGTTAATGGCAATGATATAGTCTGATTCCGACATGCCAACGGTATGCTGGAATGCGCCGGATATGCCGATGGCAAGGTATCGCTTGGGGCTTACCTGCTTGCCGCTTAGGCCTACCTGGATATCTTGGGGGTACCATCCCTTCTCTACAATCGGGCGGGTTACGCATAGCGCACCGCCCAGTTTTTCTGCCAGCTGCTCCAGCAGCCTGAAATCTTCCCGCCTCCGGATTCCCAGGCCTCCTGCGACCAGGCAAGGCTGGCTAGTGATATCGCAGCTTGGGGCGGCAATCTCTCTTCTGGAAATCAGACATGCCTTAGGGGAAACTGCCTCTGGATCGAGGAAAATAATCTGGCGCTGCCTTTTTTCACTGCCCTCCCGTCGGATACTTCCTTCCAGGGAGATGCTTCCTTCCATGGGAACGCTTCTATCCAGACGGATATTTCCTCCCATGTGCGGATTTCTTTTCAGTGTGGCAATAGGCAGTTTATCTTGTGGGAAACCATAGCGGATGATTTTCCTGCCCTGCTCAGAAGGCCTGTCGAAAAGAAAATTTCCTGCCTTCGGCTCCCTGGCGATCTGGATGCAGTCCAAAACGGAAGCGGTGCAAAGCCTCATCCCAAGATGCGCGGCCAGTCGGTTCCCCAGCGGGGTTGCCGGGAAAATGACGGCTCCTGCTGTCTGATCTCTTTCCAGATACTGCGCCATGCCAAGGATTGCCTGCCCGGATAAAAGGAACTTGTCAAAATCAGAACCGCGTATCCATAACAAGGTGTCCACTCCCTTGGAAAACAGCTCTTTTGCATAGCGGCCTGCATCTTGCGGGCTGCCATATACAAAAGCCATAACCCGGTCTCCCGGCTCTGCGGCCTCGGATGCTGTTTCCAGGCAGCCAAAATCTGACATAGATAGCTTTCCCTGAAACATTTCCAAATACACATAAATCCTCTTCATAAGCTTATCCCCTTTCCTTCCATTTTTCCATCAGTATCTTTACCGCCTCTTTATACGTTACATTCCCTATGCCTGTTTTTCCCCCAGATTCTTGCCCTGCTGTCTCTGCGCCATTTGCGGATAGGATGCATTTTATGGTATTTTGCCCCTCAGTCTCTGTACCGTCTGTGATAGGGATACAATTTATCATTTCACAGGCACGGGATGTTTCGTCGGCAATCTCTTCCAAAACCTGCAGGCTGCACAGGCCGTCCAGGCTCTCCCTGCCCAAAAAGCTGCAGGCCAGCTGTTCCCCCTCATCCCGCGCCACAAACTGTATTTCCTTCTCAAATGCCTGAAGGATTCCCTCCACAGAAATCGGTAGCGCTTCCTGCTCCTTCTCCCCTACGGTAAGCAGGCACGGCATCTCTACCGCAATCTCAGCCTGCAAATCATTCCCACCATTCCCATGATTCCAGCCATTCCCTCTGCCTGCCACTGTCAATTGCCGGCCAGAGACGCCTAATATATCTGATACCCCACTGACATGCGGGATATGGAGCAGCTCTGACACCTGACCGTCCAGATAAGACGTCCCCCCGTCCATTGCCCGGCCGCCCATCAAAAGCGCCTCCCCGCCTGCCCAAACAGCCAGCGCCGCCGCCAAATACGCATCCCACCCTGCCTGCAGCGGCTGTGCCAATACCGCCCGGCCGCACCCCGCCGCCAGCGCCTCCCTCAGATAAATCCCGTCCTCCCTCTGCCCAATCAGAACTGCCACAATCTCCCCTCCTGCCTTATCCTTCATCTTGCAAGCCAGAGAAATCAGATTCCGGCTCATAACATCCAAATGCCTCTCCCCGGCTTTTCCATTCTGATTGGATAGCTGTATCACATCGAAATATACAACCACGCTTGCCATTTCCCAAATCCCTCCTGTTTTTTCAGCCCTGCGTTACCATACGCCCTTAAATTAAAATCCCCTCAAAAACAAAAAATGCCCTTGGAAAGCTACCCAAATCCATCGATCCCATAACTTCCCAAGAGCATTCCAAAAGCAATTTCTCTCCCTCGTATGACCCGCACGAATGAACTATATCTTTCAGCGGAAGATATCGCCACTGATAATCAGCCGCTGGATTTCATTTGTCCCTTCATAAATCTGCGTAATCTTCGCATCCCGGAACATCCGCTCCACCTGCTGTTCCCTCATATATCCTGCGCCGCCCATGCTCTGTATGCATTCTGTCGTCACCTTCATTGCCGTATTTGTGCATACCAGCTTCGCCTTGGAGGCGTCTATGGCAAAATTCTCTCCATTCTGCTGCTTCCAGACGCCCTTGTACAGCAGCAGCCTGGCCATATCAATCTCTGTCTCTAAATCTGCCATACGGAAGGCCAGATACTGGTTCGCACAAATCGGCTTCCCAAACTGTTTCCTCTCCTTCATATATTCCTTGGCAGTGTCAAAAGCCGCCTGTGCCAGCCCAATCCCCTGCGCCGCCACGCCGAGCCTGCCTGCATTGAGAGCCGTCAGCGCATATTTAAAGCCTTTCCCTTCCTCGCCAATCAGACGGTCAGCCGGAATGTGCACATCCTCAAAAATCAGCTCTGCAACCTTAGCGCTGCGGATGCCGCATTTATTTTCGATATGCCCAACCCGTACGCCCGGCGTTGTCTTCAGGTCTACCAAAAAAGCACTGAGCCCCTTTGCCCCCTTGGAAGGGTCGGTATTGGCAATCAGCATGCAATATTCAGCAACTGCCCCGTTGGTAATGAAGTGCTTCGTGCCATTGATGATATAATGATCCCCTTCCCGGACTGCCGTTGCCTTCGCCGCTCCTGCGTCAGAGCCTGCGTCCGGCTCGGTCAGGGCAAAACACCCAATGGCGTCCCCAGCAAACAGCCTTGGCATGCAGCGCTGCTTCTGCTCCTTGCTGCCAAACAGCTCAATCCCCGTGGTAAACGTGGAGGAAATCGCATACGCAATGCCAAAGGCGGAATCTACCTTGCACAGCTCTTCCACCACCAGGATAAATGACAGGTAGTCAATCCCCTTGCCGCCAAACTCTTTGGGGAACTGCAGGCCAATCAGCCCGGCATCGCCCAATTTCTTGAGGATATCCATGGGGAACTCTTCTGTCCTGTCCCGTTCGATTGCCCCTGCTGCCAGCTCCTTTTCTGCAAATTCCCTGGCAGCCCTCTGTATCAATTGCTGTTGTTCTGTCAACGCAAAATCCATATGGTTCTTCTCCTTTTTTATTTAATTTGCCTCATAGATAAACTGTGTCACGGTACACAGAGGCGGATCCTCCAACACGTCGATGGAGCTTGGGAATGGCGGGTTCTCTGGCACTTCAATGATCTTGAACGCACGGACTTCAATCAGCGCCTTCTTCCCTTCCACTTTCTTGATGCGGGCAATATACTCCATATAATCCCCGGCGAATACCGGCACATACAGGCGCACCTTCTTCACTTCCAGGCAGTGCCCCACATTGTGGAACACCTTTGCCATCAGGCGGTTTGCGGCATCGTTCATCAACGTGATGCTCCTGGCTCCATTTACAACCCCGCCGCCATAAAAAACATCGCGGTCAGACATCCTATAACGCATCGTAATTGTTTCCATAATAATTCTCCTTTCCGATTTTACAAAATTTACAAATCACTTGATACTTTGCATAAGCACTTTTTTATAACGCAATATCCTCATCTTCCGGGAAGTCTTCCAGCTCGCGCCAGGGATCCCTTACCAGGCCGTCCGGCTGTTCCCCGCGCTGAAGATGCTTCTTCACTACCAGGCGCACATTGCCCTCCGTACACAGGACGGGCTTGTCAAACCATACCATGTCCCCTGGCTTTGCATCCTTTACGCCGGCGCGGGCTGCCGGGGTCGCCAGCTTAAATACTTCAATCCGGCAGTCACGGGAGGTATTGCCCACATGGGTCATCGTTGCCTTGTACTCCATCATGTCCCCCACATAAGCGTCCTCATAAATTTTGCAGTCATGATAGCCCAGGCACAGGGATTCGTCCCCGTCATTAAGGATCATCTGCTCCGTCTCGACGTCGCCAATGAAATCCCACTGGCGCCCGAACGGCACCAGCCCATCCTGGTTGTTGGCATCCGCCGTGGTCATGTTGTAGCTGAGATAAGATACTTTCCTTGCCATAATTTTGTTCCTCCTTGATATATGTAAATTTTTGGGTAAGCAATTATAAAAATCTACGCCCCGCTTTCTTAATAAGGGCAGCTTCCACAACCTGCACTCTGCTTCTTTGCAGCTAAATCACACCTTCTTCTTTCAGCTGGGCTTCTTCCTCTGCCGAAAGACCAAATACCTCCTGGTTATGCTGCCCCAGCAGCGGGGATGCTGTCTCGACCATGCCTGGCGTTGCGGACAGTTTGGCCACCACGCCCTGGAAGGCCATGTCCCCTACGGTCGGATGCTGGCAGTGTACGATCATCTCACGGGCTTTCGTATGGGGATGCTCGATGACTTCCTTGATGTTCAGCACCGGCCCGCAGGGAATCCCCGCCGCATCCATCATATCTTCCAGCTCCTTCTTCGTATAATCCTTTGCCCAGCCGCGGATCAGCCCCTGGAGGGCGTCCAGGTAGTTCCTCACCCGCAGGTCATTGGTCTTGAAACGCGCATCTTCCAGCAATTCCTCCTTGCCGATGGTCTTGCAGAATTTTTCCCAAAGCCTCTCATTGCCCACGCCAAGCGCCACATAGCCGTCCTTGCAGGGAAAGACGTCAAAGGGGGCAATCGACGGATCCACATTGCCGTTCCGCTCCGTAACCACGCCGTTCATGGTATAATAAGGGATGGCTGCCTCCAGCAGGCTGAAAATAGTGTCAAACATCGCCACATCCACATGCTGCCCCTCGCCGGTCATATCCCTGTGGTGCAGGGCAATCAGCGCCCCCACGGCCTGATAGATGCCGGATACATGGTCGGCCACGGATGGCCCCACCTTCACTGGCGCACCTTCCTTGAAGCCTGTCATATAGAGCATGCCGCCCATGGCCTGCGCCACCACGTCATAACATGGCCTGTGGCTGATGGGGCTCCCCTCGCCGAACCCAGAGCCAGATACATAAATAATGCGCGGGTTAATCTTGCGGATGGTCTCATAATCAATTTTCAGCTTCTTGGTCACGCCGCCCTTGTAATTCTCACAGAGGAAATCTGCGTCTTTCACCAGTTCATAGAACATCTGAAGGCCCTTTTCCGATTTTAGGTTTAAGGTGCAGCCTTTCTTGTTGCGGTTCGCATAGCAGAAGAACCCGCTCTCGCCGCTTTTCTCATCAAATGGCCCCCAGGTGCGGCACTGCTCGCCCCCAACCGGCTCAATCTTAATCACGTCTGCGCCGTAATCCCCCAGGAACATGGTGCAGAATGGGCCGCTTAATGCGGTAGTCAGGTCAATCACCTTAAGGCCTGCCAATG
Organism: uncultured Lachnospiraceae bacterium; assembly: GCA_910577785.1. Lineage (GTDB taxonomy): Bacteria > Bacillota > Clostridia > Lachnospirales > Lachnospiraceae > Petralouisia. The sequence continues at coordinate 30,782 of CAJTNT010000015.1, read as the reverse complement.
CTTTTTTCTCTGACATAATTGTTCTCTCCTTTTTTCTATGACTTTATTTCCAGGTTATGGTTTCTTCTTCAATATCCTTTCCATGGCCGCTACATTTCCTTACGCCTCCGCCGCGTTTCCTCCATCGGTTTCTGGGGAACTCTTATAGACGAACCAACCGATCACAAACGCCAGCGCCGTCCAGGGAATCCAGGCCAGCGACACGCCTGCCAGCGGAAGCTTCAGATAGAGGCCGCAGATTCCGCCCGGATCCAGCTCAAATTTCACAAGGTATTTCCATAACATGTCCACCATCCCCAGGGCAAAAGCGGCATACATTGCCCATTTGCAGGCATAGAGCGGGCGCTTGGATAGGGCATGCGGCATAAAGGCATAGTAGATGACCAATACGATTGCCGCTGGATAAATGCCGTCAAGGATTGGCCCCAGGATAGATAGGATGTTCGTAAGGCCCAGGCTGCCAAAAATAATGCTCAATACAAGGATAACAATCGAAAACTGCTTATAACTGTATTTCCCTCCCGTGGTATCCACGAAGAACTCTGCACATCCGGAAGTCATGCCGATGGCCGTTGTCAGCGCCGCCAAAAATAGCGCCCCGGCGAACAGATACCCGCCGACCTTGCCATAGAGCTCTGCCGCCACTGCCGTGTACAGCGCCGTATATTCGAGGCCAATCGTGCCGCCTGTCTTAGCGCCGATTATCATATGCGCCAGATGGGTGCAGGAAAGCATGGCAATCCCCACGATGCCGACGCGGATCAGATTGGCGGTCATCCGGCTTTCACCCACGCCCTTGTTTTTCAATGTATTGAAGATAACTACGCCGAAAATCAACGCGCATAAAATCTCCGCCGTCGCATAGCCATTGGTAAACCCATAGGCAAAGGCAGATCCTTCATATGACTTGGCCACCGGCTCTGCAATGGGGTTCAGCAGGCCCTTGCCTACTACCGCTACCACAATAATCAGAAGGACTGGGAATAGGATGCTGGAAATCCGATCCATCGCTTTCCCTGGGTTCATGAGGAAAAAGTAAGTAATGACATAAAAGACCACCGTAAAAGCAATCAGCAGTACCTTATTGTCCGCATCCAGCCCAAAAGCCTGCACTATGGAGTCCCAGGAAGCCGCGCTCATACGCGGGATTGCGTAAAAGGGGCCGAGGATAAGGATGGTCACACAGGTATAGAAATTGCCAAACTTGGAACCCACGATCCGCTTGGTGATTTTATTGTAAGTCCCATCCCCTTTGGCAAGGGCAATATAAGTGATAATTACCAGCAGCAGCGATGTGATAAACGCCCCCGCAAACGCGGGCCATACCGACGACCCGCTTTCTTTCCCCCAGTTCATCGGCCACACCATGCTAGACGCCCCAAAATGCATGGAGAACAGAGCGCCCCCGCACATCAGCAGGGGGAAAATCTTCAAATCCCCATTTGAAGTCAAATTTTTATTCATACCTTTTCTCCTTGTCTGTTTTCTTCTCCGAAACCCCTGCGCCCGGGTTTCTTGGAAATGTACTGCGGAACCGTACGGTTCGTTCCCCTTGATGGCTTTATTATCCTGGATACCGAACATGGAGTGTCAACCGGAAATTTCATTTTTTTTCAGCTTTTTTGGCATCAGACCCCGCCAACTCTCCCTCCGAGGAGCCTAAAAGCGCCAGGGAACGGAGCGTGATTGCCGCCAGCACAATCGCCGCCCCACAGAGAGAAACGGCGCCAGGAACCTCCCCCACTGCCAGCCACACCCAGACAGGGTTCAAAACTGGGTCAATCACCGGCAGCATCACGGCCTGGACTGCGGTAAGGTTCTGGGATGCTTTGATAAACAGCAGGTAGCCGATGGACACCACTGCCCCGGCAAGCAGCAGAACTATCATGCTCCTGGAGTCTGGGAGCTTCTGCCCCACCGTAAAGGGAAGCCCCACAAAAAATCCCAGCAACCCTCCCAAAAAAACAGACTGCTCCGCATACCCTTTCTTCATCATCCGCAGGAAGATATTAAAAAATGCAAAAGCAAGGCCATTCCCGACAGAAATCACATAGCCCGCCAGGCTCCCCTGCCCCAGTTGGTCTGCCAAAAACAGCAGCATGCCGGACAATACGGCTGCCAGGCAGAGCCAGTCCGCCCTGCGCACCTTCTCCTTTAGCAGAAGCCCCGATAGCAGCGCCACATAGACAGGCGCCACATACTCCATCATTACGGCGTTTGCCGAAGTCGTAAGCACCGTGGAGACCACATAGCAGTAATTAAAGGCGGCATACGACACGGCCGCCCCCACCAACGGCCAGGACCAGATTATTTTCTGCCTGCGGATAAAGAACCACATGGTCACAGCCGCCGCCAGGCAGCGGACACACACAATGGGAATCGGCTCCCATTCTATCACCTTGATAAATACGCCCGCCAGGCTCCACAAAAAAGCTGTTACCAGCATCAGCATCACCGATTTTTTCTTTGCTTCCATCCTATTTTTCCCTCCATTTCCAGATTTGATTACGGCTCCGCAACCCTCCACTTAGTGGAGGGTCCGGAGCCTTTGATTTGCCAAATTCCGTTGACAACCCTAAAAAGCCTATTGTAAAATTTCTATAACTCTTCCATCCCTCCGCCCTGAAACGGCATGCATCACAGGACGCCCTTTGGGGCATACCAATACTAAAAACTCATGTTTACAATCAGCCACCTATCATACACTAAGCTGCCTCCAATGCAATCTGGCAGAGAAAGGAGATTCTATTTTGCATAAGAAATATTCGATTGGCGAAGCATCCAAAGCCTGCAACATCCCCATCAAGACATTGCGTTATTACGACTCGATCGGCCTCCTAAAACCAAAATACCGCAACCAGGAAAGCAATTACCGCTATTACAGCAAAGAACAGCTGACCACGCTTTTAATCATCCGCCGGCTGCGGGCACAAGGCTTTTCTCTAAAGGACATCCAAGACCTCATCACCAATACAGAGTTGGAGAACCTAAAGCAGCATATGCTGCGGCACTGCGACCAGCTGGATCTGGAAATCAGCCTGCTCCAAATCAAAAAAGAGTCCTGTAAATCCTTGCTCAAACGTATCCATGAAGGCGCGGAGATTATTTCCCGGCATGCCGCCGCATCCGCTTCCGCTGCATCTGCTGCCGACCCGCCTCCTTTCCTTTCCGACAAAATCCAGGTTGAATTTATCCCCAAGAGCAAGATGATTTACTCACGGGAAATCATGAAACAATACCGCAACGCGGACGTCTCCCTGTCCCGCTGGATTGACATTTACGATATCTGCACGGAGCTGGGATTCCACATGAAAAGCCCCATTATCGTCACTTTCCACAACCATGTGCTGGAGCAGTTCCTGATGAAAGACTGCGACGTGGAGTTTGGCGTATGCATTGAATCAGAATATGAAATCCCCAAAAAGCTCCCCAAAAACGCCACGCAGATCCGGGATTATGGCGGATACAAGGCGGCCACCCTCTGCCATATCGGGCCTTACGGCTCCATTATGCAAAGCCATGTTGCCCTGCTGCAGTGGATCAACCAGAATGGCTACGAGCTGCTGATCGACCAGGTGTCCGAGGAATTTGTGGTATCCCCGCTGGACGTAAATGACGAAAGCCGGCATGTCACGAAAGTGATAATGCCTATCCGCAATGCCCGTCAGGGTAATCTATAGTCTGCATGGTACAGCCAGGGGAGTGTCAATACTTTTTTTGCCGGACCATGATCCTGTTCCACAATTTCCCTCTGTCAACTGTCCACTGGGGGCTGTTTGGGCTAACGGCAGTTCCTATAAAAAACATCGTTTGCAAGGATCGCTTCCCCATAATGAAAAAAGGACAGGAAAGCCGTTTTTCGGTTCTTTCCTGTCCTTTTTATTTCCTGTTGTTCCTTATCTTTGTGGGTGTGTGGCAATCATTGGCAGATCGCGGCAATTGGCATACCGCGGCATGGTATTGCTTAGAAGCCGCACCAGGTTGTGATGTTTTCGATTGGCTCCCGTTCGCTGATTACCTGGTTGGCGGCAAAGCCTTCATCGGGGTAACCAATGGCAATCCCGACTACAAAACGCTTATTTTCTGGGATTCCCAGTATTTCCCTGGCGCCCTTCTGGTAAGTGACGGCCTGGTCAGCAACACAGGTGCCAAGCCCTTTTTCCATGGCTGCCAATGTTATGTTCTGGACAACGCAGCCCATGTCCAACCGATATGCCGTCTCATCCAGGGAATCATCCATCAACAGGAAGATAACGGCTGGCGCGTCAAAAAAGCGGAATCCGCGTTCGCCCCACCAGGCGCGCCTTTTCTTATCCTCCCTTGTGATCCCCATGGCTCCCAGCAAGGCTTTGCCAACCGTCCGGCTCCTGTCCCGATAAATCCCATTTGGGACGCCCGGATCCACACGATCTTCGGCGTCCTGCCTGCGGAAGGCTGCCGTATTGTATTCCTTGAGCCGCTCCAGCTTGTCGCCTGCTGCCACAAAAAATTCCCACGGCTGGCTATTCACCCCGGATACGGCGCGCACCGCCAGCTCCAGCACCTGGCGGATTTCCTCCTTGGAAACCGAGGCTTCCTGATAGCCCCGGATTGAGCGCCTCTGATTAATCGCATCCCTCAACTCCATAACAACTCTCCTTTCCGGCCTTAAAATATGATACAAGAAAAGGATACCCGCGCCAGAGACTGGAGAGTCAAGCCCCATTTTATCCAAGGGAGGACGCCCTTTGTTTTCCCTTCCCCAAAGCTTCCCCCTAGGGTGCTGTTAAATTATCATTTCCTGATTCTCATGCTCCACCGCAAGGATCCTTTCCCGTTCCCCTGCCGGAAGGCTGCTGCGGTACTCCTGGATGAGCGCGTACTGCTTCCAGAAATGCATAGGAACCACTTTGGCGGCATCCACATGCTCCATAAAGTACTGAATGCCCAGGAACTGATGCTGCTCCTGGCGCGGATCCACCACCACAAAGGCCAGGTCAATCTTCCTTCCCGCCAGCAGCCCTATCTGTTCTTGGTAGACGCGTTCCTGAAAATCATTAAATTCCTCCGGCTCCCCTTCCCACTTCCACCAGTTCAGGTCGCCCGCATGGTAGACTGTCTTGCCTGCGGCCGTTGCCAGGAACGCCACCCCGCTGTCGGTGGAGAGCAGCGTCTCGACCCGCACCCCATGGATTTCCACCTGCTGGCCGTGCTTTACATACGTAATCTTTTCTTTCACGCCTTCTCCAACCCCCAGGCGCTTTAATACGGAATTGCCTAACTTTTTCTTCACTTCTTTGGCAAAGATATAATGGATATTTGGGTATTCCTGTGCCCACTGCAATACCTCCGCCGAAAAATGATCCCTGTGGCTGTGGCTGGAGAACACATACAGCGGCGTCTCCCTAGGCAATGCGGGCATTTTCCCATGGTACGTGCAGTTCGGCACGCCCACCCCATTATAATAGTCAAAGATCAATGCTTTCCCCTCTATCTCCACGCAAAACGTGCTGTGGTGGATGTACGTGATTTTCATGACAAAACGCTCCCTTTCCTGGGCAAATGTCGCATATTTACGCCATTTTGCCTTTTTTTCATAAATTAATAATATCCTACCACAGCCATTGCCCAAAATCTATATCTTTTTATGAAAAACAGGCTGCCCCTTTTGTAATGGCACATGGGGCAGCCTGCGGCTCTTATGGATTCACAATATAAGCTTTCATACGCAATCGCAGCTGGTTTGGGCAAGCCATGCCCCCGCCCGCTGCTATTTCTTTCCATACTTCACATGCAGCAGCGCATGCTCACGGTTTTTCAGCAAGTCATTGTAAAGCGTCTCTACTAAGGGGTTCTCCTCGCTCCGCTTAATCTGCAGCGCCTTGTCTGTCTTGTAAAGGCCTTCCGCGCGCAGGCGCTTCTCCGTGGAGCGCGCAAAGGGCTGCCCGGCTCCGGCCACGCAGCCGCCGGCGCAGGCCATGACTTCCACAAAGTCGAAATGCTCTTCCCCGCTCTCAATTTTCTGCAGCAGCCTGTCGGCATTCCCCAGCCCGCTGACCACGGCAATCCGCAGCGTCCTGCCCTGATAGGGAAGCTCGCTTATTTTCACGCCCTCCATCCCGCGCAGGCCGATAAATTCAATATCTTTGAGCGCTTTCGGGCTCTTATCCTCTACCACGCGCCGTACGGCAGCCTCGGTCACGCCGCCGGTAGCGCCGAAGATAACGCCCGCGCCAGAATAAATGGAAAACGGCATGTCATAGGCCTCTGGCTCTAAGCGGTCGAAACGGATCCCAATCTCTTGGAGCATGGTAATAATCTCCGACGAGGTCAGGACATAGTCAATATCCGGGATGCCCCTGCGCTGGAACTCCTTCCTTGAGGCTTCGAACTTTTTGGCCGTGCAGGGCATAATGGCCACGGACACCGTCTCTACGCCTTCCTTTTTATCCTGTTTCTTATAGTATTCCTTAATCACTGCCCCAAACATCTGCATCGGCGATTTGGCCGTGGACACATAGGGCATCAGATGCGGGTACTGGGTCTCCACAAACCGGATCCAGGCCGGGCAGCAGGAGGTGAATAAGGGATATTTCCGTTCTTCCTCTTCCAGGGACTCCAGCAATTCCTCCGCCTCTTCGATAATCGTCAGATCCGCCCCTAAGGCCGTGTCAAAAATAGCGTCCACGCCAAGCCTGCGCAGGGAGGCCACCAGCTTGCCGATCGTATTCTCGCCCGGGCCATAGCCATAGGCTTCCCCTACTGCCACGCGCACGGCCGGGGCAATCTGCACCACCACCCGTTTCTTGGGGTTGTGGATGGCCTCCCAGACGTCATGGGTATCCTGCTTGACCGTAATCGCGCCCGTAGGGCAGACGGCCGCGCATTGCCCGCAGCTAACGCAGTTGGTGTCAGCGATATCCCTGCCAAAAGCCGTGGAAATCTCCATCTTCGAGCCGCGGTGGGCAAAATCAATCGCGCCTACATGCTGGATTTCACTGCAGACCCGGACACAGTCCCCGCATAAAATGCATTTGTTGGGGTTGCGCACAATGGACTTCGATGAGGTGTCCATGGGGCGGATAGGGTTTGTGTTCTCAAAGCGTACGCCTGGGATGCCAAAGCGGGACGCCAGTTCCTGCAGCTTGCATTTCCCATTTTTCTCGCAGGTAGTGCAGTCACGGCAATGGGCCGCCAGCAGCAGCTCTAAGATACGCTTCCTATGGTAATACAGCTGCGGGGTATTGGTACGGATCTCCATCCCATCCTTGGGGGGCGTGGAGCAGGAAGCAATGATGCCGCCCCATTTGTCCTCCACCACACACATACGGCAGGCGCCGTAGATGGACAGATCGGAATAATAACAAAAGGTTGGTAAAATAATTCCTGCCTTGCGAATGACTGCAAGAATATTTTTCTCATCGGTGAACTCTACGTGCTCGCCGTCAATTATCATATATTTTTTCATGTCAGCCACCCTCCTACGCTTCAATTACTGCATGGAAATTACAGCCTTCCTTGCAGGCCCCGCACTTAATGCATTTTGCCGGGTCAATGGTAAATGGTTTCTTAAGCTCGCCGGTAATTGCGCCCACTGGACAGACCCTTGCGCACTTGCTGCAGCCCTTGCACAGTTCTGGGTCGATCCGAAGCGTCACTAAGGCCTTGCATTGCCCCGCCGGGCATTTCTTGTCCACCACATGCGCCAGGTACTCCTCCCGGAAATACTTCATCGTGCTTACCACAGGGGAGGCTGCCGTCTTTCCCAGGCCGCACAGGGCCGTTGCGGAAATCGTCTCCGCCAGCTCCTCCAGCATCGTGATGTGCCCCAGCGTCCCCCTGCCCTCACAGATATCGTTCAAAAGCTCCAGCATCCGTTTCGTGCCTTCCCGGCAGGGGATGCATTTCCCGCAGGACTCATTCTGGGTGAAGTTCATAAAGAACCTAGCCACTTCCACCATACAGCTCTTGTCATTCATCACCACCAGGCCGCCGCTGCCAATCATGGCGCCCACCTTCTTGAGGGAGTCAAAATCCAGATGCAGGTCCAGATGGTCTTCCGTGGGGTTGATGCAGAGGCATCCGCCGGACGGCCCGCCAATCTGCACCGCCTTAAACTCGCCGCCCTTTACGCCGCCGCCAATGTCAAAAATAACCTTCCGCAAGGGGGTTCCCATCGGCACTTCAATCAGGCCTGTGTTCCTGACGTTGCCGGTTAAGGCAAACGCTTTCGTGCCATGGTTCTTATCCGGCCCTAAGGTCTTGTACCATGCGGCGCCTTTGCTGATAATCGGCGGTACGTTGCAGTATGTCTCCACATTATTCAAAACGGTCGGCTTCTCAAACAGGCCCTTCTCCACGGTACGGGGCGGCTTTACCCGCGGCATGCCCCGGTTCCCTTCAATGGAAGCCGTCAGCGCGGAGCCTTCCCCACAGACAAAGGCGCCTGCCCCCTGGCTGATCCTCAAGTCAAAGTCAAAGCCAGAGTTTAAGATATTCTTGCCCAGAAGGCCTTTTTCCGTGGCCTTGCGGATGGCCGTCTGCAGGCGTTCCACCGCCAGCGGGTATTCCGCGCGCACATAGATATAGCCATAGTGTGCCCCGGTGGCAATGCCCGCAATCAGCATTCCTTCAATTACACGGTGCGGGTCGCCCTCCATCATGCTGCGATCCATAAAAGCCCCAGGGTCGCCTTCATCCCCGTTGCAGACAATGTATTTCACCTCCTGCTGCTGATCCAGCACCTGCTGCCACTTGCGCCCGGTCGGGAAGCCGCCGCCTCCGCGCCCGCGCAGGGAAGCCTCGGAAACCTCGTCTACAATCTGCTGCGGCGTCATGTCGAACAGCGCCTTGGCTACGGCGCTGTAACCGCCTACGGCTATGTATTCCTTAATCGACTCGGCATTGATACGGCCGCAGTCCTCCAGAGCCACACGGGTCTGCTGCTTATAGAAAGGAATGTCCTCCTGCCGCTCATAGGCCTTACCTTCCTGGTCATGGTAGACCAGCCGGTCAATAATCCTGTCATTGACAATGCTCTCTTCGATAATCTCCTCGCAGTCCTCTGCCTTGACTTTGATATACAAAATCCCTTCCGGTTCAATCCGCAGCAGCGGCCCCATCTCACAGAAGCCATGGCAGCCGGATTTCTTGAGGCCGATACTGGTATCATGGGGTTCTTTCTCCAGCACCAGGGAACACTTGATGCCTCTGGCAATCAGGATTTCCTGCATTTTGGCATAGATATTCAAAGATCCCCCGGCCACGCATCCCGTGCCGGCACAGATCAAGATCTGCTTCCGCTGGGTCTTCAAGGAATTGGCATACTCTTTTCTCCTCCGTTCCAGCTCTTCCCTTGTATTAATTCTCATCCTTGGCCTCCTCTCCAACGCCCGCTTCCGCCTTCAGTTCCTGGATCAGCTCCCTTGCCTTTTCCGGGGTCATGGCCGCATGCACCACATCGTTCACCGTACAGACCGGCGCCAGGCCGCAGGCTCCCAGGCAGGAAACCGTCTCTACCGTAAACAGCATATCGTCTGTCGTAGGCTTCTGGGCGGTTACCCCCAACAGCCCGCGGATTTCATCCAGGATCGCGGTAGACTTACGCACATGGCAAGCCGTCCCATCACAGATTTTAATGACATATTTTCCCTTCGGGTCAAGGGAGAAATTCTCATAAAAGGTCGCCACCCCATACACTTTCGCCTCGCTCAAATGCAGCTTCCTTGCGACATAGCAAAGCATCTCTTCCGGCAGGTAACGGTAGATCTTCTGGATATCCTGCATAATGGCAATCACTGCCGTCGGGTCGTAACTGTGGGACTCTAAAATCTCATCCAGTACTTTCTGCTCTTTTGCTTCCAACCTTTCTCCTCCTTCTTCGTATGTCTGGTTGCTTTTGGTATATTTACAGTGTAGAGGCTTACCGGCAGCCGTACCGATAAGCCTATACGCTGGCCAAAACAGCCTTACGCAATGAGCCGCTCGCCTGTTTCCTTTCCAGTATAACATTGGGGATAGACGAACGCAAATATTTTGTTAAGATTTTATGGGGATTTTGATGTATTACATTAATATGACGGCAACTGGCGGCGCAGCTTTATGCTGTACCGCCAGTTGCGTTCCGCTATTTGTTTGATAGAACTTTTACCATGATTCTTTCAGACTGCATGCCATAGCAGACCCTGCTGCCCCATCTCTTAAATGCCTTCACTTTATAATAATACGTCTGCCCCTTTTGTGCCGTCCGGTCGATATAGCCTTCCCTTCCATTGGCAAGCTTTGCAATCTTATGATAGCCGCCTTTCTTCCTGTCGGAACGATAGACCACATAGCCTGTCGCCTTGGCATTCCTCTTCCAGGCCAATTTTACATGCTGCTGGCTGTCGCGGCTCGCCTTCAGCTTGGGCGCCTTCAGCAGAATACATCGGATGCTTGCGCTTAATGGGCTGGTACAGTCCGCATTTGCATTCTTTGCCGCAATCTTATAATAATATACCTTATTGCTGGAAACAGCCTTATCCAGATAGGAATTTTTGCGGCTGGAGCCGATCCGCTGATATCCCCAGCCTGCATAATCTGAACGGTATACATCATACGTCTTTGCCCCGGAAACAGCCTTCCAGGAAACCTTGATTTTCCCATCCTGCGTACTTCCTCCAGACTTTCCTTTCGGCACGGCCTCCAGCCCGTCTGGCGCCTCGCAGGCCACCGTTATATTACAGAATGCCTGCAGGCCGTCTGACGTTGCCGCCATAATTGCCGTATTGCCCCCGCCCTTTGCCGTGACAAGCCCTGTCGCAGTGTTTACCGCCGCGACTTTGGGATTCAGGCTTTTGTAAGAAACGGTTAAAACCTTTGAAATATGGCTGTTATAAACAGCCGACAGACGGGCTGTCTGGCCGACGGCAAGCACAAGCTCCTTTCGCGAAACCCGCATGGAATCCCTTGTCAAGCCTGCCAGCAGACACAGCTGCCTGTCTGTAAGGTCACAGCCTGTCAATGCTGCTTTTCTTGGATCCGGCGCATTTCCATAAATCCTCTGATAGAATGCGCATGCCGCCAGATAATAGCCCGCATAGGCAGGATGCTTCAGATCCGGCCCGACCGTCTGAATCCGCGGGTATAGTATATTGGCGCGCATCACATGCATCCCCACTGGCACGGCCTCAACGCCCGTCTTATCTTCCAGCTTCTGATAGGCCGCCGCAAGGTACATCTGGAATTCCCGCGTTGTAAGCCGCCTTGGGATCCCATCAATCTTGACCCGTTTGCCATTGCTGTAGCCTGGCGTCATATACAAAAGCGGCGTTGCCTTGGGCTGATAGAGCCTTACCAGCTGCAGAAGCCTCTGCAATGCCGGATAAGTGGCAGATTCAAAATACGCAAGCGGCGCAGTGCTGCACTCCTGAAAAATAATATAATCCCAATCCCGGCTTAACAGGTGCGTCAATAGCTCCCTGTAGTAGAACAGATGCCTTGTGTCCATCCCCGCATAAAAACGGAACTTTGCCTTGCCATGCGCCAGCGTTGTCACTTTGAGGTTCTTCCCTTCCCCCGCCGCCAGTTCCTCCAGCGTCTTCCCCACGCCATACGCTTTCCCGCCGGATGAACGGCGCGAGAAGCTGTTCCCGACAATCAGCACCTGCATCGTCTTCTGCGGCTCCGCCAGTTCCTCCAGATAAGAGGCCTCCGCCGGATCCATCTCCTGTGCGCCTGCTGCTTCCAGGTCTGCTTCTTTTTCATCTGCCTGCCCGATCTGAGGCTTACTATTTTTCTCTTCCGTCCCAGCTGCATCTTCTGCCCCGGATTCTGTTTTTTCTGCTTCGAGCTGCACGGCAGCGCCTGTTCTATTTTCCATTTTTTCTGTTTCAGGCTGCACGGCAGCGCCTGTTCTATTTTCCATTTTTTCTGCTTCGGGTTCGGCGGCAGATTCTGTTCCGCCCTCCGTTTTTTCTGCTTTGTCCAGAACGCTAGATTCTGCTCCTATTCCTATCTTCTCTGTTTCGCTCCCGAATCCAGTCCCTGTCTTTTCCGCTCCAGCTCCTAATGCAATCCCATTCCCTTCCCTCGCCGTCTTGATTCCATCGCTGTCCGTTTCTTCTGTTTTGGCTCTGGCTTCTAATCTTCCCCCATCCCCTGCCAGCTCGGATTCCGCTTCCATCCTATTCTTTTCTTCTGCAAATATTTTAGCCTCTCCTACGCTTCCCAGCACGAACAGCAGGGAAAGCAATATACACATTAGTCTTCTCATAATACCCTTCTTTGCATTCCTTTTTTTATTATTATGCCACAAAATCGCCAGATTCACAATGCTTTTTAAAAATCTTGTCAAACAGAGGGGAAAAATCTGTTACTATTCACGGCTCAGGAACGCGCTGAACTGCGCGTTCTGTTAGAACATGATTCAGGAGTGAGGGGCGATTTTTGCGCAGCAAAACTCTAAATCATATAATAAACGGCAACGAAGCCCCTGCCTACCCCTTTTCTTCCAAAATATGGCTTTCTGCCTCTCCTTCTGCCTCTGATTCTTCCATTACTTCCTTTGGTTCTTCTGTTACTCCTTCTACTCTTCTGTTACTTCTTCTGATTCTTCTGTCACTTCCTCTGACTGTTCTGTTACTCCCTCGGATTCTTCCGTTACTCCCTCGGATTCTTCGATTGCTTCCTCTTCTGCTGCCTTTTCTCCCCTATTTTCCCCTATTTTGGGGGACGCCGCCTTACTTCCTGCCGCTGGCTCCGTGCCTGCCACTGCCTCTATTTCTTCCAGGCAATACTCCATAATGTCCGCCATTGCCTCACAGTCAAACTCATCTGCCAGGATGCCTACGCACTCCCATTCTTTTTGTTTCCGCTTTTGCTCATTGCGCAAATCCTTTAGCCGCTTAAATACTTTGTATCCCTGCGCCACATTGTAGTTGGCTTCCTCAATCTCACGCAGCGTCTGCTCAATCTCATCGTCAATTTCATCCAAATCAATCTGCAGGTTTTGCATATACTGCCCGGCGTTTGCGTAAAATTCCAGCTGCATTCTGGCAAATTCCCGCCAGTTATTGTCCTTTCCATCAAATATCGTCTCTCTCCTCGTATTTTCCATATTCCCGTCTTCCTCCCTGCCAACTTCCTCTTCTCTTCTGCCATTGTTGGCATCCCTCTGGATGTATCCTCCTTCTGCCCTGCCATTGTATCCTTCTTTCTGAGAATCTTCGCCTGTCCCTGGTTGTTGGGATGGGGCAATCTCCGGCTGCGCCTTTTCTGGCAGCAGAATAGCCTCCCCTGCCTGCCGCATGCCTTCCGCTTCCATACAGCTGCTGTTCCCTAACGCAGACAGCAGCTTATTTGCACGGGCAGTTTTCTGATGGCTGCCCTTAAATAGTTCCTTTAGCCGCCTCGGATGGTAAAAACGGGATTCCAGCTTCTTAATCAGGCTGATGCCTTCTTTGGCTCGGATCAGGTTGGCATTTGTGCCAATTGCCCGCTGGAAATATTCCACACGGAGCATCTCATCCTTCACATCCCGCCTCTGCTCCCGGCATTCCTTTAGCAGCCTGACCATCCAGACGCTCTGCCCTTCACCGACCTGGTAAAGCTCTATGTAATGCATGATGTCACAAATCTGCATATCCAGATCCGAAAGCGCCTGGTTGAGTTCATCCTGATAATTGCGTATGCTGGATACAAGATAACAAAAATGCGTCATATATTCCGCCCAGTCCATGCTGCCCATATCATACGGCAATGACATCCTGGAATCTGTCTCATATACTGCAAATTCCTGCCCTGCCCTTGGCGGTTCCGCAGCTTTGGGCACTACGTTGCCGCTGGCATTTCCCGTGCCTGGGAGTGGGAGTAGGTTCCCTTGTATGCCCGTTTTCATTTCCTTAGAAGAAAACAGCATGCCCCCTGGCCTATCCCCCTGCACATGCCCTGGGATTGGCTGCGCGCCCTCTGGCATATCCGAGGGCACATTCCCTTGGGAAGGCTGCGCAAACCCCGGCATATCCCCTGGCACATTCTCTGGGATCGGCTGCGCGAACCCCGGCATATCTCCTGGCACGTTCCTTGGGGAAGGCTGCGTGTCCCCTGCCGCACCTTTAAGGCCTATTCCTTCCCCGTCCTCCTGTAGCTCAATAGGGATTACAGAATAAAAATGCGCCTTCCTGCCGCCCCCAATCCTCTGGTTGGCTTCCACATAGCTAAACACGCCTGCCTCTTCCCGTCCATTCGCCATCACCAACTGGTTCTTCCGATTGATACGGTAATAATTTCCATTTCCATCTACAATATAATGCATCTTATCAATACCGCTTACGTCATCCATAGGCTGACACCCCCTTAACATTTGTATTTTATAACGCTCCTGCACTCTCACTGTTCTCTATTTTGCCTAATATATTCTAACCTATTCCTGTTTCTTCCTGCCAAAAAAGGAACCGCCCCTGCGGTTCCTTCCCGATTCGTATTCAACACGTAAAATATGTGGCAAAACCCCTGTTATGTATCAGAAGAGTTTTTGTGCACAAATTTCTCTGTATACCTCTCCATACAATGCTCAATACATCCAACAGCCTCCATAGAACCGCCAACTTCTCCCACCTCTGTGTCCTTTCCCTCCAAGCTCTTATAAATGGAAAAGAAATGCTGCAATTCTTTAAAAATGTGCTTCGGCAACTCACTGATATCCGTGTACCCCACATAGGTAGGGTCGCCATAGGGGATGGCAATGATTTTTTCATCTCCCATGCCGCCATCCTTCATCTTCATGACGCCGATAGGATAGCACCTTACGAGCGTCATAGGCTCAATCGCCTCCGAACAAAGCACCAGCACATCCAGCGGATCCCTGTCATCCCCATAAGTCCTGGGGATAAAGCCATAATTCATAGGGTAATGGGTAGCAGTGAACAATACACGGTCCAAAAGCAGCATCCCCGTTTCTTTGTCCAGTTCATATTTCTTGTTGCTGCCCTTGCTAATCTCAATCACGGCGATAAAATCCGTAGGATAAATCCGTTCCTCACCAATATCATGCCAGATATTCATAAGCGCATCCCCTCCTTTGTAGCAATTGTCTCTTCTATTATGCCACAAAATTGCTGGTTTCGCAATACTTTTTAAAAATCCTGCGGTTCTCTCTAAAGCGCCATTTAAAGTGCAGCTGATTTTTTGGCACTTTAGGCTATGTCAAAGAAGTTAATTTTACCATGATATGTTCTAAAATAATATATATTCTGGCATCGCCACATCATGGCTTTTATTTGCAATATTAGGATTATTCTGATTCATTGTACATTGTTGACAATGTGTAAAGTTTTGATATAATGGAGGCATGAGAGCCTGGAAAAATACATTCTCATATGCAGAAGGAACCCTTACACAGACAGTTATAGGCCACACAAGAATATTTCAACAATATTAAATTAGGAGAGGGTGATACTATGGCTTTACTAGAATATGAACGCAGGAAAGATGAAAAAATCAACGGTATCGTTTATGCTATGTCCCCTGCACCGGGATTTCAACATGGGATTATCAATGGGAATATTTATAGGATTATAGCAAATGGCTTAAAAAACAGCCTATGCCTTGTGTTTATTGAGAATCTGGATTTTAAGTTTAGGCCGCAGGTGAATGATGATTATGTCTGCCCGGACATCATGGTCATTTGCGACCGTAAACATCTGAAGGGGGGCAGTTATAGCGGGATACCAAAATTTATCGCAGAGACACTAAGCCCATCCACTGCAAAGAAAGATAAGACAGAAAAGAAACAGTTTTACGAGGATGCCGGGGTAGAGGAATATTGGATTGTTTCTCCAAAAGGATCTGTTGAGATTTATTATTTGACAGAAGGAAAATATACCTTAGAATATAGTTATATCCTCCAGGATGACGAAGAAGAAGAAGATTACAACGCAGACGATGTTATCTGCTTAAAAGCATTCCCGCACATCAAAATGACTCTGGGAGAAATATTCGAAGGGATCGATTAGGCAGAAAAAATAGCTTAAATATGTAAGGCGATACTTAATCTACAGTATCGCCGTTTTCATGTTCTAAAATAGCAAGTAAGAGTACCCACCCACATTATTTTAGAATGCTGGCTGCGCAAATGGAAGATTTTAACAAAATTCAGCCGAGTTTTCGAAGCTGCAGCTTATGCGACAGAATTCCTTGAAAATAATCTCCTGTTTACATTTTCTGGATCTATCTTCCTAAATCCAGATTCTGAGTTCCAATTCCAGCACTTCATAAAATGACAGAGCGCTTGTCTTCCTTATTTTCCCTAACGCCTGCGCTGTTACGTCTTCTTTCTGGGCTGGCTTGAAAAGAGCCATGCCGCCATTCGTATAGATACAGCTTTTTGACACCAAATGCATATAGACGCTGAATATCGTGTCTGGAACCGTATCCTCCTTCCTCTCCTGCGCAGTCACGTAATCAGATGCATCCATACAAAGAATTACCTTGGCCATTGCCGCAATGTAACGAAGCTCATCTTTTAACACTTCAAACGCTTCACAAAACTGTGCAATCAATTCCAATTGCCTCTCTGTCCTTTCTTGCACGCAAGTTACAATAATCGCGTCCAATACCCAGCAGTACTTTAATTGTATGCCTTTGCATACAAGAATAAACGTAATGCAATCCTCTATCTCAACATCCAAAGCCATACGCAGGTAATCTTCTGCCGCATCCTCTGCTTTTGCGCCCTCTACCATCCTCTTAAATATATCCAACTGCGCTTTTGAAATATTGCCAGAATACTGCATCACAACCGCCAGCATTTTGAGGTAGCCATTCTTTAGGAAATTTTTATCGTGTCAACCAGCACCTATTTATAGCCACTGCTTCCGGCGCTTTTATTGATTGCCGATTCAGCCCCACCAACATATCCTGTAGCAAATCAGCCAGAGGGCGGCCTGCTTCTAGTCGGCTGTTTATCTTTTATAATGTCTTTCTATTCTGCGTTTGCCAATACAGATAATCATCCCAACTTTTAAAATCATTTGTCCCCATACTCCTATTATATTCAGAATATGCCCAGGCGTCAATGAAAATAATCAGGAAAATCCCACGCCAAGTTTACCTCTTAAAGGCTATCGTAAGATATCCAATGGCGTATACTTAAGTTCCAGGGAACTTGCTTCTTCCCCGCGGATTTTAACACATGCCCCTGCCAGCCAGCACCAATAGCCGGTATAAATATCCTCTGGGCTTTCATCAGAGCCGTACCAGGCAAATTCTTTACTTGCCTGGTACCACTCCTGTTCCATATATTCACGCAGTTTCGCAATTTTGCAGTTTCCTATTAAATACTCCTGAAAAATTTTATAATAATCTTCATACAAGAGCGGCTCGCCTTCCTGCCCTATTTTCCTATTGCGGATATATCCTGCCAAAAGTCCTGTCAATCCATCTGAAAATTCACATTCCTCCAGGATTCCCATACTGTCATCCAAAGAAACATCTAATACAATTGCCATAGACAGCACATCAATATACTCTGCGTAATTTGCTGCCCCTGCACACGCCAAAAACCCCAGATATTTCCTGTAAGCCTTCTGCAGCTCCTGCTTTGAAGCCCCAGCAGAATATTTTGCATATATCAAATCCCGCTGAAAGTTTGCAGCTACTCTTTTGCATCTCTTGATTTTTTCCGTCTCGGTTCCTGGCAATCCAGCCGCTATCTCCTGAAATCTTCCAATCCTTTTTTCTTGATCCTGTATATACTTTTTAAAATACGCCTCACTTTTTATGAAATCCCTAAGCATTAAAATTTCACATCCTTTTCTATCACATTTGCAGCATCGTCCAGCCTGTCATAGGTAACCTTTCCATCCTCCCGGACATGTGCCACACAAGCGCCTACATTATCTGGGTTAAGGATTTTCTCCATACGGAGTTCATCAGCCTTTTCCTTTCCTAAATCCTTATCCAAGCGCTGGTCAATCCAGTTCTCCGACATTTGCTTGCCATCCTTGGTGTTGGGATTCAAGGATGCTGAGCCATATTTCGCATCTACAATCAAAATTTGAGGATGGCCATCGGGATTATAATAAACCCCGTCCAGCCCCTGGTGGCCATTTTCATCAATATCCGTCACCATATCGTTTGAGATCCGTTCATATCCTTTTTCCCTAAGATCCTGATCTGCCTTCATCTCTCCATAATTCCCAACCTCATGTGTATTATCCCTATCAAAAGGCTTCACGCCGGATTCTACGTCCGACAGCTCCTTCTCTTGTATGGCTACTTTTTCTTCATAGGGCATTTCCTCAATTCTGCCAGAATCCTCCTTCCCCTCTGAATAGCCGTCCGCATCATAGTTCTCATCTATCTGCGGCAATTCTTCTGTTACCCGTTCTGAATCATCATATCTTTGATCTGTCTGTTCTGCCAGGCTTTCATGAACTCCTTCCAGGCTGGGAAGCTCCATTTCTGGTGGCCTCTCAGAATCCCTAAGCCTATTTTTCCCCGGAAATCCTATATCTGAATTCTGTTCCATACTACGCTCAAAATTCCCTTGCCGCATCACACCACCCTCTCTTTCAGATATTCCGTGCGCAGTTGTTCAATTGCCTGGTTCTCCGGATGTTTCTCATGTTCAATCCTGCAGATATAATAGAGGATGAGCAACATCTCCTGTTGGTCAAAGCCAGAAAACTCTTCTTCCAGGTTCTGGCTCATAATGGCTGCAAGCTGTTCCAGCCCTGAACACCTGGATGTACCCCGGAACACATCCTCCAAAGCAAAATTTTTGTTGATATAGTCAGCAACCGCCCATTCATACTTTTGATTTTTGCTGGAAAAATACATAATTAAATCCTTGCGGATTTTTGCTGAAGCATTTGAGACCCTGATTTTCTCCGGCAATGTCCGTGCTTCTTCCTGGGTCAGCTGTTTTTTGAGAAGCAAATGCAAAAGTTCCCTGCTTTGTTTCTTTCTGGCCTCCAAGAAAGATGCGGTTTCTTTCCCGGATTGCCCTTCTGCTTCCACCTCATACTTCGGCAAAGAGCACAGTACCGCCTCCTGCCAGTCATTCTGGTACACTGCTGCTACCCCGGTAGGCAACCTTGACAATTCCCCAAACTGCTGCTCCTTCAATGCAACGGAACCGCCTGTAATCTCCCGGTCAGAACTTTCTGGCAGCCTTAAGATAATCTTTGTATTTGTATTGCGGATAGCTGCTGTATCAAGGAGATTGGGCGCCTGATCCACAATGACAAATCCTTCCCCATACGTCCTGATTTCTGCAATCGCATTGGTAAGCATTTCCACAGACTTGCCCACCATATTGGAAGACTCTGCGCTCTGTTCTGTGGAAGTTTTCTTTAGAAGGTTATGGGCTTCCTCCAAAACAGTGACATGCTTCAGCGGTACATTCATCCCCTCTCTGACAGACATTCGGTATTCTTGTAATTTCAGCACTATCAATCCCATGAGCAAAGATTTTGTCTCCATAGAACCTACCCTGCTGATATCTACAATAGCGCTCTTGTCAAACAGCTCCCGCAAATCCATCTCGTTGCTGACAAAAATCCTCCCATTAATGCCATTGGTCAGGGATTTTATCCTAGTGGAAAGAGAACCAATGTAGTCTCCCTTTGTATCCGCCGAATATTCCGATTTCTTGATTACCGTATTCAATTCCCGCAAAATATCATCAAAAGTAGGATACAGCCCTTTGATTTTCGTATTTTCCGATAAATCCAAATCCCAGCCAGCAGAGATATATGCCTGCTCAATAGAATCCTTTAAAACAGCCGGCATAGCTGCATACATGGGCCAGCAGACATTAAAAATCTCCACAATACGCTCAATATGTTCCAACACATGGATTCCTTCCGGAAAGGAAAAAGGATTAATTCTCAAGATTTCCCCTAACTTTGAATTCGTCCCAAAATGCCTTACATCGGTAAATACATTCCCATACTCTCCTTTTGCCGGCTCCACAACCAAAAATGGAATTTTCTGCCATCTTAATTCATGAAGCAAATGATAGACGACATTGGATTTACCAGAACCAGTGGAACCCGTGATAAAAGTATGCATTGCCAGACTGTCTAAATCAAGCCTTACCTCTGCCCCCGATTTTTGGCCCAAATGATATACCACACCCAAATTTATACTTTTCTCACTGCAAGCCCTCCGGGTGATAACTTCCTGTGCAAAAGGCGCATGTTCCACAACTGGCAGCCCCCGAACCGAATGTCTTGGGAGCCCCATATGGATTGCCAGTTCCTTCGTACTTACCAATGCAGTCGGATCGACTGCCAGATACCTTTCACCTTCATAATGAAATCCATTGTACCCAAACTGGGGATGGCGGAAATACTTCAGGTAGCCAAGAACCCCTTTCACTTCTGTTTCATCAATCCATGAATTCACTGCATTTCTTTCAATCCCACTGCCTGTCCCGGCAACCACTGATTTATATATATTTGCAGCTGTTTCTGTTTCTGCTGCAGATTCCCCTAAGAAATACGCTGCAAAATTCCACATCCCAAAACTCTCGCATTCTTCTATGCGCTCTAAGTGTTTTTGGATTTTCTGCATCACTAAGCCCAATGTCATATTCTGGGCATTTAAAGTAATGCCTTTCGATGAGCCAAAGGTATCTGTTATGGTTTTCGTATTTACCAGGTTAAACGCCTCGCCTGCTGTATATGCATCGCTCTGTGTAGTTCCTGTACTCATCCCTTTCGCGATGCTGTCACTCGCATTCGTTCCATATGTATCGCCCTTACTTTGCCCATGGCTGTGGGATACACTAAACCCATGGGTCAGCGTTTGGGCAATCGAATCCGAAACAGAATCTGTATGGCTCTTACTGCTTGCAACAGAACGGCTAACCCCAGCGTTAAGCCCTACATTGAATTTCCCTGCTAATTTCACTCCTCCATACGCCCCTACATTCCTTCCTTTTGTAACTGTTTCCCCCTCATTCTCCGAACTCCCCACCATATGGGTTGTCCCATCCGCCCTTGATTTGCTGTCTGTATGCGTATGATTATAGGTCTTGGTGTCTGTATGGCTTTTGGATACGCCTTCCGTATGGGTTTTCGTATCGGTACGGTTTTTGGAGGAACCTTCCGTATGCGTATGGCTTAGGTTTGCAGAAACACCTTCACTGGTTCCCGCAGAAGAACTGCCACCATCAGAAACCATAAAATTCATCTGCATATTTGCAAAAGGAGACATCTGCGTATAGATCTGTTCATACTCACGCTTTTTATGTGCCAGCTCATCATACTCCAAACTATCTGCGATAAACAATGCCGTGTAAGTCCTCCCCTGCATGGCATAGACAAATTTTTCCAGGCCCTGGATAAACTCTTTGTTGCTTATGGTATCCTGATCCTGTGTATAGTCTGCCACGCAGGTTACGCTTGAGACACATCCCACAGTTCCCTCCTCAAGAAAACGCAGATCCTCTTTCAGATCTTCATCATAATATTCAGAAATCCTGCTTCCAGGAAAGAAACCCAAAAGGCTCTGCTGCAGCATTTTACGCAATGTTCCCGCAGAATTTGCACCATTTGGCCTCACCCCCAAATAAAAGCCTGTCCTTTCCCCATCACTTTTCAGCATCAGCACAAGGGTACATGGCTTATCGGACAGCGCATGAAATACCATGCCCAATTTATCCACCGAAAACTCTTCCTCTTGATAGACAAGTTCGGAAATCTTGAAAAACTGAATTGTTTTCTGGCTCTTAAAAAATTCCTCATCCGGCTTGATAACTGGAAGCCGATCCAACCTTGTAACATATCCCTTCATAATCTCGTCATCAATAATTCCCAAACAGTTTCCCAGATTACTCTGCAGCAGTTCCAGGTTCAGGCTATTCAGATTGCCAGCAAGCGCTGGCGCTTCCCTTCTTGGTTCTTGAAAAATAATTTGAGGGGAATTATCTTTATCATAGGCTTTTGGCTGCGGATTAACCGCAGGCCTACTTTTAGGCTCCCTCAAAGCCGTTTCCTGAAAATCCCTTTTCTCTCCATCTTTTGGCCATTCGTATTTCACATTTACTCACCCACTCTCTTAACGTATCTCATCTAATCATTTCCCATTCCTTTTTCATATTTCACAGTTATATGGTTTGTCACTAACCCTCTTATAGTATCTTCCTATCCTTTTTCTTATCCCTTTTTCATCTATAATTTCTTCTACTTTATAGTATCCTGTAGGCTGTTTCGACAAAAACCCATACTTCATTTGCCCATATAACATAACATCCCTTATTTTCTTTCTTTCTATTAAGAGATCCCAGTCTCCACTAATTCGTTTAATCCGTTCTCTCTCTCTTGCATCGGATACCCAAACATACAACTCTTCCTTCTTTGAAAGTCCTTGGTATCCTGCCTCCCTTTTCCACACCGTCCTCCGCAGATAATTTTTCTGGTTTGACCATTCAAACATTTCGTAATCCGTTTCACATATTATACTAAATCCAGCGCCAGATACCAGCTTCGGCTTCCTGGGATTCCCAGCAGCTACATTTTTCGGGGATTGGGGGATTATAATATCTTGATCAGAATAATGATAAGAATAACTGCTGCTGCCAGCCCAATCCCCATAACTTTTTTTACTCCATGATCCCCCTGTGTCGAGCTTTGCTTTGTATACTCTGCTTTCTTAGCGGCAATCCGTTCCCTCTGCCTTCTCTGTTCTGCCTCTATCCTCTGATTTTCCAGCTCTATTTCTTTTCTCTTCTTTTCCAGTTCCTGTTCCTGCCTGACGGCATTCCATGTGCTTCCCTGAGAGGGATTTTTCGGTCTTTGCTGTCCATTTTCAGAAATTATTCCCCTGGGGCTTCCCGCCACTCCCTGCTCTTTCTGTCCCTTGGCATTGGTCTCCTGCCGTTTCCGTTCTTCTGCATTGCGCTCTTCCAAAATTCTGGAAATTTTATCTGCATAGACCACTTTTGCCACCTGAATCATATGCGCAAATCTTTTTTCAGAAAAGTTATCCATTAAATCCATCTTCAATTTTTCCCAGTAGGAATCATCCCACTGGGTTTGATCGGATTTCAGTGGCATCAACTCCCTGTGCGATTCAAAAACCCCGGGAACCTTCTGACAATATGCATAGTCTTCTTTGTATTTTTCAAACGTAGGATCAACATCCAAAGAGTCTACCAAAATATAGCGCAGGCCTTTGATATCGTGATTTTCCGCATATTTTTTTACTTCCTCATGCATTTTTGTTACCTCTTCTTCCCTTAAATATCAAGAATCTCGTCAATTTCCTTCTTATTTCCCTCTATCCATTGAAGAATCTTTCTATTCTTCTCTAATTCAGCCTCTTTTGTTTTCTGATCCGAACCACACTGTTTCAGTTCCTCATATTTTTGCTTGATTAATTCATCCAACTCATCAAAAATCCTGGTAAACTGATCTTTCATCTTAGCAATCTGTTCCTGGGCATAATTGAGGGCGCTCTCAATCCCATCATCCAGGTTTTTCCGCATCTTGCTGATAAGGCCTGTCTGAATTACCGCAGTTTCCACTGAAAATTTTTCTATCTGTTCCTTGCGTTCCTCAAAAATATCTTTCATAACCGTCTTATATTTTAACACTGTCTCATAGATATCCTGATTTTCATAATCATCTACCGTCTCATAGACAGCCTCATCAATATACTTCTCCTCCCCTTTAAAGATACGCCGGAAAAATCCGCCGATTCCCCTGGATTCGGGATTTCTGACCCTACGGGTGCCAACCTGCTCACGGTGGGAACCAACTTTCACCTTCTTCGTTCCCACTTTGCGCTGTTCCGTACCATCCACCACCTGCTCTGCTTCCTGGCCTACTTTTTCATAATATACTTTTTCTTCATAAGACACTTCACCCAGATCATCCACCGTTTCTGTTGCAAATTCATCAGAACACCAGGCCTCTGCATTTTCCCTCATATTTTTTAACGCGCCCTTGATAAGGTCTACGGTATTAAAATCAAGCTTCTTATCCGTTGCTGATTCATCAATTTTTACAAGCTTTTCCTGATATTCGGTAAGGATTTTCTCCCCCGTTTCCATAACCTCCTGATTAATCACGCTTTCTAGTTCTGATGTTAATTCTGCAATAGAATCTGAACTCATCATCGTAAATTGTGATACCAGCCGCTTCGCTTCTTCCCTGCTGGTAATCTTATCCCCGTATGGCCGGAATACCCTGGTTGTTTTTCCTGAGGCTTCTTCCCTCAAGGCCTGCGCCTTAACCTTAATGGATTTCATAGGATTTAAGGCGGCAATCCGCTCTTTAAACACCTTGGCCTCTTCCCCGTCCGCAATCTTCTTTTCTACTGCCTCAGCCCTTTCCCTGCATGCCCTGGCAGCCTCTTCATCCGTGGCAACCTGTTCCTTGGCATTCGCCAATACCCGGTTACTCTCCAGAACCTCCTGGAAAGATTCCACCAGATCTTTTACTTTCTTGGTCTTGGCATACTTCTTCACATAGGCAGTGATAGCAGCTTCAATCGAATAGATGCCGCAGTGGATCAATGCCTGTTCCTTGGTATCCTGGTTTTGTTCTGCCTGAACCAATTTATATTCCAATTCGCGCTGTGCGCTTGGGGAAAGCGTGGAATATTGCTCCAAATGCATTGGCCCATAATCAATAAACTTATCTATCATAGGCAGGGTATCCCTTGCCGCTGAAGGAAGCTTCCTCTCCTCACTCCTGGTCAAATTATTAATGTCTATCCCTTCCAAATAAGTCTTAATATTTAACGCTGTATAGGCAGAGCAGGGGAAAATCTGCGGATCTTCTATCCCGTATTTAGCCAGATAGTTTTTGGATGCCTGGATCGCCTTCCCAATATCCTCTTCCTCCGGATTAAAGCCATCCATCTTGTTAATGACAAATAGGAAACGGTCACGCACCTGCTTCCCGCCCTTCTTAATCTGTTCTGCAACATAGGATAATAAGGATGCGTCATCATTAGTACTAAGCTGCGTCCCATTTAAAACATAGAGGATCAAATTATTGGAATCGTTGTTGATGGCACGGTAGGTTGTGTTTTTATGCGCCTGGTTCTGGGCATTATTGGGTCCTGGCGTGTCCACCAGCATCAAAGCCGTGCTTCTTGCATCCAGGAAAGGAATATCCCCCTCTGCCTCAATCTTGTATACATTCGTATCCTCATTGAGTTCACTCATCACCTCATAGGTAAGATCTGGGATTTCACGAAGTACCTCCCCATTTTCATCATATACAACAGCCGTAAACTGTTTTCTGTCATTATCCAAAATCTCTGTAATTGTAGCCGTGCAGGCTTCATTCTTAGAAGGCATCAGCCGCTTTCCCAACAAGGCATTAATAAGCGTTGATTTTCCGGAACTCATTGTGGCAATGACATTAATGGGAAATTCCGAATTATGGATATTTGCAAAAGCCTTGCTCAGCTTCGGATCCCTAAAATCCTCTACCGGCCCATCCTGGAGATCGGTAAATACCTTTACAATCTTATCTGTGATGTCTTCATCCGATATTCCCTTGGTAAATTTCATAGAAAGCTTCCGGACAATCCCGATTGCCTCTGCCTGACAGAATGCATCCTCAAAATCATCCCAATCCAGGGACATGCCATAAAATTCTATATCAAGTTCTACCGTATTCAGTTCATCCACCAGCATCTTAGGGAATCTTCCAATCCATTCCTGCAGCCGTTTTCCTTTTACGAACTTGTAAAGCGCACTGTCTTTTGAGATTGCCTTCCCCTCCACATTAATCTGTGTCTCCATCCGATAAGGATTATACTTAATGTAAATCTGTGCCATTTTTTCTCCCTCCTGCCGTTAATCCTTCTATTATTTTTTCCACATATGCAAAGCCACATGTCTTTAATAATTGGGTCTCCTCATTTTCTGCATCCTGGATATGGATATCCTTAAAATTCTCCGTATAATAACGAACCAAGTTCATCTGCTCAAACTTATCGACATAATTATACAATTCCCGTTCCTGGCTTCTGGACAATGAGCCTTCCAAATACATTTTTGCCAGATACCCAGCCTTAGAAGAAACAGGGCATACGATAGGATCTTGAAACCCTTTCTTCTTCAGGTATTCTTTCTGCTTTATGATGGCTGCCGCCACATTTTCTTCTTCTACATTATAGGTATCAATCTTGTTGAGTACAAAAAGCACTGGTATCCTGCCAGCCACCTGCCTCACATAATCTAAATGCGCGTCTTCGTCATTGGTAGCTAATTGGGTGGCATTCATTACATAGATCAGTAAATGATAGTTTCGGCTTTTCAACAATTTATCTGTAATCTCTTTATGCCTAGCATCCTCACTGAAATTGACCCCTGGCGAATCATTGATAACCACCCTGGCATCCTGTAACCCTCCATGAAAATAGGTACTGACTACAATTTTATCCAATGCATTCTCCGCACTGTTCTGGAGCAATTCCTCATGCTCCGCCTTCATCAGTAAGTCATGGTCATATTTATAAGAAAATCCATCCTCAAATGCCTTATTCACAATACAGTGAATTTTGCTGGTACACGCCATATTCTGAGAAAGGCATACATATTTTCCTGCAAGCGCATTGATAAACGTTGACTTTCCTGCGCTCATTGTTGCCGTCACCATCACACCAAAAGGCTGTTTCTTTTTGAATTTCAGATTCTCCCTGATCCTCTGGATATACTGCTTTTCCTGGGCAAACTCAGGATCCTTTGCCAACTGCCTTAATTTTTTATGCCTTTCCCCAAAGGAAGAAAACAGCTGTTCCACTTTCCTTTTCTTTTCTGCCATTTCCGGAAAATCCATATAATATTTCTCCATCACAGCAGACATCTTCTCCCAACTCCCTCCCCGCAGCTCATAACCTATCACATGCATCAAATCAAACAATATGTAATATCGGTAAAAATCCAATCCATGCCTTTCCTGGATCACTGTTGATTCTGACAGGATATGCTCATAAGCACACAGTTCCGCATGCTCATATTTCCTTCGGTTCCACTTTCCAGCCTTGACATAGCTGCACAGCCTTCTGAGATATTCCTTTTTCGTATCCTCCTGATCTTTCACAATGGGATTTCCAACCACAATATGAGCCATTGATAAATATGCTGTATTGATATCTCCCACCTCCTGGCTAATATTTATCTTTAATTTTGATATATCCCTGTACTTACTTAATGCTTTCCGTTCTTTTTCTTTTTGTATCTTCCGATATCGTTTTCCATTCTTTTTCATAATTCCCTCTACTCCAGCACCTCCACCATATCCCCCTGGCTGCGGAGCCACATGTCAATCCCTTTGCCGAACACCTCGGCCGCGATGGTATAGACCTCGTTATCCTCCGCGAGGATTTTCGCCGTGGGCAGCTTGTCCAGGATGGCGTCCACATCGTTGCCATAATACTTAAATTTAATCCTCTGCAGCTTCCCGCCGTACATAAACTGGATCCGCTTGCGGAATTCCCCTTCCTCAAAACGGCTGCTGTAGGGGATGTGGAATTTCCCCTCTGATAGCCGCAGCCTCTGGATGCGGTCAATGCGGTAGATGGTGGGGAAGGAATCGTTGATTACGTCAAAATTCCTGCGCACTTCCTCGTCATCAATAAAAGCCGTCAGATAAAAATAATACCCGGAAAACATAATTGCCACCGGCTTTAGCTTCCGCGTCACCACTGCCTTGTCCTTCGTCCGCAGGTAATCCACTTCGATAAACCTGCACTCCCGGATGGCCTCCCCTACCTGCCACATGGTATCCAGGAACTGTTTCCTGTGCCTTGGCTCCACATAGTGGAACATCTCGTTGCGGATCAGGTCCTTGACCAGCTTCTGGTTCTTGGCCGGGATACAGCAGGAAATCAGCTTGTCCAGGATATCCGTCATCTCCTCCTTCCGCAGGGACCTGCTGTCCAAAAGGATCTTGCAGATGGCAAGAATCTCCGCATTGCTCAGCTTCAGCTGGTAAATCTGTTCCAGCCGGTAGCCTTTCTCCTTGTGGTCGTATACGACCGAATTGACAATTCCTGTGGTGGAAATGTCCGAATCCAGGTAATGGCGGATATCGTCAATGTCCCTTTGGATGCTCCGCTCATTGACCTGGTAATTCAGCGCTTCCTCCGCCTTATTCACCAAGTATCCGCCCATCAGCTTGGTGTATATGCCTAAAACCCTCTGCATCTTATTGTTATCCATCCTGCCCTCCTGTCTTTTCTGTATAGACATATCCTAACATAGAAGAATGACAGCATCTGTCACTCTCTATTTATATTTCCAAATCTGCCATAAAACATTTCGATTCCTGCCCCGGAAGGCCGCCCGCAACAACGCAGCCTCACAGGAGTATCCCGGTAACAATACAGCTTCCACGACTATTATAATAATATTTTAGAATTTTGTAAAGTTATTTTATCCAGGATATAATATAATTTAATACTTAAAAAGGAGTATCAATCTGTGTTTGGCGATGTTATCAAAAAATTAAGGACTGCCCACAACTTAAACCAGGTACAGCTGGCTGGCAAACTGAATATTTCCAAGCAGACCGTTTCCAATTGGGAGAATAACAACATCCTCCCTTCCATTGAAATGCTTGTAAAAATATCCCAATTTTTCATGGTCAGCACGGATTACCTGCTGGAACTGGATCAGCGGGAATACCTAGAGATTACCGGCCTGACAGATGAGCAGACCGCGCATATCAAGGAAATTATCCGTGATATCACTTTCCGGGCATAATGCCTCCTTATTTGATCAGGCAATCTTCCAGGACTGCGATGGCGTAATGGTAGCCCTCCTGAAAAGCCATATTCTGGACACTGTCCAGAATCTTCTCCACTTGTTCATGTACGGCTGGCGTTCCCTTCTCCGCTACGAGCGCGGACACTTCATCGACTGCCTGGGCAAGGCGCTGCTCATATTCCTCCTGCCGCTGTACCTTTTCCTCTTCCTTCAGCTGTTCTAAGAGTTCTGTCCGCAGCTCTTTTCTGCCATCCCTTCCCATTTCCCTCTCCCAGCCTTCCAGCCTATAAAAACCTCTTGTCTCTTCCATATCCTCTTCGATCCTTTCCGCTCCTGCATTAAGAAAAGCCAAGCATCCACTCCGCCATTCTGTAACCCTTCCTCACTTTTCTATCATACAAAACAAGAAGGACACAGGTGTGTCCTTCTTGCAAAATTTTTTATATAATTTACGGCTTTTTGCTCTGATCATGATCCTCGCACAGTGTGCCTGTATCCAGCAGCGCCCCCAAAAATAGCATCAGTCTTTTTCATATCCATTTCTTCGATAAAGTACTAAAAACACAAGAATGCTAATGATTAATTCTCCGATAAGCACTGCGATGTCCAGAGGTTTTAACGTATATGACATTCCCTCTGCAAATCCATTTGCCATCTCTGTCAACACCCCAGTAAACAAAAACCCTGAGATATGGTGCAATTTTTCGGAAAGATTTCCAAACATTGGAATCATCATAAACACGAGCATCAATGGATAAGAAATCAAATTTGCATTCATCTGATTTTTGGCACAGAGGCCAACAATCATTCCCATTACACAACTAATCAGAGAGGCTACCGCACTGACCAATAAGAAAGCCGCAACAGATACCTGGCTCATAGAAATCCCACTGATCACCAATACCACAAGATTGATGATATTCATCAACACAAATGGAAATAGAATACTTCCGATAAAATACTGCATTCCAGTGACGGATGACGTCATTAAGACCCGTAACGTATGTTTCTCTTTCTCTTCTGCAATGGCAGTTCCCACCATTAGGAATCCATCCATACACAGATTAAGGGAAATTCCCAAACTCAGGATCAAAGACACCAGGATTGGTGACAGATCACCTCCTGAATTGATGCTATATAAAATTTTGAATATCCACACCATCGCCACGGTTAGAAGCGGCCCGATCATAATCGCTGTATTGCGGCTGATACAAATCCATTTAATATGTGCAACTGCCGTTAATTTATTGATATTACCCATCTTAAAACTCCTTTCACATATTAGCTAATCCAAGGGTTGCCCCTGTCACTTGTAAAAATACACGTTCTAATGTTGGCTCACAAGAATGAATACACTGTATTTCATCCCTCTGCATCCATTCTGAAATTTTTGCAATATTTTGAGGGCTTTGCTCCAAGACGACTTCTTCTTGATTATTCAAAAGCAGATGATATTTTTTATTTTGATTATATTTCAGACAAAGTTCTTTGGGCGACCCGCACTCGACAATTTCCCCCTGATACAAAAGTGCGACTCTATCACAAAGTTTTGTGGCTTCTTCCATGTTATGTGTAGTCAAAAATATTGACATACCTTCTTCTTTCAGATCCAATAACATTCTGTGGATAGATACCGCAGTCGATGGATCTAATCCGCTTGTAGGTTCATCAAGAAATAAAATTCTTGGCTTATGAAGCACTGCCCTGGCCAAAACAAGTCTTTGCGTCTGCCCTCTGGAAAGTTTGCCTGCCGGCTTTTTACGATGTTCATACAATTCCACCTGATGTAAGACTTCCTCCACTCTTGCACTGGAAACACGCCATATTTTTGCAAACATGCTTAAATTCTGCCATACTGTCATTTTCTCATAAATTCCGCTTTGATCAGAAACCACGCCAATCTTTTCATAAATTGATTCATCAATATTAACCGTATCGGTATCAAGAATTTTCGCCTCTCCAGATGTTTGCCTTAACTGTCCTGTAATTATTTTAATCGTGGTAGTTTTTCCAGCGCCCGACGGCCCTAAAAATCCAAGAATTTCGCCTTTATGAAGCGTAATATTGATATCCTTAAGCGCCA
>CAJTNT010000014.1 GCA_910577785.1 uncultured Lachnospiraceae bacterium | reverse complement strand
GGGATTACGACCCCTTATTTAAGTGCGTCCCAAATTTACTCTATTTTTCACTCTTACCTCCTGTATTCTGTATACACTTTCCATCATTAGTTAATCATTTTTCCTGCAAAATGTCAATGAAAAGTAACAAAATATCGCCCCAATGCTTACAACGAGCAGGCTTCCAGGCCGTGAATCGCAACATCTGTGTTAATTTTTTCCTTCCTGCTCCGATATATATATTGAAGTGCAGCAATACCTGGCAACCATCCAGCGGCATTGCTGAAATGGGCAGAAAAATCTGCCTTATGAAACGTTATGGATACGTGATTTTTTGCCAAGGAGGGACAATTATGAGCATGGAAAGCGTTAGCAATCATGTAAGCACAACAGCGGCTTATGCCACAGCCTCTGCCAAGCAGACTACCAAAGCCGCAGAAAAAAACGGTACCGCCGCCAAGGCCGATTCTTCCAACAAGGATAAGGCGCAGGGCGCAGTCTATGAGAAAGGCACCCCCGCCACCAGCGGAACCTATTCCAAGGATGCGATTGTCGCACGGATGAAACGCGACTCCGAGACCCGCACAGCACAGCTGAGAAGCCTGGTAGAAAAGCTGATGACCAACCAGGGAACCAAGATCGGCCAGGCAGACGATATGTGGCGGTTCCTGGCCAGCGGGAACTTTACCGTCAGCGCAGACGTGAAGGCACAGGCACAGGCTGACATTGCAGATGACGGCTATTGGGGCGTAGAGCAGACCTCAGACCGTATTGTAGAGTTTGCCAAAGCATTGACCGGCGGGGATGCTTCAAAGGCAGAGGAAATGCGCGCCGCTTTTGAAAAGGGCTTTAAGGCCGCTACCAAGTCCTGGGGTTCTTCCCTGCCCAGCATTTCTTCCAGGACATACGATGCCGTTATGGACAAATTCGACCAATGGATTGGCAAGACAGAGACAAGTACGGAGGAATAGCAGAAAACCTGCGCCGCCTGGGAGCCCGATCGGCGGCATTTGCCGCCAATTGCAATGGCTCTCTGGCTGCCCAGGTTTTTCCGGAACAAACTGCGCTGTTTGATTTGAATCTATCATATATTTACGTCAATTCACGGTAATACAGGCAGATATCCTCATAATTCCCATCTTTCATACGGAATCCTTTGGGGATAACGCCCAGTTGGACAAAACCTAACCGTTCATAGAGATGGCGTGCATGCATGTTTGTCGCCACCACGGCATTAAACTGCATCATCTGAAAACCGCAGCACTTTCCCTGTTCTAGGCAATCGGACACCAATTTTTCCCCAATATGGCATCCCCTGGCTTCTGCGCTGACAGCAAAACTCGCGTTGCAGATATGCCCACAGCGCCCAACATTGTTGGGATGCAGGATATACAGCCCATAAATCTCCCCCGTATCTATGGAGGCCGCAACCGCATTATAAGTCTGGGAAGCAAAAAATTCTTTCCCTGTCCGGGCGTCTAAGAGCTCCTCCTGCGGAAAAGCAGTCCCCTCTTCCACCACCTCATTCCATATCCTTATCATTTCTGGCAGATCCCGTTCTTCGTATGGCCGAATTTGTACTTCCATATCCATCCTCCCTGTCCCTTTTTCCTACAGTTAATATAATAAAACCTACGCAATATAAACTGCCGCATCCAATGCGACCCGGCTTGCCCGTCCCAGCGCCTGTTTCGCCGGGCAGATACTTAACCTATCTCTTCTTACTTCTCCAGCAATTCCTTCAAAATCTGCTTTACCATCCCCGGATTTGCCTTGCCCTTCATAGCCTTCATCGTCTGCCCTACCAGGAAACCGATGGCCTTTTCCTTGCCGCCCCGGTAATCTGCCACAGATTTGGGGTTATCCTGGATTACCTGCGCGGCAGCCGCCCGAAGCGCCCCTTCATCATTGACCGTTTTTAAGCCCTGCGCTTCCACATAGGCAGCCGGATCAATATCCTCCTGGAAAACCTTCTCAAATACCTCCTTGGCAACCGTGCTGGTGATGCTGCCGTCTTCCGTAAGGGAAATCAGGCTCGCCAGATGCTCTGGAGAGAAACGGATGTCCTCCGCCTCCATTTCCTGTTCCTTTAGGAGGCGCATCGTCTCGCCCATCAGCCAGTTGCTGACTTTCTTCGGGCTTTGGCAGAGCCTGGCCGTGGCCTCGAAGAGATCTGCCAGGCGCTTGGAACTGGTGAGGATTTGCGCATCATACTCCGGAAGGCCATACTCTGTTTTGTACCGCGCCTGCTTCTCGGTTCGCAGCTCGGGCTGCCGTGCCTGGATTTCCTGGATCCAGCGGTCGCTGATTTCCACAGGCGCCAAATCAGGTTCCGGGAAATAGCGGTAATCCTGGGCGTCTTCTTTGCTGCGCATAGCATAGGAATAGCCGTTGTCGTCATCCCACCTGCGGGTTTCCTGAATCACGGGCTTGCCGGATTCCATCAAGTCAATCTGGCGGTTTTTCTCACCCTCGATTGCCCGGGCGATGGCTTTGAAGGAGTTGAGGTTCTTCATTTCCGTACGGGTGCCAAACGATTCGGCGCCGGCTTCACGCACAGACAGGTTGACGTCTGCACGCATGGAGCCTTCGTTTAATTTGCAGTCGGAAGCTCCCAGGTATTGGATGGTCATGCGCAGCTTGTCGAGGTAGGCAATGACTTCCTCAGCGGATCGCATGTCCGGCTCAGAGACAATCTCGATCAGAGGGACGCCGGAACGGTTGAAATCCACCAGCGAGCAGTCTTCCCATTCGTCGTGGATCAATTTGCCTGCGTCCTCTTCCATGTGGATTTCATGGATGCCAATGGATTTTTTGCCGGACGGAGTCTCAATTTCCACGCTGCCGTTGCGGCAAATGGGGAGATAAAGCTGGGAAATCTGGTAATTCTGGGGATTATCGGGGTAAAAATAATTCTTGCGGTCAAATTTGCAGTAACGCGTAATGGAACAGTTGGTGGCCAGCCCTACGGCGACGGCATATTCTACTACCTGTTTATTCAGGACAGGCAGGGAGCCGGGCATCCCCGTGCATACAGGGCAGGTATGGGTGTTGGGAGCGCCTCCAAAGGCAGTGGAGCAGCCACAGAAGATTTTCGTCTTAGTGGCAAGCTCCACATGGACTTCCAAACCGATGACAGTCTCATACTCTTTGCTCATGGGTGAATCCTCCTAATTTTTAAGGTATCTGTTGCTCAAGCGCTTCCATATGAAATGGAACGTCTGTTTTAAGGCAGCCACCCTATGGCTACGCCTGCTCATAGGTATAGGCAGCCTGGATAATCTTTTTCTCCTGGAAGCAATCGCCAATTAGCTGCAGCCCAATGGGCAATCCTTGGGCATCCTGCCCGCAGGGAATGGAAATGGCGGGGAGGCCTGCCAGGTTTACAGAAATCGTATAAATGTCCCCTAAGTACATTTTCAGGGGATCGCTCAGGCTGCTGCCGATTTTGGGGGCAGTCGTGGGGGCGGTGGGCCCGAGGATAATATCGTATTTCTGGAAGGCGCGGTCAAAGGCCTGCTTAATCAGAGCCTTAGTACGCAGGGCTTTTAGGTAGTAAGCATCGTAATAACCGGAGCTTAGGACAAAGGAGCCCAGCATAATGCGGCGCTTTACTTCCGAACCGAAGCCTTCCGAACGGGACTTTTTATACATCTGGTGCAGGCCCCCGTCAGATGGCGTGCGGTAACCATATTTCACGCCGTCAAAACGCGCCAGGTTGGAGCTGGCTTCCGCACAGGCAATCACATAGTAAGCAGGGATGGCATATTCCACTAGGCTTAAGTCAAATTCCTCTATCACTGCGCCTTTTTCTTCGAATACCCTGGCGGCGGCAAGGACGGCGGCTTTTACTTCCGGATTCAGTCCCTCGCCGAAATAATCCTGGGGAATGCCAATTTTCATACCTTTTACGTTATCATGCAGGGCAGATGTAAAGTCGGTATCCCCACGCTTTAGGGAGGTGGAATCCTTCTTGTCGTAAGAGGCAATGACCTCAAGGATGGCGGCGCAGTCTGCAACATCACGGGCAATCGGCCCAATCTGATCCAGCGATGAGCCATAGGCAATCAGGCCATAGCGGGAAACCGTGCCATAGGTAGGCTTTAAGCCAGTCACGCCGCAGAAGGAACTGGGCTGGCGGATGGATCCGCCGGTATCGGAACCCAGGGCATAGAAGCATTCCCTGGCTGCGACGGCGGCGCAGCTGCCGCCGGAGGAACCGCCTGGCACATGGGCAAAGTTGCTGGGATTCCTGGTGACACCAAAGGCAGAGGTCTCGGTGGTGCTGCCCATGGCAAATTCATCCATATTTGTCTTGCCAATAATGACTGCGCCTGCACGGATTAGGTTCTGCACGGCTTCAGCAGTATAGGTGGGGATGAAATTTTCAAGGATTTTGGAACTGCAGGTCGTGCGCATCCCGGCAGTACACAGATTGTCCTTGATGGCGACAGGGACGCCTGCCAAGGGGGAAGCAAGGGTTCCATTGTCTATTTTTTCCTGGACCTCTTGCGCCTGGCGCAAGGCGCCTTCCTGGTCTACGGTAACATAAGCATTCAGCAAACCTTCTGCGTGTTCCATCTGTTCCAGGGTGGCTTTCACGGCCTCGATGACGCTGATTTCTCGTATTTTTATTTTCTCCGCAAGCTGTACTGCGGTAAAGGTTCTGATTTCTTCTAACATAAGGGATACCTCTTTCTTTTTGGGTGGCTAACAAGTACTTTGGCGGCTAACGGGACGATGGCCTGGGCAAGCCATCCCCCACGCAGACGGGGCAATGGAAATTTTTCCACATTATTCCACCGTTTTGGGTACTACGTAGCTTCCATTCTTTACTTCCGGGGCGTTTTGGAGCATGTTCTCGCTGTCGTCTCCATTTGTAACCACGTCTTCCCGGAAAACGTTTGTCATGGGAAAGATATGGGACATGGGCTCTATGCCTGTGGTGTCCAGTTCATTCAGCTTATCAATATAATCCAGCATTTCTCCCATGTCTTTTTTGGCACGTTCTTTCTCTTCAGGAGACAGCTCTAATTTTGCCAGTATCCCCACATAGTCAATCATTTCATCGGAAATCGTATTCTGATGAGCCGATTGGACATATTTGCCACTTTTCCTCACCTGGGCTTCGGCGCGCTGCTTTCTGGTAAGGCCGTAAAGGACTTCATCGCAGATACCGGAATTGTTAAAGTCTGCTTCGATTCTTGTGCCTTCGTAGCGCATCCCGCATGCTTCCATCACCTTGCCAGAATAAGGATTCCTTGGGTCATGGCGGGATTCTACGCGGTTTACCCCTACCTCATCGAAGAAGAAATCCATCACGGCCTGCAGCGCCTCTGTGGCAATCCCCTGATGCCAATAGCGCCTGCTGATGAAATAGCCTAGTTCCACAAGCTGCGCCTGCTCTATCATTTTTGTCACGCCAATGCTGCCGATAGGCTCTGCCGTCTCTTTCCATTCGATGCACCACAGATAAGCCGCTGCATTTTTATAATCCTCTGCCCAGCTCTTCAAAAGGCTTTCCGTCTCTTCCTGGCTCTTATGTGCCGCCCATAAAAGATACCGGGTGACCTCCTCATCGGATGCCCAGTCGCCATACATCTTTGGCGCATCCTCTATCGTAAAACGCCTTAAAAGCAATCGCGGCGTATTAATCTGTTTCGTCCCTAAATGCTTCAATCTATGCTCCTTTCTAACTGTAACACCTTTTCATCCGCGGCGTTTTGTATGGGTGCCCTCCCCTTTGCAAAGCAACTTATTTATGCATATTCCTGCCTTACCCGCGGATTTTGATATGCACTTCCCGCAGCTGCTGCTCGGTTGCTTCGCCTGGGGCCCCGCACATCAGATCCTGTGCATTTCCATTCATCGGAAATGCAATCACTTCGCGGATATTCTCTTCCCCGCGCAGCAGCATCAGCATGCGGTCAATGCCTGGCGCCATGCCGGCATGGGGCGGGGCGCCAAACTGAAAGGCCTGGTACAGTGCGCCAAACTTGCGCTTTAACGTTTCCTCGTCATAGCCTGCGATCTCAAAGGCCTTCACCATGACCTGCAGGTCGTGGTTGCGGACTGCCCCGGAAGACAGCTCAATGCCGTTGCAGACAATGTCGTATTGGTAAGCCAGGATTTCCAGCGGATCCTTGGCCTGCAGGGCTTCCAGGCCGCCCTGAGGCATGGAGAAGGGGTTATGGGTAAAGCCGATCTGTTTGGTCTGCGGGTCGCGCTCAAACATGGGAAAATCATTGACATAGCAGAAACGGAAGGCATTTTCCTCCATCAGCCCCAGCTTTTCCCCAAGCTCTGTGCGGATCATGCCAGCAT
Source organism: uncultured Lachnospiraceae bacterium (assembly GCA_910577785.1). Lineage (GTDB taxonomy): Bacteria > Bacillota > Clostridia > Lachnospirales > Lachnospiraceae > Petralouisia. The sequence continues at coordinate 79,874 of CAJTNT010000014.1, read as the reverse complement.
AGCAGGCCGCCCGCTCTTCCTTATCCGCCATAAAGAAAATCGTGTCCCCGGCCTCTAAGCCTGCCAAGGCGCCAAACTCCTGCTTCAGATCCCCTGGGATAAATTTGTCAATCGGGCCTTTGTAGCTTCCATCTTCCATCACTTCCAGATATCCCAGCCCGCCCATGCCGAGGCCTGTGGCAAACTTCAGTAACTTCTCATGGAACCCCTTAGACATTTCGGCATGAACGCGGATTGCCCTTACCGTTTTGCCCAAAAATGGCCGGAAGGTGCATTTCTGGAAGAAATCCGTCAAATCTATAATGCGTAAAGGGTTGCGCAGGTCTGGCTTGTCGGTGCCAAATTCCAGCATCGCCTGGCGGTAACTGAAAATAGGGTAAGGGGCCTGGGTTACCTGGCTTCCCTCTGGGGCAAATTTGGCAAAGGTGGCAGAAAGCACTTCTTCCCCTACCCGGAACACATCCTCCTGGGTGGCAAAGCTCATTTCAAAATCCAGCTGGTAGAACTCCCCGGGGGAGCGGTCTGCCCTGGCGTCCTCATCACGGAAGCAGGGGGCAATCTGGAAATACTTATCAAAGCCGGATACCATCAGCAGCTGCTTGTACTGCTGCGGCGCCTGGGGCAGGGCATAAAATTTGCCCTTGTATTTGCGGGAAGGCACAATGTAATCCCTAGCGCCCTCCGGGGATGAAGCGCTCAAGATGGGGGTCTGGATTTCCAGGAAGCCCATCTCCGTCATTTTCTGCCGCAGGAAGGCAATGACCTTGGAGCGGAAAATGAGGTTGTCTTTGACCTTCTGGTTGCGCAGGTCAAGGTAACGGTATTTCAGGCGCACATCCTCGCGGACTTCCCGGCTCGTCATCACCTCAAAGGGCAGGGGGACGTATACCTCGCCTAAGACCTGGATTTCCTTCGCTTCCAGCTCTATCGTGCCGGTAGGGATTTTGGGGTTATAAGTCTCCTCGTCCCGTTTCTCAATCGGCCCGGCAATGGACACGGCCTGCTCCTTGCGGATGCCTTCCAGCAGCCTGCCCTCGCGGATCACCACCTGCATCACAGCATACATATCCCGGATATCAAGGAAGGATACGCCGCCATGGTCGCGGATATTCTCTACCCAGCCGGCAATGCGGACTGTCCTTCCAATGTCACCTTCGGTTACTTGGGCTAATGTTACATCTCTATAAATGTTGCTCATCTTTTCCACTTCCTTTCCAAAAGCGCCTGGGCGGCACCCTGCATCTGCTGCGGCTCTTCCTGCGTTCCTTACAAGTATAGAATCATACACAAAGGGCAGCGCAGGATCTATTTTTGCATTATTTTCGCATGGCCGGCACATCGTAGCTGTTAATTTCCCGTTTTTAGCGAAAATTACCTGACAATTTGCCATAGAAAAACGCCCTGGAACACATCTTCGTATTCCAGGGCGAATAATCATCTTATCCGCGGTACCACCCACATTGGAAAACCATCTGTCTGCCCGCAATGCCCCGCATGCGGCATGGGATGGCTCTCCCACTCTTATGCTTAACGCGCACAACGTGCTGGCCTACTTGCCTGTAACGGGCAAATTCCCTAGAACTGTTCAGCCAGCCTGCTCCAGAGTGTTCCCTTTGCTCCCTCTTCCAAACGGCGCTCTCAGTCGGTGACGCCATATTCCTGTCGGCTTCTGAAAGCAAGAGTCTCCTTCAACGCTTTACTATGTTAATATTTTGGTTATGGGTAATCTTAGCACAGAATATTTGGTTTGGCAAGGAAAAAAATAAATTTTAGTGATTTTCATCTAAAATCAGGGGCGCCTTGATGAAATATTGGATAATACGACCAAATCTATTCTGCCGTTATCCATTCCACCTCATAGGACTCGCCAATGGCCTCCCCAACGTTTTTTACATATTTTTCCAGCAGCTCCTGGGCGCGCTGCTGGCCTTGCAGGAGCAAAGCTGTGTCCGCCTCTGCTGCCTGCTGCATATTCTCCTGAGCTGCCCTGAAGGCCTCTGTCTGGTCGTCTGCCGTGATATCCTTGGCGCCCAATCCCTGTTTGCTGACCAGGTAGGAGTCTGGCTTAAGGGAATTTTCATCTACCTCGCAGCTTAAAATCCTCGCCTGGGGCATGGTAATGGTAACCTGGCTGCCCTCTACCTTCATATCAAAATCGCTGATTTCCACGCCTACCCTTACAATGCCGGAATATTCCACCCACAGCTCGGTGTTGGTATCCCACCAAAGTATTTTGTTTTCCTTATTTAATTTTGCCGTGTTATGATAGTAGCATTCCAGCGTTGCCAGCTCACAGATGTTCTGCATCTGCTTGCGGTTCAGGCCAACGTCTTTTTTGATTGTCTCCTCCTCTTCTGGAGCGCCGCAGCCTGCAAGGGCAGACAGCAGGATGAGGATGGCCAGAAGATAGGATGCTTTTTTTGCCATATATGCCATATGTAATCTCTCCTTTGTGAAATTCTGAATCGAACACCCTGCCGCAAGCAAGGGAATATCAAGCTTACGGCGCCGCGTTTCGGCCGGCGCTTAACATGCGTTATTTCATCTATTGCGCAAGTTGAGAAGGTGAAGATTTCACTTCTAACGTATAATCCTTATCCTGCTGTTCGAAAAGCGGCTCCAACAGCGCTTTCACCAGGCCTATGGTATTGTCCTCGGCCAGGCGGATAATCTCCTCGTTTGCCGCGCTTTCTTCCCTGACGTCTGCAATGCAGGCGGAATAAGCCTCGCTGGAAACGTCTTTCGTCTCCGCTTTTTTATCAACAAATATATAATCCAGTGACGTCATATCCACAATTACGTCATTAATCTTAGTCTCTGGGAGCTGTACGGTTACTTTTTTCTGTTCCTCATCCACCTGGATCTGTATTTGCTCCATGTCAATGCCCACCTGTACCTCGGCTTCATAGGCCGTGTAGTAGGACGGCTTGCCGCTGTCTTCCTTGTCCGGGATGCATGCCACGCCATTGTAGACGGCCTTGTAAGAGGACAGGTCGCTAATCTGCAGGATCTTCTCAAGGGATGACTCGGTGATTACGGTGATTTTCTCATCGGCTTCCTTGTCCCTGTCAAACAGATGGAGCCAGGCATAGAGGCCTATGCCGAGGAACGCCAGCAAGACGGCGATCCTTATAAATTTACTGCGGAAATGGCTTCTGCTCTTGGGTTTTTCTTCTTTTTCCAAAAAAGTCCCTCCTTCGTCTTTGGGAGTTAGGCGTTATTTCACGCCGGTATTCGTCCAACCTGCGGAAGCGCCTGCCGTTCACAGCATAAAAGATGGCGCAAAACTATGGAACTGTTACTACTTTACCATAAATACCGCATTTTCTCAACAAATATTTAATATGGTATTATTAATTTGGATGGAAACCTACAGGATGAGCTTTGGCAATCGTTCCAAACGGAAGGGAAGATCCTATATGAAAAAATTTGAGAATTATATTTCCAACTTACGTGTCCTTGAACAGGCTGACCAAGAGCCGCTGGACAATGCATTTATTATCAGCGGGATTATTGATAAATTTTCCATACAGTTTGAATTAGGCTGGAAGGTACTGAAAAAACTATTGGCCTACGAAAGAAGCCTACTTGATTTATCCTTTTTTGATGGAGAACTTTGGCTGGATATGCTGAATGACAGGTACAGCATGGCTCATATCTACAATGGGAATGCAGCCAAGGAGCTAGTACAGCGAATCTTAGACACATACATTCCTCAATTCCAAAAACTTGAGGAAGAAATCATCCGCTCTTATGGCGGAGTTTTAGAAAATATGTAAGAACCTGCTTTACTATTTAATTTTCCCGGAAAGCCCCGCTTCCGCCATGGGAAACACCAAGGGAAACACGGCTTTCCAGAAGAAAGGAACATCTTATGGAATATAGAACGGCTGCCACGGACATGGCATGTTGGAATCGGAACATAACGTCAGACTGGCTTATAAAGTAACGGAGAAACGGTTCCTTAAATGCCCATCACCTTAATCACAATAAATCCTGCAGCTTCCTGTTCATCACCCGATAAGCCTCCCGGTTCTCTGCCGTAATATGCAGCCCCGCATATTTTGCCAGGCAGAACAGCATGTCCATAATGGTTTCTGGCTGGAACTTTGTCCTTCTCACAATCCAGCTCCTAGTAACGCCTACAATTTCATGGGCTGCCAGGTTTCGTACCTCACGCTCCACCGTCCGTATATCCTTTAGCAGCTTCAGCAGTTTTTGATCGCTGCAGGCCTGCTGCATAATTTTCAGGATATTATAGGATGAAATATTTGTGTAATTTCCCCACCGCTTATCTGGCTTTATATTATTTGCCCTTAACTTCTCTATCGATAGGCACCAGACGCCATCCATATTCTGGTTTCCAATATCTGAAAAGGAGAGGCCGCCATGCCTCTTTAAGACTTTCTCTGAAAACGAAAAATAGATGGGGGTCACGTCCCGGATAAAATCTATGTATTGCTTCCGCCACAATTTTGCCTGCATCGCCAGCAGGTATTCATACTCTTCCATTTCCCGCGCCCGCACAATCGGGAACCAGTCCTCTACCTCGTATTTTTTTCGTACGCCGTTGAGATACTGCAGATTCAGCTTGTTGCGCGCAATCGCGATATCCAGGCAGCCCCAGAACTCATCGGAAGGCTGTATATAAAGGGTCCTCGCCATTGTCTCTGCCGCCTCGTAGTCATATGCCTGGATGTATTTTTGGATATTCTCTTTGCGGATCCGGTCCAGCAGGCGCTTTGCGTCTGATACAATGCAGCGGTTTATAAAATCCTCACAACGGTCATCATTGCATTCCCACTGCAGTTCCAGGTCATATGTCTTTTTATCCTCATGCCGTACATTGCTGGATTTTAACGGCGTCGAAACCTGGATTGCCTGGATGTTATTCCAGAGCATGGAGATAATCTGCAGCGAACATTTCATTGCCGGGGTGCCGGAGGAAACGTTCAAAAGAAGCTCTTCCGGCTGGTCTTTCTCCCGGATCTCGTTGACAATCTTTTCGAAAACATCAATAAACGCATCGAAAATCTGTACATTTTCCATCGTTTCGTCACGGATAATCTCTATCTCGCAATGCCATCCCAAATCTGCTCCCAGCAGATGGATCGACTTCCGATAGCGGTCATCCATGTCATGGTATATGCACATTTCTTTTGACAGGTACAGATATACTTTATCTGGCTTATAAACCCTGCAGATATGCAGCATCCCACCGTCCGCGCAGTTTGAAATAGGATCTGTGCTGCCAATGGCACTGAATAGTACTCTCATTTTTCTTCTCTCCCTTATCACATCATTCGCTATAATACAATGATATCTTCTTCCTGTAAATCCATGTTTTTCCCAAAGGCAGTGACCTGGCCGCTGCCAATGATCTTATATACCTTGACGCTGTCCATGCTTCCGACAAAATTAGGGATGCCCTGCAATAGCTTCTGGTATTTTTTCTTGGGGATAACGGCCTCAAACGCAGATTTCTGCACCCAGAAGCCAAATCCCTGGAGATATTTGGCCAGCTTCGTCCGGCGCTTATTGTCCACAATGTCATAGATAATCAGCACAAATACTTTGTCTGGGGATTTCTCCTTCTCTGCCTCAAAAAAGTAATTCTCCATTTCCCTCACCTCAGCCAGATTGGATGGTAGATTGACGCATCGCCTTCTTCTATTGCTTTTGCCAGCTCATTAATCTGCAGATCAATGGACTGGCGGAATGTAGCCGCATAATCAATGTAGTCCAGATACTGCACGGCTTTCTGCATTTTCTTATCGTATTTCTTTAAAAAGATGGTCAAACCTTCCTTGGTCAGGTAATACCCTGGCTTATCGCGGTCATGCCAGAAGTGTTCCGTATGTATTTCATGCCCGTTTATTAGGCTCATTACCAGCGCATCCACAATCGTTGCACGCCACTCTTCCATCATATCGCTGGCCAGCGTGGGGTGCTTTTCTTTGTCGCTGTGGATAAAGCCAAAGTAGGGGTTTAGGCCTTTATTTTCCAGTTTCCCATAAATCTCGTTCATGAGGATGGAATAGCCCAGGCTTAGCATGGAATTGAATTCGTCTTTGGGCGGCCTTCTGCTCCTTCCCTGAAAGGCAAATTCTGGGTGTACCAGCCTGCTGAGGCCTTCAAAATATGCCCTTGCGGCATTTCCCTCATAGCCCATTACTTCGCTGATCATCGTGCAGGACTCGATTTTATCCAGAGATTGGCGCATGCGTAAGATGAGGTCTTTGACGTCTTTCTCTTCACTCCGTGCGTAACGCCTTAATAAGACTTCCTGGTTGTGGATTTTGCCGCGGATGACGGATTTAGATAATTCTAAAGGGAAACTTGTGTCTGCCAATGCGGCTTGTTGGCGCTGCCTTTGCACATTTACATGGCCGGTAGAATGGAGACGGCCAAAGTAAGAGCCGCCGGCGGAATAGTAGGAGATGTTGATCCCGTGCCTTAGGCATTGTGTCACACATTGGGAGGTGATTTGGACACTGGAAAAGATATAGATCGCCTCAAGGGTTTCCACTGGGATGTGGCGGACAGACTGTTTTCCGTAATTTACTACGATGTAGTTAGCATCATAATTGATAGAGGCACCGTGGGAACTGACGAATAGGTAGCTCATAACGCATGCTCCTTTCTGAGGTTGCTGTTTTTATCTTTTGGAAATGCCGTTTTGATCATTCGTATGGGATTCTGTCTCCTTGCGGGGTTCATTTCTTTTAAGCGCTTATGTGGAGGTTTACTAGTGGCTTTGTGTAGCAGATTCCGTCCCTTTTCAAGGTTATAGATTTCTAAAATTTTATAATTCCCAGCCCCCAAGGAGGAGGGGAGAAAGGTTCTGTCCCCTTTTGGGCTTATAACTTTCCAAAATTATTCTAACATTTTATGGTTCGGTTTTCAAGTATTGTTTCTGATTCCGTTTAGAAATATAAATTTCCAATATTACTTTTCATGAGGTGAAGGGTGGGGATGGCCATACGGAACGCTGCGGAAGGGGGAGGCTACAACAGAAACGCGCTCCCGCTCCGATCGGAACGCAGCAGTACTAAGCTCGAAAACACCTCGCTAAGTACTGGCGTTCCTTTAGGGTTTCTTTATGCAGCCTCCCCCTTCCTCCGCTACAAAGCTGAACCCGCCACATAGCCTTGCAGAAGAGTACAGCTTTCTCTTGTAATAATATAATGTACTCCTAATTAAAGGTTCTGTCTCCCTTCGGGACTATGGAGTTCCAAAGAAAAGAAAACAAAAGCAAGAAAAAGCTGAAATTAGTTTCCGTCCCTTTACGGGGCTATAGAATTCCAAATAACCCCGCTTCCTTTATAGCGTCCTCAAAAGATATAAAGTTTCCGTCCCCTTACGGGGCTATAGAATTCCAAATCAAACAACAAGCCAAACAGGAGGGAGCGGATATGAGTTTCTGTCCCCTTACGGGGCTATAGAATTCCAAATGCGTCACATGGGCAGAGGATAAGGATCACCTTTTGCGTTTCCGTCCCCTGACGGGGCTATAGAATTCCAAATAGCTGATGGCGATTGACTGTCATCTTTTTATTAGTTTCCGTCCCCTTACGGGGCTATAGAATTCCAAATAAGCGGAAATTTTTAGACATGGGATAAATTGGTTTGTTGTTTCCGTCCCCTGACGGGGCTATAGAATTCCAAATAAAAGCAACATGATATAATAAATATAGAAATTAAGTTTCCGTCCCCTGACGGGGCTATAGAATTCCAAATTTGAAGTCAAAACAAGCATTGTATGCAGTTGTTAAGTCGCGTTTCCGTCCCCTGACGGGGCTATAGAATTCCAAATAGTGGCTGTGTGACTTATATCGGGATTGGTCTGGACTGTTTCCGTCCCCTTACGGGGCTATAGAATTCCAAATTTGACATGGACGGTACAATAGCAGATTTGTACAATGTGTTTCCGTCCCCTGACGGGGCTATAGAATTCCAAATAACAAGCAGTTTCAAGGATCCGGCTGGCTTTAGGGTTTCCGTCCCCTTACGGGGCTATAGAATTCCAAATCAAAGATTAAAGTTGATTATCAGGGTGGAGAAAGTAGGATGTTTCCGTCCCCTGACGGGGCTATAGAATTCCAAATAAATTGAAAGAAAGTTAATGAGAGAAGGAGATTTGGTTTCCGTCCCCTTACGGGGCTATAGAATTCCAAATTACACCATGATATTGACGCACTTAAAAATCCTTGCAGAGAGTTTCCGTCCCCTTACGGGGCTATAGAATTCCAAATGAAACCGCAACATTACCCTTTGCAAATGAATTATGCAAAAAGTTTCCGTCCCCTTACGGGGCTATAGAATTCCAAATTTATCATGTCAAAAGCATTAACGAGTAGAGATATTGATGGTTTCCGTCCCCTTACGGGGCTATAGAATTCCAAATTATCATAATGGAGTGTGTATCGGCACAGAGTATGTTGTTTCCGTCCCCTGACGGGGCTATAGAATTCCAAATCATCATTGGCAAAATATATTGGCATATCAAGGACTAGTTTCCGTCCCCTTACGGGGCTATAGAATTCCAAATGACAGGAAAAACAGGCGATTGACGCAACTAAAAATGTGTTTCCGTCCCCTTACGGGGCTATAGAATTCCAAATAACTGCAAACCAATCTTTCTTTGTCATTTTTTTTACGTGTTTCCGTCCCCTTACGGGGCTATAGAATTCCAAATCAAAAGCGGAAAGTCGCTATTGCAAAGCCCCTTGTATAGTTTCCGTCCCCTTACGGGGCTATAGAATTCCAAATGAAGTTGAAACTGAATTAATAATTTTAAAATAATCTATTGTTTCCGTCCCCTTACGGGGCTATAGAATTCCAAATTATTGAAGCGTCTGAATATATTTTCAAAATGATTGATGTTTCCGTCCCCTTACGGGGCTATAGAATTCCAAATGAAGTTGAAACTGAATTAATAATTTTAAAATAATCTATTGTTTCCGTCCCCTTACGGGGCTATAGAATTCCAAATGAATTGAGGGATGGCTCGAAAAGTTGCGGGCAGAGGGTTTCCGTCCCCTTACGGGGCTATAGAATTCCAAATGATAACGCAGAGGTACGATCGAGTTTCCTGAAATCGTTTCCGTCCCCTTACGGGGCTATAGAATTCCAAATTATGACCAGGCCGCACAGATGGCAAAAGGGAAAGAGCCGTTTCCGTCCCCTTACGGGGCTATAGAATTCCAAATTAGAATATCTTGCCAAGGAGGTAATAGCATGAATTACAGTTTCCGTCCCCTTACGGGGCTATAGAATTCCAAATTATTTTCCATGATATCGGATACCGCATCATGGTGGTATCGTTTCCGTCCCCTTACGGGGCTATAGAATTCCAAATGGTTGCAAGTGTGCCCAATATGATGATTATGGAAACTGGTTTCCGTCCCCTTACGGGGCTATAGAATTCCAAATAAGAAATTATAAGATAACATTTACTACGGGGTTTGAGCTGGTTTCCGTCCCCTTACGGGGCTATAGAATTCCAAATCCTTCCAATACCTTGCAGATTTTGTTTACATTGGTCTCCGGTTTCCGTCCCCTTACGGGGCTATAGAATTCCAAATGCTGATGATTCTTATGCGTACTGCGAGAGGATAGACATGTTTCCGTCCCCTTACGGGGCTATAGAATTCCAAATGCTGATGATTCTTATGCGTACTGCGAGAGGATAGACATGTTTCCGTCCCCTTACGGGGCTATAGAATTCCAAATAATAAATATATATTAAATGAAAGAGAGGGAAATAAAAATGTTTCCGTCCCCTTACGGGGCTATAGAATTCCAAATGATAGCCGAAGAGGAAATTGACGCCGCCCATGAGGAAGTGGTTTCCGTCCCCTTACGGGGCTATAGAATTCCAAATCATGAAGAAGCAACAACTAACATGGTTATTACCATGTTGTTTCCGTCCCCTTACGGGGCTATAGAATTCCAAATGTGGGAAAGAAGGGAGGAATGGTATGTTCAAAGACGGTTTCCGTCCCCTTACGGGGCTATAGAATTCCAAATAATCTACGTGAGTGATAATGACGTGGTAGTTTATTGTTTCCGTCCCCTTACGGGGCTATAGAATTCCAAATATTGAACAAAGACCGCGATAAAAACAAAAAGAAGTACTGTTTCCGTCCCCTGACGGGGCTATAGAATTCCAAATATCTGTATGAAATTGAAGGATGGCTCGAGAAGCTTAGTTTCCGTCCCCTGACGGGGCTATAGAATTCCAAATTGTGGAGAAAGTTAGAGAATTGATAGAAAGTTATAAGAAAGTTTCCGTCCCCTGACGGGGCTATAGAATTCCAAATAAGAAATATAAGTCTATCTATAGCCACACAGAACAAATGGTTTCCGTCCCCTTACGGGGCTATAGAATTCCAAATAAGGTGGAGATTATGGCAAAGATTAGAGTTGAATAGTTTCCGTCCCCTGACGGGGCTATAGAATTCCAAATGATGCTAAGCCGATGTATGACATGGATACACTCAATGGTTTCCGTCCCCTGACGGGGCTATAGAATTCCAAATACAAAACATAATAGAACAGCTTGTTGATATGCTGGTTTCCGTCCCCTGACGGGGCTATAGAATTCCAAATAATACAAACCTCCCTTACATATCCGTGATAAAATTGCTAGTTTCCGTCCCCTGACGGGGCTACAGAATTCCAAATGGGTAGAAGATTGGGTATACGAAAAGACGTACTATCGTTTCCGTCCCCTGACGGGGCTATAGAATTCCAAATTGAGAATATCTCATGCGTAGAGTGTTGCGGTTGATTGGTTTCCGTCCCCTGACGGGGCTATAGAATTCCAAATAAGATTAAAAGAGCTTTTCCCTAACAGTGACTTAAAGTTTCCGTCCCCTGACGGGGCTATAGAATTCCAAATGGCTATCTTGAAAATGAAGAGCAGGAAGCTCTTGAGTTTCCGTCCCCTGACGGGGCTATAGAATTCCAAATTGATAAACCATCTAATCAAACGCCGGAAACAGGGAAATAGTTTCCGTCCCCTGACGGGGCTATAGAATTCCAAATAAGTCAAGAAAAAATTTCAAAGAACTTTAAAAAAAGTGGTTTCCGTCCCCTGACGGGGCTATAGAATTCCAAATTTGTAGAGGGAAACTTGGAACCCGGAGGTCATGACGCTAGTTTCCGTCCCCTGACGGGGCTATAGAATTCCAAATGTGGATGTCGGCGGCGAAGAGGTGGAGCTGTATGGTTTCCGTCCCCTGACGGGGCTATAGAATTCCAAATTGAAGGAGGAAGATTTTGAAAACAGGTATACATATCGTTTCCGTCCCCTGACGGGGCTATAGAATTCCAAATCTTAATCAATTTATGAGATTAGGCAGTATGTTTATCCGTTTCCGTCCCCTGACGGGGCTATAGAATTCCAAATGCCGTCTGCTACACCCCAGCAAAATCGGTATCTAGCAAAGGCATTTGCGGGCAAAAACTTTTCTTAACCCTTTGTTCTGCCTTACGAATGATATTTTACATCATAATTCCAGTAAAATCAAGGTGCGGGGCAAAAAAACCAAAATTCCTGCCCCTTTTGTTACTTTTTACAGAATGGGAAATTTCCCATTTTGCAAGAAAACGTAGCGGATTCTATTCAATAGTGGAGGAAGTGAGAAGGCCGCATAAAGAAACCCTAAAGGAACGCCAGTACTTAGCGAAGTGTTTTCGAGCCATTTTCCTGCATCCCTTCGTACTGCTGCGTTCCGATCGGATCGGAAGCGCGTTTCTGTTGGTGCCTTCCCACTTCCGCAGCGTTCCGTACGGCCACCTTTTCCCACTAATCTGGCAATATAACGAAAGTGATTGCCGCTAACCTCCGCAGTGTCCGATATAGCCACTTCCTCCGCCCCATGAATCATAACCCCCTCTTTACTTCTGCAATGCTTTTAAATACGCCCCATGATTCATTCCTCCCCCCTTTCAAGCGCCAAGAAAGCTATTCAACCTCCAAAACCCGCGCCAAACACAGCCCCATCTGGTATCTCTTCCCCTTATAATACGCCACCTTGCACACATGTGGCGACACCCCTTTCTTCCTATCTTCCCTATGCTTATGGTTCTGCGGCACGCCTGTCACCCGGAAAATATCCACGGCGACATCAATCCCTTGCCGCTCCCCAAACAGCGGATATACCTCTGTCTTTGTCACAAACCCAGCGCCTCCCCCCAGCCACACCGATTCTTTCCGCGGCAAATCCATCCCCGGATATTTCCGCAGGAAGCACTTATAATACATTTCCCCAAAAGAAGCAATCGCCTGTTCCAATTCCTCTTTCGTCACGTCGCAGATGCTGTTGTCAATTGTAAGTGGGATATGCACTACCGTCCCTGGCCGTAGCGCCTCACGCAGAACGTTCAGCTTCTTCTCTTTCCCATCCGTATGCAGTTCCGTCCTCTGGCACAGCACCAAATCCTCTGTGGACAACGGCTTGCTGTCCCCTACAATCAATCCTGCCAAGGTATCATTGACTGCATCCAATGGCTTGCTCCTTGGCCGTTCCAATGTTCGGAAACAGGTACCCTCCATCATAGCCGACTCCCTCTTACAGATTGTCCTTCTCGGCTTAGGCAAACGGTAACTCTGCAGCGTATCCGCAACGTTTTCTTTCACCTCGCGGTAATCCTGTGGCATATTCCCAATCCGATTCGCCAGCAATATGGTCCGAAGCATGCCCTTTACGGAACTCCCTGGCACATAAGGCATCCCATAAGCATCCTTTACAAACTCCAGAATGGACAGCTTGCTATGGGAATCCAGCACCGCATCCTGGCAGCTCAGGTGGTAACGGGCGCACTGCATATATTGGTTCTGGGAAATCTTATGCGCTTCCAGCCATCTCCCCACATCCTCCCTGCTGCTTCCCATCAAAAACTTCCCATATATCCCAAGCAGGTTTTTTTGTGACAGCAGGCGGGAAAGCTTCCCTACATCCAGGACAGCAACATGTTTGACCTGCGGGAAAAAGGCATATTCCTTCTTGCCAATCTCTTTTCCGCTCCCAATAAAAACCGGCCCTGCCAGCGTCAGTTCCAGCTCATATGTCTTCAATACATTTCTCAAGATATCACCTCCATTAAAAGAGGCTTCGCATATCGGTATACCGGATGGCTGCCGCCATCGCTTACATCATATACATCCCCTTCAAACCTTGTCCGAAAACAAGAACCAGCCTGCATTACATACAGGTCACGTTTCCGCAGCTGCTCTTTCGCATATGTTTCCGATGCCACAAACCCGCTTCTTTTCACCAGCAGATAATGTGCCTGCTCCAACGCTGCTTCCAATTCCCCGTCCTGGGGAAGGCAGACGGACAACGCCATTGACATCGCATTCCCCGTTGCCTCCAGCCTCTGTTGGAGATCCGCAGGCAGCTGGCCGAAACGCAATTCATAACGCCCCAGCCCAGAAGCACGCTTCCCGCCAATCCCACTATAGGATAAGGATTCCAGGCAAGTTTCTACCAGCATTGCATCTTCTTCTGCTTCATAGCCCAAAATCAGGTAAAGCCCACTCTGCTTACAAAAATGGTAAATCCCTACACGGTAGGGCATCGTCTCTTCCAGGCCACGGACAGCTGCGCTTACCTTTGTTTCCTTACGCCCAAGCTTGTCCTGGAACTTATCCTGTTCCTGCCTTACATCCAGGTTACCAGAAAGATATTCTTCTAACTTATCCATTGGAATATAGGACAGTTTCTTATAAGCTTTCTTCCGTTTGGAATCTCCCTGCTGCTGATTGGCAATCCGTAGCATAGGCTTGGGCAGGTAATAGGTATCTCCAATAAACGGAAATGCATCCGAAAAGCGAAGCTTCCCTTCCCGCGTCCTGGCCAGCAGCTTCCCAAATACATCTTTCCCCTGTTTCAGGCACTCCTGGCACAGGGCAGAGAAAACTGTGTCCGCACATAAGGTATATTCCCCATCCTCCAGGGAATCTTTCCCCAAATGCACCCCCGTTGTAAATTGAAATTTATAAATTTTATACTTCATCCTCTACACATCCTTTAAGCGATTTTTGCACCCGTTCCCAGTAATCCGAGACGTATACACATCCTGTCATTCTTTCATCTTATCAACAACTTGGCGCTGAAGATGATTGTCTCAGAAATCCAAAACGTATACACATCCTGTCATTCTTTCATGCTTCTACACATGCTCTAACAGGTGATTGCACTCACCTAAGATCCCTTCTGGAACCTGCCCAACCACGGTGTCTGCCCATAAATCCTGAAATTTTACCTTGCCATATCCACGGGATCCGCTTCCGCCTAGGTAATCATACTGCAGCAGTTTCATTCCCTGTGCCAGTACCTGGAAATCCTCCAGAATCTCTTCCTCATTTACCACTTCATAGATAAAATCCACGTCAAACCTTGAGCCACGCACCACACGCTCAATCTGCCTGGGGTTAGCGACTGCCGTAATACGGTCAATTGTATTCTCAAATTTCACTTCCGTAAAAGTCTGCAATCCCTGGCCGCGCAGTTCCTGGCTATTGCAGAGCATCATATCTGATATCAGGATGCGGCTCCTCTTAACAGCGTCCTTCTTGGCAGAGCCGAACAGCCTCGTCAGCCGCTCATCGTCATCATCCGGCGTCCGTACGGGAGCCGCATTGTATACCTTTGCCAGCAAGGTGCGCATCTTCCCCTTGATAGAACTTCCTGGTATCATCGGACGGCCGGAAATCACATCCTTAATCACCGGGGAATCCACCGCGCCAATCGCAGCAAACACAGATGAGCCGCCAATGTGCATCCCCGTCACTACTTCGATTTTGCCTGTAATCTGAATTTTTGCATACATATCCTTTCCCCCTAATTCTCTATTTTAGCAAGCAGTATAGCTGCCCTTTCTGTTCTTCCTGTAGGTAATTGAACTGCCTTTCCTATTATTCCTGCAATCAATTGGACTGCATTTTCTAGTATCTGCATTTCATCGAATTGCTTTTCTAGTATTCCTGCAATTAATCTTTCCCACCCAGATATCTATGGTATGCCACCAACGCTTCCATATAGCGGCTGAAGAGGATGAAATTCTTCTTATCTCCCTTAATCCCATTCATGCACTCTAAAATATGTGCATCCTCCACAAAATTTTTCACCGTATCCTCTCTTCCTGCCTCATAGAGGAAACGCACTTTTAGGTAGTCAATGCGCCCACACAGCTCATCGCTCAGCTGCCCTTCCTTCTGCCCCTGCACCTCGGCACAGATATCCGAAGCCATCGCCAGCAGATTCCTAATTTTTGACGTTGTGACCATCGCTATTGGCTTGTTCCTCCTGTCCTTCCTGGATTTATGGGAACGGATGGCCGCCTCTGCCTTGTCCACGTAATCCTTCTCCGTTATAATCATCATACTTCCTCCTTTTCCCGTATTTTATATGCATACAGGCTGATGGCTGTCTTCATCTGCCTGCAGTCCTTTTCCTGTTTCATCCATCGGTACATTTCCCTGGAAAATACCTGATATGCCGCCTTTTCCTCTGCCTTGGCATAGCTTTTCGGCTCCATCCGTGCCAGCAGGTACACATATCTGGCAAGATTGATTTTTTCCTCCCGCCTACGCACCAACTCCAGCAGATGGTAGAGGAAATTCTTCCCCCGATCTTCCGAAGACTGAAAAAAGCCGGAAATCAGCCGGTACTTCTCCCCGATCACCTCATCCATAAATGTCTGCCAGGAATAGGTGGCGTCATTGACGCTGCACCCTTCCCCTTCCTCATCGCTCCATTCCTCATGCCTTACGCCATCCGGAAGGAAGGTCAGCGCATCCTTTCCCGGACGTTTCTTGGAATCATCCTCCAAGCCTGCCACTTCGGCCGCGCTTACATGGATGGGGAATTTGGGTTGATATAGGCCAATGCCTGCCGATAACGTCAATGTCCCTTCCGTATACCGCGCAAAAGCCTGGCGGATATCCACGGACAGTTCCAAAATATCATCCCATGCGCCCGCAATAAACAGGTCGTCCCCGCCGGAATAGACGATGGCGACCTTACGCTTTTCCTTTTGCCTCCCATCCAGGATATAGCGGGGCGTTTCCAAGATGGCATTGATATGATATTTGAAAAACAGGGAAAGCTGCCGCGATAAGGTGGCGCTGCGGGAAAGGGTCATATACTTATCTCCATTTTTCTCACTGGCAAAGCCGGATACAAATGCCTGGCCGAGGTTATCCACATCGGCCCGCAGAATCCCAATCCGCTCAATGCCTTCGGACTGACGCGCCAGCTCCTCAAAGCTTTCGCCTGTCGTATAATTCCCCACCCATATCTTGGCCGCAATATGCTTCCCGGAAAACATTTTGTTCTTGCCATAGGCACGGACGTACCCTTCATCCCCAGCCATGCGCTCCCGCAAATCCGCCGCACTGCCTGCCGTCAGAAATACGCCAAAAGGCAGGGGCAGCGCCGATTTTCCCGGATTGCTGGTGACGGCAAAGAAATCGCTGTACAAAATATCCTTGGAAAGGTTCCAGATTGCGGCGCAGATGAGGCAGGTATTGTCCTCCGTCAGGCGGCCGAGCTTCTTGCACACCTTGCATTCCCTGGTAAAATCTTTCACCTTCCTATGGTTGAGCGCCCGGATCTGCGCCGCCGTATAGCGCGAAGCTTTCTTGGCCGAAATCTGCTCACTCGCTTCCTGAAATATCTCCCGATAGGAACCGATGGGAATATTCTGCAGATTGCTGGCGCTGCACAGCGCCATGCCAACCCCCACATACAGGGATATATCAAACGTTTCCTGCATCCACTGGTTGAGTTCCTGCTCAAATGCCGCCACCACTTCCTTCGTATAGCAGGTATTCGCAACCAGCAGATAGCAATGGCCGCCGCCCGCATAAATCAGGTTTGCCCTCGACAGTTCCAGCCGTTCCAGCAGAGTATCCACGATATGCTCCATCATAATTTCCAGGTAAAAAGAACGCGCCCTCAGATTGCGCAATGCGCCCTCGCTATGGATGGTATAGATAAAGTTCTGGATCCCGGAAACATCCATCGACAGCAGGAGGAATGCCTTTTCCTGATAAAATTCCCTGCTGTTCTGGAACAAAGCTGACCGATAGTCCTGGATTCCCCGCTCCTGCAGGTAACTATAAATGCAGGCGCTGACTGCCGCCGTGAGCTTCATATGGTCATACAAGGAAATATCCGCCGGCTCGTCCCTGGCCGTAGAGGAAGGGATCAGGCTCAGGTTCCCTTCCAGGATTTCCAGCAGGGAGTTGATATACTCTGTCTCCCACCGTATCCCCCTGAAATTTTCCAGCAGCTGCTGCTTGACCTTCTGGTAGAAATGCTCATCATAGAGCTTTACCTTCTCTGTGGGATAATTGATTTCCTGGCTCCAAAGCCCGGCATCCTGCGTATAATAGAGCTTTTTCTCATTT
The DNA here is from genome assembly GCA_910577785.1 of uncultured Lachnospiraceae bacterium. Taxonomy (GTDB): domain Bacteria; phylum Bacillota; class Clostridia; order Lachnospirales; family Lachnospiraceae; genus Petralouisia. Next base: position 62,446 of record CAJTNT010000014.1, on the reverse strand, counting down.
CCATTCAAGCGGTTGAACACAGATTCCAGAGGAATCCCCCTGACAAATCCCGCCTCCCCGCCTTCCTCTTTCCTACGGTCAGCGGCTGCTGCCACGTTATCCGCAAAATAGGTCAGATAGGCAAAGGAATCCGGGGCAACCTTCGCCCCTTTTAATTCCTGGGCATGATGGTAGCGCACAGAGTCCAATACATTACGATCCTCCAGATGCGCCTCTTCCTTCAGGAACTCATAGCCGCTGAGACTGTGCCTCCTGCCGTCCCCCTGCCGGTACACGACCTTGCCTATATCATGGAGCAGCCCGCCGACCGCCAACTGTACCTTTTCTTTCGTCATGCTTACCTCCCTCCTGCAGGAGCAGGCTTTCCTTACTCCCTGCCAGCCCCTGCCTCATTTTTTCCTCCTGTACAGAACCGTTCCTTACTACACAGTTCTATCCAGACATCGAAGCTTCTAACTAGTAAACGCTTTGGCCTGCATGAAACCGTTATACCAGCTTTATATTCCCCATCCCCATTGCCGTCTTAATCCCCACCCCAGCGTACTCCCCAAAACGGAACAGCATATGTAGGAAATTCACCATCGCCTGCGGCCCGCTGACCCGGATGGAAAGCTGCCCCAGGAAAGCTGGGATCCTAACCCCATGGAGCGAGTAGATACAGCTACGGAGGCGGTACTTCGATACTCTGCTATATGCAATCAGCTGCTCTAATACGTCTTCATCCTCTGCCGCCTCATCATCGGAGGATGCGCTGTATTTCATCATCAGGCTTTGGTAAAGCAGCCGCAGCTCTGGCAGAAAGACATATTCCCCCTGGCTCTTAAATGCGGCCGGCGTACGGAACTCTATATTTAGATACCTGCCTGCATCCTTAAAATAATACTGATCCATAAATTCGCTCTTTGTCTTTTGCTGCATCTGTTTTTGCACCACATCCACTTCCCATTGGTCGTCCTCCATAAAAAAATGGCGGAACCCAGCATCTTGGAGTGGCAGGAGAATCCCCTGGTACGCCTCTGCATTTGTCGTGCAGATTTCCCAGATATTCTTTCCATTCTGTTGGATGACGGACTGGCAATATGGATGGAGCCTAGATTCGTGGAGCTTATTGGCGTATGCGCCGCCAATCTGCCCCATTAAGATGCTTTGCAGAATAACCGCCTTCTGATATGGGATAACATCACCATTCCCAGTTTTCAGCTCTAGCTGCAATTTTGCAAGCATAAGATCCCCCCTTTCACAAATAAAAACTACAGAAAAACAATGGCAAAAAGATAACTACTCCATACCTTCCATGGGATTCTGGCGCTCTCGTTTCACTTCTCACGGCCAACACAGCAAATGTGCAGGCCAGGCTCGTTGAATTGTTACACAAAAATGCCATCTACCATATAAAATCGACACTCTTTAGGAGTTTCCTGCCAATTTTCGATGATAGATAGCATTATAACACATTTTTCCTGAATTTAACAGATACAATTACAACCATCCCAAAATTAAGACATGCCCTATTAGCATATTGTTACTACGGGTGACCCCACAGGCCATGAATTTTATGCGATATGCACCAGGACTTTATAAAAATAGCCATACGAACCGCTACGGAATGGAAAGTATTATATTTTCCGTTCCCAGTACTTTTCTAATAGTCACATTCTGTATCATAGCGCCTTTACCTTCTTTACCTTGCTATATGCCCCATAGATCGTTGCCTTGCCTGATTTTTTGTAAGCGCGGATGCGGAAATAGTAGGTCTTTTTCCGTTTCAGCTTGGAGATTGCCTTGGAGGTCGCGCTCCCTTTCGCAACCGTTATACGGCGGGAAGAACGGAACTTCGCATTTGTGGCATACTGAATCTGGTAGCCGCTTGCTTTCTTGGCCTTCTTCCATTTTAAGGCTGCCTTCCCGGAGGCTTTGCTCTTTGCCTCTGTGAGGATAGGCTTGGAAGGGGCAACTTTTATGGTTACTGTCTTTACTGCCTTCTTGTATTTGCTTGTCTCAGAAGCAGTAATTGTAATCTTCGCAATGCCGGTTCCCTTGATGGTTACTTTTCCGCTCTTTTTATTTACTGTGGCAACCGACGGATGCTTTGATGCATAGCGGAGTGCGCCGGTTCCCTTTTTTAATTTTGCTTTCAAAGAGAAGGCTTTGTCGCCGTAGGTTTTTTTAAACTCTGCCTTTACGGAAATACTCTGTTTCGCCTTTTTCACTGGCACGGGATCCTCTTCGCCGGGATTCGGATCAGGATCCGGCTTAGGATCTGGCTTGGGATCTGGATCTGGCTTGGAATCTGGGTCCGGCTTAGGATCTGGGTCCGGCTTAGGATCTGGATCTGGCTTAGGATCTGGCTTGGCCTCTGTTTCCTGGCTGCCCCAGAGGCAGGTATTATTGTCCCCGATTGCAGAGAATGTCATAACCCTTACCGATGGATTCCGCTCATCCTGCTGTTTGCTGGGTACGCCTTTGTATATGACGCCGCCCATGCGCAGTGTAAGGTAGTCGTAATCCTTCCCATATCCTGTGGACAGCTCCCATGTGCCGGTTTTATCCCCGCTGACAGTGCCATCTTCGTGCAGTTCCAGCTTTTGGGCAATAATCATATCCCCATTGGTCTGCGTGCCATGGTCAATCAAGTTGTAGCTTCCGACCAATTCCTCACGTCCATAGTGCCCTGCCGTCTCTCCCTGATATTCGTACACGGAAGCCACCGGCCATTGATCCTCATTCATATACTGCTTGCGCACACGGACCTGGTGGCCTTCATGCTGGCTTCCTGGCAGGTCAAAGCGCTGGTGGTAGAATAAATACCGCTGGCCATCTTCGTCTATCAGCGCAGAGTTATGCCCCGCCGCACGGTAACCCGGCTGATCCGGGAACTGATAATTCCCGATCAGCTTGATGCCGTATCTCTCATTATTCTGTCCATTGTCCTTGGCGTTCTGGCCTTTCGCATCTGTATATGGGCCATAAACGTTCCGTGAACGGAAGAGGCGCATATTGTAGCCGCCGCCAGACAGGAGGCCGCCGTATGTCTCATATAAATAGTAGTAGTCAGTCTCTGCATCGTAGAGTATGTATGCGCCTTCCCCGGACTGGTGGTTGCCGCCAGCGATATGGGTGCCGAAATAGCGGTCGGTGAAATTGCCGGAAATTGGCTCCGTGCTGTCTGTGCCTGGATATTTTACCGCCCCCGTAGCCGCATCCAGCTCGTGGATGAACAGCCCGCCGGACCAGGAGCCATAGACCATGTACATGGCGCCCTCTTTGCTGAAAAATACTGTAGGGTCGATGGCATTGGGGGCGTAGGCCTCCCGCCAGCCGCCATTGGCGGTAAACCATTTGTCGCTGATGCCAGACAGCCGCCCCTCTGCAATCAGTTCCGAGAGGTTCAGATAGCTATTGTCCCATCTCGTGTCCCGGTCACTGTGGCTGGATGGCCCGCCAAGGCCATGGTCCACTGCTCCCGTCTTGGTAAAGCCGGAATAAATAATGGTATCAACATGCTGGTATGGCCCTTCCACTTTTTGGGAAACAGCATAGCCAATACAGGAGCGCTTCCAAGTAGATGAGGCGCTATAGTAGAGCATGTATGCCCCCTGGGAGCCGTCTGGCCACTGGTAATGGGGATTGTAGGTGACGTCCGGCGCTCACACGCCCAGGCCGCCGTTTGCCGTATCCCCATCGTTATAGCCTGCCCAGGCAAAGGACTCGGCCAGATTCTCCAGGACATTGCCATAGACAGAATCCTGCTTCCAGCTGTCATCGCCACGGGCATTCCAGTCGAGATTCATCTGCGTCCAGTTCATCAGGTCTGTGGACTTGGCGTCGGCAAGGTGGGTACCGAACAGGTAATACGTGCCGTCCGCCTTAATAATCGACGGATCATGGACGGAAACGCGGGTAATTTTCTGGGCGCTTTCCCCAGATAAGGCTTCCGGCTGCACAGACGGAATGGAAGCAGAAGCTCCCATGGGCATAGCTGCAACCGCTGAAGCCGCTGTCTCTTGGGGCATGGCTACAACCGCTGAAGCCGCTATCTCCTGAGGCATGGCCGTAATAGCTATAGCAGCCGCCAGGAATGCCGCAGCTGCACGTCGTATTGTTTTTCGTAACATATCATATCCCTCCTTTATTTTAATAAATCAATTGTATTCTATCCCTGAACCATTTTTCCCTGTCAATAACAGGTTTGTCCGCTTTGTGCTATTTCACTCAATTGTTATATCTGACAAATGCCTCAGTGCTTCTATCCTGATTTCCGTTATAGTTTGTTATGGTACATAGCTATTCTGTACCTTTACTATCCCTATTGTACAATATATCCGATCATCTGTCATGTGTTTTATACTATGTTCTAAGGATTTTGCTATGGACGGAAACGCCATGGAGAATTACAGACAAGAAACAAAATTTACCAAAATATAAGAAAAAAACAGCCCTGGCTTTCTGCTAACAATCCTCTACTCTGTTCTGACACTTTAGCACTGAGCGGTACTAGTGCGTTTGCGCCGCAGGCTACTGTCCAAACGCACTAGTACCGAATTCAGTGCGAGTGACGCAGGACATAGTGGTGTAAAAGGCTAGAAACAACAGCCTTGGGGCTACCCCAAAGCATTCAGACCAGAAAGCCACGCCGTTTTTCATTGCTGAAATTATAACACATGTCTTTTAAAAAAGTCAACATTTTTTTGCTTTTTATCAACGATTGCCATAACCCGAATTTTTTGTTATAATTTATAGGAACGTACATAAAAATTTACGAATGATTGCTAACGATATTGGCGGTTTCCATACCGATGCCGCCACACCAGAAAGGAAGTCACTGATGCAAATGAAGAACTTAACATCAGAGGAACAACAGCGGCTCTGGAAATTAGACGAGCCCCCCACCCGCCGGATCCTGCTCTGGGGTCTGGACGGCAGGAACAACCCTTGCCTGCTCATCCTGTATGGGATACAGGAATTTGAGCGGGACTTATTCGCTTCCCGCAGGTCTTACCGCGCGTACGGCCACCTGCTGAAGCCTGAAGTATGCTATACACATTACGCCGTCTTCCACGGCACGGGCGGGCATCTTCCCTCCATCCCCAACACCTATTTTTTCAGGGAAAAAAACCTGCTTTGCTATGCCAAGGGCTATAAGACAGCACACAGATACTGGGATTATGACCGCAACAGCCGCACCTGGCAGCCACGCGTCGACATTGATAAGAAATATATAATCCCAGAATTCTATGCCTTGGACCAGGGCGTCACCTTCCCTTATTACGGCGGCCTGCAGTATACAGATTATGCGGCTTCCCTAACGTCCGCCCACATCCGTTTCCAGGACTGCGGGCTGATCGGGCGCCCCAGCAGCCTCTTTGGCTTTGCGCCGGACAGCCCCTATCTGGAAACGATTGTCAGCATGTGTTCCCAGGAGCGGCTCTATATGAGGAAAAAATACCTCCGGCAGTTTATGGACATGCAGCCCTCCGCCGGGGAATACAGCCTGCTGCTAAAGACAGCCAGCGTAGAGCTGGCCTGCGGCATCTTCCTGGAACTGACGGCGGATCGGAACCCCCTTCTGCTGGAAACGGCAGAACAAATTTCGCACAGCGATGAACTATGGGCAAGCCCGGCAGGCCACGAAGGGCTGCGGCGCTGCATCCGCCAGTACGTCAGCCTATTTGACGAAAAGCTGCTGTGGAAGCAGAAAGAATCCATTTACCGCACGCTGCCAGAAATGGATTTCCATATCCAGAAACTAAAATTAAACGGCAAGGATTTAGAGGGCGAAGAACTGGAGGCATACTTAAATAAGCCCAATGCATACCGCAACCTTTATTATGTGTTCGGCAGTCAGGAGCTATATACCAAAAATGCCTATACCGATGGCACAAACATCCAGCGGATTGCCTATAAAAATACCATCCAGACAGCGACTGCCTACGGGATGGCCGATGCTCTGGGACGGATCGCCTATTTCCTTGATACCCCCAGAACAGCCTATTATTTCCGCGGAAGCGGCCAGGAAGGCGCCTACAGCTATTTTGTGCGCCATCTCCGCCGGACCTTTGACCGATATCTGGCAGAGGATGAGGCAAAATTTATCACAGCTGCCCGCGAAATGCTCACAAGCTATACTGACCATGACAATCTGGACGGCTCTTATGACGATACCTTGCAGAATTACTTTTTCGACCGTTATTTCTGGGAGGTTATGGGCAATGATGCCGCGGCAGAGCAGTCCCTCTGGCTTCGCTACCTGGGAGACCTTCTCTTTGTCGCCCAGCATGCCCAGGCTGGAACCGTACATAAATTCTGTTACATATTATTACAGAAAGCCGCTGCCCGGCATGCCTTCGATGCCTATGAGGCCAAAGAGCTGGCCGCACTCTGCAAAATCCCTTATGCTCAGACCGCGCAGCTCTTTACCTCCCTCCTGCTGCCCCGCTTAGAGGTGCTGCAGGAATTTGACGCAGAGCTGATGACGGCTCTGATGGGCGTCCCTGTGGAAAGCCTCTGGGAAGCCGCCAGACAATATTTCCACCGTACGCATGGCAAATTTCAGCCGCAAGAGGTGGCAGGCTTCCTTTTCTTGGATACGCTCGATACCTGGCAGGGTGTCTTAGAAGGTAACCTGCGCGCGTTTACGGCTGCGGAATATATTGCTTTCCTAAAAACGGTTGCCGGACAGGGCAGCCTCTTCCTGGAACAGCAGATTACGCTTTCTGAACAGGTCACCTATCTGCTGGAAATGTCAGTCAGCAAGCTTGCGGAAGCCACGGCCTTGGAACAGCAGGAAACCCTGCGCTATTTTATCTCCCTGCTGCTCGGCCTGCAGAAGCTTCCAGAATTTTTGCTTGATTTAACAGAACATGTGCTGTTTTCCATGCCCTATGAACTGCTGCGGAATACGCTCCAGGATATGGAACTGCGGCACAGCCGGATCTCAGAACGGGAATACCAGTCCATCTCCTTGCTGAAATCCTGCAAAGATGAAATCCTGCCCAAAGACAGCCTTATTCTCTCCATTTTGGAAACGGGCTCCAAACGGCTGGTGAAGACCCTGACGGAACTCACAGATCGGCTGCAGGCACAGCTTGCCAACAGGCCAAATACTTTGCTGCTGCTGTTTGAATGCAATGTCACGCACTTGAACCAGATTGCCCAGGCTGTATTTGAGAGCCTGCCTTCTGCAGCGGCTCCCGATGCCCTTGCGGCCATTTCAGCAAGCACAGAAGCGGGCCAAAGGGAGAAGCTCCATATGATGTTACTGGATTCCCCCATGGAACAAACCTACCAATATGCCCTAAAGAAACTGGACAGCTGGTATGGGAACCGACTGCCGGCGCTATTTATCCGGCGGATGATGGAGCATCCCTGTGTGGAAGTAAAAGCTTATCTTTCCCAGAAAATGCAGTCGGCCCTTGGCTCTTTTGAGGAAACAAGCCCGGATTTATATCTGTATTACGCCAAGACATTGCTGTACCTGCCCAACAGGGTTACCAAGAGCAAGGAACAGATTTACGGCTCCATGCCCCTGTTTCTTCAACACTATCCGGAAAAACGGCAAGAACTGGAGCATCTGCTGCTGGATATCGGCAGCGCCGACAGCAAGATTGATTCAGAACGGGCGCTGGTGGCATTTGCCCGCATTCAGAAGGAGGTAGGCATATTATGAAAGTAGGTTACCAATACGCAAGCCCCTCCCAGTGCATCCAGGAGGGCGGCCAGACAACCCTGGGACTAAGCCCCGACCTATCCCGCGACGAGAAAGTCTCCTTCTGCGGGAAATTAAAGCATCCCTTACAGTTCCGCGACGCCATGCTGATGCTGCGGGAAATCGTTGTCTCGGATACCCGGCAGAAGCCAAAGGAACGCACAGATTATTTCCAATGGCTGGATACAGAGATTGAACGGCGTGTAAAGGCGCACAAAGAATATATGCCCCAGGTGAGGGAAGGCCTGCAGGAACAAATGGACAGCTGCGACATGGAGCTGTCACAGAAAAAGAATGAAATCGCCCATCTGCAGCAGATACAAAGGAACCTCCAGAAGCAGCTGGACGAATATGACGCCTGGAAGGATTATTATAAAATCGAGCGGGATTTCTGGAAATTTATCAAAAACCGGGATTACAGCTTATGGTTCGTCTTAGACCCTGTGATCACCGTACACAAAGACCAGGTTTCCTTCGAGGCATTCTCGTTAGACGAGTCCATTTACGGCTGCCTGTCGGTGGCAATGGACGAATTTGAACTGCTGCAAAAACCCAGCCTCGGAACCACGAACATTGACTTTTCCGCCAAATTAGAAAAGGAAATGCAGCGGTTCCGAAGCTATACGGATGTCACGTTATCCGTCAACCCGGAAGGCTTTACGGTAGACAGCGATGTTGTGCCAGAATATGTGGAGAAGAAGATCGATCTGCCTGAGACATGGATCAAGGGCTTTAACCAGGTATCCTCGGCAGCGGCTTTATCAGGGCTTACGCTTACGCTTTCCCCTGCCGACCTGTACGATATCTGCGCATTTTTAAGGAAGCACAAGGCAAAATCCAGCCCCCGTTACATGAAATGGATCCTAGAGCCCCAGCAAAGGGTACAGGTAGTGTTCGAGCCTTTCGGGACAGTCCTTACGCTCAACGCAGTCTACACCGGCGCCCAGAGAAGAGAAGAGAAAATCTGGGGCAGGAGGCGCTGGCTGGTGGCAGAGAAGCTGATCCCCTTGGCCAAAGCCTTTTATGTACGTATCCTAGGATTTGGAATGCCCCAATTTATCCGCGCCGACCTGGGCACGATGCAGATGACGATCGGCTTTTCCTCCTGGTCGGCCAACGACTGGGTGAAAGGCACGGCATTTAATATTATGGCTGGCTTTACCGGCCAAGGCTGTTATGCGGATGTCTATCGGTTACTCAAAGACAGGCGCTGCCTTACGATGGAGGAAATCCATGCCTGCCTGCCGAATGAGAGCATCGACCAGATAAAAGCTGGCGTTGGCATGCTGTTCCGGCGGGGCGAAGGCTACTTCGATTTGGAGCATGGCTGCGTACGTTTCCGCCATCTTATCAACGCTCCCCTGCCCAAAATGCTCTATGAGGTTTCCCCCATAGAAACGGCTGTGGCGAAATACAGCAAGCTTACTTTCGACAATATGAAGATCCGCTACACGCCAAAGCACGAGTTTGTGTTCACCACCTCTTACCTGGAAGGCGGCAGCCTGCCTACCAGCGAGACGGAACTCGTCATTGACCAGGACGGGCAGATTACAAGGATAAACTGCAGCTGCAAGGCATTCAAACGGGGCGCGCGCAACCTTTCCGAGCCATGTGCGCATATTCTCGCACTTTATGTCGCTTCTTATAAGCTGCTGAAACTGAAAAACTTGGAATTCGACAAGGAATATAAAATCAACGATATTATGGAGATGTTGCTATAATGGATACGAAAGCCGAATACAGAAACCTCGTACAGACCATGGGCAAAAAAGAATTTACCTTCCAGAAAATGCAGGAATACGGATTCTGGCCCAGCCATCTGCCCACGCCTTATGAGCGCCAGCAAAACGAGACAGAGCAGGACTATGAGGAGAGGACACGCCTGCTGGAAGAATTCCAGAAGCTTTCCCAAAAAATATCAGAAGCCTGCCAGGAAAAACAAGAAATAGAGAGAACGCTTTCTGCGCTGAAAAAACAATTCCAGGATACCTGGGACTATGAGAAAATCCGCTCCGCCGTTGCCCAGGAAATTATGAAGGAATCCATTGCCCGGCGCAAAGAGAGAAAAGCGGAACGGGAACGGCAAAAACAGTTAAGATCCGATGCCTGGAAGAAACGCAGGGCGGAGGAAATCTTATTTATTGGCAAAGGCTATTCCAGCCTGCTAGGCAAAAAGGAGACGGACACGCAGAAGCTGGCGGACAATCAGATGCCGCTCATAGAGACAGACCGGGAGCTTGCCGCCTTCCTACAGGTAGATTACCGCACGCTGCGCGGCCTGGCATACCATCGGGACGTCGTTACCTTTGACAATTATTACCGCTTTGACATACCCAAGAGAAGCGGCGGCACACGCCATATTGCCGCGCCTAAGACACAGCTGAAAAGCGCACAGCGGCGCATTTTAGAGCAAATCCTGCAGAAAACAGAGCTCGCAGACGCCGCCCATGGGTTCCGTAAGGAACGGTCTGTCCTAACCGGCGCAAAGGCGCATGGTACATCGCCGGATTTGCTGATTAACATTGATTTGGAAAACTTCTTCCCTACGATTACCTTTGCGCGGGTGCGGGGATTATTCCAATCCTTTGGCTACTCTGGCTATATTGCCTCGCTGCTTGCTATGATCTGCACCTACTGCGAGCGGATGCCGCTGGAGGTAAAGGGGAAGGTAAGATATATCAAAACGTCCGAGCGGATCCTGCCCCAAGGCTCTCCGGCCAGCCCAATGATTACCAACATCCTGTGCCGGAACATGGATAAGCGGATCCTGGGGCTGTGCCAAAAGCTTGGGCTAACGTATACACGGTATGCGGATGATATGAGCTTTAGCTTTTCGGGGGATATGGAAACGTTTGCGATTGGCAGTTTCCTGCATAGCCTGGAGAAGATTATTGAAGCGGAAGGGTTCCATATGAACCAGGAGAAAACACATATCCTGCGCGGGAACAGCCGGCAGTATATTACGGGGATCGTCATCAATCATGAGGAAATTGGGGTACCCAGGAAATGGGTCAAAATCCTCCGGGCCTCAATTTATAATGCGAAGAAATTGCGGGATTCTGGAGGGGATGTGCCTTGCAAGACAGTTTATGAGATTTCCGGGAAAATTGCCTGGCTCAAAAATGTAAATGGGGTGAGGTACCAAAGAATTATCGAAGAGGGGGAAGGCTTTTTGCGGAGCGTTAGGTAGGTTGTCCCTGATAGTTTTTTGGCAAAACGGACGCTAGTCCGGGCACGCCCGGACTAGCTGATGTTTCGCCCATTTTGTCTTTCTGAGCTTTTTACAACTTTCTTATTTCTCTTTTTGCATCTTTCCTTACAGCTTTTAACCATTCTTTCTCAAAAATCATCTTCTCTTTACGGTTTTTCGGATCCCTCTTCTTGCATTTTTCTTTTTTGCTGGGAAATTATCTTCTCCAGCCGCTTACTTTCCCTGCGGAGCCGGTAAAAATCTATCAAAAGCCCTGAACACAGTAAAAGTCCACATAGGATACCGCCTGCAAATTTTAAAATTACAGATACTGCCATTACTACTTTCCTTTCTTCCTTACCAAAACTCCTATTACAATTTCTAAACCGCAAAACCTATTACAACTTCTAGACCACAAATCCTATTGCCATGCCCAAACCGTAAATCCCGGCCAGCTGGCGTAATTAGATTTGTATGCACACTATAACACAATTGGCAGGATTTTCCTATTATCTTTTTGGAAGTATCTGTTTTTCCATACTTATATCGACTTTAACCGACAATTTTCACGAATTTTCTCTGCATTTTTCCTATTATTCTGGCATTATTTTCACGCGTCCCTTTCCCTATCCATCCGTAATCCAGATCTATTGTCCATGCATATCCTTCTCATAATCGTCCAGAAAATGGCGCCGGATTCCCTGGGCTTTGTAGGCAATCACGGTACTTAAATTTACATTTTCCACGCTTTTAAATATGTTCCCCTCCACAAAGGGGTTTGTCTGCTTCATCTTTGCAATCAGCCGCTTCACCTCCAGGCGCTTGGACTGGCTCTGGGCATCCTGCCCGCAGCTGGCGCAGTTTTCCGTAAACCGGCAGGCGCATTGGAGAAAATACAGCCCATTGTAATCCCGCCAGTGTTTGATATCATCTTCCCGGATATAATACATGGGGCGGATCAACTCCATCCCCTCAAAATTCGTACTGTGGAGCTTGGGCATCATCGTCTGCACCTGCCCCCCATAGAGCATCCCCATTAAGATTGTCTCAATCACATCATCGTAATGGTGTCCCAGCGCAATTTTATTGCACCCCAGCGCCTTGGCCTGGCTGTACAGATGCCCCCGGCGCATACGGGCGCAGAGATAGCAGGGGGATTTCTCTATGCCATACACCGCCTCAAAAATATCAGATTCAAAAATCCGCACCGGAATGCCCAGGCGGCGCGCATTCTCTTCGATAATCTGACGGTTGGCTGGGCTATAGCCCGGATCCATCACCAGAAATTCCAGCGCAAAGGATACCTTCTTATGCTTCTGCAGTTCCTGGAACAGCTTTGCCATCAGCATGGAATCTTTGCCACCGGAAATGCAGACGGCGATCTTGTCCCCTTCCTGGATCAGCCTATAGTCCCGCACAGCTTTCGTGAATTTCGAGAACAGCTGCTTATGGAATTTCTTCTGGATGCTCCTCTCGATCTCTTTTGCCTGGCCTGCCCCGAAATACTGCGTTTCCTCCATATGCCTTAGAAGCCACCCCGCATAGCCGCCGGCCAGGCTATAGGCCATGATCCCCCTCTCCCTCAACTCTGCCGCCTTTTCCTTGCTGGCATTCCCTCTGGCACAATATAAAATCACGGCCTTTCCCTGCACTTCCCATCCTTCCTCTGGAAGATGCACCGCGCCTGGCATCATGCCATAAGACACCGCCAAATCATCCCGGATATCCACCAGCAGGTAGCTGCCTTTTTCCATTCCTTTCAATTGCCCATATGTAATTTCTAACTGCTCCATTGCATATTCCCCATATTTTCTATATTATTGGTAAAGCTTCTGCCCACGGGCACCAAAGCATAAATCTGCTGGTGTAATAGTATAGCAATTTTAACATGGAATTGCAAGTCCTATCCTGCGAAAAAACACCAACCGCATAGGCAGATGCTTCTGCCTGTACGGTTAGCGTTTTAATCGCATCGCATTTAATTTCCAGAATGTATTTTCAGAAATGTATTTTCATCGTACATCCTATCCCTCCCACTGATAAACCCTAAGCGTTACCGATCCATCTTCATTCCGGGTATAAGTCTCAATATAGCTGCGCTCCCCTTTTTCTCCTCTGCTGATTGTCTTAAACTCTGACATCCCTGTCTCTCCCTCTTCAAAAAGGGTATCCATAGGAATCGTTCCCGATGAGCCTGCCCCATCCTCTTCTATCTCATAGGAATAAGAAATATTGCCTTCCTCATCCGGATGCAGAACCTGCGTCAGTCTGTCCAGCAGGGTTGCCTTCTGTTCCAATTCCTCCTCCGTCCATTCCAAAGACTCTGACCCTGTATCCTCTGCCTCTTCCCCCTGTACGGCTGCGCCGCCTTCTTGAGCGCCATCTTCTGACCCTTCCGAGCCTTCTGCCCCATCCCTGGCATCTTCTCCCCCAAACAGCTCTTCTTCTATCTGCCGGATATAGGCGTCCGCCGCCTCCCTGTCAGCCTTCGAAGGATCCAGCGGAAGCGAAAACAGTGCATTTACCCCATCATAAGCTTCATTCCTGGAAATCTTGCCGCTCTTTTCATCATACTGATAAGCCTCCTGGTCATAAAATGTGCCGCTGTTAACCGCCAGGTACAGCGGGCGATCGGCAAACATTTCTACATTGTCTGTCTCTGTGATGCGGTACTGTATCCCGTCCTCCACGCTCTCACCATAGCCCCCATTCATGGTCACGCTATTGTACCAGGCAGGATCCTGCCCCTCAATCAAAGGCGAAACGAAAAATGGATCCTTCCCATAATCCTCATCGCTTACAGCCGGCCTGGGGCTTCCATCTGCATTTTCAATCGCTGTCACTGCATAGGTACGGTCATCGTGAACTGTGCAATTTCCTGCCTCATCTTCCACCAAATATTCGCTCAGGCTTTTCCCAGAGACGATCCCCAGCAATGTAACCTTGTAATTGCCATATTCCTGGGTTTCGTTGATAAAAATGGCGTCATCGCCCTGAAAAGCTGCCGCCAGCCCCTTATTTTCCATGACCTCCGCCACTTTGTCTGGCGTCAGGTATTTCCATGCAGCCACTGCCGTTACGCTTCCTGCCAGAAGGACGGCTGCTGCAATCATTGCGGTTGCCGGGATTCTCCCAAAATATTTTCTGCCCATTTCCTCTCTCTCCTTTGCTTGTCTTATGATGTTTTGGTTTAACTGTCTATTTGGTTCTTCTTGCGGGGAAAGGGCCTGCTTTAATAACTGATCCATATCTGCCTTATGTTTCATCATAAATGACCTCCAATTCCTGTTTCAGCAGTTTCCTGGCCTTATGCAACCTGCTTTTGACGGTTCCCTGGGGGATCCGCAGGATCCTCCCGATCTGCCCAATCGGAAGCTGCAGGGTATAATACAGGTAGATGGGAAGGCGGTAACGCTCTTCCAGCCTGGCCACGGCTTCCCGTACCTGCGCCTGGAGTTCTTGGCGCAGCACGGCCTCTTCGGGGGAAGGCGCCTGCCCGCCAATGTCCGCCACCGTTTCCTCTTTCAGCTCCTGCATCCCTGCAATCCGGCTGCGCCAGGCATATTTACGCCTTTTGTTCTTCCAAATCCGCAGGGCAATAGAAGCCAGGTAGCTCCTGGGGTTCTTCCTGCTGTCAATCCTTCCCTGTATCTCCACTGCTTTTAAAAATGTATCCTGGTATAGTTCTTCTGCCTCCTGGCGGTTTCCAGCCAGCTGGCAGCAGAATGCATAGATCTCTGCCCCATACTCCTGGATACATTCCTCTAACTGCCTTACATCCATGTCTTAACCTCTCATCACTTTTCAGTATTTACGATGCGCGCATCCTGGTTCCAGGCATCGGCCAGGATTTTTATTGCCCTTCAACCATACATTGTAATAACCTTGCAAAAGGTTCTCACTTTCAGGAAAAAAAAGAAAACCCCAGGAAACTGCTATTCCTGAGGTCTCTGGTATTCTTTTCTTGCAGATGCGGCCTATACGCGGGACAGATACTCGCCCGTCCTGGTATCAATCTTGATTTTGTCCCCCTGCTCTACGAACAGCGGCACATAGACGGTTGCCCCTGTCTCCACAACGGCGGGCTTTGTCGCGCCCGTAGCGGTATCGCCTTTAAACCCTGGCTCTGTCTCTGTAATCTCCAGCTCCACGAACAATGGCGGCTCCACGGCAAACACATTCCCATTGTGGGAACAGATTTTGACCATTTCATTCTCCTTGACAAATTTGAGGGCATCCCCAATCGCCTCCGCATTAAGGGCAATCTGCTCATAAGACTCCACATCCATAAAGTGGAACAGATCCCCGTCGGAATACAGATACTGCATGTCCGCCCGGTCGATACGTGCCTGCGGGCATTTCTCCGTTGGGCGGAAGGTCTTCTCCACCACGCCGCCGCTCTTAATGTTCTTCAGCTTCGTCCTCACGAAAGCTGCGCCTTTGCCGGGCTTCACATGCTGGAACTCAATAATCTGAAAAATATTATTATCTAGCTCAATCGTAATACCATTCCTAAAATCTCCTGCTGAAATCATCTGGCTTTCCTCCTTAAAATGCATTCGGGTAACTCTACCCAATCTTTTCTATTTCCTTACTGCACAGGAACTCATTGAAAAGTGGACGCTCTCTGCCCCCACATTTCTCTCATTTTATACTAAACTGGCATTTTTTTCAACCTTTTTATTAAAAATATCTTAATTTTCCTCTATTTTATGTATCATGTCCACCCGAAGCTGATGCCGGCCGCCCATAAATTCTGCTTCCAGGTATGCCTTCACGATATCCTTGGCCAGCTCGCTGCCTACAACCCTCGCCCCCATGGAAATCATATTGGCATTGTTGTGTTCTTTGATCAGATGCGCCGTAGTGGTGTCTGAACACACGCCGCAGCGGATTCCCTTTACTTTGTTGGCCGCAAGGGAAATCCCTACGCCTGTCCCACAGACCAGGATACCACAGTCCGCCTCCCCGCTTGCCACAAGGCGCGCCGCCTTCTCGCCAAACTCCGGGTAATGGCAGCTCTCATAGCCGTCCGTCCCTACATTAATCACTTCATGCCCCAATCCCTTGACAAACTCCATAAGTTCCATCTTCAAATCCGTTGCCGCATGGTCATTTCCAATTGCTATTTTCATTCTTCTCCTCCATATTCCATTTCCCAGCTTTTTGTTCAGAGTTCGCTTCCCGAACGGATACTCTTATTATAGCAGAGCGTTGTGCATTTGTGAAGTATCCGATCGTACATTACTGTTTGCGGGAATAAAAGAACAGCACCACCTTCTCCAAATACCGCTTCAAGACAATCTGTATCTCTTCTTTGGGATGGATGGGGCGTGTGAGGATGGTACGCAGGCCCGCCCGTTTGGCGCCATACACATCCGTAAAAATCTGGTCCCCCACGAACAGGGTATTGCCCTTGTCTGTCCCCATCAGCTCCATTGCCCGCTCGTAGCCGGATACCTTGGGCTTTCCTGCCTTAAAAATATACTGCACCTGCACTTCGTCATTGAACATCTTTACCCGCGGCTCCTTGTTGTTGGACAGAAGGCAGCACTGGTAGCCCAGTTCCTTGAGCTGGCTGAACAATGCCTTCGCCTGTTCGTCCGCAGGCGCGCCATGGGGGACTAAGGTATTGTCAATGTCGAAAATCACCCCCCGGTAGCCTTCCTGGTACAGGCGGGCAAATTCTATCTGATAGGCAGAATCCATATATTCATCCGGATAAAATCTCTGTAACATGTCAGTTCTCCTGATCCAGCATTTTCTTCAATTCATCCATAAAAGTATTGACGTCCTTAAATTCCCGATAGACAGAGGCAAACCTCACATATGCCACCGGATCCAGCTCCTGGAGCATATTCATGACAATCTCGCCAATCTCAGCGCTGGAAATCTCTTTCTGGGCACGGCTGTACACCTTAACCTCCACTTCCTCCACCACACGGTCAATGTCTTCCACAGACACCGGGCGCTTGTGGCAGGCGCGCAGGATCCCTGCCTCCACTTTTGACCGTTCATAGCGTTCCCGGTTATTGTCTTTCTTAATCACAATCAGGGGTATGGATTCTACCTTTTCATAAGTGGTAAAACGCTTGCTGCAATCGTCACAATGCCTGCGCCTGCGGATAGAAAAATTATCTTCGGCCGGCCTTGAGTCAATTACCCTGGTATTATCACTGCTGCAATATGGACATCTCATGGGCTTTCCTCCTGCGTATGCTATGTTATAGTAACATGATGGCATCTCTGCCGCCTGCTCATAAACGGGAGATTCCTCTCGTTACTTTCCGGTATCTTTCCAAGTATCTTTATTGCTTTAGTATAGCTTTCTTTTTTGGCCTTGTCAATCATTTGTTGGATTTCGCCTATTTCGGCCTTGGCTCTGGGATTTCTACCAGGATGGTATCCTTGCCAATCTTTACGACTTGCCCCCAAGGTATGATGATTTCGCTCCCCCTCCCAAACATGCTCCACATTTTTCCGCATCCTGGGATAATCAGTGCAAGGATCTGCCCCTGGCAGGTGTCGATATCCAAATCTACGATAAAGCCCAGGCATTTTCCATTGCAGATATTCACAACTTCTTTTTCCTTTAATTCACACAGGCGCATAAAAACCCCCCTTTGCATAGGATCGTCTCTCCGTAAATCTTCCCGCAATCACAGGCACAACGAGACTCTGAAAGCCTATTATGTTCTTTTATTATATGCAAAGGGGAGCTTTTCGTGCATCACTGCCGCCATCCTGTCACCATACATTTTTCGTGGCAATAATATCCACGCCGGTACCTGCCACATCCTGGACGACCACATCCCCGATATGGATCGGCGCCTGCACCTTCACGCCTTTTAATGCTTCCATAATCTCAAAAATCTTGCCTTTGGGGATATCCTCCCTGGTCTTTACCGACACGACCGCAAGGCTCCCGCCTTCTACCGCCACAGAACTGGTCACAATCCGGGTTGGATTTGTCACTTCCTTGCGGGCATACGCATCCCCCCGTCTGCAGGTATTCCCGGTAACGCCCATTACCTGCCCGCCTTCCAATTCCACTTTCAGCGGACACCCCAACGGACACCCAATACAAATTAATTCCTTTACTTGCATACTCTCTGCATCTCCTTACTTTACCGGAAAAGGAATAGCCCCTCCCCCTACTGCCTCTCAACCTTCACCGTAATCTGGGATAACTCTGGAAATGCCGCCAGCTGCTCTTTCTTCAGCACAACCGCTTCCATTTCCCCAGGCGCCATCACCGGCCGCCTGCGGTGTATCACCCGTTTCGCATTAAAATAGACAGACACATAGCAATCCCGATAGACATCGCTCACGCGGAAGCGCACCGTATGCTTCTCACCCATCCGCTCGGGGCTGATGGTCCGCGGCACCGTATAGCGCACGCCTTCCACCGCTTCAATCGGAACCTCCCTGCCCTGGGAGCCTGAGCGCCCTGCACCGCTTAGGATATATTCCGCCGCATGCTCTCCCGCCGCCGAGGCCTCTTCTGACACAAAATCCACCAGATCATGCACATGGAGCACATTGCCGCAGGCAAATACGCCATCCACATTTGTCTCCAGGCATTCATTTACGAGCGGCCCGGACGTAATGGGGCTGATCTCCACACCCAGGCCTCTGGAAAGCTCATTCTCTGGGATTAAGCCACAGGACAAAAGCAGGGTGTCGCAGCTGTAATGCTCCTCCGTACCTGGGATTGGCCTGCGGTCTGGGCCGACCTGGGCGATGGTGACGCCCTCCACCCGCTCTTTGCCTCTAATGTCCACAACCGTATGGCTTAGTTTCAGCGGGATGCCAAAGTCATCCAGGCATTGGACGATGTTCCGCTTCAGGCCGCCGGAATAGGGCAGCAATTCCACCACTGCTTTTACTTTCGCCCCCTCCAGGGTCATCCTCCTGGCCATAATCAGGCCAATATCGCCAGAGCCTAAGATAACCGCTTCCCGGCCTGGCATGTAGCCTTCCATATTGACCAGGCGCTGTGCCGTGCCTGCGGAATAGACGCCAGCTGGGCGGTATCCGGGGATGTTCAATGCGCCCCGCGCACGCTCCCGGCATCCCATCGCCAGGACAACCGCTTTTGCCTGGATCTCAAACATGCCCGCTTCACGGTTCATGGCGGTGACCACCTTGTCTGGCGTAATCTCCATCACCATCGTATTCAATTGATATGCAATCCGCTCTTCCTCCAGCTGTTCTATATACCGGGCCGCATATTCCGGGCCGGTCAGTTCCTCCTGGAACGTGTGGAGGCCAAAACCATTGTGGATACACTGGTTTAAAATGCCGCCCAGTTCTTTGTCACGCTCCAGCACCACAATGGACTCCGCTCCCCTGCGCTTGGCGGAAATTGCCGCCGCAAGCCCCGCCGGGCCGCCCCCTATGACCACAATATCATATTTCAGCATATGTTTTCCTCATTTCGATATATTTGTTCCTCCCTGCAATCATCCTGGACGCCCCGCCGGATTTGGTGATTTCCGACAGGTCTTCCCCCCATTCCCTTGCAAGGATCTCCATCGTCCGCGGAGAGCAGAAGCCGGACTGGCAGCGGCCCATGCCAGCGCGGGTCCTGCGCTTTACCCCATCTAGGGATCTGGCGCCTAACGGACGGCGGATGGCGTCGATAATTTCGCCCTCGGAAATCATCTCACAGCGGCAGATGATGTTGCCATAAGCAGGATTTTCCTTGATAAGAGCTGCCCGCTGCCCACGCGGCAGGGCTTTGGGGTCTAAGATGCCCTTGCGTGTGGCTTTGAAATGGGGATTTTCTTCCGCATGTGACAGATCCCGGATGATTCCCGCCACCATCTTGCCAATCGCCGGGGCGCTGCTTAGGCCTGGAGACTCAATGCCTGCACAGTCCACAAAGCCCCTGGCGTCTTCCAGTTCCCCAATACAGAACTCACCCCCATCCTCATGGGCGCGCAGCCCGGCAAAGGATGTGATGACCTGACGGATGGGAAGTCCCCGGACGGCGGCGCCCGCCTTGCGGAGCAGCTCGTCGATGCCTGCCTGGGTCGTATTTGTCCCCTCCTTGTCTTCAATGTCAATGGCCGTAGGCCCCACCAGCGTGTTCCCATGGACTGTGGGGGTGACCAGTACGCCCTTGCCAAATGCATTGGGCAGCTGGAACACCGTATGGTTGACAAAGCCTTCCGCGGAACGGTCCAAAAGACAGTAATCCCCGCGCCTTGGGGTAATGTGCAGCTTCTTGCGGCTTACCATGTTATGGAATTTGTCCGCGTATACGCCTGCCGCATTTACCACGTACCTGGCCTCAATTTCGCCCTTGCTGGTCTTAAGCGACCAAAAATCTCCTTTTTTCGATATCTTAATCACTTCCGTATCAAACTGGAACTCCACCCCGTTTTCCGCAGCATTTTCCGCATAGGCGATATTCATGCCAAAGGGACACACAATGCCTCCCGTGGGGGCGTACAGGGCGGCAGCCGCCTGTTCAGAAATATTTGGCTCCATTGCTGCCAATTCTTCCCGGCCGATGATACGCAGGCCTTTGACGCCATTCCTGACGCCCTTATCATACAGAGTCTGCAGCGCCGGCTGTTCCTCTTCCCGGAGGCATACCACCAAAGAACCGTTCCGCCGGAAAGGAAAATCCAGCTCCCGCGCCGCCCCATCCATCATCGCGTTCCCTTCCACGTTCAGCTTCGCCATCAGGCTGCCGCACGCTGCGTCAAACCCTGCATGGACAATGGCGCTGTTGGCTTTGGAAGTGCCGCAGCATACGTCCTCCTCCTTCTCCACCACGCAGATACGCAGCCGATATCTGGAAAGCTCCCTTGCGCAGGCAGCCCCTGATACGCCTGCTCCGATAATTGCCACATCATACATGCTCCATCACCTATCCTTTTGCTATTCTTTTTCTTCCTTCGCCCAGCCATATGAGTACTTCACAGCTTTCTCCCAGCCTTTGATCTTCTCCCCCCGCTCTTCTTCGGATATAGAAGGACGGAAGGTCTGGTCAATCGCCCAATTTTTGATCACGTCCTCTTTGCTGTGCCAATACCCCACGGCAAGGCCTGCCAGGTAAGCCGCGCCCATAGCGGTTGTCTCCACGCAGGAAGGGCGGTTCACCGGGGCGTTGATGATATCGGCCTGCGTCTGCATCAGGAAATCATTTGCACTCGCGCCGCCGTCTACCTTGAGGGAATTCAGCGCAATGCCAGAATCTGCCCGCATGGCCTGCAGGACGTCGTTGACCTGGTAGGCCAGGGATTCCAGCGTCGCACGGATAATATGGTACTTATTCACGCCCCTGGTAATGCCTACAACCGTCCCCCTTGCATACTGATCCCAATGGGGCGCGCCCAGCCCCGTAAATGCCGGCACAACATAACAGCCATGCGTATCCTTCACCTTTTTGGCCATATATTCCGAATCCGAAGCGCTGTCAATGAGCCGCATCTCATCACGCAGCCACTGGATGGCAGCGCCCGCCACGAAGATAGAACCCTCCAGGGCATAATTCACCTTCCCGTCCACGCCCCATGCAATCGTAGTCAGCAGTCCATTGCTGGAAAATACAGGCCTTTCCCCTGTATTCATCAGCAGAAAACACCCCGTTCCATATGTGTTCTTCGCTTCCCCCGCGGTAAAGCAGGTCTGGCCAAAGAGGGCTGCCTGCTGATCCCCTGCCGCCCCGCTGACCGGGATTGCCCCACCGAAGAAAGCAGGGTCTGCCATCCCATAGACACAGCTGGATGGCATGGGCTTGGGCAGCATACACGCCGGGATGCCCAGTTCCGCCAGGATTTCTTTGTCCCATGCCAGGTCATTGATATTAAAAAGCATGGTACGCGCGGCATTGGAATAATCTGTCACATGAGCCGCGCCTTTGGTAAGCTTCCAAATCAGCCAAGTCTCCACCGTGCCAAACAGCAATTCCCCCTTCTCGGCACGTTCCCGCACCCCTTCCACGTGATCCAGGATCCACTTTAATTTTGTGCCCGAAAAGTATGCGTCAATCACCAGCCCTGTCTTCTTGCGGAAGGTGTCTATCAGCCCCTTTTCCTTCAGGGAATCGCAGTATTCGGAAGTCCTGCGGCACTGCCATACAATGGCATGGTATACCGGCTCACCGGTAGCCTTGTCCCATACAATCGTAGTCTCACGCTGGTTGGTGATGCCGATTGCCGCAATGTCCTCCGCAGATGCCGCAATTTTCTGCATCGCCTCCACCGCCACACCCAGCTGCGAAGACCAAATCTCATTGGCATCATGCTCTACCCAGCCTGGCTTCGGGAAATACTGTGTGAATTCCTTCTGCGCCACACTGCACATTTCTCCCCTCTCATTGAAAAGAATGCATCGGTTGCTTGTCGTCCCGGCATCCAGCGCCATCACATATTTTGCCATCCGTAAAATCCTCCTCCACTCTATTAATATACGCGGTTGCGCTCATCCTCCGCAATACGATCCTCCTCCGTCATATACTTGCGGAACACCCGCTCCAGGAAGAAACTCTGAATCCACAAGCAGACAGCCGGCAGCATGATAATCAGCGGAACTACCATATAGATTCCCAATAGGATCACAGCCGCCACAGCGAGCAGGCCCACCGTAGTAGGGAGATGCGCAATTGCCATCAGCATGGCATTCTTCATGCAGGCCTTGCGCGTATTCTCAAAACGGGACATATAAGGGAACAGGTACGTAATCCAGGAGAGCAACAGGACAAGCCCCAGCAAAAACACATAGGACAGCAGGCGGAGCGGGCTATCCGGGGATGTGTAATGCTGCACCACATATACGTCCGCCCCCAGCCATACCCCAGCCGCCAGCGCCAGCAGCCACACTGGCGCCGTCTGCTTGAAATTGTCACGGAAGGCAGACACATATTCCTGGAAGATATATCCCCTGTCATGGCGCACTACCTTGTATATGGCATAATATAAGGAAGAAAGCGCCGTCCCAATCGTAATAACAGGGATACAGCACAGCAGAAACATAATACTCAGGCAAATACAATCGGTAAACTTGGAAATCGAACGCATCAAGCCGCCCTCAAAGCTAAAAATCTTCATCTCAAATCCTCTCCTTTGCTATTCTATGATGGAACCGTTCCTTCGCATCTTGTGAATGCATCACCCATGGTAGTAAAAAGGGGCTGTCGCATAAAGCGCACGATCCTGTAATGATGCGCCTGCAAATGACTTGCATCTCATTACACGGTTCCATGCTCCATGCGACAGCCCCCTCCGGCTCTTCCTTAATCCTGGGGAATAATCTCTTTCTTGTTATAGCTTCCGCAGCTCCTGCATACTCTGTGGGGCATCATCAGCTCGCCACATTTGCTGCATTTTACCAGCGTCGGGGCAGTCATTTTCCAGTTTGCCCTCCTCTTATCCCTTCTCGCCTTGGAAGA
Organism: uncultured Lachnospiraceae bacterium; assembly: GCA_910577785.1. GTDB lineage: Bacteria > Bacillota > Clostridia > Lachnospirales > Lachnospiraceae > Petralouisia. The sequence goes on along the minus strand of CAJTNT010000014.1, from coordinate 39,145 downwards.
TTTATTCTTGGGACAGATTGACATTGTAATCACACCTCCTTAAATTTGTTAAAAATATCCTGGATTGCCGCCATTCTTGGATCCAGTTCTGCCTGGGGGCATTGACACTCTGCCAGGTTCAGGTTCGCCCCGCATCTTCTGCAGATGCCCTTGCAATCCTCCCTGCACAGAACCTTCATCGGCCAGCTCACCAGAATCTCTCCAAACAAAAGCTGATCCACATCCAGGCTCGTCCCTGCCATGAAGTCCATTTCCTCCAGGCGCATCTCTTCCTTCTCACCCGTAAGGTCAATCTCCTTATCAATGTTCAGGTGAAATGCCTGGTCTGTCATCTCTAGGCACCGGTCACATGGAATTGCAATGGTAAGCTCCGCCTCTCCCTGTATCAATAACCGCCGATTGCCCTCATTGGCAAACCGTATGGCAAATGGCTCTTTCTTCACGATGGGGAACCGCCCCAGCCTCGAATCAAAGGATGTAAGCGTAATCTCCACCTGCCTTGACATCTCCTGGTCTTCACAGGAAATCAAATCTGCTAACTCTACTTTCATGACAGTCTCCTATCCATACCTGGTATATTATACATGGCAATGGCGGGTTTGTCAATTAGAATTTTTTTGATAGATCACATTTCACCCATGTTACCTGCGAGGAGAAAGGGGGCAGCCCATTGATTCCGTGCCCTGTTAGCCAAATATTAGCCAAACATAAAAAGCACCCCATTTATTGGAGTGCTTTTCTCTCGGAAATGCCCATTTTAAAGGCTTTCCACAATGAGACATCGGGGATTCGAACCCCGGACAACTTGATTAAAAGTCAAGTTGTATCGCTAGCGTTTTTCAATGTTTTGGCATGGTATGCGGACATTTTGCGGACATCATGCAACTATTTCCTATCCAAACACTTCTATCCCTACAGCGATTATAAATAAAAAGAATAAAAATATCAAGGGGGAGAAAGTGAATTTTCGGGATGGATAAGGCCAATATGCCACTTCGCTTATTGTTTGGCAAGATATCTGCTGCTGGCAAAACCTGTATACCTCTTACCAGCTACTGCCGCCTCTACATAAAGCCACTTTGTCCCGGACACATCCGTGTAATACCCATAGCACTTTGCCTTTGAGCCTTTCGGCATTTCTGTGAGGAATGCCTTGTCAGCTCCGGCCCCCGCCCTCAGGTTCAGCGCGGATGCCGTGACCTTGTATGTGCCTGCAAGCCCCTTGTTAAATTTCTGCGCTGCGTCAATTTTGACGTCAACTTCTACGCCGTTTTGTGATGTTACTGTGGAATCCGCTGCCTTTGAGCCATTCATCACGTTTATCGCCGTATGCGCCCCGTCATTCAGCAGCACATCGCCCTCAAGCAAATACGCATCCGATGTCAGATATTTGTTACTTGTCAACACTTTAAATCCCGCTGCCCTTAAAGCTGCCCGCAGATTGCCAGTGTAACAATAGATACTCACATCTTTCAGCTTTTGGATCCCCAGGCGGCAGCCCACGGCCTTCACGATTGCCGCCACCCCTGAGCTGCAGTCCGCCTCGCACTTTACCGTAATCTTGGCCGGGTCATAGCCAGATGCTTTCAGGTGTTCCCAAAACGTGTAACGCTGTGCCTGGTCATAACCGACTAAATTATTTTCTGCTGCCGCCTTTGCCATCCGTGCAATCATGCCCCGTACTTTTTTATCCGGATGCCGTAGCACGCACTTCCATGGCCTGCTGTACCACTTGATGACCGCCCATTCCGTGCCTGTCTGGTCGCCTGCTGCCCCGCCAGAGTACTTTCCCCGCTCGTCATGCCCACAGTTTGAAATCATAAGGTTCCCTCCCTTTTTATTTTACTATGATGGAAACGACACTATCCATATTATAAAATGCAGCCCATTTCCCTTTTTTGATTAAGATAAAGCATTTCCCGTCATACTTATAGTCAGTATATTCCTTTTCCTTCCATTTCACGACACAGCCATTTTTAAATACAATCTTAACCACTTGTTTTATCCCCACTTTCCGATTTATTCTTCAATACGTCAATCGCCTTCAGGACGGGCATGGGCAGCGGTATGCCCATAAGCCCGGCGTTCTCAACGATGGATATGGCCTCGTTGGCTATGAACGCAATCACTGCCGCATCCCGGATGAAGCTGCTGCCCAGCATAAGGTCCAGGCGGCATGCCACCAGCACAACCAGGAGCGTGACGCCCTTCCGGCAGAGCCCCTTCCACCCGGCGCGGCTCTCCAGCGCCCCGCTGCTTGTCTTCTCGCTCCTGTGGAATATCCCAGCAACGATGAGGCCTGTTATGTAGTCCGCCCCCATAAAGATCAGCAGCGTCTCCAGGGCGGCGTCAAAGCCGCCAAACAGCGACGCGACTGCGCCACCAAAAACCCCTATTGCAGATAAAATCCCAGCTTTCATGTAAATACCATCCTTTCTTTCCCTATTTTAGCCTGCCTAGCTTAGAAATTTCACATTTTTTTGCTCCCCCTCCCCATTACCCCCCCTCCTGTGCAGGGATATAGGCCGGGGCCAGAGCCTGCCAGCCCAATGGCTTGGCTTTGGGCTAAATAAATTTACGCTGAATAAAGAAACTCCACCTTGGTCACATGGATGCTGGCAGCATCCATCTGGTCGCCAAACTTCTTTGCCGCTAGTGCAATACCGTTTAAGGTATTTCCTGTAGTCCCACAGTATTCTATGCCCCCAAAATTTCTCCCCCCGGCCATGACCGGCGCACCTACAGCTGCATCTGTATCTAATCCATAGTCATTTTCCGTAATAGTGATGACATGCTCCGTAACAAAGGTAAATTTCGTCCCTGGCAGGTCGCTGGCATACCCGTATGTCCGCAGATGCATGAACTTCGTCTGGCTTTCCCCGTCCCCTCCCATGGATTTAAGGTAATTCCCGCCAAACCCATCTGTGGCGTCAGCCCATGCAAACTGGCTTCCCGTTTCGTCTAACTCAATATCCCCGCTGAACACGTCAAGCGCCCTGTATGCGCCCAGTGCGTCTATGCGGAACCATGACCCATGGCCTAACTCCCTAAGCCAGACCCCTGCGGGTTTTTTATCATCGGCCCTATCGTACATTGCAGCCGCAGCCTGCAGCTTCTTGCCCCTGCCACAGTCCAGGGTGGCTATTGACCAGTTCAGGGATCCATATCCATCCATGACCGGGGCGCCGGATACCTTCCCGCCGGCCCCGCTTACCCCATACATCCCAGCCGCTGCCAGGAGGCTGAAATTTTTATCCGCAGTATCCGGGATGATGCGCCTCCCCATGGCTTCATCTGCCCGGGCAATCCCAACCGTGCTTATGTTTGCCGTGGTAACCAGCTCTGCCTGGGCGTTCCACCTTTCAGCTGACGCATCCCCGACTGCAATATATGCCCTCGGGCAGCCTTCTTTTTTTAAGATCCCCAAAGCCGTCGCATATTTTTGCGTGCTGTCCCTATAGGTGTTCATCAGAAGGCAGTCCATATAACCAGGCGGGTCATCCAACCCTTTAAAGCCACGCATCATGCGGAACCTGGCCCTTCCGTCCCCTATATAGGATGGGGGCTTCCGGCCTAAGTCTCCGTTAGTATTGTCAAATTTCCCTAAGGCAGAGCCTGCGGCCAGCCCCTCCCATACGCCATTGACATTACTTCCGTCCGCCATAGCAAGCATCGTTGTGTTGAAATTTGCAGGCATATCATAAGTTGCTGTGACCGTACCAGAGCCTGGGGTCTCTGTGTCATCTTCTATGTCCATCGCTTTCCAATTGTACGTTTTGATTACCCCGGTGCCCATTTTGTAAGAGTTTGACGCGTATGTCACTATGATTTCCACAATATTATTCATTGTCCCACCATAATAAACTTCTAAGTAGCATTTCCCATCTGCATTTTCCACGCACCTAATTTTTGTTATTAGGTGCGTGCTTGCCATGTCATATATTGGCGCAAACCCTTTCTTATTCCTGGCACATATGAAGTCTATCTTATGTGTTTCATCTTGGTTATAGGAAAATCCCCTGCGTATAGTGACCGTGCAGGATTCAAGAACAACGCTTCCGGCATTAATTACGGCTATCTTCTTCCACCCTATGCCACCCATGAATTCTGTTACCTTAATACTTATATAGTCAGGAACGAAATGGCTATCTAGGTAGGCCTTGCTGACCGTATATTCCACTGCCGCAGTCTGGTATGTTTCGGGCAGCGAGTCCACAGTGTCAATCTCCACGCCTGACAGGTCATGGTACCTGGCCGTATCGCCTGCCAGGATCCTGTCCACTGAAATGCCTGAATATGAGTTTCCGCCCGAAATATAAAAGTACATGCCGTCGCTTGCAAACACCCCAATATTATCCCCGAGCGTCCCGGAAACAGCGCATCTTATATTCTGCCAGGTGTATGGGGCCACGGAGGTATGCCTGGCTGCCACCATCAGCTTCCCGCCCATGCCTTCAGTTTGGCTCTGCCGGAACGAAAGCTCCATGTACAGCATTATCCCTACTGTCTGAATGCCTGGCAATTTAATACGGTAATATTTCGGTGTCGCGCCATAGGAACAATAATCCGCCAAATCTCTATATGCTGTATCCCAGCCAGGACTGCCCCCCTGTTTTTTGAGGACAAACTTGCCTGCATTGCTTCCATCCTCCGCAGCCGCGCCGATATTCTCAGCCGTGAGGTTCACGTCCCCAACCCGGTAGTCTTTCTCGGCATCCCCCTTGACCCTGACAGCGCTTGGTATCTCTGGCTTATTTATAAGGTCCGTATAGCTGCCTGTGAAGGCAACCGCCTTCATGTCCGCAAACCATTTCCTGATCTTCCCCAAAAGGACTTTTACCTTCTCCCTAGAAACAATGTTTGCCCTGGTGGCCGCCTGGGTGAACGCCACTTCCCTTTCCGCAATATCTTTGTTCCAGCCCTGCTTGTCCGTGGCAGTGACGTGTATTATATTGTTTCCTGTATGGGTGTCCAGCTCCGCCTGGCTCGCCTTCTTGCCAATCGCCTCATTCAAGGCCTGTTCTACATCCCTATTTTCCGCAATGGCATCTGCAATTTCCTTGAGCGTATCCAGAGTGGCAGGCGCACCGCCTATAAGGTCGGCGATTGCCCCATCTGTGTATGCGACCAGCTGCGCATACAGGGCATCCCAGGCCTGCTTCTCCGCATCTGTGACGAACCGATGCGTTGTGTCCTGGCTTATCATGGTGGCCGGGTGCGTGGATGGGTGCGTGTAGTTGTTCGCATTCTCATCTACGCCGTTCAGCTTCCGCTTGTCCGCGGCCGACAGGAAGCCCGCAGCCGTGGTGGTGGCGGCAGCGTGTGTATGCCCCGTGCTTGATTTCCCGTCCAGGGCGGCCTTCACGGCTTTGTTCTGGACAGGGTTTGTGCTTGTGCCAGAAAGGGAGCTGTCCACTGCCATGGTGTCCTGCTTTTTCCTCTTTAAGTATGCGTCATTTTCAACCAGCTTCTGGAAGGCCTCATTGAACAGATCCGCATGCGCCGGGTCTGTCGTCTCAAATTTTCTAATTTCTTCTGTGTACCCAGGCTCCCCTGGTATCTGGAAATTTGCCATTTTCCCCTCCTTATGTCATCCTGTCCCCTTACCCTTCCCATTCCTTCGTCTCTCCCCCCAGGAGGCTGCTGCCGTCCAGCCTTCCCGTGCCGTCCAGGTACATCTGGCTTACTTTCAGCTTATACCGTATATATACCTGTAGCGGGATCATCTCTTCTAAAATGTCGTGTATTGCCTGTATGTGCCTTGCGCCGTCCCCTACGGTCACCGACAAAGCACTGCTGTCTTCCTCTATGACCAACGTGATGTCTTCCGAGTATGCGGACAGCATCTGCCTCAGCTCGGACATGCCCATCCGCCTGCGGTTCATCATGGAGAGTATGTATAGCCTCCTGTCCTCAATTCCCTGTGATGTATTTGGCGTGATGCCCAGCAGCCCCTCAAGCCGTTCCAGTCCTGCCTCATCCGCCGTGGCCACGAACATGTTCTGTGACGCCCGCTTTATTGCCACATCCAGCTTCTGGAACTCTATGTCCTCCCCCTTCGCAATCTCCTGTATTTCCCTCATCTTCTTTATTACCTGCGGGTAATGGTTCAGTATCAGTTCCTGCATGTGATCTCACCCCTTACTGGGACTTCGTTTGGGTCCAGGGTCAAGTTACCGCTTTTCCCGTTCAGCATGGTGCCTTGCACGTCCACAATCCCGTCAATGCTTGCAATTGCCGCGTTTACCCTTAATACCCTTACCACTATCTGCCCCCCGTCTTCCCAGCCTTTTGCCAGCTCAAGGAAATAGCCGTCCACTTTCTCCTGTGCCTTGGGCAGCAGGTCCTCCCATGCCTGCCCGCTGCCTGCCGTTATCTCTGCCTCAATGTTTACTGTCTTAGACGCGCATGGGCAGATGTCCACGACATGGAACATGGCCGCCTCACCTTCCCCTTCCCCCTGTTTCCCGGATGGGTCAACGGTTTCCTGCACGTCCCTTACCAGCTCGCTGCTAGGCGTCCTGTATGTGCTGTCCAGGAAATAGATTTTTATCCTCCTATCGCCCTGCGTCACGCGGTACAGCTTGCAGGCCCCGACCCCCTCAATCCCATGCATCATGGCCTTGTACTGTGCGCGGTTCCCGCCAAATGCCTGTGCCGCCGCCACAATGGAGGTATACCGTGCGCGGAAGTCCTCTGTCCCTTCCTCATCCCGCGCCGGTACCAGGAGCTCTTCCAGCTCCCCGCTTTCAAACCCTTCCGTGTACTCAATGGGGGCAAGGCCTTCCTGCCTTATGTTCCCCCTTGCCCCTGCCTGCTCGCACATGAGTCGGCACTTCCCGTCCCCCATTACCTCTGTGCAGATATATGTCAGTTCCCCTGCCGAAAAGCGCACGCCCAGCCCGGCTCCGGCATTGAGGCTTGCCTTCCATATGGCATTGGATGCCGCAAATGGCTCTATGCCCCTTTCCTTTGCCCTCAATATCAGGTGTTCCCTGTCTGCTGTCTCTGCATAACCGTTCTGGTCGACCAGGCTTAACTCTATGTACGCCTTCTCAAGCTCCGCCGCCGCGCCCCGGAAGGCATGGTCTATCAGCGTCCCCTCATCCGTGCTTATGCCGCTGCCAACCGTGCCTTTCAGGTCAGACAGTATATTTTCCAGTGTCCTGTCTTCAAATAGCATATTCCATATTCCCTCCTCATGCCGCCCTCACGGCCTCCTGGCCTTGGAAACTTACGTCCCCATATATGGTGTTGGCCACGAATGATATGGACAGGGTGCTTCCCTCTATGCTGGTGCTGAAGTCCGATATGCCCTCTATGGCCTCGTTCACAAGCAGGCAGTCCTCCACCATCCACTGTGCCTCTGCCTCCGTGTACTCTTCTGAGTAGCCCTGCCCTATGAGGTCCCCGGCCTCGCTCCCATAATCCCATGTATAGATATAGTGCCTGTAGCGCGGGGTCTGCAGGGCAAGCCATATCCAGACCTTTATGGCCTCCTTCCCCTCCACGATTTCCCCGGTCAGCTGCCCGGTCTTAAAGTCTATGCCGTATTCTTTCGGCGCCCTTTCCTCTTCTTCCAGGCCGTCCAGTTCCTCATCATCCTCAATATATGTTGGCAGCAGCTCCATCCCTTACACCAGCCTTTCTAAGATGATATACAGCTCGTCGCTGATACGGTAAATGGCCACCTTGTCGCCTTCCTTCAGCGGCGCGGCAAACGTGTTTTTATCCTTCTGGTACCCTGTTTTCAGGTGTTCGGCCATGAGCAGGTCGCTGCCCGACAGTTCCAGCCTGCCGATCCTGCAGCTCTCCGCGCCGGTCATCATCCCGATCTGGATCGGCGAGGGATTGTCCTTTTTCCCCTCATCCCTCATCATGCCCAGTATTTCCTCATATGGGCTGTTCATCCCTGCGCCACCTCCCTATCCTTCCTTTTCCTCGTATTCCTTGCTGTCCATGATATTCTTAAAATTTAATTCCAGGCTCATCATGTGCGTGCCGTTCTCCCATGTGTGGGTGTCGCTGTCAATCCAGAATAAGCCATTTAATCCGGTTGCCCTGTCATAGACTTCCACGCCGTTGCCTGCGATGCACTTCAGATCCCCGTCTGCCGCCCCGACCGTCACATGCTTCTCTATGCCCTGCAGCAGACTTTTGGCTGCCGCTTTTGCGTTTATCCCTTTTTCCTTTTTATAGGCCTTCTGGTAAATGCCGTATTTCCCTGCCCATTTATCGTTCCTTACCTCCCCGACCTGCGCCCCTTTCTCATCATAGATTTTCACCACGTTTACCATGTTCTCTATTGTTTCCTCGTACTCTGCGCTGGTTATGTTGTATCCCTCCGCCAGCACGAAGCCCTTCACCCGCTTCCCTTTTTCCTCGACTGACAGCTTGGCTCCGTCCATGCGGCAGATGTACTTTTTCCCGGTTTTCTTCGATGCTTTCGTATAGGCCTTCATGATGGCGTCATAGGGCGTGTCGCCGTCTATGATCATCTTTTTTATTTCTGCTTTTGTCGCCACGATGCCCCCAGCTTTGATCCCCAGGTCGGCGCACACCTTTCTTGCTATCCTCTCCGCCGTCGTGTTGGAGAAGTTGTAGCTGCAGGTGCTTTTAAGCAGGTGGTTCAGCAGGTCATAGCAGGTATATGCCACGGTTCCTGCCTCGCCTATTTTCCTGGCGCTCTGTACCTCCCCGTAGAAGATCAGGCCGCCGCCCTCGTATAGCTTAATCACATGCCCCGCGCCGATGTTCAGCTTCAGGTTTTTTATATTCACGTCATCCGGCGCGCTGATTACCTCTATCTCCGCTGTCCGTGCCGCCTGTGACACGGAGCCTCCCCAGGATACCTTTGCCACGGCCTGGGTTATGTCGCTTGTATAGGCATTTCCGTCTTTTACCTTTACCCATTTCACCTTCATGCCTTTATCACCAGCTGCAGGCCTGGGTAGATTGCATTGGGGTTTCCGCCCATGGCGTCCCAGTTCTGGTTAAGTATCGCATACCAGTTCGCTGTGCTACCCGTCAGCTCCCTGGCCACCTTGCACAGGCAGTCCCCCTGCTTAGCCATATATGTCGTGCTTACCAGCCCTTTTGTTGTCCGCTGCGTCAGAGCCGGCGTTATTTTCTTTGACGCCTTTTCCTTCCCTTTCGCGCCCTTTGCCTTCTTTTTGGCCGCCTTTACCTGCACCTTCCTGTATTCCTTGAATTCCAGCGTGAAGTTTATGTCCTTGGTCCCGTCGTCCTCGCCCCAGGTGAAGCTCTCTATCGTGCAGTCCATGTTTACCGGCGTGCCTGTCATCGTAAGGTGCAGCACGCCCGCATTCTTCATCTTCTCGACCCGCCTCACGCTTTCCTTCGGCGTCGGGAATGACGTGTACTCGCAGAAGCTGTATTTCTGCTTCGGGAAGAAGGATGAGAAGGAGACATTCCTCAGCTTCCTTTTCCCCAGCAGGTTTATTTCCCCAAATGAATGGACGGTTGCCTGCGTGTTCCCGCTCTCGCTTGTCAGCTCATACGATTCCGGCAGGACTGCAAGCCGTAATTTTTCCTTGCCCTGCTTTAGCCAGATTTCCAATGCCTGCCTCCCTCCTTATGCCATGCCCATGTTGCATGCCACTTTCCTTAGCCTGTATGCCAGCGCCTCCGCGATGCGGTCTATGTCGCTGTCGCTCCTTACCTCTATGCGGTCTGCCAGCTTCTGGATGGTGACCGTCACCTGGCCTGCCCCATGCGCCGCCCCGTCCTTCCGCGCCATCTCGATGCTCCTGTCATGCGGGTATACCCTTGAGCCCTGCGGGAGGTCTACGATCTCGCCGCCCCGGTCATGTATGACGGCCATGCCGCCCTTCCAGCTGTCCGTCCCCCTGTATAGCTGCGGTATCCTCGGTATGCTGAACCCGAATGACTTGCCGCCCAGCCCCGGCACCCCTTCTGGTATCGTGACATGGATCTTGTTTATGGATGAGATTGCGCCGTTTATGATGCCTATGACCGCGTTGATTGGAGCCTTGCAGATGGCTGCGAAGCTGTCAAAGATCCCCTTGAAGATGCTCCGTACGCCTTCCCATGCCTGCCGCCAGTTCCCGGTGAACACGCCTGAGATGAAGGTCACCAGCCCATCAATAACGGTCATCACCCCGCTTATAACGGACGTGATTATGTTTGCCGCCGCCGATACCGCGCCCTGCACCGCGCCAAATGCCACCCTGACTACTGGCACGATTATGGCCATCGCCTTTTTTACGGCATCTGAGACAAAGCCGAATGCAGCACATGCCACTGCCTTGAATGCCGTGAGCACTGCCCCAGCAGCGCTGCAGGTGCTGCTTACCTTTTCCCCGAAAATGCCTGCGATCACTGCAGCCACTGCCCTGACGGTATCCCCAACCGCGCTGAATACTGCGCCGAATATTTCTTTCAGCCCATTCAGTATGCTGCCGGCACGTGCCTGGATGTTCTCTATGGCCGCACTGAACTTCCCCATGTCAACACCGCACTTGACCAGCACGTCCTTGATGGCATTGCCCAGCCCGGACAGGATGCTTTTCATAATATCCAGGCCTTTGAATGTATTTATTGCGCCTTTTACCGCGCCTGCTATCATCTTAAACGGTGCCTTGACGGCATTCACCAGCCCGGACAGGGCGCCCACTGCAATGGTCTTCAGGCCGTCCAGCGCACCTTTCCAGTCCCCGGTGAACACGGCTCCCACGAACTGCGCCACGCCCTTAAAAACCGTCTTAAGGTCTTCAAACAGCGGCTTTATTGCCTGCACGAAACTTCCAATGCAGCCATATGCGGCGCCTATTGCAACGTCCCATGCCCCCAGTACGGCATCAAACGCTCCTGCAATGTGTTTCATGGCATCTTCTGGCAGGAAGCCTGACAAGGCGCCTATAGCAAAATTCTTGATGACGTTTATCTTTGCCTTAAAAAAATTGCCTATGGCGCCAGCAATGTTGTATGCCACTGTCTGGAACCCTTTTAGGGCTTTTTCTGCATCGCCGCTGAATATGCCTTTGATCATTAACCCTACGCCATGGAATGCATTCACCAGACTCCTAGCTATATCCATGGCATCGCCTAAAATCCCACGGAATGCCCCCTTTATGCCTGCCACAACTGCCTTTATGCCCGGCAGCATGGCATTGAATGCCTTGATTATCCCATTTGCCGTGCTTGCAGGGAAAATATTCCTCATGCTGTCCCTGAATCCCTGTGCCGCACTGCCCCAATTGCCAGCAAATGCGCCCGTGAAAAACCCTAACAAGGCATCCAACGCCGCCAGCCCTTTACCAGCCGCCGAAACAATCCCATCAAACGCTGATGCCATCCCACCTGCAAGCATCCTTAAGGCACTGTCCATATCTGAAACATGCTTAGTCTGGAGAAACCAGCCCTCAAATATCCCCGCTAGGGACTTGCAGATGCCGCCTATCTTCCCTGCTATGCTGCCGACTGCATTCCCGATTGACGCGAACCTGTTTTTAAAGCCTTCAACCGAAAGCCCTGCTTTCCCGAATACGTCCTCAAACCAGTTTCCGACACCCTTTAGGAAACCCTTGACTTGACCCCAGTTCCTTATAATCAGAAAAGCTGCTGCCGCAACTGCTGCCAGCACCCCAACCACGATTCCGGCAGGGCTTGTGAACACGCCCATGATGCCGCCAAAATTTGCTATTGTCTTCGTCACCGTCCCAAATAACCGCTGGGCGCTCCCCACGGCTGTGACAACCTTGCCAAATGCCACTACCGCCGGACCTACTGCCGCCGCGATGCCTGCCCACTTGATGATATTGTCCAGCTGCGCATCGCTTAGGTTGTTTATGTAGTCTGCTGCCTTCTGTACCCACGAAACCGCGGTCTTCACATAGGGCATCAGCTTGTCCCCTATGGTGATTGCTATCCCCTCTGCTGCCGATTTCAGGAGGGTCAGCTGCCCGTTTAGGTTGTCGAGCATCTTCTCCGACATTTCCTTGGCGGATCCTGACGAATTATTGATGGCAGCTGTCAGCTTGTCGAAATCCTCTGTGCTTGCATTTACGAGCGTCATGAACCCTGCTACACTCTGCTTTCCCGCTAAAGTAGCTGCTGCCGCTGTCTTTTCGGTTTTCGATAATCCTGCGAACGACGATCGCAAGTTATCCATTACCTCCGCAAAGCTTTTCATATTTCCACTACCGTCTTTCAGGCTTATGCCCAACTTTTTCATGACTTTTTCCTGTGAATCTGTCGGCTTTGCCAGGTTCGTTATCATATTTCTTAATGTTGTCCCTGCATTACTGGCCTTTACGCTGGAATTCCCCATGATTCCAATGGCCACGGAAATATCCTCTACGCTATACCCCATTGCACCCGCTGTTGATGCGCAATATTTAAACGTCTCGCCCATCTTGGCTACATCCGTGTTCGCGTTCGATGACGTGGCCGCCATGACGTCGGCAAACCTCCCGCTTTCCTTCGCCGACATCCCGAACGCTGTCAGCCCGTCCGTCACAATGTCCGATGTGGCGGCAAGGTCCTCGCCCGATGCCGCCGCAAGGTCCATGATGCCTGCGATGCCCTCGGTCATGTCCGCTGTCTTCCAGCCTGCCATGGCCATGTATTTCATGGCCTCGGCGCTCTCGCTGGCAGAGAATGCGGTTGTCGCGCCCATCTCTTTGGCCTTTGCGGTCAGCTTCGCCATGTCCCCGCCGCTCGCGCCTGAAATCGCCCCAACTTCCGACATTGCCGACTCAAAGTCAGCGGCCGTCTTTACCGCCGCCGTCGCCACGCCGGCGATGGGGAGGGTCACTGCCTTGGTCAGCGCGGAGCCTGCGCTCGCTATCGTCCTCCCTGCGTTCTGTATCTGCTTCCCGGACTTTATTGCCTCATTCCCCATCCGGCGCATGCCCTGGATGACTTCCCTGGAAGGCCTTGTGAAGCCGTCTATGAACTGTATCGCAGTGCTGATTACCCTTCCCATGTCACCTGCCCCCTGCTGCTTTCTGTATTGCCCTGTACTCTTCTTCCCTGTCCCTTATTTCCTGGCGCATATACGCCCGCGCCACGCGCTTCTGCCCTTCCGGCATCCCCATGTACTCAAGGGGCTTCCAGTTCTTGAGGCGGTAGTGGAGGTAGTCCATGCCCACCTCCCGGTCGCCCCCGATCAGTTTTTTATCTCTTTGTCTGCCTCCAGCTCGTCGCCAAAGCCGCTTAGCCTTGCGATTTCCGCCGCGATCCGGTTGACCTCCCCCTTGAATATCTTCTTGGCCGCTTCTGCAGGCGTCGCCACGCCCATGTGCCTCTGCAGCCCCTCATTTTTCAGGTCGGGGTCCACGATGCCCGCCGCCACAACCTTTGCGTTTGTGTCGAATGCCCTGCCATAGTCGACCTCCCCGTCATTGTCCAGCCCGCTCGCGGACAGCCCGCTGAAAAGGTCGCCGCTGATTGCCTGTATGGTCACTTTTGCGCCTTCCCCCACCAGCTTGGCCAGCTGCCTGCTGGGAACCTCTTTCCTCTCAATCCTGTCAAATTCTTTCCTGTCTACCGCCAGAAGCCTCTCAACCAGGTTCATTGCCTATCCCTCCTTTTATCCGTCCGATTTGATTATATCCCTCAGCTCCCAGTCCTCAAACGTGAAGCCATAAGTTTCCTCGCACATCTTCCCTGCCTCCCAGTCCGCAAGGATCAGCTTGTCTAACAGGCAGCCGTATAGCTCCACCCGCTCCGCGCCCAGCGCGTCCGGGTCATTTAGGTTAGACATGATCGTGCAGGTCATCATCTTGCCCCGCTTGAAATAACTGCTCATTTTGCTCATGACGAAACTGTTGATCTTGTGCAGCTTTAGCTCCCCCTTTAATTCCAGCCCGGTCATCTTCTGGCCTTCGTTCAGCCTCTGCACCATTGTGATGGCAGTCTTTTTGGGCGTGACCTCCGCCTTCAGCGCTGTCACCTGGGCAAGGTATTCGCCGTCAAGCCATGCCTCGCCCCATGACCCGTTTATGACCTGCTCCGCTTTAAATTCCTTCGGCATATTTTTCCTGCCCCCTTCCCTTAAATGTAAATAGGCATCTTGATGTCTTCGATTGCGTCCAATATTTTTACATTTCCGAACAGGAACACGCTTGCGCCTGTGTCCGCCGTGGCTATCTCCTCATCGCTGCACTCGTCAATGTCCTTGACCGTGCCTCTGTCAAGCGTGGCCTGCTGCCCCCTGCCTTTCAGGTAAGCCCGGATGGCGTCCGCGTCCAGCCCCACCGAATAGCTGCTTATGATCCCGTCGCGCTTCAGCTGCGCGAAATAGCTGCTGACTGCCGTCAGCAGCAGGCACTTGTTGGAATATGTGTTCGCATATTTGCCAAGGTAGCTGTCCTGCGCCGTCCTTACGATGTCGTCATGGATCATGTCCATGGCCTCGACAATCTTAATCTTCTTGAAGCTCTCGCCCTTGCCGTCAGCCGTGGTGACGAAGCTGTTGACGCCCCTCACCACCTTCACCTTCTCCCCGTCATAGAAGAGGATGAGCTCCCCCCTGTCCACCGGCGCATCGATGTCTGCCAGCCTCGTGCAGTCTGATAGCTCCGGCAGCGGCGCATAGGTACAGGCAATGGTCATGGGCGTGCCTGCGATCAGCCCGGCAATCCTCGCGCAGTACTGTTCCGCCGTATATACGGTGTCCACGGCTGTCTTTGTCCCGTCCGTCCCGGTCACGGTTTCTGTCCGGATGCTCTTTTCCGTTGTAAAGTTGATGACGCCCTCATTGTCTGCCGCCACATTCGGCAGTACTGCCTTGACTTTTTTCTTCCTCGTCCCCCTCATGGCCTTGACCCATGACGCAACGTCCTCCCCCTTGCCGTCCGTCCCCACGGTCGGGACTGCCAGGTAGTCAAAACGTGTCGTTTCTGCCGCATCCATTGCCTTTTTATACCCGGCCTCGACTGCTGCCGTGTCCGCATCTTCCGCGATCCCCATGCCGTACACGAGTACTTTCTTTGGCGCGTTCGTATAGCCGGCCATTGCCAGCCTCACCTGCTCTGCCGCCGTGTCTGACAGGCCTGCCGGTATGTCGCTTTCCGTCACCACTGTCGCCGGGTTGGCCGCGGATGCCGGCAGCGTGTCCTTAACCCACAGCATGACGATGCCCCGCTCTCCCCGCGTGGCCGCCGAAATGCCTTTCTCAATAAAACTGATGTCAATGCTTGGCGCTCCCATTCTTTCAGACCTCCTTTTCGTCCTGCGTGATTTCCACGCCTATTTCCTGTGCCACCGACGCCGTATCTGCCTCCTGCGTGTTTTCCCTGTAGCCAAACTCAATGCTGACCTGCAGGATGTCCTGGTACTCCCCGATGTAGTCATGCGAAAAGTCGCCTGCCGTCAGCCTGCGTTCCCCGACGCGGAAGGACATCCCAAAAAGGCTTTTTATTTCATCTACCTTCTTGAGCTGGTCCAGCTCGTCCCTCTCCGCCTGGAAATACGTTATCTTGACCGTGAAGCCGCCTTTCGCGAAATTCCTTGTCTCTGCCCTGCCGCCCCTGTCCAGGATCTCCGTGAAGAAGCAGGGCGCCTCATACCCTTCCCGGATCTCCTTCCCATAAATCCTGTACTGTGGCGGCGGGTACCTCCCTTTCAGCAGCCCATTGGCTGCCTTCTTGATTTCCACAAACTTAATCCAGACCACGCCCCTTTAAGATGCCGTCCACCATCTTCCCAAACCGCTCCGGCACAATGTCCCTGTATTCCTCCCGCGTCTTCTCCATGATGTGCTTCCCTGGCACGAACCCGCAGGCATGGCCGCCGCGCACGAGCTGGTGGCCGTTCTCGACCAGGTGGAAATGCCTTGCGCTGTTCCACACTAAGGCCGTCGCCCCTATGCCGTCCTCAATGACCTTTGAGCCCCATTTCCTACGGATTGCCTTATTCTTCTCACTCCCCTCACGCGCGTGCGGCTTCAGCTCGGCGTCCGCCCTTTTCTTTGCGGACTTCCTGAAGTCCTTGCTTATCTCCTGTAAGGTCTCCTTGGCCGTTTCCGGCGCCGCCCTTACTGCTGCCGTCAGGTCCCTTTCCAGCGCCTCCAGGCCGCTGATTTCAAAATCCATGCCTGCTGCCATCTGCATCCCCCCTGTCCTGCCTGCACGGTAAAGGTCTTTCCTGCAGGACTTCTGTACATATTAAGCCGCTTTTCTGTAGGTTCTCTGTGCATATGATTTCCAGCATCGCGTTTTTCTCCCTTACGTTAATGATGGAGACGATGTTAAAATAGCGCCCGCCCCACTTTATGACCATGTCCGGCGTGATGCCCCTGTGGTACCGTGCCGTCACTTTATAGGTCAGCTCCGGCCTTATGCGCTGCGCCTCCTGGTACTCCCTGCCCCTTGTCGGCTCCACGCCTGCCCATACGTTCTTCACCTCTGCCAGTTCCTGCACTTTCTGCGATAAGGCATTCTCTTTTTCCTCATACCTGCAGAACGTGATCCGTTTGTTCATCCTTCCTATGTCCATAGCCCACCTACTTATTCTGCAGCTGCAGCATGATTGATTTTGCCATGAAACTAAAATCTTCCACCACGCCGCCTGCATAGGTTCCCTTGCCGTTTCCTGTGGGGGATCTCTGTTCGTACCAATGGGCGACCAGTAACTGCAGATAGATTTTTTCAAGTTCATAGTTTATTTTGCTGCCGTTTTCGTCTTTTTCAGGGTATTCCTTGCCAGTTGCATTTCTCAGGTATTCCTCTGCTGATGCGATCAGCGTCTCCAATAGCTGGTCATCCTCGTCAATGTCAATCCTTGCATACCCTTTTACCTCTTCCAGCGTTATGATTGCCACCCTGTACACCTGCCTTTATAGGCGGCGGGGTATCCCGCCCCTGCTGCGCCTAGCCCTGCGCCGCTTCCTGCTGCGCCATGAAGTCGGCTACAATCTGTTCCTTCGTGTTTGCCTCCGTTGTTGTCATTGTGTACCCCAGTTGCGCCCCTAAGGCCAGGATGCCCGCCTTTGTCATTGCCTCAATCTCTGCCCGCGTATAGGCCTTCTCCCCTTCCTGCCCTATGCTTGCGGCGGATGCCCCGCTGCCTGCTGCCATTAGGTACTCGGCCATGATGACGGCCTCCCCATCCACTTCCTGGATGTCCAGCCGCTCACGCACCTTGATCCCTGTCTGGTCTGTCTTCCACAGTTCGCCTGCGGTACTTGAGATATCGATTGTCAGCGTCTCCCTGTCAAAGATTGTGACTGCCTCCTTCAGGTCGCCGCAGATGATTGGCGCCTTCTGGCCGCCCCCTGCCGCCACGCTCGGCATTGTCTTATTGCTTACCTTCTTTACGGGATACCTGCCAAACAGCCGCACGTCCATGGGCTTTGTCGGGTCTGGCTGCATGATGTACCTGCCGTCCTTGTCCTTCAATGTGTCCAGCCAGTTATACCCGTCCTGGTTCGTGACCACGCACGCGCCCAGGGCAATTGCCGGGTCCAGCAGCACATTGAAGATCCTTTTCAGGTCGTCCAGGCCTTCTACCTGCACCTCCGCGCCTTGGGTAATCTCGCGAACCTTGGCAATGATCATGAAGTTCCTGGTCGCCTTCGCCTTCCTGGCAATCCATTTTTTCAGGTAGCCGATGATGTTCTCGGACGTGTCGCTTAGGAGTTCCTGTGTGACCTTTAGGATGCCGCCCTTTTTCTTTACCGTGTAGTCAACCTTCTCAAACTGCGGGGTGGAGGCTTCCGGGAACTCCGCCGCCTCTTCCACATTGTCAAAAGGCGTCTGGTCGGCGTGCCGCTCAATGACCCTGCTGCCGCTTAATGTGGCCACGCGCTCCACGTTCACAAGGGTCTCCAGGGCATCCTCCGAACGCCGCAGCTCCCTGACAGCCGTCCGGATGTCCTTTGGCACTGTCAGGCCGCCGTCCTCGTCCTTGCCCTCATTCATGGAATTGAGGATCTCCTTATCCTCTTCCGATAAGGCGCCTTTGCCCACTGCCGCCCTGACTGCATTCACGAACGCGCCCTCTACTTTCTTAGCCTTGTCCACAACCTTTTTCGCATTCCCCGCCTCTGCCTTCTGCTGCATATCATCCAGCTTCTCCTGCTCCAGGTCGTAGAGCAGGTCGAACTGTGCCTGCAGGCCTATCAGCTCCTTCTTTGCCTTTTCTGCGTCTTCAACCTTGCCCTCCTTGCAGAGGTCCCGTACTTCCTGCTTCTTTGCCTTGATGCTGTCCAGCATCTTCCTCAGTTCCTCATTCATGATGCCCTAACCTCCTTACATTCTGTATTTGGAAGGCTTAGATATAGTCTAAGTCCTCCAAGATGGCCTGTGCCTGCCTGTCCCGGCCTGCGTCCTGTGCCTGCCTGTCCCCCAGCATTTCCTTCAGCCGCTCTGCCAGCGCGTCGACTATGCCCCCAATGTCGTCTGCCTGCAGCCCCGGCTGCTTCCCTTCCAGCTCTTCCGGCAGGTTCCTGTAATGGCAGAAATACCCGCTCGTGCAGGCTGCTGCATTGCTTTTTTCTGATACCTCAATGTCAAAGAATTCCTGCCATTCCCTGCCGTTCTTCCATGTCTCCGCATCAATCAGCGCATTTATCTGCTCCGGCGTTATGCCCTCCTTCACATGCTGCATATAGGTGTTCAGGATTACCTTCTGGCAGCCGTCTAAGACCTCTGCCTCCTTCCTCATGTCGTCCGCATTGCCCCATGTGATGCTGCTTGGCTTATGCACCATCATCTGCGCGTTTTCTGGTATGATGATCCTGTCACCTGCCATCGCGATGACGCTGGCGATGCTCGCCGCCAGGCCTTCCACATACACGGTTATCTCCGCGCTGTGCCGTTTCAGGATATTGTAGATGGCTATGCCCCCGAACACAGACCCGCCGCCGCTGTTGATATGCACGTTGATTTTTGACACGCCGTCCAGCTGGTCTAAGAAATCCTGCACGTCTTTCGGCGCCCTGTCCTCGGGATAATATTTCTGCCATTCCCCCCAGCTCTCGCTGTTGATGTCCCCAAAAAAGAACAGGTCTGCTGCCTCCCCCGCCTCGTTGCGGATCTCAATGCTCCCGGCCTCATTATACCGGCCATTCCTGTCTTTCTTTTGTAATCTTAAGGTCTTCGCCACCTTCGCTGCCTCCTTCCCCCTGGCCTTTGCCGATATCCGCGACTTTGATGTAGTTCCCGTTGCATATCAGGCAGTCGCCGCCCTCCATGCGCGGCCTGTTCATGAATGACCTTGCCTCGTTTGGCGTGTATATGCCATTCTGCACGTACCCTGTCAGGATTGCCGCCTGGCTCTTCGCGTCCGTGCGCAGGATGACATTTTCGTTGAATTTCCAGTATTTCTGCTCTTCCCTTTCCTGCGGGTCCAGCAGCTTATAGTCCATCTCCTCCTCATACTGCTTCAAGATATACAATTCCGTGTCAATGTAGAAAGAGATGTTCTGCATCTCGCTGTTGGCATAGCTGCTCTTCTCGTAGTCGTTTATCTGGTTCGGCTTTATGCCGAATGCCCCCGCGATCTGCAGGGCGCTGTATTTCTTCAGCTCAAAGAACTGGCTGTCCGTCAGCTTGATGTTGAGCGGCTCCAGCTTCATGCCGATGGGGATAGGGATGAACTTGCCCGCGTTGTTCGCCCCGTTCGCATATTCCTCCAGCCTTGCGACCAGCTTCCTTTCCAGCTTTGGGGACAGGTCGCCAGTATACTGCAGGGCTGCACGCGCGGTCAGCCCGCCCGTATAGAGGTTGTTCATGAATCTCTGGCTTTCCAGGCCGCCCTCTATGGTCGCCTTCAGGATTTCCCTGACTGGCGCCCCAGTCAGGCCGTCGAACGACGTTGACGTCTTGAAGTGCATCACGTCGCCTGACGGGAAGATATGGCTCTCCCCGCTGTACCTGTCCGTATACCAGTAGTAGATGTCGCCTGCCGCGCCGAATACGCCCTTGTCGTCCACGATGACGGACGTGTCGCTTGACGGCATGACCCATAAGTTCTTTACCTCTAAGTCCCCGCCGTACTTCCTGCGGCTAAATTCCCTCTGGATCCACACATAAGCGTTCCCATAATGGTTCCGGTTGTTCTCCACCGTCCCCCAGAATGTCGTCGGCGTCATCTGCGGGTTCGGGCGCGTCCTCAGCAGGCCATACGCCGCATTTGCGCCCGCCTCCTCAATCCCCCGCTCCGTCCGCTGGTAGAATTTGACCGGCATCTTCCCCAGCGTCTCCGACAGCATCTTAAGGCAGGTGAAGTAGGTCACCTCCCCCAGCGCCTTCTTTGGCGTCCCTGGTATCCCCAGCCATTCCAGCAGCCACTCGTCCTCCGCGCCCGCCGCCGGCCTTATGGCCCTGCCAAAAAACTCCCTTATCCTGTCAAATGCCTTCATCTGCCGCCTGCACCATCCTCCTTCCCAAACATTTCCAGGTATGCCTCCACGCTCTGGTCTGTCGTTATCTCATCCACCTCCACGCCCATCGCCACCTTATGGGCGCAGATGGCCGCGTCGCATGGGTCTATCCTGTCCTTCTGTGACATCTTATCTATCTTAATTTCTCCGAAGCTGTTCGGCGCTGATAGGATGGCGTCGTTCATGGACCTTGTCAGCAGCCTGTTGCGCCCGTCATACCCAATATTGTGCGCCTTCACCTCCAGCTGGAAGTCCACGGTCGCGTCATTGAGGCTCCTTGCGCTCTGCCTGATTTCCACCAGGTCGCACCCGAAGTCCTCAAGGTCTGCCAGGAATGCGCTCGCATTGTGCGGGTCGTATGCAATTGCCGTCAGGTCTATCCCGTATGTGCTGACCAGCCCGTGCAGGTGCGCCAGTATTGCCTTATAGTCCGTCTTGATGCCCGATGCCGCCGTCGTCACCGTGAGCAGCCCCTCCTGTTCCCAGATGACATACGGCGCATTGTCCTCCTGCTCCATGTGCTCCTGCATGCGCTGCCTTGGCATGAACGAATGGGAATATAGGTAATACTTCTTATCGCCCGTCCCCCTGTCCTCATGAGGGAACTCCAGGGCAAGCGACGTGAGGTCGCCCCCGCTGGACAGGTCAAGCCCGCATACTGCCCTCTGGCCCCGGAAGTCCTCCAGCGTCTTCTGGCATGCACACTTTTCCCAGTCTGCCAGGTCAATGAATTTGGCCTCCTGGCCTGTCACCCATATGTCCAGCGATTTGGTCATGAAGTCACGCAGCTCAGCGCCGCCCATGGAACGCGCCTTCGCCGCGTCCTCCTGCATCTGTGGGAGCAGTTCCGGGTCATGCCCGGTCAGCGGGCAGCATTTTATCCAGTTCTTCGGGTCCCAGATGTCATCCTCCCCATCCATCTGGGCTATGTAGACAAACTGCCGCTCATTCCTGTCAATGCCCCGCAGCACCCTCTGGCAGTACCTGTACAGCTCATAGCAGGGCCCGTTCAGGTTGAACCCCGCCGTGGTGATGACCGAGACCAGCGACTGCGTCATCTTCCTCGTGCCTCCTTTCAGCAGCTTGTACATCTGGTTGTCCTTGTGCGCGTGGTACTCGTCCACGATGCCCAGGTACGGCTTGATCCCGTCTATGGTCTTCGTGTCCCGTCCCAAGGCGCGGATGTACGTGCCTGTGAGCTTCCCGGTTATCTTATTCTTATAGTCCTTTATGTCATACAGCTCCCGCAGGTCCGCGTCGGCGTTTATGAATTTGGAGATCTCATCCAGGACGATCCGCGCCTGGTCTGACTTTGTCGCCGTGCAGTATATCTGGCCATTCCTGTAATTGTCAAAATTGCTGCACTTGATGCCCAGGATGGCATTGAGGACGCTCTTGCCCTGCTGCCGCGACATCTGCACATAGCTGTCCATGAACCTCCGTTTCCCGGTCTCCTTATGCACCCAGCCAAAAAGCGAGCCCAGGATAAATTCCTGGAAGCCGGCGCAGGTAAATGCCTGGTCCCCCTCGCCTTCTGCGACCGTCAGCTTGTTCGCAAGCCCTATGATGTCCTCCGCCCTTTCCGGGTCGAAGGCATATGGGAATCTGGCGCCTCCCCTTTCCGACCTTTTCAGGTCGTCCAGGTGCCTTTTGAACGCAAGCCGCGCGTCCTCCCCAAACTCTTTCTTATTCTTCCAGTTTTTTTCCGCAAACCGTGACACGCGGTCCCCTGCCCTCAGTATCCTGCCCATGCCCTATGCATGCCTCGCATGCTCCAGGAACTTGTTTTGGGGCTTGTCCTCTTCCTCCTTCGGAACCACCAGCCTGCACCTGCTTGAGATTGTAAGCCCCAGCTCCCTGGCGTTCTCATTGCAGGCCTTCATGAGCCTGGCCTGGATCTTGGAGAGGAAATTGTACCGCGCATACTGCTCAACAAGCTGCTCTTCCTCCGTGGCCATGCTCTTCCTGTCCGGAAGGAACTTTATTTTCTGCAGCTGCTTTGTAACCTTGACGTATTCCGTCTCTGCCCTTATGTACCTTGCCAGCACGTCGCAGTCCAGGTTTGACATGATTTTCAGCCCGGCCAGCTGCCCTGCCAGCTCCCCGAATTTTTCACGCTCTTTTTTGGTCAAAAAAGCAGGCGGCTTTATATCGTCTGCAGGCGCCGTGACCTCTGACTGCCTGCGCCCTTTATATTCCTCAATTGTCAGGTGTTTCCGCCCTTTTGCGGCAATCAAATCGATCGGTTCCCTTGGCCTTGCCATGCCCCGTCCCCCTTCCTGAAAAAAATCCCATTTAGGGAGTTTCTGCGTAAATTTAGGGGGGCTGCGGTCTTGGCCGGGGATGCCCGGAACTTTTTTGCGCCCCCTCCCCCGCAAGCCTCCGCCTATGCTCCTGCATGCACTCCCTCAGCGCCTGCTGCATCGCTGCCCTCCTTGCAGTGTCCTTGTATGCCCTGCTTACCATGCCGTGCGTCGCCTCCGATAAGCTGATGAGGTTGTCCAGGTCGTGCCGCCTGGAATAGTCCTCCTTCAGCTCCACGATGTGGTGTACCGTGTCGGCTGGCACGACCCTGCCCTCCATGATGTACAGGTAGATGTCTATGCCGCCGTCCCTTGCCAATGCCCGCGCCCTTGCGGCCTTCCACCCTGCGCTATTGTAAAAGCCTTTAGCTTCCTGATCCCGGCAGTGCGCGTCATACTCCCTGTGCCGCTGCCGCTTCTCTTCCGCTTGCGCCTCCGTATGCGCCGCGCAGTACCTGACGCCCTGCGGCACCAGCCTGCTGCATCCTGCCCTGTTGCAGTATTTCATCAATGCCATGCGCCCACCCCCATATACAGGAATAGCGCAGCTTCCCCGGGCATGGGGCGCCGCGCTTCCAATCTGCACAGTTCTGAAATTGTAAAGATTATAACATAGTTAAACAGGCTTGTGAAGGGCGGCAGAACGGGCGTCCTGTCAAGCTATATTGCATCGGACCCGAACAGGAGGACGGACATTTCGTACACGAGCGCATTCTTATAATTCCTTACGGTCTTTTCATTCAGGCTGTCGCTGTAGCCCTGCTGCCCGCTCAGGATATCCGCTATTTCCTCAAACGTATAGACTTCCTCCGCCTGCTTCCAATCCTCCGTTACCTTCTTGCGCTGCAGGTAGCGCATCTGTATGACCTCATAGCCCTTCCTGCCCTCAATCTTTTTCAGCGCTTTCCCTATGCGCTCCACGTCGTTCCTGCTCCGCTGGTATGACGCTATGCGGTCTTCCAGCAGCTGGCCGCTGTCCGGCCTCTCCGGCCTGTTCCGGGAATGCCTGACCACGCTGCCGCTCCTCCTCTTCCCTATCATGGCCAGGTATGCCTCCTCGTCCGCGACATGCTCCTTCAGGATGTTGTAGCAGTAGAGGATCTTCTCCGTGTTCTTGAAGGTGTCTTCCTTCATTGCCTTCTGCCGTTCCAGCCATGATACGCCATTCATCCTCTTGAATGCCTCGTCAATGGCTGCTGCTATTGTTTCCCTTACTTCTTCTGATACCGCCATCCTTCAGCCTTCCTCCACTTCCCCGAAAAATTCGATGTACCTGTCCGGCTCATGCTCCCCGACCCACTTCCTGGCCTTCCGCTGGTCTGCGACCTCCAAAGTTTCTTCATTGATGTCATGCAGGAAAATAATGCCTTTTCCCGTCATATATATTTCCTTCACCTTATTGCCGAATGAATTTTTGACGTCGCAGACCTTCCTTGCCTTCTCGGTGTCAAACATCCTCGCCTGCTCTTCCAGCCTGCCGTCTATTTCTGCCTCATATGTCAGTACTGCCCTCAACCTGCCCGGCCTCCTTCCCTGCTGCATCCCTGCCGTACAGCCTGTTCACGGCTGCCATTATCTCCCCTGCCTTCTTGGCCCCTACCCCGCGGACGCTTACCAATGCCTCAGCGATGTCGGATGCCTTCACCTTTGGCCCCGCATCCTTCCTGCCCTCTTCATAGCCCTCGTGGTACACCTTGCAGATGAATCCCTCCATCTGCTTATGATCCATGCGCTTCACGCCTTTGTACTGCTCCCTGTTCAGCTTAATCCCCTTTGCCATCCCTGCATCCTCCTTCCTTATAGGTATTTCCCCATAATCTCCCTCTTGGACTTCCTCTTCCCTTCCTCCTTATGCTGCGGCTCCAGCCCTTCCAGGAAGTTCACGCCTTTCCTAAGCCCCGGCTCCCTGGCCGCCGCAAGGGAATGCTCAGCCGCCTCGCGGCTCCCCTCGACCTTCCCATATACCTCTTCCAGCCGCCCCTTCGGGTAGGACAGCCCGGACAGGCAGCAGACGGGCGCACCCGCGCTTACTGTCCGGAAGGTGTCTATGGGCATCCCGAAGGCCTTCTCCAGGTCGCCCATCCCCCTGCCGGAAGGGAGCGCAGCCGCGATATACTTCACCGCACGGTCAGGCTCTATGGGCGCAAGCGGCCCCTCCTTCACCGCCTGGATGAGCCCGGCGCTCCCCTCCCCGCCGGCCCTTGCCACCGCGGCCATGCCATGCGCCCTAAGCGTCTCCATGGCCTCCGCCCTGTCGATGTTGCCTTCCACGCTCCTGCTGCATCCCGGCACCTCAAGGAACGCCGTGAATGCATCCACGAACTCCCGATTCAGCTGCATCCTCTCCCCCTTCTCGTTGTCAATGACGAAGCACGCGCCCGTCCCGGCAATCTTTTCCAGCTCCGCAAAGCACTCATAGGCATTGATATGCGATTTCAGGCTCTCTTCCATGGCCGGGAGGATGGTGACCACCCCCACCTGCCGCCCCTCGTCAATCAGCAGGTCCGCAAGCATCGGCCCCGCGCCGCTGCCTGTCCCGCCCCCGCTGGCGAACATGACGAACACCATGCCCCCTGCTGCCTTCTGGTCGACCTCGCCAGCTATGTTGTCAAAGTCGTCTATGACCAGCTGCTTTGCCTTGTGCCTGTCCTTGTTGCACCCCTCCCCCTTGGGGATATGGTACTTGAACTTCGCCCCCTCCAAAGTGTCAAGGTCCTCCTGCGAGGTGTTCACATAGAGGACTGCGTAGCCCTTCCCTTCCAGCAGCCGCCCAATGTTCCCGGCGGCCTGCCCGACTGCCACAAATGCGATTTTCCCTTTCATTCCCTGCTCCTTTCCTCTTCCAGGCGCCCGCGCCCCTCTCCTGTCAGGAAGAAGGTTGCCGCCCTGCCCTCCTTGAGCCCGCGGCTGACAAGCCCGGACAGCTCGAACGCCCTAAGCTTCTTGTATATGGTGTTCTCCCCTATCCCAAGCTCCTCCTCCTGGGCAATTTCCCTTACTGTCATGGATGACAGCCTGCCGGATGCCCCGGACTTCTCCAGGACGGACAGCAGGATGAAGCCTGCCCTGTCCATTGCGCCCACCGCCTTTCCCTGGCAGGCATCAACCCAAAGTTCTTGCTCTGATTTATTTGGATTTACTCTGCCTTATTCTGATTTACTCTGATTTATTTGGATTTACCCTGATTTCCTTTTGCTTCCCTTTCCAGGCTTTTTAGCTGCTGCAGCCTCCCTTTTATTCCTGGATGGTACCTGGCTCAATACTCCCCAAAGCATTCGCTTATATCCATCTGCCTCCCATATGGGTCAAAATTCATCCAGAGGACTTCCGTCCTCTTTGCCCCTGACTGTGAACGTGTGCCTATACATTCCTTATGCCAGCCGCCCAGCATGCCATTATAAAGATCTGACTCATAGCCGCTGATCAGCAATGGCCCTTTATGCCGCCTTACCGCCACTAGCAGCTCCTCATGGCTCTCCATGCTGTACATCTCATGCCTGTACTGCTTCCCATGCCTTGTGCCTGGGCAGTATGGCGGGTCAAGGTATACCAGCACCTTCTTATGGTTAAACCGCTGCATCAGATCCACCGCTGGCATGCATTCAATCTGCACGCCCCTCAGGCGCTCTGCCGCCTGCATGATCTTCCCAGGCAGCCTGCACCAGTCCCGTGACGCATAGGCACGTTCCCGCCCCTGCACGTCATTTTTCCACCCTGCCTTCTCCCCTGTCGTCCGGGTCCAGTACCCCATATTGATCCGTATGCAGAAATTGACGGCCTTCTGCAGGCTGCCTTCCGTCCCCCCAGCAAATGCATCCTCATGGGCCTGCCTGGAATATGGGGTGAAGTAAACCTGGTATGCCAGCTTTTCCGGGTCCTCCCGGATCCATTTAAACAGGTTCACGACATCCCCGTCCAGGTCGTTCACTGTCTCAATATGGCTCCTTGGCTTATTGAACAGCACCGCCCCGGAGCCAAGGAACGGCTCAAGGTAGCTGTGGTGCTCTGGGAAGAACCCTATGATCCATTTTGCTATCCCCCATTTTGCCCCAGGATATTTCATCAATGCATCCAACGCCTTCCATCCTCCTGTCAGTACCATTCCCTCCTGCCACGCCGTGCCTTCTGCCTCCTGGCGGCGCCCTGCGCCACTGCCGCTCCTTCCGCCCGCGCCCTTGCCAGGTGCTTCGTGCAGTAATCGTCAATATTATTCCCATTCAGGATGTTTACCGCCTCAAGCTCCGTCACCCCGCACCTTGCCTGCAGCTCCAGGCGCAGCGCCCGGCGTTGCCCTATGTCCTGCGCCCCATTATATGGGAGCGCCCTTGCCTTCTCCCTGTATGCGAGTGCTACCTCACGTGTCAGAATCTCCATTTCCCAATGCCCTTTCCAGCTCCCTGTCATGCCTCCCGTCATACTCCGTGAACGCCACCGTATGGATCCGCATCAGCATGCAGAGCTGCTTCCATTCCTCCAGGTTCGCGGGCGGCTTCCCGTCCGCCTTCCTCCACCCGTCCTGCTGCCACTTCCCCGGCCAGCCCTGCCGGCAGGCATCCCTTATATAGCCGCAGTCCGTGTAGACCGTGGCATGGCAGGGCCTCACCAGTATCCGCAGCGCGTCTATGCAGGCTTTCAGGATCAAGGCGTTCCTTGTGCCAAGCCCGACCCGTTCCTTCCGGATCCTTATGTGGCTCTTCCCCACCCTGTCTATGTACTCTATGGCTGCCGCCGCCTCCCCCTCGCCCCTTGGGTTCCCCCTAAAACGGCTCTTTATGTAAATGCCCACTTCCAACTTATCCACCTCCCTTTGCCTGCCCTCCCGTCCAGTAATTACTGGACGGCGCGGCTTCTCCCTGAAAGTTATCCACATTTTCCCTTCCCCCGGCCATCCGGAAGCAGCACCATTGTGTACCTCTGGTACTCCCTGCCAGTGAATGGGTCTATGCCGTTATACACTGTGTCCTTGTCTATGTAGTACCCTCTTGCCGGCCTGGGGTCAGGCAGCCACTTCTTTGCCCTCCTGACAATCTCCGTTTTCGGCCTTGGCACCACGAGGTTGCGGCTGCAGCTGTACCTCTGCTTCCTCTCCCCGTCCTTTGCCCTGTATGTCTTTGACGTCTCCTTGATCAGGTATGCCGCAAGGTCCTTATACTGCCCGCTGCCGTCCAGGGGCGTGAAGTTTGGCCTCCCGAACTTCCACAGCATGCACACCCACCTGGAGACGTCCTGCCCGTCTATGCGGTTTATCAGCAGGTGGTGGTGTATCGCCTTATTCAGGTACTCCGTCACGCATACCCATTTCAGCTCCGCCCCCGCCTTCTTATACTTTCTCCGCAGCCCCCCGATCAGCTTCCCGATGTCCTTCTTCGCCGCCTCCGCCCCCGGCCTCTCCCCCTTCCTGTATGTCAGGGTGATGAATGGGTCGCCCTCCCCAAAGTTCGCGTTAATTTTTATGCGGAGCCTCCTCTCCGCGTTCATCTGGTTTATCTTCTCCATTTCCTCCGCTGTCGGCTTCGCCTTCCTCCCCCTCTTCTTTGCCCCCACCCTCCTAGTATAGCTTTTCATCACTTCCATTGTCTTCCCTGCCCTCACTGTCGTCTTGAAATATCCCATCCCGATCCTGGCCCCCATATCGCTAAAGTTAATATCCTGATCAAGCCTGAACCCGGCTTTCCTGCCGGTTTTTTCCTTGACAGCGGGCGCAATGCGTGTTATGATTCCCATAGGCTTATTTATTGCACCCGCATAAATTTCCTGGCCGCTGCGCTGTCACGCAGCGGCTATTTTTTTGCTTTTTCCCCATGCGCCCATCCCCGCCCGCACAGGGGCGGCGGCAGCTGAAATGGCATAATGGTCTTTGTATGGTACATGGGAGGTAAAACACAGTGCTGCCGCCACCCCTGTGCGGGCGGGCCTTATTCTTTATGCGCTTCCCATCTTCCCTTTGCTGGCCGCTGGCGGGTCCAGCCCCTGCTGCTGCCTCTCCCGTTTCGCAAGCTGCCGGAGGCACGCCTCCGTGAACCTGGTCTCATACCCCGGCGTGAACTCCACTTTTACCTTAATGTCCTCTGGCTTCAGCATCCTGCTTCCTCCTGTCTCTCTTTTCATGCTCCGCATCGATGGCTGCCCGGAGCTGCCCCAGCTCCCTGTCAATCCCCTCCAGCTCCTCCCCATACTCTGGCTTCCAGCTGTCCCCGTATGACATTGCTATGCCGAATTTCCTTTTCAGTAATGACAGGTACCTTAATACGTCACTGTCTCCCATGCCGCCCTCCTTTTTTTCCTGGCCTATCTGCCGTGCTGCTTCCTTGCCGCCATTCCTTAAGCATAATAATTTGTCTTGCTTATGCATCATATCCCATCTGGATTATGTCTCTCATCTTCCTTCAACCCCCTTCCCTTAAGCTGGCTGCTGCATAGCCTGTCCCACTGTCTCCGCTGGCTTGATCCGGCCCTATCTCTACGTAATTCCTTCTCAGTAGCGTCAGGGCATCCACCAGGATCCTCTGCTTTTTCAATATGGTCGGCGGGAATTCCTCTTCCGCAAAGCATTTCCTGTAGTCCGCAAGGTCCCGGCTATACTTGTCCAGGAGCAGATCGACATCAAGCTGGGCGTATTCCTCCGGATCCGCTTCTGGCTCCTGGGCGGCGGGTATCGCGCCCACCTCTTCCTTAACCTCCTGGAAGTCCGCATCTATAATATCCTGCTCCTTATGGCCTGCCCCATCCCCTTCAAGCGCCGAACTCTCAATCTCTGGGAAGCGCTCTAAAAAATCCACCAGCTTTGCTGTAAGCCGTCCCCAGGTAACCTGTACCTGCTCTGCACCTGGGCTGTCACGGAAAACGATTTTATCCGGGTAGGCATTCCACCCCTCCCCGTTCTCATACGTGCTGCCGTAAAAGGCTTTTAGCTCCTTTGTGATGGCTGCCATGTCGCGCTGTGATATGAGCTGCCTGGTGCCTGGGTAGATGTCCTTATAAAACCCCAATAACCGGGCTTCCTCTCTTCCCTCTGCCTCCTGAATCTCCTTGATCCGCCTGGCAAGCTGTACCCAGGTAATCTCCCTTTTGTAATTGATCTGGATGCCCCTGGCGCTTCCGCTGTAATTCCGCAGCTCTGTGCCACCCCCGCCCCCTGCATTCCTGTACCGCTTCTTTAGGCTGTCCGCCGTGATGCTGTCCGTGGATTTAATCCCAACCCACTTGCAAAAAGCTTCTATGTCATGGCCGGAAGGCTCCGGCCTTTCCGCTTTGGCCTCACGCTTCTGTTTTTCTGCTTCCGCCTTGGCCTGCCTTTTCTCACCATCCTTTTTCCTTGCGACGTCGCAACGGCTGTAGCAGGTTTCATATCCGCAGTCTTGGCAGCAGGGAGCCGGCTCTTTATCCCCTGCCCGTACCTCCGCCAGTTCCTGGTGCAGGTGCTGGCATTCCCTGCTAGGGATCCTGGAAGTTTCCATTTCCAGCCTCTTTTTCTTGCTCATCTGTGTGCAGGGGAACGGGCTCCCCATTGGGGCATCCCTGCAGTACCGTTCCTCCTGCCGTATTTCGCAGAGCCTGGCGCAGCTGAAGCAGGTGTATTTCCCATCGCCGCATCCAGGCGTATATGTGTACGGATGCTTTTCCCTTTCGGTCTTTGGCAGCCCGAAGAATGACTTAGGCTCATCCAGCCGCTTCTTCATCGCCCGTATTTCCCTGACCGTGGTCTCCTGCGTCACCTTCTCAAGCTCCCCGTCAGGCAGCCCCAGCATTTCCTGCAGCTTGCTCACGCCCATCCCGGCGTACCTCTCCGCCATGCGCCTGCCGCCGTCTACGGAGAAGCGTGCGTTGATTGCCATGAAGCGGCTTGCGCTTGAGGCGCTTAGCCCGTACTCCCCCTTTGCGAAATCCCATATGTTCTTATAGCCGTCCTCCACAAAAAGCGCGTTCTCGCTGACCTGGCGGAGGAAGTAGCCAGCCATGAAGAAATCCTCGGCCGCGCCCTCCAGGCGCCGCCTTATCCCTTCCTTCATCCCTTGGTAATCCATGGATGTCTCATCAATTAGCATTAAAAGTGATCCTCACTTCCTTGAATGTTTTGCCTGGCCTAAAAAAATTGACTTTTCCCAAATCTGACCGTATAATATAGCCAAGTAAATAATATACTTGATACTAAGTTATAGAAATTTGAGGACGGAACGGTCAGCCGTCACCCTTTGTCGGAGATGTGGGAACTGTCACCCCACCTTATTTCTATAACTTTTTTATTGCCTAAGCCTTCCACCTGCTATTGCCCTCCCATAATCTGGGCAATAGCATTTAACCCCTCTTGGGATTCTGTTCACCAAGGTAGGTGTCCCGGATTAATTCCTTAAGCATTTCCATCACTTCTTCAATATAGCCGTCTAGTTCTTTAAACGTATGGACGGCTAAAACCTTATTGCATATTATTGACACAACTACTGAAACAAAGACTGTCCATGCCACTTCCACAATCCTCCTATCATCTCATCTCCATTAGATTTCTACACTGGCAAGCTCCTGCACCGTTATCCGCTTAACGAGCTTGCAGGCCTTTCTTTCAAAATAAATAACCCTTAGCCTGTCTACTGCCTGTTTCGCTTCCTTCCCCTTGCCCCTATCCTTTTGAAATGGCTGACATCTCCGTGATCACTGTCTTTCCTGTGATTGAAATATTTATCTTCGTCATGCCCCTGCCAATGCTCTCCGTGCTATAAGCATCTATCTGAACCGTTTCGTTCCCAACCATCAGCAGGAGCTCGTCATCTTCTGTTGTCACTACGATGACCTCTGTCCTTTCCTGGCGCTTTGGTATTGGCTGCCCCGTGCCAAGGGCAGACTTCCTGATTTTGGCGTGTCCCTTGCCTGCCACAGAAATACTGAGCCCATTTTCCCTTTTTCTCTCTGCCAAATAGTACTTACCTGCCCTCTTTTTAGGCTTTATGCTTTTCAGTTCCAGGCCAAACAGATGGCTTGCCAAGTTGAATGTCTCCAATGTGCATGCCTTGCAGCTTTTGGTTTCCGGGCATGAACTGCAGGGCGTTTCTACTGTAACTTTTTTATCTAGATAATCCTGGTAAAGGCAGTCCAGCCAATGGAACACACACATAATTGATATATCCTTTGTGCGTTCCCATACATCGTCTGGCACCCCAAGATAATCCTTCTCTTCCTCAGGTATTTTTACAGGAAATCCCATCTTCCCCCACCTCCTTCCCTTATACTGCCTGCTGCACAATTTTTTTCCTGCCTTAAGCCTTCACTCCCTGGGCAGTATTTTGTGTGGTGCTGGATTACAACCCCGGCCTGGGATTCCGTTATGTCATGCCTTTTGACAGCCCCAGGCCACTTTTCCAGCGCCAGCCTATCCAGATCTTCTTTCCTGCCCAGTATATGGTAATGCTCTGACTGGCCATTGCTCCAGGAGACTATCTCTGCCCCCTTTGGGGCTATTTCCTTTTCTATCTCCCTTAACATTTCCTTTGCGGCCTCTTCCTTACCCATTTGTATTACCAGCGTTACTATGAACCATTTATCTGTTTTCTCCGGCACCCTATCACCTCCTTCTCTTATACTGCCTGCTGCACAGCTCCTTGTGGCAGCCCCGCAGTCCTGATACCAAATGCAGTGCATCCTGCCTTCCCCTTGCCATCACATGCCTTTTCTCCTATACTGTACTTACAGGCTGTTGCAGCAGCCGAGTACAGTAGAAAGGAAGGTACCTATTGTGAATAAAAAAACATTTTGTCCTTTTATTAATGGGGATTGCAATGCAGAATGCATGTTTTTCACTGCCGGCGCTTCAACCGACCCTGATAATACTATTCGGAATTGCATTATTGCCAAAACATTGATTGCCTTTCCTGACAGTGAGCGCCAGGAAACTGCATTAAAAAGTATCCTCACTTCCTTGGGACGTCATCCTTAAAAGTCTCATAATAATTTACTTCCTGCACCGTGCCACACCTGCGGATGCCCTTCGATACTTCATTCAGTATCCCTTCCGCCTGTGCCACGGTGCATTTCTCTTTTGTCAACACCCCAACTATCTCATCTGCTATCCTTAAATTTTTTTCTGTAAATTCCATATCGTTCCACATTTTCCCTCGCCTCCTTCCCTTAAACTGCCTGCTAATACTTACACAATCCACTTTCCTCTCTGTCATGTGGTACTTCCCATCTTCCCTCACCTCCTCCCCTTAAACTGCCTGCTGCACAATTTCTTCTGGCATCTGAGCTGCCTTTCCTCCCATGCCCTTTGCATCCCTGCCTTCCCCTTGCCATCACATGCCATTTCCCCTATACTGTACTTACAGGCTGTTGCAGCAGCCAAGTAGATATAGAAAGGAGATAAGCAACATGTATGATATTACAAATTCTTACGGTATTCCCTATAACCAAATGCTTCATGACCTTGCAATCTTAAAGATGCAACGTGCGGATTACCTTCCTGTTACCAATAACGATGACTTGATTTCTTACTACTACGAAACCATATCCTGCTTAAATGACACCTTAAATCATTATAAAAATTCTCATGAATTTTAGATTTCCTGCCCCATTGCAACCTCTTTTATAATTTCTTTCGATTCATTCAATATTTGTATTGCGGTATTCACGGTTATTCCCTGCATACCGCATACAATTTCTAATATTTCTTTGCTTGCTTTTCCCTTCTTGACTACATGTTCTTTTACCCATTGCGGCCACTCTGCTTCTTTCGCTGACTCAATCCTTTCATTGCATTTTTCTAAGATTATTTCTTTTAAGCTCACCTGCTTTCACCCCTTCCTTTAAACTGCCTGCTGCACAATTTCTTCTGGCGGCTGCGCTGCCCTTTTTTCCATGCCCTTTGCAAACCTCACACCTTGCATGAATACAAGCATTTCTTTCTGCTCTGCCTGGCTCATCTCACCCAAAAGACCCAGTATCTTTTCTTCTTCTGGCTTCCTATCAGCCTTTAATAAAACTTCCATCTGCTCTGCCATCCTACTTCCCTCCAATCCCATCGTGCATATTTTTGTAGGTTGTCTTCCTCTGTATGTCTTTACAAGTCCATTTTACTTCTTTTTTTGTCCTTGTATGGCCATTATATAACTTCAAAATGTCCTTGTCAATCCTTTTTTGAATTTTTATATCATATTATGTCTTGACTAAACCATTTTTAAGTTGTATAGTAAAAGTGCAAACCGAAAGAAAGAGAGGTGAATACATAATGGAAGTTTATGAAAGAATACGGGAATTGCGAAAAAAACATCTTCGTTTATCTCAAACCGGCTTTGGAGATAAGCTTGGCGTTAGCCGCTCTGTAATAAAAAACATAGAATTAAATGCCCTTGCTCGCCCTGAGCAAAAATTGTCATTAATTAAGCTAATCTGTAAAGAATTTTCCGTGAATGAAGACTGGCTTCTTAATGGCAATGAACCCATGTTTATTGAGCCAGACACATTTAGCCTTGATGAGTTTGCAAGACAGCATGGGGCAACTGACCTTGAGCTACAGATCGTGAAGACTTACTTTGACTTAGATGCAGACACACGCCAGCTGCTGCTTGAGCATTTCAGAAAAAGCCTTGCTGCTCCTGCTGCCGCTGAAAACGAAAAGACGGTCGAGGAATTAGAAGAGGAATATAAAAAAAGCGTCTTGCATTCTGCTCCGAAAGGGGAATCTACTGCTTCGAATACCACCAACGGCAAAGGCAGCGAAAAGGTAGTTGGATAGACAAAAAATGACCACGGTTGCCGGATAAAGTGAAAAGAAGTAAAAAAATACGTTTTAAAACTATAAAAAAAAGGAAGGTAATGAACGAATGAAAAAAAATTTGACAGCAATCCTGCTTGTATTTGTTATGCTTTTAACGTTTGCGCCTGTCCATACATTTGCGCAAGAATGTGTACATTCCTGGGGAGAATGGGTTGAAATTACTGAGCCAACTTGTACAGATGAAGGCCTCCAAAAAAGATATTGCGAAATATGCTATATTGAGGAAACTAAACCCATCCCGGCTATTGGACATCATACCTGGGGAGAATGGTATGAAATTCTTGAAGCAACCTGTACAGATGAAGGCCTCAGAGAAAGATATTGTGAAATATGCTATATTAAGAAAACCGAATCCATCCCGGCAACCAAACGTCATACCTGGGGAGATTGGAAAACAATCCATAAACCAACTTGTATACGTACAGGAACCGCAACAAGGACATGTACCATGTGCCATGGCAAGAATACAAAGACACTCCCTAAATCCAAAAAGCACTCTTGGAAAAAATGGGTGACCGCCAAAAGGGCAACCGCCCTTTCAAAAGGAACAAAAAAACAAACCTGTTCCAAATGCGGCAAGACACAAAAGAAATCCATCCCTAAATTAAAAGCAAAAGTTTCATTGAATAAAAAATCCGTCACTATAAAAAGCGGCAAACAATATACCCTTAAAATCAAATCAAAAACATATGGCGATAAGGTAAAAAAATGGGCATCCAGCAACAAAAAAGTTGCAACTGTGAACTCACATGGAAAAGTGACTGGAAAGCAGAAAGGCGTTGCCACCATCACCCTTAAAATGAAATCTGGCACAAAAGCCACCTGTAAAATTAAAGTAACTAAACCAAAGACAAACAGCAGCCAACAACCCGGCGGCTCTGACTCTAATCCGGGTGGCTCCGGCTCCAATCCGGGTGGCTCTGATTCCAATCCAGGCGGCTCCGATACGCCAACGCCGCCAACCTCTGGTTATGTATGGATACCAAATAGCGGCAAGAAATACCATAGCTCCAGCTCCTGCAGCGGAATGAAAGGGCCACGGCAGGTACCACTACAGGAAGCCATTAATCTTGGATATGAGCCATGCAGCAGATGCTACTGATAATACGAACGAACCACCAGAAAACGCGAACAAACCGCCAAAAAACTTGAATAACCCCCAGGAAAACGTGAACAAATGCTATCAGAAAGAATGCATAACATATAAACCACGCGGAACAATAAAAACCGCACACTATAGGAGGATACTATGGCACAGTTCTTAATGAAGCCCAAAATTGATTTTGCCTTCAAGGAAATCATGATGGACGGAAAGGCACGCATCGGCTTCCTGGCCGCCGTGCTCCACCTGGATCCCGAAAATATAAAAGAAACACGGATCCTGAACCCTTACCTTCGGAAAGTACATGAGGATGACAAGCTGGGGATCCTTGACGTCCGCATCCTCATGAACAACGATGCCGTGATTGATGTGGAAATCCAGCTCTCGGAGCTCCTGGTATGGCCAGACCGCTCCCTCTTCTATGCCTCTAAGATGTACACCGACCAGATTGAGCAGGGACAGAAATATGACGTACTCAAGAAATGCGTCAGCATCAGCATCCTGGACTTTACGCTTTTCAAAAAAGAGGCTGGCTTCTATTCCTGCTTCCATATCCGGGAGGATACCCGCGGGTTCCTGTATACTGACAAGATGGAATTCCATGTGATCGAGCTCCCAAAGCTCCCCCCGGAACTGAAGGAGGACTGCACCGGGCTAGAGCTGTGGGCAAAGTTTATCAATGCAGAACGGAAGGAGGAATTTGACATGCTTGCAGGAAGGGACCCCTATATCGACAGCGCCTACCAGCAGCTGCAGGTCATCAGCCAGGACAAGCAGAAACGCTTGGAATATGAGGCCAGGGAGAAAGCTGTCAGGGACTACAACCAGGGAATGTTTGAAGCAAAGGAAAAGGGCAGGGAAGAAGGCCATGCAGAAGCCTCTATCCATATCGCCAAAAACATGCTGAAGCTAAACATCCCTTTAGAGACCATTTCCGAATGCACTGGACTCCCTATGGAGATTATTTCCTCCCTCCAAAAATAAGAACCGCACATGATAGGAGGACACTGTGGCACAGTTCCTAATAAAACCCAAAAACGCCAAAAAAACTATTAACCAATTATACCGATAAAATGGAATTCCATGTGATCGATCTCCCGAAACTCCCACCGAAACTGAAGGAGGACTGCACCGGGCTGGAGCTGTGGGCAAAGTTTATCAATGCAGAGCGGAAGGAGGAATTTGACATGCTTGCAGGAAAGAATCCCTATATCGACAGCGCTTACCAGCAGCTGCAGGTCATCAGCCAGGACAAGCAGAAACGCTTAGAATATGAAGCCAGAGAGAAAGCTGTCAGGGACTACAACCAGGGAATGTTTGAAGCAAAGGAAAAGGGCAGGGAAGAAGGCAAACAGGAAGAGTCCATCCGCGTTGCAAAAGACATGCTCCTGGAAAGTTTTGACATAAAGATTACCTCCAAAATATCCGGCCTCCCCTTGCCAGAAGTAGAAAAATTAAAGATCACGCTGCTGGGAGAAGCAAATAAAAACAATGCACCGTAGAAGGAATTTGGCCTGCTTGCAGGAAAGGATCCAGGACGATGCCCCATAAAATAGGCTGCCCAGTGTCACCAGCACCAGGCAGCCCCTAGGATACACCCGGAGGATGATACCCCAAAAAAGTCCAAATACATTGTACCATCCTTCGTGGCGCCCGGTCAACCCGGATTTTGGGCTGGGTGTTATTTTTATACCAATTTTTAAGGAGGATGGCATTATGAGGTTTGCAACTTATGGCCGGAAATCGGTTTATTCAGACAAATCAGACTCTGTGGACAACCAGGAACGGATGTGCAGGGAATATGTGGAGCTGCGCTTCCAGGGAAAGGTGGACTCCTTTGAAACATATTCAGATGAAGGCATGACCGGGGCAAATACGAACCGCCCTGGGCTGAAGCGCCTGCTGGCAGACGTTGGGGACGGGCTTGTGGATGCCCTGGTTGTCTACCAGCTCGACAGGCTTTCCCGTGACGTGAAGGACTTCGCCAATATCTACGCCTCCCTGGAAGAGAAGGGAGTGCTGTTCCTATCCCTCAAGGAAAGCATTGACACAAACACGCCCATTGGCAAGGCAATGATGTTCATCACCGCCACTTTCGCACAGATGGAGCGTGAGACCATCGCCGCAAGGGTGACGGACAACCTCTCAGGGCTTGCCAGGAAAGGCTTCTGGACTGGCGGCAAGGCCCCGCAGGGATATACCTTGGAGCGCATCGTAGTAGACGGGAAGAAGCACGTCACGCTTGCCATAGACCCGGATGCTGCCGCCAGGTGCCAGTGGATCTTTGACACATTCCTGGACAACGGCTATACCATAGGGCATATGCAGACCCTCTTCCGAAACCAGGGCATCCGTACAGAAAAGGGCTGCTTTTTCTCCGCCTCACAGCTCTACCAGCTCCTGACCATGCCTTACTGCGTGGAGGCATCCCCGGAAGTCTATGACTTCTTCTCTGGGAAGGGCTGCCAGATGGACCCTGGGTCGCCCAGGGAGAAATGGGACGGCACACATGGCGTGATGGTGTATGGCAGGACTGACCAGAAGGGCAGGAAAGCCATCCGGCAGCCCCCGGACAGATGGGTCGTCTGCATTGGCCACCACAAGCCATTCCTCCCTGCAGGGCGCTGGCTTGCTGCCCAGGAACGCTTCCAGCAGAATACTTTCTGCAAGACGATGAAGTATGACGTCCCACTCCTAAAGGGCGTGGTGCGGTGCAAGTGCGGCTGCCTGATGTCAGTTGCCCGCAAAAAGCTGAAGTCTGGGATACTGAGCCACTACAGCTGCCGGAAGCGCAACCAGCAGGGCATCGAAGCCTGCGACATGAAATTCGTGAAATGCGACATCCTGGACGGGAAAGCCCTGGCCATCTTCCGGGAAATAGAGTCCGACCCAAAGGCCATCATGAAGTATGCTGGCACAGGACAGCCAGACGATGGAGGGAAGCGCCTTCGCAGCCTGGAAGCGCAGGCCGCCAGGCTGCAGGCCAAGATAAGCCGCCTTACAGAAACCCTAAGCGATGCCGAAGGGTCGTCCGCCGCAAAATACATAATTGCCCAGATTGAGAAGGAAGACCTAAACCTTGGGGCAGTCAGGCGTGAATTGGACATTCTTAAGCTGGACATGCGCCGGAACAGTGATATGGCCAGGACTGCCGAAGGACGTGCCGAAGAGATTGCCCGCCTGATCCGCGGGCTGGATGGCTTCTCAGACGTGGAGAGGAATGCCATTGTACGCGAAGCCGTGCAGGAATGCACCTGGGATGGAGAGACACTTTTTTTGCGCTTTTAGGTTCTTCTTTTTATTCTATTCCCCTCCACCATGATAATTGTAGCTTCATCATCGGTGTAATTACGGACAATCACAGGCATTTCCGTCTTTCCGGCAAGCTCTGAGCCACGTTTGCGGCGGTGTCCGGCTATGATTTCATAGCCGCCGCCCGCCCTCGGTCTTGCAATCCCCGGCACAAGCACCCCATACTGCCGGATACTCTCTGTTGTTTCCTCCATCTTCTCATCATCTTCCACCCGGAACGGGTGGTCTTTGAATGTATAAAGCTCCGCCAGCGGCGCATTGACAATCTGCTCCGCCCCGCTTCCCTGTGCGGC
>CAJTNT010000013.1 GCA_910577785.1 uncultured Lachnospiraceae bacterium | reverse complement strand
TATGATGCCATGAATGCCCATGTTGCCATTGTCTTTTCCCGTTACATGATGCTCTCAGTGATCCAACGTGAAAATACAGACGACAAAACGATCTGTGAGCTGTGTTTCTGACTGCTTGACGAAATGGAGGATATCACGTTCAGCCGTTCCATGCGCATTATCATAGACGCACTGATGAATACTGTGATGGAATATTTCCACATCACTGAAGCCCAGCTGGAGGAATTCACAGCCAGCTTTGTTCAGCGTCTCCCAAAATACATGCAGGATGCATTGGAACGGAGAAAAACAGCCGCATAAGGGTATTTTGCGGGCTAAAGTATTGATTTTTCAAGGTGCGAATCCCATTTTTGATGTGGGAAGTTTGAGTCAATTATTTTTTGGAGAGGATCGTTTTAATCAGTTCTTTGAAAATGTTGTATTTGCAATTTTGGGTGATGAAGACAAGATTGAAGTTTTTGAGGAAGTATTCAGGGTAGGTGGCAAAGTATGAAAAATTTAGACAAATTTAAAGGTTGCCTGCTTGGCGGCGCAGCAGAGGATGCACTTAGGTATGCCGTCGAGTTTATGGATGAACAGAGTATTATGGGAAAATATGGGCCGAAGGGTATTATATCATATGATATGGCAAATGGCAAAGCTTTCATTTCAGATGACACATAGATGCCCCTGTTTACTGCCAATGGGCTGTTTTGGGAGACGGCCTGTGGGCGGATCAGAGGGCTTGGACGCAGTTATCCGTCCTACATTGGATGCTGTTACGAGGAATAGATATGTATGCTACAGGAAATAAAAAAATGCTTAATATGTTGGTTCTGGAGATCTTAAGGGAGTATTCAGACCAAGAGCATAGGTTAAAACAGCAGGAAATTGTAAGGTTATTGAAATCTAATTATGATATGGATTGTGATCGTAGATCTGTGAAGAATAATGTAATGTATCTGAAAGAACTGGGCTATGAAATTTTCATGGAAGGCGGATATTACCTTTCAGAGAAAGAGTTTGAGGATGCAGAATTGCGTATGCTGATAGATAGTGTTTTGTTTTCAAGAAGCTTGACGCAAAAGCAGGCGAAGACATTGATTGAAAAACTTAAAGGTATGAGCAATAAATATTTTTCAACGAAAGTAAAACATGTTAGCAATTTGCCAGAACTATATCATGGGGATAACAAGCAGCTTATGTATGTTGTGGATACAATAAATGAGGCTATTTCGCAGCATAAGAAAATCAGTTTTGTTTACAACAGGTATGGTTCCGATTTCAAACTGCATCCGAAAAGAGAAGAAAAATATATAGTTAATCCATACCAAATGGTAACGAACAAAGGATTTTACTATCTGATTGGAAATTATGATAAGTACGATAATATTTCCCATTATCGGCTGGATAAAATGACTTGTGTAGAAATGCTGGCAGAGAAAGTGAAACCCCAAAATCAAGTGACGGGCCTGGAACAGGGCTTGGATCTTCCGAAGCATATGGCAGAGCATATTTATATGTTTGGTGGAGAAAGCGTTGCAATTAATGTGATTGTTGATGAAAACATTATAAGTGAACTTGTGGACTGGTTTGGAAAAGATTTTTATGTTATAGGGAAAAGACGAAACAATCAGGTTTTGATCCGGGTGAAATGTAATGAGCAGGCTTTCTTTTATTGGGCATTACAATATGGGCCATATGTTGAAGTTTTAGAGCCTGTTTCTTTGCGTAGTAGGATTGCAGAAACCGTGAGAGAGATGAATGAAAAGTATCATAGGAATGTGCATAGCTAATATAATGCGCCATGGAT
Organism: uncultured Lachnospiraceae bacterium; assembly: GCA_910577785.1. Classification (GTDB taxonomy): domain Bacteria; phylum Bacillota; class Clostridia; order Lachnospirales; family Lachnospiraceae; genus Petralouisia. Next base: position 85,254 of record CAJTNT010000013.1, on the reverse strand, counting down.
ATACGCCAGATTCATCTTTAGGAGGGACAAAAGTGGAAAAAATAAGTACGGGAGTTTTAGATAGTTTTTGGAAGCAGAAACCTGCTGACAGCTTGGAAGAACGTACACGGATGGATGGAGGGGATGAAGCTATTTGTGAGTTAAGCGGCTTCGATACCTTACAGACTGAAACAATGGCGGGTATGTTTTTGGACTGTCCTTTCTTACAGGGAGAGCAGGAATTATTGGCACAAATGGCAAACCTGTCTGAACAATATGAAGGAGATATCCAGAAGAAAGCCCTGGAGTTTAATATTTTTAAAATGGCAGGTATACAGAAAAAGGAGACCATTATGTGCCGGGTACTCTATGGGCTGCTTGAACCGAACGGAACGCATGGCATGGGAATCGAATGCCTGAAATTGTTCTTGGAGGATGTCCTGCAATTAGGTGATCTGGAGGCAGATGAGTTCCGCACGGCAAAAATATTCCGTGAGTATGTAATACCAGATTCTGCAAGGCGGATTGATTTGGTGATTGAGACACGGTATCGTTTCCTTCCAATTGAAGTGAAAATTTATGCCGAAGAGCAGGAAGGGCAATGTTACGATTACTATACATTTGCAATGGGGCGGATGGCGCAGAGAGCAGGGAATAAATCCTGGAAATTATACTACCTTACCCTGGATGGACGGCTTCCTTCTGAAAAAAGCACCAAGGGCAGCGTAGAGTGCTGCCGCCTTATCAGACCCATTTCCTGGGGAGCAGAGATCAGGCAATGGTTAGGGCATATAGAAAGTATGACAGAAAATCAAAATGTCAAAGAAGTGCTGAAACAGTTTATAGCGGCTATCCTTTCATTGGCAAATCAGAATGAGATGGGATTTCAGAAAATACTAAATGAATTGCTTTGGCAGCCGGGAAACATGAAATCTGCACAGTTGATTGCAAAGGGATTAGAAGCGGCAAAGACAGAATTTCTGCGGAATCTGTACTATGAGATTAAAAAAGAAGCAGATGTATTATATGCTGATAGGTACTTAGAGGTCTATCCTTTGGATGAGCAAATTACAAAATATCACAAGGGACGGGATTTCCCGGGATTAACTTATCAGATCCATAGCTTTAATTCGGAAAATAAACATGGAGAAAAGGAAACTTGTATCCTTGCCATGCATTTCCAGATTGAATGGCGTTCAGAGATAGGCTTTGTTCTTATTAGGAAACCGAATGAGCCGAGTGAGCCATACGATTATGAAGAACAGCAGTCTGTAGATGACGGTACAAGAAAACTTGCTTTCACTTTTTTAAAAACAGAGAGGACCAAAAGTGGAGAGCCGGAAGGGTGGTGGTTGGATTGGTTTTATGTCCCTACCTTTCAGCAGGAAGCAGTAGATGCCGTTCCAAATTTTTTGCACTGTAATGATGCCTATTATCAGCTCTATGATAAAGCTGGTAAAAAGGCGTTTATCCGCTCTGTAATAAATGGATTCTCGTATTTATACAGACAGGTGGAATGGAAAGAAATAGAGGATGCCTCTTGCCATGAATCATAACCTTTTTTGAGAAATAGTATTGTTTTTCTTCCAAAAACAGTTATAATAAATCTATTAGGGCGTAATTGCGGAGAAAATTTGTGCGAGAGGATGGAAGTATGTCAGTAAAGACAAGTGCGGATGTTTTGATAGGCGGAAAGGTATATACCCTTAGTGGATATGAGAGCGAGGAGTATCTGCAGAAAGTGGCAGGATATATTAACGGGAAGCTGAGTGAATTTGAGTCCATGGAAAATGTAAAGCGTTTTTCCTTGGAACTGAAGCATACATTATTGGAACTGAATATTGCAGATGATTATTATAAGGCCAAGGAACAGGCGGAGAAGCTGGAAGAGGATATCAGGGAGAAAGATAAGGAAATTTATGATTTGAAGCATGAGCTGATATCTGCACAGATTCGGGAAGAGAGCAGGGAGAGCGCGGCAGGGGAACTGGAGAAGGAGAACCGGGAGCTGCTCCTGGAGAAGGCAAGGCTGGAGGCCGCCCTGGCAGATGCCCTGGCTGGGGAAGGAAAGGCTATGGGGGGCGCAGAAGGAGGGGATGCAGAAGGAAAGAGAGGCTGGGGAGGGGAAGAAAAGCCGTATAGGGGGCAAGAAGATGGATTTTCTGAATGGGAGAATTGGGTTGAGGATCAGAGGGAAGAGGCAAGGGGAATACAGGAATCTGTAAAAAAGGAGAACGGAAATAGAAATTAGGCAATTAACGGATAATTTAGAAAAACAAAAGGTAGTACGGTTTATTCTGGAAGCTCTGCCTGATTGGTTCGGGATACCGGAGGCAAGGGAAGCGTACATAACGGAAAGTATTAATAAAATCTTTTTTTGCGCTTATGATAAGGATGAACCTATAGGATTTTTGTATTTAAAGGAAACAGGCAATGCCACTGTAGAATTATATGTCATGGGAATATTAAAGGAATTTCATAGAAAAGGTATCGGCCACAGGCTGTTTCATCACGCAAAGGAAGTGGCCAGTGAAAAAGGATATTCATTTATTCAGGTAAAGACAGTCCAAATGGGAAAATATGAGGAATATAATAGAACCAACAAGTTTTATCTTTCTCTTGGTTTTAAAGAATTTGAGGTTTTCCCCACATTATGGGATGAATGGAATCCGTGCCAGATCTATATTATGGGTTTAAGCTGACATTCCCAATAGTGAAAGCAAGGGAATTTTCAGTAGAGTTCATAAATTCCAATGTTAGGGAACACTTTCCGAAAGAGGAAGTATGGAAGTGGATAATAATAGGTCGGAGGGGCAGCGTATGGGCAGGGATGGCAGCAGAGGAAGGAAAACGGAATTATTGGCTCCGGCAGGGTCATTGGAGATTTTAGAGGCTGTGGCGCAGGCGGGGGCAGATGCGGTATATGCCGGGGGCGAGAGGTTTGGCGCCAGGGCTTATGCGAAGAATTTTACGGCGGAGGAACTGCGGGAAGGACTCGATTACCTGCATTTAAGGGGGAAGAAGCTGTACCTTACCGTCAATACCCTGCTAAAGGAGCGGGAAATTGGGGAACTGTGGGAATATTTGCTCCCTCTGTATGAGGCAGGGCTGGACGCGGTGATTGTGCAGGATCTGGGTGTCCTGCATTTTGTGAAGGAGCATTTTCCAGGGCTGCCTATCCACGCCAGCACGCAGATGGGGGTTACCGGGGAATATGGCGCCAGGATGCTGCTGGAAGCAGGATGCAGTAGGATAGTGGCAGCGCGAGAACTGACTTTGGAGGAAATTTCAGATATTTACCAAAAGACAGGGGCCGAACTGGAATGCTTTGTGCATGGCAGCCTCTGTTATTGTTATTCTGGGCAGTGCCTGATGAGCAGCATGATAGGGGGCAGGAGCGGGAACCGCGGGCGGTGTGCGCAGCCATGCAGGCTTCCTTACCGGATACTTGGCTCCGTAGATGGGAAATATATTGCAAAGGGGAAGGTGCAAAGTTCCGCAGATAGGAGGCCTTTCCCAAAGGGGAAAAAGAGCCAGGAGCGAGGGGAGCAGTACTTTTTAAGCCCTAAGGATTTATGTGGGATTGGGCAGATTGCGGAATTGATCCGTAACGGGGTTTATTCTTTTAAGATTGAAGGACGGATGAAGCAGGCGGAATATGCGGCGGGCGTTACGGAAATCTATCGGGAGCAGATTGACCGCTGTTGCCAGGAGGAATGGCCGGGGCAAAGCAATGACGTGGCAGAAAGAGAAGGGAGCAGGAAATATTGGGTTTCGGAGGAAACCTATGCCAGATTATTGGAGCTGGGGAACCGCAGCGGATTTACGGATGGATATTTCATGCGCCACAACGGAAAGGAAATGATGGCTTTGAAAAGCCCTTCCCATGAAAAGGGGAAGAGAAAGGAAGAACGAGGCAGCCTGTCAGGGAAAGGAAAGGAAAAATGGGGCAGCTTATCTCTTGGAAAAGGAGAAGGGGATAAAGAAAAAATAAAAGGAATCTTAAGACTTTCCAGCGGAAATCCAGCCGAGCTTGTGTTAGAATATAGGGAAGTTGTGGTGATGGCGGAAGGAGAAGTGGTACAGCCCTCCAGAAGCCAGCCTTTGCCAGAGGAAACCGTGCTGCAGAAGATGAGAAAAACGGGAGGGACGCCGTTTGTGTTCTCTGAACTGAAGGTTGAGATGGAAGAAGGGATTTTCCTTACGGTAGGCTCACTGAACCAGCTCCGCAGGAAAGGACTGGAGCTGCTGCAAGAGGAAATATTAAAAGGTTACCGCAGGGAAACGCCGGAAATAAGCCTGTGTGAAAAAAGGGAAGGGGAGCAGAAGGAAGATAAACAGAGAAAAGTGGAGCAGGAGGAAGAGGGACAGAGAAGAGGGGAAGGGGAGCAGAAGGGAGATATGCAGTTAGATAAGGGATTGGGAGCATATGTAAGGAGAGAGGGGAAGAAAGAAAAGCAAAGCCAGGGAAATCAGCATCCAAAACTGCATGTGATGGCTGAGACAGCGGGGCAGTGTCAGATGGCGTTGAAACAGGCAGAGGTGCGGAGAATTTATTTGGAAGAAATGGTATTTTGGGAGCTGATGGGTGCTGCCCAGGAAAATGATGTAAGAAGGCCGGAACGGAGGGTCGCTCGGGAAGATTACGCGGAGATGCTTTTGGAGTATACCCGGCAGGTAAAAGCAGCAGGGAAGGAATGCTATCTAGCGCTGCCTTATATTTTCCGCAAACATACAGCGGAGTGGTTTGCTGCGCATTGGCAGGAGATTGCAGGGGCAGGCTTGGATGGATTTCTGGTGAGGAATTATGAGGAACTGCAGTTTTTGAAGGAACGGGGGGTAAGGCCTTCGGCCATCCAGGGGGATTACCAGCTCTATGTATCTTCCAAGGAGGCGCTCCGTGAGCTGCACAGCCTGTCAGTGGGGCAGTTTACCCTGCCAGTGGAACTGAATTACAGGGAGCAGAAACAGTTGGATATTATGGGACTGAGTTACAGGGAACAAGAGCAGCTGGATATTATGGAAGTGGATGACAGGGAGCAGAGACAGTTGGATGCTTTGGAGGGGGAGATGGTAGTATATGGGCATCAGCCTCTGATGGTGAGCGCCCAATGCCTGCGGAGGAATGCCTTTTCCTGTGATGGGAAGCCGGGGATTTCTTATTTGGAAGACCGCCTGGGCAATCTGTTCCCCGTAAGGAACCAGTGCCGGGACTGCTACAATGTGCTCTATAATATCAGCCCCCTGGCGCTGCTGCATCATTATCCGGAAATCTGCAGCCTTGGGGTTTCGGCAGTGCGGATTTCATTCACGCTGGAAAATGCGCGGGAGGCAGAGCAGGTGTTTGGCTGGTACCGCCAGGCAGCGTCTGGGGGAGGCATCCGCCAGGAGCAATACCAGAGGGATTTTACCAATGGGCACTGGAAACGAGGAGTTGAATAATTTATGGTACATTTATTTACAGAATTATCAAAGTATACAATGATTATCTTATTTGCGCTGTATACTTATCAGTGTTTCTCTGCGCTGAAGCGGAATGTGGAGGCCGAAAGGCAGGCTGGGAAGTTTAGGAGGCAGGTGCTGTATCTGTACCTGTTCCACCTGAATGCTTACTGCGTGCTGTTTTTGGCTACCAAGAATGTGGAGATGATAAAATTTTATCTGGCGCAGGCGGTGTTCTTTGCGGCTGTGCAGGGATGCTATGCATTGTTCTACCGCAGGGCTTCCCGGCTTGTGGTGAACAATATGTGCATGCTGATGTGCATTGGGTTCGTGATGCTGACGCGGCTGTCTTATGAATTTGCAGTGAAACAGTTTGTGATTGCGGCTGTTTCGGTTGCCATTACCCTGCTGATTCCGTATTTTATCAGCAGATGGCGTTTTCTGCGCAGCCTGACCTGGGTCTATGCGCTGCTGGGCATTACCCTGCTCGGCGTGGTGGCTGTGCTGGGGGCGGTATCCCATGGGGCGAAGCTTTCTTTCAGCGTTGCAGGGGTTACGGTACAGCCCTCGGAATTTATCAAAATTATCTTTGTCTTCTTTGTGGCGTCTATGTTTTATGAATCTACGGAATTTATCCATGTGGTGAAGGCGACCGTGGTGGCGGGGCTCCATGTGGTGATCCTCGTGCTGTCGAAAGACCTTGGGGCGGCGCTGATTTTCTTTATTGCCTATATGGTCATGCTGTATGTGGCGACCGGGAAGCTGTACTATTTTGCAGGGGGGATGCTCTGCGGCGCGGCGGCCTCGGTGGTGGCCTATTTTCTCTTCCATCATGTGCGGGTGCGGGTGGTGGCCTGGCAGGACCCGCTGGCTGTTTTTGCCAATGAGGGGAACCAGGTATCCAATTCCCTGTTTGCCATTGGCACGGGGGGATGGTTTGGCATGGGCCTCAACCAGGGGATGCCTTACAAGATTCCGGAGGTCAAGCAGGACTTTATCTTCTCCTCTATTTCTGAGGAATTGGGCGGGATTTTTGCCGTCTGCCTGCTGCTGGTCTGCGGGAGCTGCTTCCTGATGTTTTTAAATATCGCCATGCAGATTAAGGACTTGTTTTATAAACTGGTGGCTCTGGGCCTAGGGACGATTTATGGGTTCCAGATTTTCCTGTCCGTGGGAGGGGATATTAAATGCATTCCCTCTACAGGCGTGACCCTGCCGCTGGTCAGCTACGGGGGCAGTTCACTGCTGAGTACGCTGATTATTTTTTCCATTATCCAGGGGCTGTATCTGATGCGGGAGCGGGAAAGCACGGAACAGGCACAGAGGCAGAAGGCTGGCAGGAAGCCGGGCAGGAGCCGCCGGAAGGTGCGGCGTATCCAGCGGGGAGAAGAACTGGTGCAGGACGCCTTATTAGAGAGGGAGCCAGAAGCAGGCGCTGTGGGGCGCAGGCCTGCGCGGAAAAGAAAAGTGGCGGAAAGTTCTGCCCGAAATCCTGCACAGGAGAGGGAAGCGAAGGGAGATTCCGGCCGAAATTTTGCACAGGAAAGAGGATTTGCAGGAGGTTCCAGTCGAAATCCTGCATGGAACGGAGGCTTTTCTGGAGATTTGGAGCAAAGGCTAGTAGAGGAAGCTCTGCAGGATAACATCCTGTACGGAGCGGAAGGCAGGCCAGTGCGGGATAGTAGCCAGCGCGGGATGGAAGGCAGGCCAGTGCGGGATAGTAGCCAGCGCGGGATGGAAGGCAGTACGCTGCAGGACGTCAGCCTGCATGGGATGGAAGAGAGGCTGGTTCAGGAAGCCCTGCGGGACGGGAAGGAGATGGCGCCCAGGCGGGAAAGGAGGGGACGGCGGCCATGAAGAAGTTTTTTACGGAGAAAAAATCAGGCGCTTCGTCAAATAGGAAGAAGAACCGGGAATTTGCAGTGATTACCTATCTGTTTGTGGGGCTGTTCCTGATTCTGATTGGCTATTTTGCTTATTTTCAGATCTATAAGAGCGAGGATTTCATCAATAGCCCTTACAATACCCGCCAGGAAACCTTTGCCGAGCATGTGGTGCGGGGGAATATCCTCTCAGCGGACGGCAAGGTACTGGCGCAGACGCTCGTTGGCGAGGATGGGAGTGAGACTAGGTATTATCCTTATGGCGGCATGTTTGCCCATGCTGTGGGCTATGACAGCAATGGCAGGGCAGGGATTGAATCTTTTGGCAATTTTACCTTGCTGCGTTCCCATGCGTTCTTCTTGGAGCAGGTGATCAATGGTATTAAGGGGCAAAAGAACCAGGGGGACAATATTGTCACGACCTTAAATTATGGCCTGCAGGAAACAGCTTACCAGGCCTTGGGTGACAGGCGGGGGGCAATCGTTGCCCTGGAGCCGTCTACAGGCAAGATTGTGGCTATGGTTTCTAAGCCTGATTTTGATCCCAATGCCGTGGCTACAGAGTGGGAAAGCATTATTTCTGATACGGAAGGGGAAAATTCCGTGCTGGTGAACCGGGCGACCCAGGGACTCTACCCGCCAGGCTCGACCTTTAAGATACTGACGACGCTGGAATACCTGCGGGAAAATCCGAACTACCAGCAATATTCCTACGAGTGCATCGGGAGCATCCCCATTAACAAGACGGAAATCCACTGCTATAACAATGCCGTCCATGGGACAGAGAGCCTGGAGGCCTCGTTTGCCAAATCCTGCAACACCTCGTATGCCAATATTGGCCTTGGCCTGAACAGGAAAGCATTTTCCGGCCTCTGCAGTGAGCTGCTGTTTGGCAAGAACCTGCCTGTGCCTTACGCTTCAAACCAGAGCAGCTTTGTCCTGGACACAAAATCAGATGCTGACCAGGTGGCGCAGACAGCCATCGGCCAGGGGGAGACGTTGGTGACGCCGATGCATATGGCTATGATTACAGCCGCGATTGCCAATGGCGGAAACCTAATGCGCCCCTACGTCATCGACCATACAGAAAACTATAAAGGAGTTACTGTACAGAATTACCGCGCTTCTGAATACGGCTCACTGCTTGGCGCCGACGAGGCCGCAAAGCTGCAGGAATTTATGTCCCTGGTCGTGCGCGAGGGAACTGCTTCCGCCCTCAACGGCCAGCCATACCAAGCCGCCGGGAAGACCGGATCGGCAGAGTTCAGCAATATCAAAGGCGAGAGCCATGCCTGGTTTACCGGATATGCCTCTATGGAAGGCAAGGAAACGCTTGCAGTCACAGTGATTGTAGAAAATGGCGGCGCTGGAAGCACAACGGCCGTGCCGATTGCCAAGCAGCTGTTTGACCGCTATTTTACGTCTGGCAGCTGAGCTTTCCGAAAACATCTTCAATAAACCTTGCAAGATGTGGAAAAAAGAGTTATACTGATTGCAAAGTCCGATTTAAACCACATCAGGAGGTATTGCAATGATAGAGGCAACGAGTTGTGGTGGTGTGGTAATATTCCGTGGGAAGATACTGCTCTTGTATAAGAATTACAAGAATAAGTACGAAGGGTGGGTGCTCCCCAAAGGCACTGTGGAGCCAGGTGAAGAATACAGGGATACGGCGGCACGGGAAGTGCTTGAGGAGACTGGCGTGAAAGCCATGATTATAAAATATGTGGGGAAGAGCCAGTATTCGTTCAGCGTTCCTGACGATACCGTGGAAAAGGATGTGCATTGGTATCTTATGATGGCAGATAGTTATTACAGCAAACCACAACGGGAAGAATATTTTGTCGATTCAGGATATTATAAGTTCCACGAGGCATACCATTTACTCCGTTTTGCGAATGAGAAACAGATATTGGAAAAGGCATACAATGAATACTTGGATTTGAAGAAAAGCAATCTATGGGGCAGCAGGAAATATTTCTGAATCCCCAGCAGGCAGTGATGGGCGCATGAAAGAATGGACGGGATGTTGCATGGCTCCTGCTTTTGCAGGCAGAAGCCGTACGTAAGAAAAAGGTGCTCACAGAATGCGGGTACCTTTTTTCTTATTCTTATAGTAAATTTCCATACCTTTATTGTATGAAATGTAGTGGGATTTTGAGTTGCCAAGGAGAGAATGGATGATTTGGGACAGGGAATTTTATGCAGGAGAGAGCATTGCCAGGAAGAAGGGAAAAATCAAATGGAAAATATGCCATAATGCAGGCCAGTTGGATATTTATGTTATCACCCTCAGCAGCAATCCACAGAACCTGCTGGATATTATCCCTTCCTGGGAAATAATGCAGAAATATTATCCCCAAGCAGATCTGCTGGTGGTAGGGATTGACAAAGGTTATGACAATGCCTTGGAGCTGGCGGGGAGGATTGTCATGGATGTGTATGATAGGACCGGAGATTTTCATGTAAGGGATTATTTCCTTCAGAGGCAGGAGGGGAATGGTTCCAAGAAAGGATCAAAATGGGAATCCTAATTCTGATTTTAAAGATAATTGGCGTCCTTCTGGCGGTTCTGATATCGCTTGTGGCAGCAGTGGCAGCGGTGCCGGTTCGATACCGGGCAAGCGTGAAAGTGCAGGATGAGATAGAGGGAAAAGCCGTCTTCCACTGGCTGCTCCATGCCGTGGACATACGGCTGTGTTATGGCCATGAAGGCCTTGCCTGGAAATGCCGTATTTTAGGCATCCCCATATTGGGTCAGCAAAAAGGAGGGCAGGGGGTGTCTGGCAGGCAGAAGGAGAGGCAGGAAGGCGCTAGCCGGCAGGAGGAATCTAAAACGACAGAAGAGTCTGAAAAAAGGGAAGAGGAAGGCTCTAAGGATCAGGCGAAAAAGAGGGTTGCTAAATCCATCCAGAGGCAGAAGGCAGAAATTGTAGCTTTTGAAGAAGAGCAGGCGAAAAAGGAGGGCAGGCCGGCAACAGGAACAAAGATAGAGTCAGAGTCAAAAGAGGAAGCAGGGGATCCCGGGCGGCTGGGCAGGCTGACATCCTTTTTGGGAGAGGGACAGCAGAAAGTATCCGCCATAAAAGCCCGTATCCATAACATAAAAACATTGATTTTCGAGGAAACTAATCAAAAGGCATTCCGCCATATCCTTCAGGAAATGAAATGCCTGCTCCATCATTTCGCTCCCAGGAAGGCTTCTGGGGAAATGGAATTTGGCATGGGGGATCCGGCACAGACGGGGGAGGTATTGGGAATCATCAGTTTCCTGCCGTTTTGGGCCAAGTACCAGGTTGCGGTTACGCCGGATTTTATGGCAGAATCTATGCATGTCAGGGGGGAACTCTCTGGCAGAGGGCACATTCGGATCTGTCATCTGTTACCGTCAGGAATCCGGCTGTTCAAAGATAAAAACATTCACCGGCTGATTGCAGCCATACGACAATAACAGGAGGTTTTATTATGCAGGAGAATAATTTCAACACAACCGTACAGTCCCTATTTAAAGGGATGGACAGTTTTATCAGCACCAAAACCGTAGTGGGGGAGGCCGTGCATATCGGCGATACGATCATCCTTCCCCTGGTGGAGGTTTCCTTTGGGGTAGGCGCAGGCGCATTCTGCCAGGAGAAGAAGAACAATGCCGCCGGGGGTCTGGGCGGCCGTATCGCTCCCAGCGCCGTGCTGGTGATCCAGGATGGCTGTACCAAGCTGGTCAATATCAAGAACCAGGACAGCATCACCAAGATTTTGGACATGGTGCCGGATTTTGTGAACAAGTTTGCCAATAAGAAGTCCCAGAAGGACGGGAACACAGAGCTGGCAGACGCGGGCGCCAAAGAAGCTGCCGCGCAGGAACTGGCGCAGCAGCTGAATGTAGAATAGGCAGGGCGCCGGGATATATCGGCCAGAGGTTTGGGAGAGATACATCTTCTCAAACCTCTGGTTTTTAAATCCATTTTTATGGTTAATTTTTGCCAAAAAGGAACATATATTATAAGTAATAGATGTTCCCCGTTGGTGATGCCATGAAAAGGCTCATTGGATTTATTTTTTTCTGGATTGCGGTAGGGATGGCGATTATGTTTTTCCTGCCAAATGAAGTGCTGGGAATTTTGATTATTTTCGTCTTGCTGCTGCTAGGCTATAATTTATTTTGCTGCTAGTTGTGCTTGTCCCTGCATTTGCCTGTGATGGATGCAACCGTCACTTTATAGACTGCCGTGGCGGGGAGGGCGCTTGCGTTGATTTCATGGCTGCCGTACCCGCAATGGCAGAGGATGCGTTCTAAGCCATGTACAGCCTCGCCGCCTGTAGTTCGTTCGCATTTCCCATAGGCGATGATGCTCTCGTACAGGCAGGTCACGGAGCTTATGGTGTCTTTGAAGCGGTAACAGATATCGCCTTCTATGCATACATGGGGGTTTTTGGCTAGAAGCCCCGCTTTCTTGCCCTCTTTGGCGCCATGGAAATAAAAAGCCAGCTGCCCGTCTGCGGCGTCATATCCGAAGGATACCGGGACGACATAAGGGTACGTCCCGTCATGGATGCCGATGCGGATGGTATCCATGTTCTGGATGATATCTAATATTTCCTGGAAATCCGTGATTTCCCGTTTTGATTTTCTCATTTTGGCCTGCTCCTTTTTTGAAAATTGGGGTGATAGGAAAATGTAATTGTTACAATTCGTCGATCGGGTATGCGCGGCAAAACTCTAAATACCGCCCCGCATTATTACTATTTGCGGCCTGGAAGGCTGCAGATAATACGAAAAAAGGGCCGTCCATCGCCCAAAACAATGGAATGCCCCTTGTACCTGCCTCAGAAAAGAAAACTTAAGCCCTCTCGACTTTGCCGCTCCTTAAGCAGGAAGTACAAACGTACATTTTCTTCGTGCCGCCATTCACCTTGCATCTTACAGATTTCACATTAGGTTTCCACATCTTGTTGGATCTTCTATGAGAATGGCTGACATTGTTCCCAAAATGAACACCTTTTCCACAAATACTGCACTTTGCCATCACTGCACCTCCTTGCATATACTAAATCTGCCGTTGTAACTGTTCTGTTCTGTCTAGTTACCCGCCGTTTTGCAAATCTACAACACAAGTATTCTATCAGAAAGAAGCCCGCTTTGCAAGAGGAAATTTATTTTTTTGTAAAAAAGAGAAAATATATGTTTCATTTTTGGGGGAGATTGGGTATAATAGAGCCTATAGGAAATGGATTTTTGCAGGCAACGGTGGAGGCGCTTGGCCGTTACGGCTTTGCATAATGGTTCCGCCGGCCTGCGTATTTGCTGCGCAGGCCGTAAGGGGATGTCCAAGGTGCAAAAATCCTAGAAAAGCGGGCGCAGATGGAGGTTGCAATTATGAAAGGACAAGTGAGCACCCAATATGGGAAAGTATTAATCGATACAGATGTGATTGCGATTTACGCGGGTTCTGTGGCGGTGGAATGCTTTGGGATTGTAGGCATGGCTGCTGTGAACGTGAAGGATGGCCTGGTAAGGCTTTTAAAGCGTGATTACCTGAACCATGGGATTAATGTCACATTAAGGGAGAATAAGATTACATTGGATTTTCATGTGATTGTTTCTTATGGGGTTAGCATTTCCACTGTTTCTGATAACTTAATCAGTACGGTAAAATATCAGGTAGAGGAATTTACTGGTATGGAAATCGAGAAAATCAACATCTTTGTAGAAGGTGTCAGAGTGATTGATTAAGGAGGACATGAAAGTGGCGAAATCTACGATAAAAGCACCGATGCTTGCCAAGATGTTCCTGGCGGGGGCCAAGAACCTGGAAGCGAAGAAGGAATGGATTAATGAGTTGAATGTATTTCCTGTGCCGGACGGGGACACTGGCACGAATATGACGATGACAATTATGGCTGCTGCCGCAGAAGTCCAGGGGCTGGGGGCGGAGCCGGACATGGCCTCCCTGGCCAAGGCAATTTCTTCTGGTTCCCTGCGCGGGGCAAGGGGGAATTCCGGCGTAATCCTCTCCCAGCTGTTCCGGGGATTTGCCAAAGGGATCAGCAAGTATGAGGTTCTGGATGTGGTTATTGTGAGCGATGCCTTCCAGAAGGCGGTGGAGACGGCCTATAAGGCCGTGATGAAGCCGAAGGAAGGCACCATCCTTACCGTGGCCAAGGGCGCGGCGGACAAAGCCCTGGAGCTGATTGGGGAGACGGATGATCTTGAGGAATTCCTGGCGCAGGTGATTGCCGAAGCAGAATATGTGCTGAGCAAGACGCCGGAGATGCTGCCTGTACTCAAGCAGGCCGGCGTGGTTGATTCTGGCGGACAGGGACTAGTTACGGTGCTGCAGGGGGCATATGACGCCCTGATTGGCAAAGAGATTGACTATACCCTGGAAGGCGTACAGGCAAGCAGCGGCGTGGCCAAGATTTCCCAACAGGCGGAGCAGGATATTAAGTTTGGGTATTGTACGGAGTTCATCATTGTGCTGAATCAGCCCCTGGGTGAGAACGGGGAAATAGATTTCAAGGCTTATCTGGAATCCGTTGGCGATTCGATTGTGGTAGTGGCAGATGATGAGATTACAAAGGTCCATGTACATACCAATGATCCGGGATTGGTAATACAGCGTGCATTGACCTATGGTTCCTTGAGCAAGATTAAGATTGACAATATGCGGGAGGAGCATCAGGAGAAATTAATTAAGGACGCCCAGAAGGCTGCCAAGGAGCAGAAGCTGGCGGATGAGAAGCGGCGGCAGGAGCGGGTAGCCCAGGAAGAGGAAGCCCATAAAATGCCGAACAAGGAAATGGGATTTATTTCCGTATCGATCGGCGAAGGGATTAATGAGATTTTCCAGGGACTGGGCGTGGATTATATTATTGCTGGAGGGCAGACGATGAACCCCAGCACGGAGGATATGCTCAACGCGATCGAGGAAGTGAACGCGGACAATATTTTTATCCTGCCGAACAATAAGAATATTATCCTGGCCGCAAACCAGGCAGCTTCTCTGATGGAGGAGAAGAATATCTATGTCATTCCCAGCAAGACGGTGCCGCAGGGAATTACGGCGCTGATTAATTTCATGCCGGACAGCACGCCGGAGGAAAACGCGGCGCGGATGACAGAAGAACTGTCCAGCGTGAAGACAGGGCAGGTGACCTATGCCGTGCGGGATACCTTTATTGATGACAAGGCCATCAAGCAAGGGGACTATATGGGAATGGGGGACAGCGCCATCCTTTCCGTGGGCAAGGATATGCAGGATGTAGTCAAGGATATGGTCAGCCAGCTGGTAGAAGAAGAGTCGGCGATTATCAGCGTGTATTATGGCCAGGAGATAGAGGAAGCAGCCGCCCAGGTATTGGGCGAGGAGCTTGGCGAGCAATACCCGCAGTGCGAAGTGGAGGTACATTATGGGGGGCAGCCGATTTATTACTATCTGATATCGGTGGAGTAAGGGGGCGGCTTTGGGGCTGTGTGCATTCTAAAATACCGGCAGCAGAGTTATTTGGCGTTTAAGATAAAATGGGTTTTGTGAGACAGCTGCGGAAAGTATCAGACAGTTGCAGGAGAGGTTGCCAGAAATGGGAAGGGAGCATTTCTGGCAATTCTCTTTTCTAGTTATTTTTAAATGAGATGGCATGTTGATTCTGCCAATAGGGGCAGGAGGAAGGCATTGGCATTTGCCAGAAGGAAAGGAGAGCCGGATGGATTGGTCATCGAGGATTGGGGAATTGAAAGGAATTGGGGCAAAAACAGAACAGTTATTCCATAATCTGGGAGTATACACGGTGGGTGATATACTCCTTCATTATCCCAGGGATTATGAGAAGATGCCGCCGGTTGTCCGTATTGCTGATTTGCCAGGGCTGTTCGGGGGAGAAGAGCGGCAGGCAGAGGAAGCAGGCAGGGAAGAAATGGAATGGCAGGCAGGAGAAGCAGGAAGGAATGGAAAGGGATTATTGCCAGAGGCGGCAGGGAATGGCGGGGAAGGGCGCCAAGCCGGGAAAACGGCAGCAGTGGCGCTGCGGGTCAGCCAGAGCCCTTTTGTGCGGGCGGGGCGGACAATGCAGGTGACCTCCCTTACGCAGCAGGAGCAGGGGGTTAAGGCAGAGTTTGTATGGTTTAGGATGCCTTATCTTAGGAACACGCTGAAGATGGGGGAATGGTTTGTGTTTCTGGGGAAGGTAATCCGTAAGGGGAAGGGATACCATATGGAACAGCCGCAGATTTTTGCGCCAGAGAAGTACCAGGCTATGCAGAACTGCCTGTGGCCCTGCTACCCGCTGACGGCAGGTCTGGGCAAAAACAAGCTTTCCCAGACCATTAAGAAGGCATTGGAAGAGCTGGATCTATCTGTGGACTACCTGCCGGAGGAAATCCGGGAGCGCTGCCAGCTGGCGGAATATAATTTCGCGATCGAGAATATTCATTTCCCCGGCAGCGAAGACGCGCTGGTACAGGCCAGGCGGCGCCTGATCTTTGATGAATTTTTTCAGTTTATCCTTTGCGCAGGGCTGCAGAAAGGGCAGATGGAGGAAGTGATAAATGATTTTGTGTTCCCGCCGCTGGAAGGGGAAGCAGGAAGCGTTAGAGAGGAAGGGGATGGAAGCAGGGAACCTCAGGAACTATGGGCAGATCAGGTGATGAACAGGCTTCCTTACCAGCTGACGGGGGCGCAGAAACGTACCTTGCAGGAAATCCGCCAGGACTTGCGGGGGAGGAAGGTCATGCAGCGGCTGGTGCAGGGGGATGTGGGCTCAGGGAAGACGATACTGGCCTTCCTGGCCATGCTGGACGCAGCGCAGGCCGGGTATCAGTCGGCGCTGATGGCTCCGACCGAGGTGCTGGCCGTGCAGCATTACCAGACATTTACAAAGCTGTGCCAGGAAAATGGGCTTCGGGTGCCGGTAATCCTTCTGACTGGAGCCTTGACGAAGAAGGAGAAAAGGCAGGCCTATGAACGGATGCAGATTTATCCCCATGCAATGGTGATCGGTACGCATGCATTGATCCAGGAGCAGGCTCTGTTCGACAACCTGGCGCTGGTGATTACGGATGAGCAGCACCGTTTTGGGGTCAAACAGCGGGAGGCTTTGTACCATAAGGGTTCCCAGCCCCATGTCCTGGTGATGAGCGCCACGCCAATCCCGCGGACGCTTGCCATTATCCTCTATGGGGATTTGGACATTTCCGTTGTGGATGAAGTCCCTGCCCGGCGGCTGCCAGTGAAAAACTGTGTGGTGGGCAAACATTCCCGTCCGGCCTCTTACCGATTTTTGGCAAAGGAGATAGCCAAAGGCCACCAGGCTTATGTCATCTGCCCGCTGGTGGAGGAAAGCGAAGGGTTGGAAATGGAGAATGTGACAGATTATGCGAAGATGCTTCAGGAGCAGCTGCCGCCGGGGATTGTGGTGGAGTGCATCCATGGGAAGATGAAATCTGGCAGGAAGAACTTGATTATGGAGCAGTTTGCGCGCAACGAAATCCAGGTGCTGGTGTCTACTACGGTCATTGAGGTGGGGGTCAATGTGCCCAACGCTACGGTGATGATGGTGGAGGACGCCCAGCGTTTCGGCCTGGCGCAGCTCCATCAGCTCCGCGGGCGGGTCGGCAGGGGCAGCGAGCAGTCGTACTGCATTATGGTGCATACGACGGATTCTGAGAAAGCGCAGAAGCGCCTGGACATCCTCAACAAGTCCAATGACGGGTTTTACATAGCCGGGGAAGATTTAAAGCTGCGTGGGCCAGGGGATTTCTTTGGCATCCGCCAGAGCGGGCTCTTGGAATTTCGGCTGGGGGATATTTACCAGAACGCTGATATCCTCAAGCTGGCTTCGGAAGAGGCCAACCGGATCTTGGCGGAGGATCGGCAGCTTGCAGCGCCGGAGTATGGGCGGATCCGGGAGCAGATCCGGACTTACCTGGACGGGCAGGGGGAGATTGTGAATTTATGAGGGTGGCGAAAAAATGGAAATACTATGGAATGGGGTTTGCGTCATAGAGTTATCTTAGAAGATAGGGTTATTTTTACGGTTGGTTCAAATCAAGCATGGAAAGAACTTGATTTGAACCAATGTTTTTCTGTAAGTTTTTGATGTTTATCTGCAGTAGCTGCCCGTATCATAATAAATGCTTCTGTTTGTTTTGCTAGTCAGATGAAAAATCGGCCAGTACACAGCTGGAATCATAGATATATATGTAAGAATGATTATGCCAATCTAAACTTTATGTCACGGACTTCAGATTCTAATTTTCTTACCTTGATGGCCAGCATTTCAACTTCGGCGTTGGGCTTCATTGCATCGTGAAGGATACGGGAAAGATCTAGATGCCCCTCAGCGATACGCTGGATATTGACTCGGATTTCATTTTCCAAAGTTAATTCTATTTTTGCAACTTTGGCATCTAATCGCTTTATGTCGTCTTTCATGCCCTGCATGTCTGCCTTCATATCTGTCATATCTGCCTTCATGCCCTGCATGTCTGCCTTCATATCTGTCATATCTGCCTTCATGCCTTGCATATCTGTTTCTAAACTGCCAAGTTTGCTTAAAATTAAGTTCAGTTTTTCTTCCATATCCCATATCCTCCCATTTCCGAATGCAAAATCATGATGTCTATGTATCTTCTTTTTCTTAGGTATGCCTATTATAGCAGAAAAGTCATATTAAAGCAAGTAAAAAGTTATATTTTATAGGTGGATTTTCGTATAATTTATTTAGTGTCCAGCAGCAGGGAAATCGTGCATGCCCACATGAGGAAAATTGCATTCTCATTGCATTCGCAGCCTAGAATAAAGCAAGCAATGGCCTAGAGTTAAATGAAATGCTTAAGGGGGATCATACGTATGGCATTCGCTTCCAAATGGAACGGAAATATTTGGTTGCCTTGTTGTTAGAGGAGGGTTATAATAATCTAAAGATGCCTGCATAGGAGGAATATTGGCTGAAAGGCAGTGTAAATGAGAAAAATAGGGGTAGAAAAATACAAACATACAAAGGGAATGGCAAAATTTAGCCTATATTATAGATTGTCTACTGCTAAAATGAGGAATTGCTTATGCAAAAATTATCAAAATTATCCAAGAACAAGAAAAAATACACCCCCTTCCTATTGCTGCAGATGATAACCTGCGGTATTTTTTGCCTGTGGGCGGTTATGGGGAGCCTGCCTACGGGGTGGGTTTATGATATCGGGGCAGGGGAAGGGAAGGAACAGGGGCAATGGCCGGACAATACGGTTGATTTATTGGAGCGCCAGGAAGATGCAAAGGATTGTTTCCGCAGCCAGGAAGCGGTTACCTTAAAGGGTGGCGCTCTGGTGGAATGCCCCCTTATGCGCCTTCGGGATGTGGAATGGCAAGGGGAGCATACGGCCAGGGCCAAACGGGTGCGGAGGACAGTTTTTATATCCGAATACCAGCTTTTGTCCAATCCAGATGCATGGTGGCGTAAGCTGGTAAGGATATTTGTCACAGGCGGAACTTATAACCGCTATTTTTTGATGGAACTGCCAGACAAGTCCTATCTGTGTACCTATTTTGACGATTACCTTCTTTTGAGGAACAGCTTGCGCCGGGAGGATGTTTATCCGGTTGGTTACATGCGCCGGTCCACGCCCCAGGAACGCCAGATGCTTGAAGGGATGGCGGAAAAGTATGGGGTGAATGCGGATTATGTGCTGGATATGTACCGGCATGGCAAGATGTCCGGAAATACAGATCTGCTCTTACGTTTTGCTGTCGCGTTTCTGGGGACATGTGCCATCTGCCTGCTCTTAGACAGGCTGAAATCTTGTTTAAAAGCCCAAAAATGAGCAGGATGATTTCTATTTTTTAACAAAAGCGGAAACAACTGCATGTCTATTCCTCGTTTCCCTGCATATAATATCTGTGTAACAAATGAGGCGGCGAAATACACCGAGGCCTTCCAAATGGCCAGGCATTTTCCCTGCCAAATCTGTTACGCACAGCCGCAGGCTGCCTGCGGCCAGAACAGGCGCCAAAAGCGCCAATAACAAAAGACGACGGGAGGTAACGATATGTCTAATTCATCAAACAAAGCAGTAGTACCAGAAGCCAAGAGCGCACTTGATAAGTTCAAATTTGAGGTTGCAAATGAAATCGGCGTGCCATTGAAGGATGGCTACAACGGGGAATTGACCTCCAGGCAGAATGGTTCTGTCGGCGGGTATATGGTGAAGAAAATGATCGAAGCCCAGGAAAGACAGATGTCCGGACAATAACGGAAGAAAGAACCGTAATGTAAAAAGGGCAGAAGCAGAGGCTCTTGGCATACGAAATGCCAGGAGCCTCTGTTTTGTGGTGCGCCGAATAGCGCATGTTCCACTAGTTCATGCAATATCTGAGAAAAAGATGCAAATACGTAATCTGCCATTTTCGTATGTTGCAGATATCGTTCCATTCATTTGTTCCACGAGCGTTTTGGAAATTGCTAATCCTAAGCCCGTTGACTTCCTGGCAGTTTCTACGGTATAGAAGCGGTCAAACAGCCTGCCAACTTGTATCTCATCTAATCCAGAAGCCATATTGGAAAAGGCCATCTCCCCATTCTCTGACAGAACGATTTTTAAATCCCCGTCGCTGTATTTGATAACATTGCTAATCAGATTAGAAAACACACGGGATAAAGCCGAACGGTCAAGCATCCGCACCACTTTTGTTTCCGTTATCTGTATCTTGGGCACAATATGCCGTTCTGTTAAAACCATATAAAACGCCGCAATGCTTTCTTCTAATACCGTATTGATAATAACCTGCTCCCGGATGGTATTGTCTTTGGTGGAAATGATGGCAGAGTATCTGAAAAGTTCCTCCGAAAGCTGTGCCAAAATATCTACACGGTCTTTTATAATTCCAATATACCGGCTGACTGTTTCGGGCTTTTCTTCCTGCTCCAGCAATTCCAAGTAACCACAGATAGCCGTAAGCGGTGTCCGCAAATCATGGGAGATGTTTGTAACTGCATTTTTTAATTCCAGGTCGCCCTGTTGAAAGCGGCGGCGTTCTGTACGGAGCTTGCGGAGCTGCCGGTTGATTGTATTCGCCAAATGGCGCACATTCTTGTCGCTGCTGGAAGTGTCAATCAAAGTATTCGTATCGGTTACGAGCCTATCGGCAAAGGCAGCTGCAATTCACTTCACAATTCTCTTTTGTTAAAGCGAGTGTTAATTTGGAAACATGGATTTTTGCATACACATCGGCCACTTTGTCGGAAACAATGGCGTATTCAACATTCATCCCGTCTAACACACGAGAGAGTGTCCGTGTATTTGTCACTTCAACACGAATCCGCTTGCGGCAGGCAGTATCCAATTCCTTGGCGCTGATTTCCTTTACCATCTGCCCTTTATCAATAAATCCATAATGCGTTGCTACCCTGGATAACTCGTCAAGGATATGGCTGGAAATCAATACCGTAATTTGCTGTTCCCGATTGAGCTTTAAGATTATCTCCCTCATTTCTATGATTCCTTGTGGGTCAAGGCCATTGACAGGCTCATCCAAAACCAAGAAATCAGGGTCGCCGACTAATGCGATGGCAATGCCCAATCGCTGCCGCATACCAAGAGAGAAGTGTTTGGCTTTTTTCTTTCCGGTTTTATCCAACCGGACTAGTTTTAAAATATCCTCTAATCCGTCATAAGATGGGAGCCCCAGGATACGGTACTGCTGTTTCAAATTGTCCTCGGCTGCCATATCAAGATAAATGGAGGGCGTTTCTACAACAGCCCCCATACGTCTGCGTGCTTTTAAAATTTCCTTATCTGTGTTTCTCGTCCCATACAGCGTATATTCGCCGGATGTAGGCTCTTGCAAGCCGCAGATCAGACGGATCAGTGTTGTTTTGCCAGCGCCGTTTTTCCCTACAAAACCATAGATGGCTCCTTTGGGGACATTCATAGACAGTCCGTTTAAGGCTTTGTAATCTTTGTATTTTTTAGACAAAGCATTTGTTCTAAGAACATAATCCATATAACATGACCTCCTTGTTAAGTGTACTGGCATGATATCTGCAAATGGTAAAGAAAATGGTAAAGAAAACAGTAAAGAAATAGTAAAGATTTATTCCGCCCTCATTTTAAATCCAATCCCCCAGACAGCTTCGATATAGTCTCTGTTATTTGCCTTCCGAAGTTTTTTCCTTAAATTGCTGATGTGCATTTTCAGGGAGCTTTCCGTACAATCTGGCGTGTCTGTACTGATGCGGTCTAACAACAGGGATTTCGTAACAACCTGAGTGGGATTTTGCATAAGTAATTTCAAAATGGCGTATTCTGTCCTTGTCAATTTTATTTCCATACTGCCGATCTTTACAATATGGGTATTGGTGTCAAGGATCATATCCGAAAATGTCAGTTCTGATGAAACGGGCATACTGTCTGCATTCCTTAGATGTACGGAAATTCTGGCAAGAAGTTCTTTCATGTGAAACGGCTTCGTCACATAATCAACCGCACCGCCAAGCAGCACATCAACTTTATTGTCAATGTCAACTTTGGCGCTCACTACTATAACAGGGATTCCCTTTATTTGGGGAAGGACATCTTCCCCATGCAATCCCGGCAGCATTAAATCCAACAGTACAAGGTCTGGCTTTGACTTAGAAAAAACGAATAATGCCTCTGTTCCAGAGTAAGCACGGAAGATTTTATAGCCCTCTTTGGAAAGCGTTTCTTCAAGCATATTTCCGATAGGAATATCGTCATCAATAATTAAAATTTTTTTCATAGTCCATCAACTCCGTTTTGATTTTTGCTTCCTGTGCCGTTATAGATTCAAACATTTCTGGCCTCCGCAAATCGTGCTGGATCTATTATATAAGTTTAAACGAATAATATCAACTCGTAAAAGTTATTTCAAAGGCAGATGATAACAGGGAAATGCCGAATCATAAAATAGGGAAATTAGCAATATAAGCTGTAAAAAATATTCTTGATAAAAGTCCTTATTTGGGCGTGAATCGTAACCCTTCTGTTAATTCTTCGATCAGAAAATTTTCCCATAAAGGTTGAAATCTGCGCTTTCATGTGTTAAAATGCTAATAATTTTGAAGGGAAATACGCAAGTGGTATGCGATAAAGGTGCATCTTTGCATATTCTCTATTCCCCTTCGGCTCTCATTAATTTCTATGATTCAGGAAAAATGATTTTGATAAGCCCCCAAAAAGAATGCAATGGCGCAGTCAATTCTTTTTTTTTGCCAAAATTCAGCTTTTTATACAAAAGCTTTTGATAGCTCCCAGTAGACACAGAAAGGTGGTACATCTATGAAAGCATTTCTCATATTAGAAGACGGCACCGTATTCCAGGGCATGTCCATCGGCTCGCCCAGGGAATCCATCAGTGAAATTGTCTTCAATACATCTATGACAGGCTACCTGGAGGTGCTGACAGACCCCTCCTACGCTGGACAGGCAGTTGCCATGACTTACCCCCTCATCGGCAATTACGGCGTTACTCCTGATATGGAGTCTGAAAGGCCATGGGCGGAAGGCTATATTGTGCGGGAACTGTCCCGGATGCCGAGCAACTTCCGTTCCACAGGCGCTATCCAGGATTTCCTGCGGCAGCATGATATCCCAGGAATCGCTGGCATTGACACGCGGGCATTGACGAAAATCCTCCGCGAAAAAGGAACAATGAATGGCATGATTACCACAGATGAGGATTACTGTCTTGCGGATATCCTCCCCAGGCTCAAGGCGTATACTACGGGAAACGTAGTCGACAAGGTCACCTGTGCCCGCATTTCCGTATTAAAGGGCAAAAAGAAGCGCGTGGCTCTGCTGGATCTGGGCGCCAAGCAAAATATTGCCAGGTCCCTCCAGCAAAGGGGCTGCGAAGTGACCATTTACCCGGCCCGTACCTGTGCGGAGGAAATCCTCTCCGCCAAGCCAGACGGCATCATGCTCAGCAACGGCCCTGGGGATCCCAAGGAATGCCAAGGCATCATTCAGGAAATCAAAAAGCTCTATGCGTCCGATGTCCCTATTTTTGCCATCTGCCTCGGTCATCAGCTGATGGCGCTGGCCAATGGCGCGGATACCCATAAAATGAAATATGGCCACCGCGGCGGCAACCATCCGGTGAAGGACTTAGAGACGGGAAGGGTCTACATTTCTTCCCAGAACCACGGCTATGTCGTAGACGCGGGCAGCCTGGATCCGGTGGTAGCCGTCCCTGCCTTTGTCAATGTCAACGACGGCACCAATGAGGGCCTTACGTATACGGGGAAAAATATTTTCACTGTCCAGTTCCACCCCGAGGCATGCCCGGGGCCTTTGGACAGCGGTTACTTATTTGACCGTTTTATGGGAATGATGGGAGGGATTCAATAATGCCAAAAAATCCACAGATTAAAAAAGTATTAGTCATCGGTTCTGGCCCTATTGTCATCGGCCAGGCAGCAGAATTTGATTATGCCGGCACGCAGGCCTGCCGTTCCCTGAAGGAGGAGGGCGTGGAGGTCGTCCTCGTCAACTCCAACCCCGCCACGATTATGACGGACAAGGAGATTGCGGACCAGGTCTATATCGAACCCCTGACGGCCGAGGTCTTAGAGCAGATTATCCTCAAGGAAAAGCCAGACAGCGTCCTGCCCACCCTCGGCGGGCAGGCAGGGCTGAACCTGGGCATGGAGCTGGCGGAGTCCGGTTTTTTGGAGCAGCACGGCGTAAAGCTGATCGGCACCACGGCCGAGACGATTTTCAAGGCGGAAGACCGTCAGGCGTTTAAGGATACAATGGAGAAAATCGGCGAGCCATGCGCCCCCTCGCAGGTGGTGCATCGTGTCGAAGACGGCGTTGCCTTCACCAATACCATCGGCTACCCAGTGGTATTGCGCCCGGCCTATACCCTTGGCGGGAGCGGCGGCGGCATTGCCCATAACGAAGCGGAACTGGTGGACATCCTCACAAACGGCCTCCGCTTAAGCCGTGTGGGGGAGGTGCTGGTGGAACGCTGCATTGCAGGCTGGAAGGAGATTGAATATGAGGTGATGCGGGATGCGGCGGGCAACTGCATTACTGTCTGCAACATGGAAAATATTGACCCGGTAGGCGTCCATACGGGAGACAGCATTGTCGTAGCTCCCTCCCAGACCCTGGGGGACAAGGAATACCAGATGCTGCGGAGCTCTGCGCTGAATATTATTTCTGAGCTGGGCATTACCGGCGGCTGCAATGTCCAATATGCCCTGCACCCTACCAGCTTTGAATATTGCGTCATTGAGGTAAACCCGCGCGTCAGCCGTTCTTCTGCCCTTGCCAGCAAGGCCACTGGCTACCCGATTGCCAAAGTGGCTGCCAAGATAGCCCTCGGCTATACGTTGGACGAGATTAAAAACGCCATCACCCAGAAGACTTATGCCAGCTTTGAGCCTATGCTGGACTACTGTGTGGTAAAGATCCCCCGGCTGCCCTTTGATAAATTTATCACCGCTAAGCGCTCCCTGACAACGCAGATGAAGGCTACCGGCGAAGTGATGAGCATCTGCACCAATTTTGAGGGCGCGCTGATGAAGGCGATCCGTTCCTTAGAGCAGCATGTGGACAGCATGATGTCATATGATTTCTCGGCCCTTTCCAAGGAGGAGCTGAAGAAGCGCCTGCAGAAGGTGGATGACCGCCGTATCTGGGTAATTGCCGAAGCCTTGCGCAAAGGCATTTCCTATGAGGAAATCCATGCGGTTACGATGATTGACTGCTGGTTTATTGATAAAATCGCCATCCTTGTGGAAATGGAGCAGCGCCTGCGGCAGGAGCCGCTGACGCCGGAACTGCTGAGGGAGGCCAAACGCATGGAATTTCCTGACCATGTCATCGCAGCCCTTACTGGCAAGGCGGAAGAAGAAGTCCGTACGATGCGTTACGGGAACGGTATTACTGCCGCCTTTAAAATGGTAGATACCTGCGCCGCCGAGTTTGCCGCCGAGACGCCGTATTATTATTCCTGCTTTGGCAGCGAGAATGAGGCGGTACAGACCATGGGGCGCAAGAAAGTCCTTGTATTGGGATCCGGCCCCATCCGTATTGGCCAGGGCATTGAGTTTGACTACTGTTCTGTCCACTGTACTTGGGCTTTTGCCAGGGAAGGCTATGAGACCATTATTGTCAACAATAACCCAGAGACGGTTTCCACAGATTTTGATATCGCTGACAAGCTCTACTTCGAGCCGCTGACGCCGGAGGATGTAGAGAATATTGTGCGTTTAGAGCAGCCAGACGGCGCGGTCGTGCAGTTTGGCGGCCAGACCGCGATTAAGCTGACGGAGAGCCTGATGAAAATGGGCGTCCCCATCTTGGGCACCAAGGCCGAGGACGTGGACGCCGCAGAAGACCGGGAACTCTTTGACAAAATCTTAGAGCAGACCCGCATCCCCCGTGCGGCTGGGGGCACCGTATTTACGGCACAAGAAGCCAAAGAGGTGGCGAACCGCCTGGGCTATCCCGTTCTCGTGCGCCCTTCCTATGTACTGGGCGGCCAGGGTATGCAGATTGCCTATTCCGACCAGGAAATCGAAGAGTTTATGGAAATTATCAACCGCATTGCCCAGGATCATCCGATCCTTGTGGATAAATACTTGCAGGGCAAGGAAATTGAGGTCGACGCCGTATGCGATGGTGTGGATATCCTGATTCCAGGCATTATGGAACACATTGAGCGTACGGGGGTGCATTCCGGGGACAGCATTTCCGTTTACCCGGCGCCCACCATCAGCCAGGGCGTGAAGGATAAGATTGTCGCATACACCCGCCGTCTGGCGCAGGCGCTGCATGTCGTAGGCTTAATCAACATCCAGTTTATCGCTATGGAGGAGGAAGTCTATGTGATCGAGGTAAATCCCCGTTCCTCGCGGACGGTGCCTTATATCAGTAAGGTGACAGGCATCCCGATTGTCGACCTGGCCACCCGCGTGATTATCGGCAACACCTTAAAGGGGATGGGATATCCGGTGGGGCTGGCTCCAGAGGCGGAATATGTAGCCATTAAAATGCCTGTATTCTCCTTTGAGAAGCTGCGGGGCGCAGAAATCAGCCTGGGGCCGGAAATGAAGTCCACGGGGGAATGCCTAGGCATTGGCAAGACCTTTGACGAGGCCTTATACAAAGCCTTCCTCGGCGCTGGCGTGCAGCTGCCGAAATACAAGCAGATGATTATGACGGTAAAAGACGCAGATAAGCCGGAGTCTGTAGATGTGGCCAGGCGTTTTGAAGCCCTGGGCTATAAAATCTATGCCACGCGCAGTACGGCCAAGTTCCTGCAGAAACATGGGGTCAATGCCAGGCGCATCAATAAGATTTCACAGGAATCGCCGAATGTGATGGACTTGATCCTCGGGCATCGGATTGACCTGGTGATTGACACGCCGACTCAGGGGCGGGACAAGAGCCGCGATGGGTTCCTAATCCGCAGGAATGCGATTGAGACGGGAGTGTACTGCATTACCGCCATGGATACCGCCAATGCGCTGGCGCGGAGCTTGGAGCACGCTAACATCGGCGGCAAGCTGGAACTGGTGGATATTGCGAAAGTGAAGAATATTTGAGAGGAAAAAGTAAGGAACTGTAGGAGTTATTTTTCTACAGTTCCTAAGTTGTGTTTGGGGAAGTTTTTGCGTTATACTAAGAGGGCAGAAAGGATAGGCTCAGATATTATTTTTCTGGCTGAGTACGCTGTTATGGTATTCCATGGAATAAGTCACGTCCTCGCCCAGCCATGCGGGGGGGAGGAAGGCGAGGGCATCCTCTTCTGTCTTGAACTCAACCTCCGCCAGGAGCAGCCCTGCAAGCTTCCCTTCAAATACATCCAGCTCAGCAGTAAGCCCTCCCTCCAAGGGGATGAGATAACGCTTTTTGGCAATCAGGTTCCCATCCACTTTTGTACGGAGGTGCATATAGGCTTCTTCTGTTAAGGGCAGGTTATATTCTTCCCTTGCCAGGAGGCCCTTTGACTTGTATGTAAGGTAATACTCCGAATCCTGCCTGCGGATCCGCACAACGGGGGCAGTGCAGAGATATCCTTGTTCAATCTGATGAAAAACGTAGGAGCTTAAATTTCCAGGCCGTTCCTTGATTAAAAATTTGCGTTCGATTTCCATAACGATCCATATCCTTTCTGAAATTTGCCCATACGGCTGTGAACATTCTATTTGATTCTGAAATCTATCCGTATGGCTGTGGGCATTCCGTTCATGCCTGATTTTCTGCAGTTCCTGCTGTTCCTTAGTATACCACACCCCAGAAGAAATATCCATGGAAAAAACCCCCCTGCTTTGATCCGTTCCAAAGCAGGGGAGCTTCTATTTACGCCTGCTGCGTTTTGATTCATTCGCGCAAACGTGGAGCCAAATGTCTGGGCTTCTTACTGCTGTCCGCCAGACATCTGCTGTTCCTGTTTCATAATCATCTTCTTGACCATCTCGCCGCCGATAGAGCCGGCCTGGGCAGATGTTAAGTCTCCGTTGTAGCCTTCCTTCAAAGGTACGCCAATCTCAGAAGCAACCTCCTGCTTGAAGCGGTTCATAGCCTCTTTTGCCTGAGGTACTGCCATTTTGCTTGTGTTAGAGCCAGAATTATTAGACATGTTGAGTCACCTCCAAATTTTTTCCTTCTTGTTTTTGTGGCAGGGACTGTGTTTTGAAACGGATGGTTCGTCGGCGCCGCAATCCCTTTTAAAACGCTGTCCCTTGCCATGGTGTTATTATTTACATTGAGCGGGAAAATATGATGGGAATTAATGCCAAGATTTTATAAGGAGGAAAGGAATGCGGAGGTGAATCCTGAGGTTCCATGGGTGGCAAGGCAAAATTTCCTGAATATATTATACAAAAAGAGAAAGGAATGGAAAAATTTGCATTTTGATTTCGTATTTTGTTATATATTAGTAATTTTCGTTGTTTTAATCCTAGTATTGGCCAGCTTCTTTTGCCATTATCGGAGCTGCTGCCGCAGGAATGCGAGAAATAGGGTAAAGTTCCAAAGCGATAGGGAGAAGCTGAGGGAAATTAACCAGGCGCTGGAGCCGTTTGGTTTTGCCTACAGCATGCCCAAGGATATTTTTTATTCCCTGGAGGACGCCTGGCAGAGGCAGTTCGGCTATGGCAGGCTTTATGACGATCTGGCGCCCGCCATGAATATGCTGATTGACTGCGAGCCTATTTATTTTGCCTATGGGGGGCGGCGGTGGCTGATTGAGTTCTGGAAGGGGCAGTATGGGATTACGACAGGCGCGGAGGTAGGGATTTATGTAGATGACGGGGAGGATGAGGGCAAAGACCCAGAGGATATTTTTTACCAGAGCGTTTCGTCTAAGGATCAGCTTCCCATCAGCATCCTTTTATACAAAAACGGCAAGCCCTTGTTCCAGCGCAGCCAGAACCATTGGTGGCTGACCGGCTTTGTGTTGGGCGAGTTTTCCTATCCAGGCGAGTTGATGCTGGAGGTTTCTCTGTCCTTTGAGGATTTGGAAATGATGGGGGCTTTTCTGGAAGGTTGCTATCGCGCGGGGTATCGGGAGGAAGACCTGCATATCTGCTATGATACGGTATCCTTCTGCCTGTGCCGCCCGAAAAACGCCCCTTCCCACTATTGCCGGAGATTCTGCAGAAGCCGCATCCAGTGGCAGAACCGCCTGCATTGCCGGCTCTATGGCCATCTGACAAAAGGATTTGAAAGGACGGTAGACCGTCTGTACTATCTGATGCTGGCATATCCGCATCTGATGCGTCTGATTACGGGGGCAGGAAGGCTGGCCTGGGGAAAGCGGCAGCGAAAGTACAGCAAACGGTATGGACAGAAGAAAAAATGCCGCAAAAGGAAGTGCAAGGATGGAAAAGAGATGCCGATAGAATGCCGAAAAGGCAGGCGGAGGTAAGCCAGGAAATGAAAAGGACAGCAAAGAGGCTGGATCAGGCATATAAGAATGCGCTCTGCCTCCCCATCCATAAAGGCAGCCGGATTGTGATGATGAGCGACTGCCACCGGGGCGTGGGCAACTGGGGGGACAATTTCCTGGCAAACCAGAACCTGTTTTTCGCGGCGCTTCAATATTATAACCAGAGAAAATTTACTTATATTGAACTGGGCGATGGTGATGAATTATGGGAGAACCGGGATCTCCAGGAGATTCTGCAGATACACAATAACCAATTTTGCCTGATGGGCCAATTCTATTGCAATGGCAGGCTTCATATGCTATATGGGAACCACGACCGCAAGAAGGCGCAGGAGGCATATTTCAAAAATGCCTGCAGTCGGGCCTTTTGCCAGGGACGGGCAGAGGACTGCCTGTTCGCGGGCATGAAAGTCAGGGAGTCTATCTGCCTAAAGGATTGCCGCAGCGGCGCCGAGCTGCTGCTGGTGCATGGACACCAAGGCGACCTCTGGAACGATACGCTTTGGAAGGTGACGCGTTTCCTTGTCCGCTATCTCTGGCGTCCCCTGGAGCTGGCAGGCTGCAACGACCCGACCAGCGCAGCCAGGAATTACCAGAAAAAGGAAAGGATTGAACGGAGGCTGTCCGCATGGGCAGCCAGCCGCAAGATACTCCTAATCGCCGGCCACACCCACCGCCCGGTTTTTCCCCAGCCAGGCGAGGGCTTCTACTTCAATGATGGGAGCTGCGTCCATCCCCGTTCCATCACAGCCCTGGAAGTGGAACAGGGCGCCATCTCCCTGGTAAAATGGAGCGTAAAAGTACGCGAGGACAGCGTCATGTACATTGGCCGTGAGATTCTCGACGGCCCTACACCGCTGGAAAAGTTTTGGGAATAATTAAAAAAATGAAACATTTTGCGGATAAAATGCATCTAATAAGATAGGAATCTACAAGTTTACTTTGGCAGCCATCTGCCAAAAACCTAAGAAAAAATTAAGATTTATAGAGGGAAAAATTGAAGGAATCTATGCTATCCTTATGATAAATCTTACAGAAGAGCAGAGAGCGATAGAGAGAAGGGCGGGTGTTTTCTATGAAGATAGGAAAAGAGAATTTGGTAATGCAATTGCAGTTCCACAATGAGAAGGCGTTGGAATTTCTGGTGATGGAGCATGGCGAGCGCCTGATTTCCATTATCCGCAAGCATTTGTTTACGCTGCCCCATCTGCAGCAGGAATGCCTGGCAGATACGGTAGTGGCAATTTGGAACCATATTGAAAGCTATGACGATGACAATGAATTTGAAAACTGGATCGGTTCTGTGGCGCGGTATCGCTGCCTGGAGTTTCTGCGGTCATACCAGAAGGAAGCTACGATTGCCTGGCTCATTGAGAAGGAAATTGCCGAGGAGAAAGAGATGATGGTAAGCTGCCTGGATTCTTTGGAAGAAGAATTGTTCTATCGTTTTTACGTGGGAGAAGACTTCGAGGGCGCGGCGCGGAAGGATCTGGCGCTGCCTTATTATAATATGTACGACCTTCTGAACTGTATTGATACGGATATTTATGAATACGAGAAGGAGAAAATGCCCATAGAGGAGAAGGAGCAGCTCTACCAGCAGGTCCTTACCAAGGTGACGGTCAAAAAGCGCAGGTTCTCATTCCGCACCTATGTGAAAAAATCAATCCACAAGATAGCTCCTATGAACTGCTGAACGGGCTTTTCATTACAGGCTGTGCCGCCAGGAAGGATCCTGGCGGCACAGCCTGTTTGATTCCTATTTTTGACGGCGCTATGCGCCAGTGCATTCGATACGCTCTTTAATATAGCATTCCAGTATGTGGGCCGTCTTGTCTATGCCTAAGGGACTGCTGTTGATGCACAGGTCATAATACCTCGAATCCCCCCATTTATAGTCGGAGTGGCGGTTGTGGTACATCTTTCTTTTCTTGTCATGCCGGTTCATCTTCGCAATTGCCTCAGATTCGCTGAGTTCATATTTTTTCTTTACGCGCGCAAGCTTATGCTCATAATCCCCATTGATGAAAATAGAAATCAGGCAGTCATAATTCTTCAGCACTGTTTCGGAGCAGCGCCCGACAATGACAAAGGATTCGCCAGAGGCCGCCTTGTCTCGGATAAGGTCAAACTGGTATTCTGCGAGGATTTCCGCCATGGAGTTGGTATGGTTGCCCACCCGCCGGGTCATGAGGAAATTCCTGGGCGCTTCATCGTATTTTTCCAGGATATCCACTTTTACGTTCAGCTTATTGGCAATCTCATCCAGCATGCTCCGATCATAGAATTTCAGCCCCAGGCTGCGGGCGATCTTTTCTGCAATTTCATGCCCTCCGCTTCCAAATTCACGGCTAATGGAAATAATTGTCTGTTTTGCCATAAAAACCTCCTCCAATCTTCATAATTTAACAGTAACGGATAAAAATAAATACCATGGATACCAGGATTACAATAATCGTGGCAGGCGCTGCGGATTTGCAGTATTTGCCCCAGCCGATGAGGTAGCCGTTCTTGGTGGCGACGGATGTCCCTACGACATTGGCGGACGCGCCAATCGGGGTTGCGCTGCCGCCGATATCCGTACCCATGGAAAGCGCCCATGCCAGCGTGGACAGGTCTACGCCCTGCGTAGCGGCCAGGCTCTTGATGACGGGGATCATAGTTGCCGCAAAGGGGATATTGTCCACAAACGCGCTGGCAATGGCGGAAACCCAGAGGATGATGGCCACCATAAGATGTAAGTTGCCGTGGCTTACATTGCCGATAAAGCCGGCAATGATTTCAAGGATGCCGGTCTGTTCCAGCCCGCCGACAACCATAAAAAGGCCGATGAAGAACAGCAGGGTCTTGTAATCTACCTTTTTCAGGAGCTTGATAGCCTTAGGGCCAGCCACAACCAAGGTGACAAGGGCAATCACGGTTCCGATAAACGCCACCGTGAGCCCGGTCTGGGCATGGGTCACAAGCAGCACCACCGCACAGAGGAAAATCAGGGTGCTGATGGCAAAGGACATCTTGTTGGTAATAGCTTCCTTGGGATCCGGCATGGCGTCCACGTCTGCCTGGGAGAGCTTTTCTCCTGCCAGTTCCTTGCGGAATACCAGGAAATAGTAGACAACAATAAGGATCAGGCTGATGGCGGCAATCAGGCCGGTATTGGTAATAAAGTCTGCAAAGGAATACCCCAGGGACGTACCGATGATGATGTTGGGCGGATCTCCGCACATCGTGGCCGAGCCGCCCAGGTTTGCGCAGAAAATCTCTGACAGTATCATGGGCACTGGGTCAAATTTCAGAAGCTTTGCCAGTTCTATGGTGACTGCCGCTAGGAATAGGATGACAGTGATGCTGTCAATAAACATAGCCAGGAAAGCGGACATTAGCATAAATGTAAGGAACAGAGGGATTGGCTTATAATGCACCAGCTTCGCCAGCTTCATGCAGAGCCAGCGGAAGAAGCCGGATTCCGCCATGCCTTCTACCATAACCATCATGCCCGCGATAAAGATAATGGTGGCCCAGTTAATGCCAGCCGTGCTTTCTTCCGCGCTGCCTGCCGTATACCAGAAGCCAACGGTGAAGATGCTCCTGAGGTTGAGGGTTTCTGTGATTGCGTCCATGCTTCTCATCGCGAGGCCGAAGACGCCTGCCAGAGTCAGGATGCCGCATGCCAATGTTACATGGTGCCGTTCAATCTTGTCCATCACAATCAGGATGAACATAGCAATAAATAAGATGAGTGCTAAAATTTGTGCTAGATTCATGTTCTTACCTCCTTCATAAAATACATCCATCCCATTTTTTATCCTACCGAATTATAACTCGCTATTAGAAAAAAAACAATGTGAAAAACAGCCAATGAAAAGGGACGAAAAGACGTATTTTTTGTGGAAAATTTGGGGTAATTTCCAAAAGGAGGATTTGCTTCCCGTATAGTAGCATATCTTATTAATGTATTTGCGGCTGATAACCTATCTTAATGTGTCTTGCGGTTGATAAATTCCGTGCGGAATTTGGAATAGACGATTTTCTGGCTGTGGTATAGCCCGTAGTAGCCAGAAAGCATGTACCCCAAGGAAACAGACAGCAGGAAATAGGGCATGCCAGTAAACCCAAACAGCTCAAAGCAGATGAGCAGGGAGGTAATGGGGCAGTTTGTGACGCCGCAGAATACAGCGCCCATGCCGGCTGCGGCGCACAGGGCGGGGCAAAATCCAACCAGGTTTCCAAACAGGCATCCAAAGGTGGCGCCGATAAAGAAGGAAGGTACAATCTCCCCGCCCTTAAAACCGGCGCTTAGGGTTACGGCCGTGAAGAGGATTTTCAGTAAAAAGGCGTAAGGCACATAGTCATTTTCAAAGCAGCGGGCAATGACGGGCATCCCTGCGCCATTGTAGTCCTGATTTCCTACTGTCAGAGTGAGGATCATCACAAAGGCGCCGCCGGAGAAAATCCGCAGGTAGGGGTTGGGGAAATATTTTTTGTACAGGCGCTCCCCCGTGTGGAGCGTCATACAAAAGAGGGTGCTGACGCCGGCACAGAGGATGGCCAAAAAGGCGATGATAACGGCGGAGCGGATGGAAAATGCCGGCAGTCTGGCCAGGGGGAATTGTTCTGGTACAATCCCGCAATAGCTGGCAATCCCCTTGGCCACTAGGGAAGAAATGACACAGGGCACCAGAGCCGCATAATGCATAATCCCTACGCTCACGACCTCCATCGAAAAGATGGCAGCGGCCATCGGCGTGCCAAATAAGGCCGAAAATGCCGCGCTCATGCCGCACATAATCATAATGTGCTGATCCTTCTCATCAAATCGGAACAGTCGGCCCAAGGTATTCCCCAGGCTGCCGCCCATCTGCAGCGCGGCGCCTTCCCTCCCGGCGGATCCGCCAAATAAATGTGTCATGATGGTAGAGACAAAAATCAAAGGCGCCATCTTCATTGGGATATGTTCCTGGGACTGGATAGCTGAGAGTACCAGGTTGGTTCCCGTGTCTTTTTCATCGTGCAGCAGGTGATAAGCTCCTACAATCAGAAGGCCGGCTGCCGGAAGGAAAAAGATCAAGCCAGGATAGCCAGCCCTTGCAGCATTCGCCGATACCATGCAATAATGGAAGGCCGTGCTGGCCGCCCCCACCAGAATGCCGGAAAGTATGGAAAAGACCAGCCATCTGAGGAAGGTGGAAAGGCGGCTGGCAAGATGGCGGATATAATGGATGAAATCTTCAGTAATCATAAGGTGCCTCCTCCCGCTTTGCTGCTTTTATCTTATCATTTATGGGGAGGGATGGCAACGGGGAATTTTGTTATCTACACAGAGGATATGATTTTGAACGCTTTATGGGAATTTTAATACGCGAATTGAGGATTTTGGACAGAATGGAACGTAATATCAGTATGATTTTGGAAATGTAGTATGTTAGTACGATACAAAAGAGAAAGGGAGCAGTGTTATGTCAAATTATACGATTGGGGAGGTACTCCGTGACCTTCGAGAGAGGCAAAAATATTCCCAGGAGGAAGTGAGTTATGGAATCTGTACGCCGTCCACTTTATCGCGGATTGAGAATGGGCTGCAGATACCGGGGAAGAAGATATTGGAAGGGCTGATGCAGAGGCTTGGCATGGGGGGCGGGATGGGGGTTGCCTATCAGAACAGGGAAGAAATGGAACGGCATCAATTGGAGCGCAGGCTGACACGCAGCCTTGGAAGGGGGGACTTTGCAGAGGTTAAGCGCCTGATCCGGCTGATAGAGGAGAACATACAGAAAGCAGTGCGTAAAGACTATGGGCTCAAGATGGTAGAACAATATGTCAGGTTTGCCAGGATTATGGTGAAAAAGCGGGAAGGGGAGGCGCCGGAGCAGGTATTGTGGATGCTGATGGAGGTGATACGCATGACGATTCCCGATTTTGACGGGATCCACCTCCAGGACAGGCTTCTGACGTTCCATGAGATCTCTATTCTGGACAATATCGGCTGTGCCTATCATGACAAGGGGGATCTGTGGAGCGGAGTGCGCCTGCTGTTTGAACTGAAGGAATATATGGAGGGGCATGCTTTGGGCGGGGAGGGGCTGTCTGTCAAATATCCGGTGATTCTGCAGAACCTGTCCTCCTGGATGGAACAGGAGAAACGGTTTGAAGACGCCCTGCATCTCTGCCAGGCAGGCATTGACTATTGTATTGAGCATGGAAGGCTGCATGTCTTCCCAATGCTCATCCGCAATAAGGCCTGTGCCTTGGCAGGGATGGGGCAATATGACTTGGCCAGGCAATGTTTTAGACAAAGCATTGCCATGCTGCAGGCAATGAATCAGCAGGAACGTGCTGAAGAAATGAAAAAATATGCCGAAGTCAATTACGGCATAAGCTGAGAGGTAATAGACAGTAATATGCCGCAGGCCGCGATAGATAATAAGTTTTTTTAGATTTATCCATGAATCACACCTTCCTCTTGAGTAAAGTATAGGCAAAGGGGGAGGGGTTCGCCATGCTATTTTGGCATAAAATAAATTTGCGCCATATCGCATGGCGGAAAGTGGAAATCTGTGGTATCCTATAAAATTTTTATAGGGCATCCGATCCATCTGCCACGGTATTTTTGGCAGATTTTACCGGCCATGCGCATATCTGTGGCAGTTTCTAATCCAGGTTCACCCTGCGCTGCATCAAAAAGAGGCAGATGGCGTAGAAGGCAGCCCCAAACAGGAGTTGGGTCAGGCATACCACGCCGATGATGCCCCCATAAAATCCGAGGCCAAACTGCCCGTAATACCCTAGGCGGCCAGAAAGGGCCTGCAGGACGCTGGGGAATACGGTCACCAAGGAGGCAATGATCTGGCTGCCAAGGTAGAGGGCGATGAAAAAACCGATGGCAGCGCCCAGCTTGTATTTTTCCACCAGCTGGCCTAAGAGGATGCTGAGGTATCCCATCATCAGGGTGCTAAAGCAGCTGATGACCATAGACGCCAGGAACAGGAGGGAAAATTGCAAAGGGGAGGCGCCAAAGGTGTATCGGTAGAGGATCAGCAGTTCCGTGTAGGCATTTGGCAGCTCCAAGAGGCCGGACGACCAGGTCAGGGCGGCCAGGGCGAGCAGGTTGAGCAGGGAATTTAGCGTAATCCAAAGGTACCCTACGATAAGTTTGGAGTGGAGAAGCTGCAGAGGCGTAACAGGCAGCGTGTGCATTAGGTAGCCTTCCGCTGTATAAAAGTTCCGGTAAAAGCGGAAGTAGATGTAAAACTGCGTCACCAGGTTAAAGGCAGACAGGGATAACGTATAAAACACAATGAAAAGAATGGACAGCAGGATGCCTTCCTCCCGGCTGGAAGCAGCCAGCCGCAGAAATAGGCATCCAAGCAGGGTAAGGATTGCTGACGTAAGGTTGACAGCAGTCAGCGTCTTGTAAGAAGCCTTCCATTCGTATTTTATCAATTTTGCTAACATCTGAATACCTCCCGGAAAATAGAATCAATGGATTTGCCTTCCTGCTGGCGAATGCTGTCTACGGGACAGTGGGCGCGGATAGAGCCATGCTGGATGAAAATCACTTCGTCTAAAATATTCTCAATATCTGAAATCAGATGGGTGGAAATGAGGATAGAAGCATTTTCATTATAATTGGAAATAATTGTGCGCAGGATATAGTCCCTGGCGGCGGGGTCTACCCCGGCAATGGGCTCGTCCAGCAGATAAAGGCTGGCCTGGCGGCTCATGGTCAGGATGAGCTGCACTTTTTCCGCCGTGCCTTTGGAGAGGGATTTGATCCTGCAGCAGGGATCGATGTCCAGCTTATCCAGCATGTCATGGGCACAGTCAGCAGAAAAATCAACATAAAAATCTTCAAAAAAGTGGATGGCCTCCTGCACCCGCATGTGGCCGCCCAGGCAGGGGTGGTCTGGAAGGTAGGAGACGAGCCGTTTGCTGCCAATTCCTATAGGCTCGCCCATGACATAGGCCATCCCGGCGGTAGGCGCCAGGAGCCCAGCGATCAATTTCAGTAATGTGGTCTTGCCGCTGCCATTTGGGCCCAGCAGGCCAACGATATGGCCGCTGCCTACCTGCAGGCTGACATGGGAGAGGGCAGTGTGGAAACCGTATTGTTTGGTTAGGTTTTTGCATTCTAATAGTATCATGGTATCCTCCATGTAGTGATTTTGCAGGCTTCTGCAAGGCTTTCCTGCGCGGAACTTTTATGCTGCTGTTTTTGCTCTGGCTGTGCATGCACAGCTGCGTTGTATGGCTGTGCATGTGGGGCTATGCTGTGGCCATGAGTCTCTGCGCTGTATACATGAGTTTCTGCGCTGTGTGTATGAGTCTCTGCACTGTATACATGAGTCTCTGCGCTGTGTGTATGAGTCTCTGCGCTGTGGCCATGAGTCTCTGCGCTGTGGCCATGAGTCTCTGTGCTGTGCGGCTGGTTATGCAGCGCTGTTTCTAGGAGCTGGGTAAGCAGGGCTAGGATTTCATCTTTTCCGTACCCTAGTTTTTTCATGTTTTCTAAAAAATGCAGGGCAATTTGCTGCCCCTGCTGCTCCCGTAGGGCGCGGATCATCTCCCTGTCCTCTGTGATAAACCTCCCGCTGGTGCGCTGGGAATAGACAAGCCCTGTCCGTTCCAGTTCCGAGAGGGCTTTCTGCATCGTGTTGGGGTTTACGGATGCATCCTGCGCCAGCTCCCGCACAGAGGGCAGCTTGTCTCCTGGCTGGTAGCAGCCAGCAATTATGTCTGCCTGGATTCGGTCAATAATCTGAATAAAAATAGGCCTATCAGAGTCTAAATTCCATGGCATTTCATCACCTCGTTTCCTTGTGGGTTTCTGTTGTGTATGACTGTATTATCTTAGTAATACAATAAAAGGTTTTGCGGGAAAAGTCAAGAAGAAATGGTAATTTACTTGACAAAAATGCCCACTTTTGTATATGATTTGAGATAGTGGTGCGATAGTGCCAAAGAGGCACGGAACATCCGTGAGAACATGATTCAGGGTTACAAACTATACAGCTGGCTTTACAATACAGGAGGACAGGACGATGGAAAAAATTAAAATGACAACTCCGCTGGTGGAGATGGATGGGGACGAGATGACCCGCATTCTTTGGAAAATGATTAAGGATGAGCTGATTTTGCCGTTTGTGGATTTGAAGACAGAATATTACGATTTGGGCCTGGAGCACCGCAATGAGACGGATGACCAGGTAACTTTTGACTCTGCGGAGGCCACCAAGAAGTATGGCGTGGCCGTCAAATGCGCTACCATTACCCCCAACGCTGCCCGTATGACGGAATATGATCTCAAACAGATGTGGAAAAGCCCCAACGGTACCATCCGCGCGATTCTTGACGGCACCGTATTCCGCGCCCCGATTACGGTCAAGGGCATCGAGCCTTGCGTCAGGAACTGGAAGAAGCCGATTACGATTGCCCGCCATGCCTATGGGGATGTGTACAAGGCAAGCGAGATGAAGATCCCGGGCGCCGGCAAATGTGAGCTGGTGTATACGGCGGAGGACGGTACAGAGACCAGGGAGCTGATCCATGAATTTACCGGGGCGGGCATTGTCCAGGGGCAGCATAACCTGGTAGGTTCGATCGAAAGCTTTGCCAGGAGCTGCTTTAATTATGCGCTGGATACCAGGCAGGATCTGTGGTTTGCCACCAAGGATACCATTTCCAAGAAATACGACCATACGTTTAAGGATATTTTCCAGGAGATTTATGAGAAGGAATACGATGCGAAGTTCAGGGAGGCAGGGATTGAGTATTTCTATACCCTGATTGATGATGCGGTTGCGCGGATTATGAAGGCTGAGGGCGGATTTATCTGGGCCTGCAAGAATTATGACGGGGATGTGATGAGCGACATGGTAAGTTCTGCTTTTGGCTCCTTGGCAATGATGACTTCCGTGCTGGTATCCCCGGAAGGGTATTACGAGTATGAGGCGGCGCATGGAACCGTGCAGAGGCATTATTATAAGCACCTGAACGGGGAGGAGACTTCTACCAATTCCGTGGCGACGATTTTTGCATGGACAGGGGCGCTCAGGAAGCGTGGGGAACTGGATGGGATCCCTGAGCTGAGCGCATTTGCGGACAGGCTGGAGCAGGCCTGCCTGGCTACCATTGAATCCGGCAAGATGACAAAAGATCTGGCATTGATTACAACGATTGAGAACCCGACCGTTCTGAACAGCGAAGGGTTTATCAAGGCAATTAGGGAGGTTCTGGAAAAATGATGGCGTTAGCGTGCCAGGGCGTCAGCAAGGCTTTCGGCACAGATGAAATTATACAGAACGCCTCCTTCCACATCGAGGAGAATGAGAAGGCGGCGATTGTAGGCATCAACGGAGCAGGGAAGACAACCCTGCTTCGGATTATTATGGGCGAGCTGGAGGCGGATCAGGGGCAGGTGGTGCTGGCCAAGAACAAGACCATTGGCTACCTGCCGCAGAACCCGGACATATCCGGCAACCGCAGCATTTATGAGGAGGTTCTCTTGGCCCGGCAGGAGGTGATTGACCTCCAGGATCAGCTGGTATCCATGGAGGCCGCGATGAGCCATTGCCAGGGGGAAGAGTTAGAGCGGCTGATGGAACGGTATAACCAGCAAAGCCATGCCTTTGCGCAGCAGGGAGGTGACACCTATAAAAGTGAGGTTGTGGGTGTTATCAAAGGGCTGGGATTTGCCGAAGAAGAATTTACAAAGCGCATGCAGGAGCTGTCCGGCGGGCAGAGGACCCGGGTCTGCCTCGGCAGGCTACTGGTGACGAAGCCGGATGTGATCCTTTTGGATGAGCCGACGAATCATCTGGACATCGGTTCTATTACCTGGCTGGAGACTTTTTTGGTGAATTATAAGGGGGCAGTGGTGATTGTGTCCCATGACCGCTATTTTCTTGACCGTGTGGTGGGCAAGGTAGTGGAGCTGGACCGCTGCCAGGTGGCTACTTACCTGGGGAACTATACCGATTACGCCAGGAAGCGGGCCGAGGTTCGTCAGGCGCAGCTGAAACAGTATTACAACCAGCAGCGGGAGATTAAGCATCAGCAGGAAGTGATTGCCAAGCTCAAATCCTTTAACCGTGAGAAGTCCATTAAGCGGGCGGAGAGCCGGGAGAAGATGCTCCGTAAAATCGAGCGCTTAGAAAAGCCCATGGAGGAGAATACGGATATCCACCTGCATTTAGAGCCGCGGGTAAAAAGCGGCAATGATGTGCTGAAGGTGGAGCATCTGGCAAAGGCTTACCCGGGGCAGCAGCTGTTTGCAGGCCTTGATTTTGAGGTGAAGCGCGGGGAGCATGTGGCTTTGATTGGTGACAATGGGACAGGCAAGACAACGATTTTAAAGATTATCAATGGGATGCTGGAGGCGGACGGCGGCATGGTGCGTCTGGGGACAAATGTACACATCGGCTATTATGACCAGGAGCATCAGGTACTCCATACGGAGAAAACTCTGATGGAAGAAATCTCAGATGAATACCCAGAGCTGACGCATACAGAAATACGCAATGTGCTGGCGGCCTTCCTCTTTACGGGGGATGAGGTGTTTAAGCGGATTGCGGATCTAAGCGGCGGGGAGCGGGGGCGGGTGTCCTTAGCGAAGCTGATGCTGTCGGAAGCCAACTTCCTCATCCTGGACGAGCCGACGAACCACCTGGATATTACGTCCAAGGAAATTTTGGAGCAGGCACTAAACCACTATCAGGGAACCGTGCTGTTTGTGTCCCATGACCGGTATTTTATCAACAAGACGGCCACCCGTATTCTAGACCTCACAGGCCAGGCGTTGGTCAATTATCTGGGGAATTACGATTACTACCTGGAGAAATGCAGGGAACTGACCGCCGTCTATGCCCCGCAGGCCGAAGGAATGGGCAGGGAGGCGAAGGAGAAGAGCAATAAGGCGGACTGGAAGCAGAAGAAAGAAGAGCAGGCCAGGCAGCGGAAGATCGCCAACGACAGGGCGCGGACGGAGGCGTCCATTGAAGCGGCGGAACAGAGGATTGGGGAAATTGAAATCCTGTTCCAGGATAGCGAGGTGGCTACCAATTCCGTAAAGCTGCAGGAGCTGCAGCAGGAGTATGACAGTCTGCAGAAAGAGCGGGACGCTTTATATGAAAAATGGATTGCGTATGCGGAATAGGAATGCGCAGAACTGCGCATTCCATGAGAAGGTGTTCAGGAGTGAGGGGCGATTTTTGCGCAGCAAAACTCAAAATATCGCCCCGAATCGTTACTATTCGCGGCCTCTCTAGGCCGTGATATAGTAACAAGTGGATTGCGTATGCGGAATAGGAGGTGCAATGGACAAAGGGATTTCACAGGCAGTGATCCGAAGGCTGCCAAGATATTACAGATATCTGGGGGAGCTTCTGGAAGACAATGTGGAACGGATTTCATCCAGTGAACTAAGCGCCAGGATGCGGGTGACAGCCTCCCAGATCCGGCAGGATTTGAATAATTTCGGTGGTTTTGGACAGCAAGGGTATGGATATAATGTAAGGTACCTCTATGATGAGATTGGCAGGATTATGGGAATGAACCAGCAGCACAATATGATTGTGATCGGCGCCGGCAACCTGGGGCAGGCGCTTGCCAATTATGTGAAGTTTGAACGGATGGGATTTGTTATCATTGGCCTGTTCGACGTCAACCCAGCGCTGCAGGGGATTGCTGTCAGGGGAGCCAGGGTGCATATGCTGGACGAGATGAAGGAGTTCCTCCAGGAACATAGGGTGGATATCGCAGCGCTTACCATGCCCAAGGAAAAGGCGGGGAAGGTGGCAAATATGCTGGTGGAGCTGGGGGTAAATGCGATTTGGAATTTTGCCCACCTGGATCTGGAAGTGCCAGAGCATGTGGTAGTGGAGAGCGTACATCTCTCTGATAGCCTGATGCAGCTGTCTTATAATATTGCGAACAGGAAGAAAGAGGAATCATAGAAATGATTCAGGAGTGATTGCATATGGGAAAAAAGAAGAATACGGATCCCCGTTTTATGAGGATTGCGCAGAGCAAGGACATTCCAATCTTAGTATTGGATCAGAAATGGCATCATCTGTTTTCGGCGGACGGCAAGCCCAAGGAAATCCAGAGGCTGGAGAAAAAGGTCAATAAGCATCTGGCGAGGCAGGGAAGGCTGAACCAGGATATGAAGGATCTCAAGGGCCTTAAGGATAAGCTGATGAAGAATATCGTGGTGAATATGGATGAGATTGGCGAGGAAGGGCAGGAGACAGCCAGGCTCCAAGAAGACCGGCGGCTGATTACGGAAATCAACGACAGGATGGGCGGGAGCAGGGCGGAGATGAAAAGCCTGGAAGGGGAATTGAAGGCAGACAATGAACAGCTGATGGCGGAAACCATGGAATATTGTTATGGGATGATGAGCCGTTATGAGGCAGAGCGGGATCAGATTGCGGAGTGGATCCGCAGCACACGCATCGAACTGAAGAAAAAGGTCATCCGCAAAGAGAGCATCGAGGGGAAGAATAAGGAAATGTACACATATCTGCATGATATATTTGGCGCCCGGATGACAGATATGTTTGATATCCGCTACCGGGCGGAGTATAAATAGGCAGGAAAGGTAATGGCTAGGCGGGTGTTTGGCAGGAAAGAGAATGTTCCGGCGGGTTTTCGGCAGGCAGAAGGGAAGTGCAGGCAATGGAGATTTTAGTTGGCAGTCAGCAGATGAAACAATGTGACAGAAATACAATCGAGCATTTTGGAGTGCCGTCCCTGGTATTGATGGAGCGGGCGGCGCTGGGCGTAGTGGATGAAATTGAGAGGCTTTTTGGGCAAGAGAAGAGCCAGGAACGCGCAAGCCATTCCATATTGGTGGTGTGCGGCCTGGGGAATAACGGCGGGGATGGGCTGGCTATTGGGCGTATGCTCTGGCAGAAAGGGTATGACGTTGTCCTTGTAATGCCTCCAAACCGGGAAAAAGCTTCCGCAGAGACTAGGAAACAGATGGAAATCTTGGGGAATTATGGCGTTCCGATTGGCCATGCAATCCCCAAGAAGGAGTTCTGGGCCGTCGTCGACGCCTTGTTTGGGATTGGGCTGGGCAGAGATCTGGAAGGCATTTACCAGGACTATATCGTGGACATGAACCAGAAAGAAGGCTGGAAGGTGGCGGTTGATATCCCCTCTGGGATCCATGCCGATACCGGGCAGGTGATGGGCATTGGCTTCCGGGCAGAGCTGACGGTTACCTTCGCATTTGCAAAAAGCGGCCTTGTGCTGTATCCGGGAGCAGAATATGCCGGAGAGGTACGGGTCAAACAGATTGGCATTGACAGGCATAGTTTTCTTACGGAATCTCCGAATCTGTACCTGACTAAGGCGGAATGCCTGGCACGGATTCCCAGAAGGCAGAAAGATTCCAACAAAGGCACCTATGGCAAGGTACTGACGGTGGCTGGCAGCCGGAATATGGCCGGAGCCGCATTTCTAAGCGCCAAGGCCTCTTACCGCACAGGAGCCGGCCTGGTAAAAATCCTCACCGAAGAGTCGAACCGGGTCATCCTGCAGCAGCTATTGCCAGAGGCCATCCTTGCTACTTATGAAGCGCTGGATGATGAAGGTGAGGAAGCATATGACATCAATAGCAGCCTCAATTCCTCCCAGCTGCCGATGGTGAAGGATGTGAAGAATATTTTCCCTAACCTCTCCGAGCTTCTGCACTGGGCTTCTGCTGTTACGATAGGCCCGGGCCTGGGCACTGGTGAAGAAGCGAAATTTCTGGTGGAATCTGTGCTGAAGACAGCCAACGTGCCCGTGATACTGGATGCCGACGGCCTGAATATCCTCTCGGAGCGCTTGGAGTGGCTGAAAGAGGTGAAGGCTCCTGTCATCCTCACGCCCCACCTGGGAGAAATGGCAAGGCTGACAAAAACCCCCATCCTGGCTATCAAAGAAAAGATTCTGCAAGCTGCCCGCTCCTTTGCCGCGGAATACAATGTAATATGCATCTTAAAAGATGCCCGTACCGTAACAGCCCTCCCCAATCAGCAGGCATATATCAATGCCACTGGAAACAACGG
The DNA here is from genome assembly GCA_910577785.1 of uncultured Lachnospiraceae bacterium. GTDB lineage: Bacteria > Bacillota > Clostridia > Lachnospirales > Lachnospiraceae > Petralouisia. The sequence continues at coordinate 40,980 of CAJTNT010000013.1, read as the reverse complement.
GATGGCCACGGCCGGTTCCGGCGATGTGCTGACCGGCATCCTGGCCGGCCTGATAGCCCAAGGCATGGAGCCGACAGAGGCAGCCCCCCTTGGCGTATGCCTGCACGGCGTGGCCGCAGACTGCCAGGCCAGCCAGATAGCGCCCCATGCCATGATGGCGCAAGATATCCTTGCCGGCATCTCCAGTGCATACCACAGCGGCTCGTATGGCCGCCTTGCCCCTGTGAATCATAACCAAGAAAAGTAACAAAGAAGCCGCAAAATCATTACCCTACCCCATTAGAAAGGCAAAAAATCATGAATACACCCTCCAGAGCCTATGCAGAAATCAACCTTGACGCAATCCTCCACAATATGTCCCAAATGCAGCGCATCCTCCAGCCAGGCACAAAAATCATGCCTGTCATCAAAGCCGATGCCTATGGCCATGGCGCCATCCCGATCGGAAAGGAGCTAGAACCCCTCCCCATTACCTGGGGCTACGCGACGGCCACTGTGGAGGAAGCCCAGGCTCTGCGCAGCAGCGGCCTGAAGAAACCGATTCTCGTCCTGGGAGCCACATTCCCAGATCAATACTGCTTGCTGCCTGATTTGGGAATCCGTCCCGCTGTTTTCTCTCTCCGGCAGGCGCTTGCCCTGGAGGAATCTGCCGCTTGGGCAGGAACCCCGATCACAATCCACTTGAAGATAGATACCGGCCTAAGCCGCCTTGGCTTCCAGGTTACCCAGGAAGCCGCAGAAGAGATTGCACAAATTGCGGCAATGCCCCATATTATAATAGAAGGGATTTTTACGCATTTTGCCAAAGCGGACGACCGGGATAAGACGATGGCAGAGCAGCAGCTGGCAAAATTCCAGGAAATGAATGCGATGCTCTGCCGGAAGGGAATCCACATCCCCCTGCCACACTGTTCCAACAGCGCGGCCATCATCGATCTGCCATATGCCAATATGAGCCTGGTGCGGGCGGGCATCAGCCTCTATGGGATGTGGCCTTCGGATCAGGTGCAGAAGGAGAGGCTGGATTTAAGGTCGGCGCTGTCCCTCAAAAGCTGCATCGTGTTCCTGAAAGAGCTGGAAGCAGGCAGGAGCATCAGCTATGGGGCCACCTACCAGACGACAGGCAGGCAGCGGATTGCCACTGTTCCAATCGGCTATGGCGATGGCTATCCGCGGAGCCTTTCCAACCGGGGGTATGTGCTAATCCATGGACAGAGGGCGCCAATCTGCGGGCGTATCTGCATGGATCAGTTTATGGTGGATGTGACCCATATCCCGGAGGCGCAGGAGGGCGATCCCGTGACCTTGGTAGGCACAGATGGGGGGGAGGAGATCTCCATGGAAGCGATTGGCGACCTGTCAGGCCGCTTCAACTATGAATTTGCCTGTGATTTGGGCAGGCGCATCCCCAGGGTCTACTGCAAGGATGGCAAGCCGAGAATTTAAAGAAACGATGTATACACACGAAGAAATGGGGAACAATAGGTGTTAGAAAGACCTATGTAACTGTGAAAGCACAAAACAGTTATCAACCTATAAAATTTTGGAGTGTGAGGAAAAGTGGTTATTCATAGAGGAGATATTTATTATGCAGATTTACGCCCGGTGGTAGGCTCAGAGCAGGGGGGGATCCGTCCTGTCCTGATTATCCAGAATGATGTGGGCAACCGCCATAGCCCAACCGTTATCTGTGCGGCGATTACTTCGAAGATGAACAAGGCGAAGCTGCCGACCCATGTGGAACTGGACGCCAGGAAGTATGACATGGTAAAGGATTCCGTAATACTCTTAGAGCAGCTGCGGACGATTGACAAGCAGAGGCTGAGGGACAAAGTCTGCTGTTTGGACAGGGAAGTTTTAAAAAAAGTAGACCGGGCACTTGAAATCAGTTTGGAATTATATACATAAATCTTGACTAATATGCCCGGAAATGGTATATTTCAAGTGTTTGCTATTAATCGTTATGCGTAAGGAGCTGTAGGAAAATAACGGATGCAGCTCCTGAGGAAAGAGGAGTCAGAAGAATGGATGATGGCGCGAGTCCTGCCATAGGGCTGATTGTATTTTTGGGATTGGTGATTATCAATGCGATTATGTATGGATTCCTGACGGCTCTTGAGGAAGTCTCTGAGAGTCAGGTGGAGAAGCGGAAAGAGGAGGGCAGCAAGTATGCCCCCTGGCTGCTGGAAGTGATGGATTCCCCCTATAAGACAAAGCATGCAGTGCAGATTTTAATGACCTTTGCCAGCGGGGTGTTTGGCATATACCAGATCCGCCTTCTGGGGAACCTACTGTTCCATTCCCTGTCTTTGCGGGATCCCAACCCTTATTTGCTTTTATGGTGCTATGTCCTGGCGGCGTTGGCGGGTGTATTCTTTTTTGTAGCGCTGGGGGTGATTGCGCCGCAGAAAATTGCGGCCAGGCGTCCGGAGGAATGGCTGTTCCGCCTGGCAGGCCTGGTCCGTGTACTGCTGTACATACTGTGGCCCTATGCGTACCTGGCGGAGAAGGCGTCCAACCTGGCAGTGCGGCTGGTGGGGATTGACCCCACTGCCAGTTTTGACGATGTGACGGAAGAAGAGATTATTTCCATGGTCAAGGAAGGGCACGAACAGGGGGTTTTGCAGGCCAGCGAGGCAGAGATGATCCACAATATTTTTGCCTTTGACGACAAGGAAGCCAAGGATATTATGACTCACCGCAAGCATGTGAACGCCATTGAAGGCAGCACATTGCTGAAGGAGGCGCTGGAAATCATCCTGGAAGGGAACAATTCCAGGTTCCCGGTCTATAAGGGGGATATTGATAATATTATTGGTATTTTACATATGAAGGACGTGATGATTGAGAGCCGCAAGGGCCTTTACCTGGAGCGGGAAATACAGGAAATCCCGGGGCTGGTGCGGGAGGCCGTGTTCATTCCCGAGACTCGCAATATCAATGAGCTCTTCCAGGGGATGCAGTCGAAGAAGAACCACATGGTGGTGGTGGTGGACGAATATGGGCAGACAGCGGGAATCGTTGCCATGGAGGATATCCTGGAAGAGATTGTGGGGAATATCTTTGATGAATATGACGAGGAAGAGACAGACGTGGTCGCCCAGGCGGATGGGAGCTATCTGATGCGGGGAATGGCGCCCTTTGGGGAAGTCTGCGAAACGCTGGGGATTCCCATGGAGGGCATGGAGTACGAGACGCTGAATGGGTATCTGATTTCCCTGATTGGGAAAATCCCTGGGGAGCATGAGGAGTTTGAGCTGGATGCGGAGGGGTGGCATTTCCATGTGCTGTCCGTGAGGGATAAGATGATACATATGGTGAGGGTTACAAAAGCGTGAGTGCGTATGTAAGATAATTATGTAACTAGGAAGGCACGGAATAGTTACAAAAATATTAGGAAAAGAGGAGAACTGATATGTCAGGACATTCTAAATTTGCGAATATTAAGCATAAGAAAGAGAAAAACGATGCGGCAAGAGGGAAGATATTTACGATCATCGGCAGGGAGATTGCCGTGGCAGTGAAGGAAGGGGGGCCGGATCCCAATAATAACAGCCGCCTCCGTGATGTGATTGCCAAGGCGAAATCCAACAATATGCCCAACGATACCATTGAGCGCGGCATTAAGAAGGCTGCAGGGGATGCCAATTCTGTGAATTATGAGTTTGCGTCTTATGAAGGGTATGGCCCGAATGGGACGGCGATTATTGTGGATGCTTTGACGGATAATAAGAACCGCACGGCTGCCAACGTCAGGAGTGCGTTTACAAAAGGCAATGGGAATGTAGGGACGCCGGGGTGCGTATCTTATATGTTTGACAAGAAGGGGCAGATTGTCATTGCCAAGGAAGAGTGTGAGATGGATGCGGATGATCTGATGATGATGGCGCTGGACGCAGGGGCGGAGGATTTCTCTGAGGAGGAAGACAGCTATGAGGTGCTGACGGATCCGGAAGGCTTCAGCGAGGTGCGCCAGAAGCTGGAAGAGGCCGGGATTGCCATGGCTTCCGCAGAGGTGACGATGATCCCGCAGACATGGGTACAGGTGTCGGAGGAAGAGGCTGTGAAGAATATTCAAAAGATCTTGGATCTCCTGGAAGACGATGACGATGTACAGGCGGTGTACCATAACTGGGAGGGATGATGTTGCGGGGAGGCACGCAGGTAATAGGGTGCTGGATGTGATACGCTGTACGCCTATTTCTCTGATTGTGCAGGCCAAAAAGTCTCAGTATAGCCCGCTATGCCGACGATTTTTGGCCTGTACTCTCGAAGAAATATCCTGCGCAATCTGCATAAGGTATTTTCCTGCCGTTCTTTAGCGCTGGGTTTCCATTTGGATCCTTTATCCCATCCGGCAAGAACGAGGCAATTCCCTCCGCTAAAACCGTTCCTGAATTGTCTGCTCAGGGGGACGGCTTGCCCCGGCCAGCGGACAATGGCTACGAAAGTTTATAGAGCATGTCTTAATGGTATATCTTTTTCATTATTAATTTCAGTGCTATGGTAATAAGATAGAAGAACAGTTAATCGATAGGGATTAGCTGTTTTTTGCGTGTCTGGGCATACAGATGAAATGTGAAGAAGTAATAATTACAAAAAATTACAACTTTTTTTTCTAATTTATCCTAGCCAGGAAGGCCAAGTATCTTTTATAATAGAAAAAAGCAAATCTTTTGGAAATAAGATTCTGAAAAAGGAGGACAAGTGTTTATGAAGGCAAGGAATGTGAAGAAGCTTCTGGCATTGGCTCTGGCGGCAAGTATGGCGATTCCTTCGGTTCCCGCTAATGCAGAAGGAAATCCCAAGGCTCAGGCAGAAGTGCAGCAGTCAGAGGCAGCAGGCCAGGCAGAAGTGCAGCAGTCAGAGGCGGCAGGCCAGGCAGAAGTGCAGCAGTCAGAGGCAGCAGGCCAGGCAGAAGTGCAGCAGTCAGAGGCAGCCCGGGCGGAAATCCCGCAGCCTTATTATGAATTTACCTTTGACGGCGAGGTAAAAGACAATAAGGTAGAGAACGAGGGCAGCAAAACAGGCGTATCCGCAACCATTGAAGGCAATAGGCCGGGGCTGGGCGTACAGCGGGACGAGGAGCGCAGCAGCAACGTGCTTAACTTGCCGGGAGGTACGACAAACGGAGCCAAGGAAGGGCGGCTGACCCTCCCAAATGATATGTTTGCAGAGGTGACAGACGCAGGGTTTGCATTTTCTTTCTGGATTAATATTGATCCAAGCGCAGCCCAGTACAGCCGTATTTTTTCCGCTACCGTACAGGGGCAGAATTCTGACCAGGGCGGTTCCTGGACAGCGCCGGAATTTTCTTTTGTCGCTGGGCAGGAGGGGGCTTCTGACTTGGGGGCGGATAGCCCGAATGGATACCATACGGCCATTATGCTGCCAGACCAGGCGTCCTGCCTGAAGCTGGTATGGGAGAAGCAGTTTGCAAGGGGGCGGTGGCAGCATGTGACCGTCAGCGTGTCGCCAAAGGCCTATGAGGTGTACTTAGACGGTGAACCGGTGAAGATGCTGTATGACAGGAACAACAATCAGGCCGCAATTTTAAGCCGGCTGTTTGCGGACAATGCGGCCATTTTGAAACAGTACAAGTACAGCGGCATTGGGCCTTCTGTCTATACGACGGATAAGGATCTGAAGGCGAAGATGGATGAGTTCCGCTTCTACAATGTGGCGCTGACGGCGGATCAGGCCAAGGCGGCTTATGACAGCTACAAGGTAGGGGATGAACTGCTGGCAGGGCTGCAGGCGAAAGTGGACGAGGCGAAGGGTAAGAGCATCAGCTTTTATAGCAGGGATTCATTCCAGGCGCTTCAGTCTGCGATTGCAAAAGGGGAGGAAGGGATTGCAAATCCTGTGACGGCAGAGAATGTAAGCCGCCTGACGGAGAACCTGGACAACGCGATCAAAGGCCTGGTATTTTATACTGGGGTGACGGCAGACACAGTATTCTCCAATGCGCAGCTTAGGGCAGAAAAGGAAGAGGCAGCCCAGCTGGTGGCACAGGGAAGCTTAAGCAGTGCAAGCGAGCAGGCGATCCAGGCCGCGATTTCGGCAGCGGATACGGCTCTTGCCGGACAGGATCAGGAAGCGGTAGATGCGGCGCTTACATCATTGCGTAAAGCCGTGGATGAAAAGACCTATGGCGCAGCCCTGCATTTTGACGCTGACCCGGCCAAGAGCAAAGGCGCCCTTTTCCATGGTTCTACGGGATTTTTGTATGGCGTAAGCGAGGTAGGCGTGCCTTCCGCAGATCTGATCCAGGCGATTTCCCCCAAAATCCTTGTGCAGAAAGCGGCGGACGGGCAGCAGCATCCTTCCGGGGATGGGTATCGCCTGACTTCCTACCTGGAGACGTGCGGCGTGGAGAATATCCAGATTTACCTGCAGGATTTCTATCTGCAGTGGCCGTATGAATCCAATGGGATTGAGGATTACAATACGAAGGTGCAGCAGATTGTAAGCAAGATGGTGGCTGGCAAGACGGCAGAGCAACTGGAGCATTACAGCTTTGTGATTTTCAATGAGCCGGACCAGATCTGGTATGGCGGCAGGCTGAACCAGATGTGTACAGACTGGCTGAAAATATACAGGACGATTAAGGGGATTAATCCGTCCCTCAAGGTGGCAGGGCCGAACTTTGCAGGCTATAATAGCAACTCTGTACGGACTTTCTTAGAGTATTGCAAGAATAACAACTGTCTGCCAGAGTATATCACCTGGCATGAACTGCAGAAGGATAAGCTGGCCAGCTTCAAATCGCACTGTGATGAAGTAAAGCAGTTTGTGAAGACATATTACACAGGGTCAGGCATCGAGCCAGTTCTTTTCGTCAATGAGACCGTGAACTTCGACGACGTGGGGAACCCAGGCGCATTGGTGAACTGGCTGTCCATCTTCGATGAGGAAGACACCTATGCATCCCTGCCTTATTGGGGGCTGGCAAATTCCATGAATGAGCTGGCAGCAGACAACAACAAGCCGAATGGGGCCTGGTGGGTCTACCGGTGGTACGCCCAGATGACTGGCAGCAAGATGCCGCTGACGCTTGAAAATATAGAAGGCCCGGGCCCTTACGGCAGGCTCTATGGCCTGACCAGCGCGGACGACAGCGCTAAGACCATTTACAGCCTTTTTGGTGGGCAGGCTGGAAAACAGACCGTGAGCATTGAAAATATCCGTTCCACCAAGACCTTCCAGAATGCCTCCAATGCCCATGTGAAGATTTACCGCACAAAGTTTACTGGGCATCATGGATTTGCGGATGAAACACCGGTAGTATTTGAGGGAAATATGGCATTTACAGGAAATGACCTGGTGTTCACCATGCCGGACGCCGAGCTGATGGACGCTTATTTTGCAGTAATTACGCCTGCGACAGGCACGGATAATTCTGTGATCGGGCAGTATGCAAAGAATTGGCAGCAGACCTATGAGGCAGAGAATGCCACGCTGATTGGGAGCGCCGAGGCTTACACGAAAAACGGCGGCGGCGACCTGGCGCGTTCCAACCGCGCAGAGGTAGGCCATCTCAACAGCGCCAGTGATGGCGTGAAGTTCCAGGTGGAGGTACCGAAGGATGGAAGGTACCGCCTGAATATTTATTACAGTAGCCAGGCGCCCCAGGTAGACCCATTGACATTGCAGTACGTGGCGTCCGGCGGACAGAACCGGGCAGTTGGCGCGCTCTGCACCCACAACCTGTCCATCGATGGGGCGAACCAGCAGGATATTGTCTATGATTCCACGGTCAAGTGGGGCTATTACAATTATAAGACTGTTTATGTGAATCTGACTGCAGGAAAACATGAGATCCAGCTGATGTACAAAGGCGAAGACCAGAATGGCAAAAATGTAAATTCCATGCTGTGCGCATTGTTGGACAAGATTGACCTCGTATATGCCCCGCAGGCAGAGGCCGTGGTAGAAATTGAGCCGGAAGAGCTGGCGTCCAGCCAGGCAGGCTTTGCGCTGTCCCAGGAAGGCAGCTGCAGCGGCGCCGGCGCAGCCGTGGGAAGCAGTGATTTCGAGTTTTATGTAAATGCGCCAAGGGACGGCTATTATGCAGTTGGCACAGCCGGAGCCGGTACAGCCAAGCTTTCCAAGAGCAAGGTAGATTATGCTCAGGATGCCCAAGCAGAGTCCACTGTAAGCACAAGCTGGCTGGAGCTTCTTACTGTCAATCTGGGGCAGGAGAACGCAGGAAGCGTATACCTGACCGCCGGCATCAACCGCCTGCGCCTAAGCGGAAGCAATCTTACGTTAGATAAAATCGTATTCACAGAAAAGCCAGAGGTTACCGCAGCCAACGCCACAGTGCTGGAGGCAGAGGATCAGGCCTTAAGCGGCACGCCTTCCAATGACAGCTACAATTACCTCCCTGGCAGCAAGGCAGTTCCAGAAGTAATCGATACCGCCCATGCTTCCGGCGGCAAAGCAGTCGAAGGCTTCCGCGGCGGCAAAGACAACCGTCTTTCCTTAACCGTGAACGCCCCCGAAGCTGGCGCTTACAAGCTGTCCGTCTTCTGCTCCAACGATGAGCCGGCGCCAGTGATGAAGAAACAGGATGGCGGAAATTATGTACATCCATACAACACAGATTTGGTAGAACGCTATATGCAGATTGCCGTCAATGGCAAAACGCCGCAGACGGTATATTTCAGGAATACTTTCTGCTGGGACACCTATAAAAACACCATTGTTGACATTGAATTGGAAAAAGGCGCCAATACCATTACCTTTACCAATGATAATTCCTACAAGTTCAGCGCCGTACAGGATGACTTCACTCCTAGGATGGATAAATTTGTGGTTGCTAAGGCAGCTGTGGCAGGCAGCGGCCAGCCGGCCAAAATAGACGCCGCAGCTCCCAAAATTACCAAACAGCCGTCAAATGCATCCTATACGTATGGCAAGAAAGCCTCCGCACTGACAGTAGCAGCCTCTGTAACCGATGGCGGCTCCCTGAGCTACCAATGGTACAAAAACACCAAGAACACCACAGAAGGCGCCAAGCCCATTTCCGGCGCAACCAAGAACAGCTACACGCCAGCTGCTTCCGCGGCAGGGACGCTTTACTATTATTGCGTAGTGACGAATACCAACCAGGCAGCCACCGGATCCAAGACGGCATCCACGTCCAGCCGCCTGGCATCCATCAAAGTAAATAAGGCAGCCAACAAGATCACAGGCGTGTCTTCTGGCAATAAGGCTTACGGGGACAAACCATTTACCCTCAAAGCCAAAGCCCAGGGAACGATTACTTACACGTCTTCTGACAAAAAAGTAGCGGCCATCGGCAGAACCAACGGCAAAGTAACCCTCAAAGGCTGCGGCATTGCCACCATTACCATCAAGGCCGCCGGAAACAGCAAATATAATTCTGCTACCAAGAAGGTAACGATTACCGTTAAGCCAAAGAAACAGGTTATAACCGCCCTCTCTTCCAAGAAAAAAACCTTTACCATAAAATGGAAGAAAGACAGCAAGGCGACTGGCTATAAAATCCAGTACGCCACCAACCAGAAATTCAAAAAAGCGGCAAGCCTAACCATCAAGAAAAACAGCACAACAACCCAAACGGTTAGGAAGGCTATGAAAGCCGGCAAAAAATACTACGTAAGAGTATGCGCATTCAAGACCTACAAGAAAAAAACGATACAAGGAACATGGAGCAAAGCCAAGTCCATTAAGATTAAGAAATAGCCATATCGTGCATCAATGCCAGCTGGTTTGAGTGCGCCATCCCCTCAAGCAGACCATTCAAAAGTGTTGCTTTGTCTGTGTGGGGAATGGCGCGCCCGAAGCAGCGTCCGTAATTCCAATCCTTCGGAGGTGACTGACCTCATGAAATTAAAAGTAAAAATTCTCCTTCTCTGCATGGGAAGCACCCTGCTTGCCCTTAGCCTGCAGACCTTCCTCTTTCAGGAATCTTCCTCCGCCTTCATCTATGAACAGGCCAAAAATGAAAGTGAAAACTCCCTGGAAAACATGCAGAACGAAGTCTCCGCTTTTATCAAAGACATCGAGAGCAGCATGATTGAAGTATATATGGAAAAAGACTTTATCCAAGCCTTGAAAGAAGAGCGTACCATGGAAGCCCTGCGCCAGGAATTTTACCGCAAAGCCTATGAAATTGCCACCACCAGGTTTAAGACGCAGGACAGCGTTGTCTCGCTCTATCTTTACACTAAAAACCATGATATCGTAAGCACCTATCGCAGAGCTTTTACCCCCAAACACAACTACGCTGCAGATATTTATGAGAACCCAGGGGAAGAAAACGCAGAGATTGTCAAGGGATATTTTCAGTCAGAGGACGCCGCTATGCTGGTCACCAGCTACTATAATCCCTACCGGGAAAAAGATATCCTGCGGTTTGTGCTCAAGCTCTATAACAACAGCAACCGCAGCGATCGCATTGGCTATGTGGTATGCGATGTGGACAGCAAGGTATTTACCTCCATCCTGAAGAAATACAGCACCAGCAGCACTATGTTCATCTGGCTCCAGCCGGAAGGCGACCGCCCGGTGGCGTCCTATGGGGAAATCTCTGGCAAAGAAGAGGCTTATTACCAGGAGATGGCAGAGAAAATCCGCACAGGGAACCAGACAGGCGCCTTTCGCCTGGAGAAACAGGAAATATTTAAGGCGTGGCAGGACAAGTACAATCTGACGGCCTATTCCATGATGCCCCAGAGCATCTTGCAGCAGAACCAAAGTACCCTTACCAACAACCTGCTCTTTATTGCCTTTGTAATGATTATCCTAATGGCGTTCCTGACGGCTGCCGTATCCCGCAGCGTCATCCGTCCCCTGGACATGCTGATGGACACGATTCAGCAGATTAAGGGCGGCGCGTCCCATCTGCGGACAAAAGTTGTAAGCAAGGATGAGATTGGCGAGCTGGGGCAGAATTTTAATGAAATGCTCGACCGCATGGAAGAACTGATGCAGAAGGAGAGCCAGGCCAACCGCCTGCTGAGCCAAGCGGAGTACAAGGCTCTGCAGGCGCAGATCAATCCCCATTTTTTGTACAATACCCTGGATACAATGAGCAGCATTGCAGAAATCCGGGACTGCCCGGAGGTAAGCATGCTGAGCCAGTCCCTTTCCAATATCTTCCGTTACTGCCTGAATATGAAGGATCCCTTCTCGACAGTAGCGGAGGAAGTCTCCCATCTGAAGAATTACAGCTATGTGATGGAGATGCGTATGCATGACAATGTGAAGTATTTTTATGAGATTGACGAGAATGTGCTGAAGGATCAGCTTCCGCGGATTACCATTCAGCCCCTGGTAGAAAATGCCTTAAACCATGGCCTTAGGAACAAAAGGGGAGGGAAAGAAATCAGGATTGCCATCTGTAGGGAGGATGGGAGGCTCAAAATAGAGGTGTCTGACAATGGCGTGGGTATGGACGCCGGGAAGCTGAATGAGGATCTGGCCAAGAATGACCTGAACTATGTGGAAAAGGGGGATTCTATTGGCCTGCATAACATCAATGCGAGGATTAAGATGCTGTATGGGGACGATTATGGCATTGTCATTGCAAGCGTCCTTGGGAAAGGGACTCGTGTGTCCGTCACCTTGCCAGGCCAGGAGGAAATGCAGAATGGATGAAAAAAAATATAAGATATTATTTGCAGATGATGAATATTGGACCCGGGAGAAGATGCGCAAAATGATCCAATGGGAGAAATATGGCCTGGAATTTTTGGAGCCGGCAGTGGATGGGGAAGAGGTGCTGCAGAAAATGGAGGACTCCCAGCCGGATATTCTGATTACGGACATCAATATGCCGTTTCTCAATGGAGTAGAGCTGTTAGAGCAGGTGCATGCGCGTTTCCCGGACGTGGTTACCTTTGTCATCAGCGGTTATGATGACTTTGAGTATGTCAAGGGGACGTTTATGTCCGGCGCCATGAATTACCTTAAAAAGCCGATTGCAAAGGTGGAACTGGTGAATGCCATTGCCAGGGCGCTGGAGGCAATCAGTGAGAGGGAGCAGGAGAAACGCCAGCTGCTCAATGCAGCTTCCCTGATCCAGGACCGGGAATTCAGCCAGATGATCCAAAGGGACAGGCGTTCCTTTGTGCCTGCGGTTTCAGTAAACGGCAAGGCGCCATTTTCTGGTATGAGCCTGGTGCTGGTCAAAATCCATAACCTTTCAGAGAGCGTACACAAAAATTATCAGGATCTGGCGCGGTTTTCCTATCATTTCCCTGGGCAGCCTCTCCCCGTACCTGGAGGGGGACGGCCATGGGCAGATGCTGCTGCACAGGCTCCGCAGCGTCTGGAGCCAGGAAGGCAGGCTGGAGAGTATCCCCCTAGAAGACTTGCAGCTGGAGCCCGCCTGGGATCCCCATGCTGTCCGCTGTGAGAAATTTGGCCAGGCAGGCTCCATGCCCGTCAATAAATTTTTCCCCTTTGCCGCAGTGGAGGACAGGCGGTCCGGCGTCTTCTGGGGCGCACAGCTGGCCTGCCCCGCGTCCTGGCAGATGGAGCTATACCGCAAGGACGATGCGCTGGCCTTAAGCGGCGGCCTTGCAGACCGTGACTTTGGGCACTGGATGAAGGATTTGCATCCAGGTGAATCCTTCCTTACCCCAGAAGCTATAGTCAGCACAGCCCACACGCCATCCATTGATGTTTTTACCGCCAGGCTGACGCAAGCCGCCCTGGAGCATTTGGCGCATGTGCCAGAGCCAGAGCAGTCGCTTCCCATTATTTTCAATGAATATTGCACCACCTGGGGCAGCCCTTCCCATGCAAATATCTGTGAAATCCTGGGAGCCATCCAAGGCAAGGGCTTCCAATATTTTGTCATAGACTGCGGCTGGTATAAGGAAGACGGCGTGCCATGGGATATCAGCATGGGCGATTATGAGCCGTCCCCCACCTTATTTCCTCAAGGCTTAGACAAAACCACGGCCAAAATCCGGGAGGCAGGCATGATACCTGGCATCTGGTTTGAGATTGAGACAGTAGGCAAGGCGGCTAGGGCTTACCAGCTAGAGCCCCACCTCCTGCACAAAGACGGCAAGCCGCTCACCAGTTATTTCCGCCGCTTCTGGGATATGCGCGACCCCTGGGTAGAAGAATACCTCACCCAAAAAGTAATCTGCACACTGCAAAAATATGGCTTCGGCTACCTGAAGATTGACTATAACGAAACCATTGGCATAGGCTGCGACGGCGCAGAATCCCTGGGGGAAGCCCTGCGCCAGAATATGGAGGCCTCCCAAGCCTTCTTCGAAAAAATTAAACGTAACATACCTGGCATCGTCCTCGAAAACTGTGCCTCTGGCGGCCATCGGCTGGAGCCGGGCCTGATGTCGCAGATGAGCATGGCCTCCTTCTCCGACGCCCATGAATGCCCGGAAATTCCTGTAATCGCCGCCAACCTGCACCGTGCCGTCCATCCGGCGCAGAGCCAGATTTGGGCGGTTATCCGTCAGGCGGACTCCCAGCAGCGCATCGCATACTCCATTGCCAATACCTTTTTGGGCAGGATGTGCATTTCTGGCGATGTCACTGGCCTGACCCAGGCACAATGGGATGTAATAGAGCGCGGTATGGAATTTTACAGGAAAATTGCCCCCATCATCAAACAGGGACAGTCCTACCGCTTCGGCTCCAGGATTAAGAGCGCAAGGCATCCCGAAGGCTGGCAGGCGCTGCTGCGCATAGGCCAGGGCCAGGAGGCCTATATGGTCATCCACACCTTTGCCAATGCCGCCCTGCCGCTGGAAATCCAAATCCCGCTCCCAGAGGGCTGCCCCGCAAAAGTGCTGGAAATCTATTCCGACACCCAGGAACAGATAGAAATACAGGACGGGATCCTGTCTTACCAGGCAAGGCACAGCTGGAAAGCCGTGGCTGTCCGGCTCAATCCGTAAAAGTGAGGTGAGAACATGATGGCTGTTTCCGTCAAATAACGATAAAACCTTTTTTATTCTCCCCATGCCTCCCCAGATAAAGATAAGCCCCAAAAATTCTTGCCAAAAACACGATTCCATGCTATCATACACAGAGAAAATGATTGGGTGTAATTGTGTGAAAGGCATTTTTGGGACTTTGGCAGCTGGAGTTTTGCTGCCTGTGGATAAATGCGCCTGCGTGAAAAGGAGGCAAGATGGGTTATACATTCTATGAAACCGCCATGCTGTTTTTTACATATTCTTTCCTTGCCTGGCTGGCGGAAACTGCAGTTGCAACGATAAAGGTAAAAGATTTTAGGAACCGTGGCTTTGCTTCGGGTCCGTTTTGTTTTCTATACGGTTTTACAGGGGTTATTTTGACGGTCTTCCTACAGGAACTGAAAGGTGACTTGCCCTTCCTCTTCCTGGGGAGCGTGGTGGTGGCGACTGCCGTAGAGTGGTTTGCCGGAAAGACGCTCGAACGGATCAAATGGAAAAAGTGGTGGGATTATTCTGGGAAGCGGTGGAACGTTGATGGTTATATCTGCCTGCAGTATTCCGCGCTGTGGGGCATTCTGGGCGTTTTGGCAGTCCGCTATGCCAATGGCGCTGTATTAGCCCTATACGATAGCCTGCCAGCAATCGTAGAAAAAGCGCTTATCTGGATACTTATGGCGGCAGGCGCAATTGATTTGCTGGGATCCTTCCTCTTTGCCTGCCATATGGAGGAGAAGCTGCCGCAGCTGCTGGGCTGGAACCACAGGCTGCAGAGGTGGACATTTCAGCTTGCAAGAACGGTTTCCGGGCATATAGAAAAGAGAATCGGCAGGTCATACCCGTCCATCCTGCAGGAACTGGCGGACAAAGAGGAAAGTGTGGAAAAATGCAGTTTCGTGCAGGCCTTCTGGCTGTTTCTGATTGGGGCATTTGCGGGAGATCTTGTGGAAACGGTATTCTGCCGGCTGACAGACGGCGTGTGGATGAGCAGGAGCAGCCTAGTCTGGGGGCCGTTCAGCGTTGTATGGGGGCTTGCCATCGCCCTTGTGACGATTTTGCTCTACAAGGACAGGGAGAAACCGGAACACCATATTTTCTGGATTGGAACCTTCCTTGGCGGCGCCTATGAATATATCTGCAGTGTCTTTACAGAGATTCTGTTCGGAAAAATTTTCTGGGACTACAGCGCTATGCCCTTTAACCTCGGCGGAAGAATTAATCTTTTATTCTGCTTCTTCTGGGGCATTGCCGCCGTCATCTGGATGAAAGGCCTGTATCCCAAAACAGCATTGCTGATTGAGCGGATCCGCAAGAAAACAGGCCGCCTGCTGACCGGAATCCTGATGGCCTTCATGGCAGCCAATATAGTAGTGTCTGTCATGGCGCTAATCCGTTACGATGCCCGTGCGAATGGAAGGCCGGCCGTATACGGATGGGAGCAGTCCATGGATAAACACTTTGGCGATGCCCGCATGGAACGTATCTATCCCAATGCAAAACCACAATAAAAGAGCAGGCTGCTATTCACGGCCTGGGAGCCGCTCATAGTAACGATTCGGGGCGATATTTAGAGTTTTGCTACGCGAAATCGCCCCTCACTCCTGAATCATGTTCTCACGGAATGCGCAGTACAGCGCATTCCTGAGCCGTGAATCGTAACGATAGCGGCACATTTCCAATAAAAAATTCTATTTTCATATTGAACAAACTTCTATTCTGTTGTACAATAGCTTTAACTTGTGCAAATTTCCCGTGAATCTTCCACTTTGTTTGATAGAGAGGTTAAACCCATGAATAGACATAGGACAGCATGGCAGGGCGCCCTCCCGGCGTTTCTCCTATTGCTCTTCCTGGCGCTGATTTTCCTGAGTATCCGGCAAAGTGGCAGCCAGGAGAAAGAAATGACAGAAGAGATCCCGCTTCAGCCGCAGCCCCAGGTGGAGGAAGCCCCTTCGGTACCGCGGCAGGGGGATAGCCTGTATGCTGGGACGAGCTGCTGGCTTTCCCAATGCCTTTCCAAGCAGGACCGGCAGATGCTCAGAGAGGCCTTCGCCCTAGAGGATGAGGAGGTCTATTCTTTCCTCCAAGGCCCCAAATCCTGGAAAGCCAGGCGTCCCTGGTCAGGCTCCTGGTGCCGTTTCCGGGTGGAAGGCAATCCCTTTGGCGGCTTTGGCTGTGGGCTCTGCTGTATGGCAAATATTTACAACACCCTCTCGCCTTACGAAGTCTCTCCCCTGGATATGTATGACTATGCGAGAGCAGTTTCGAATTACTCCCCTTCTGGGGCGGTTGGCGCCATTGACTGGCGGGATATGAGGGATTCCCTGAAGAATTGTGGGTTTTCCTGCAAGCTGTACAAAAAGCCCGGCAGCTTTCAGAGATTCAAGAAGCAGATTGCAAAGGCCAAATCTGCGATTGTGCTGGTAAGCAGTTATGAGGATGATGCCTATTGGCAGGATACGCCAGGGCATTATGTCAATATCTGGCTGTACCGTGAGGAGGATGGGACGGTATTTTTGGCAGAGCCAGGCGACCCGGATAAAAACCGCAGCCGCATCCCCCTGCGTTATGTGTATGATGCCCTGAAGACGTCCAACCAGTTCCAATATCTGACAGTGAAAGGTTACACGGAAGAAGCAAACCAGTGGAAGGCGGACGGAATCAGCGTGAAATGGAAAAGGCCAAAGGGCTAAAAATAAAAATAGAGATTGAATTTTTGGGACATTTATATTAGAATAAGGAAAAGGAATCTTTGTCAAATCATAATCAGAACGAAAGAGCAGAAAATAAGGGCGTGAGAAAATGCAAGATAAAAATAACACACAGTATTTTAAAGTAGAAAAGGAGCAGCAGATAAAGGTAGATCAAGTGCTGGAAGTCGTATACGGCGCACTGCGGGAGAAAGGCTACAATCCGGTGAACCAGATTGTGGGCTATATTATGTCTGGAGATCCAACCTATATTACCAGCCATAACAATGCCAGAAGCCTGATTATGAAGGTAGAGCGGGACGAGCTGGTCGAGGAAGTCCTGCGCCAGTATATCAAGAACAATGCCTGGGAATAGGAGGCGCATATGCGGAT
Source organism: uncultured Lachnospiraceae bacterium (assembly GCA_910577785.1). Lineage (GTDB taxonomy): Bacteria > Bacillota > Clostridia > Lachnospirales > Lachnospiraceae > Petralouisia. The sequence goes on along the minus strand of CAJTNT010000013.1, from coordinate 23,969 downwards.
TATGGGGCTGGATTTTGGATCTAAGACGGTGGGCGTTGCGATCAGCGACGCCTTGTTGGTGACCGCCCAGGGGATTGAGACAATCGTCAGGAAGTCGCCAGGGAAACTTCGCCAGACGTTAGCCAGGATCCAGAGCTTGGCAGAGGAGTACCAGGTGGAGAAGATTGTGCTGGGATTTCCAAAGAATATGAATAATACAGAAGGCGAGCGCTGCCAGAAGACACAGGAATTCCAGGCCATGTTGGAAAAGCGGTGCGGCCTCCCGGTTATCCTGTGGGACGAGCGTCTGACAACGGTGGCGGCAGAGCGGAGTCTGGAAGAGGGCGGCGTCCCCCGAAAAGACCGCAAGGAGCATCTGGACAGGATTGCAGCCGTATTGATTCTGCAGGGATATTTAGATTCCTTGGCATTCCAGTCAGGGCAGGGGAATGCGCGGAGATAGCAGGATATGGAGATGCCGGGGCAGGGCGGGCAGGAAGGAGAAGCAAAGTTATGGAGAAAGTGTTTTTTCAGTCCCCCGAAGGCGGAGAGGGCATAGAGTTTTTTGTGTTAGAGCAGACTAGGATTAATGGGGCAGATTACCTTCTGGTAGCAGAGGAAGAGGAAGGTGACTGCGAAGCTCTTATTTTAAAGGACGTTTCCCAGGCAAAGGGAGAAGAAGCCATGTATGAGATGGTGGAATCGGAGGAAGAGCTGGAATATCTGTCGCGGATTTTTGGGGAAATCCTGGATGACGTGGATTTTGCCATGTAAAGTATAGAAAAATAACAGTGAAGGCCATAGAACGGCTGTAGCTGTGGATGGAATAAAGTATAACGGTGAAGGCCATAGAAAGCCTATGGCTGTAGATGGAATATCATGTAATGGCGCTGGTATTAGGCAGTTACAATATTTATGATATAAAATATGAAAAAATAGGCGGGAGCCCAAGGCAAGTGAGGACGGGGGGCGCCTGTCTATGATTAGGAGGTGCGATTTGAAGAAAGGAAAAAATTCAAAATTGAAAATCATTCCGCTGGGAGGATTGGAACAGATTGGGATGAACATTACTGCCTTTGAATACGAAGACAGTATTATTGTGGTGGACTGTGGGCTGTCTTTCCCAGAGGATGATATGCTGGGCATTGACCTGGTGATACCGGATATCACTTATTTGCGGAATAACATCGAGAAGGTAAAGGGATTTTTTATTACCCATGGGCATGAGGACCATATCGGCGCTATTCCTTATGTGATGCGTGAGATCAATGTGCCGATTTATGCGACGAAGCTGACCATCGGCATTATTGACAATAAGCTCCGGGAACACAATATGCTCACCAAGGTAAAGCGCAAAGTGGTAAAATATGGCCAGCATATTAACCTGGGCTGTTTCCGGGTGGAATTTATCCGCACCAACCACAGTATCCAGGATGCGGCTGCCCTGGCCATTTATTCCCCGGCGGGGATCGTTGTGCATACAGGGGATTTTAAGGTGGATTATACGCCTGTCTTTGGGGATGCCATAGACCTGCAGCGGTTTGGAGAGATTGGCAAGCGGGGGGTGCTGGCCTTGATGTGCGACAGCACGAATGCCGAGCGCCCTGGCTTTACCAATTCCGAGCGTACGGTAGGGAAGACCTTTGACAATATTTTTGCCGAACATTCCAATACAAGGATTATTATTGCGACTTTTGCCTCGAATGTGGACAGGGTACAGCAGATTATCAATTCTGCCTACAAGTTTGGCCGTAAGGTAGTCGTAGAAGGGCGCAGTATGGTGAATATCATCACGACAGCGACGGAGTTGGGATATCTGCAGATACCAGAGAACACGCTGATTGACATTGAGCAGCTGAAGAATTACCCCAGTGAGCAGACCGTCCTCATTACCACCGGGAGCCAAGGTGAGTCGATGGCGGCGCTGTCCCGTATGGCTGCCAACATCCACAAGAAGGTTACCATCCAGCCCAATGATACGATTATTTTCAGCTCCAATCCAATTCCAGGAAATGAGAAGGCCGTTTCCAATGTGATTAATGAGCTGTTCCGCAAGGGCGCAGAGGTAATCTTCCAGGATGCCCACGTATCTGGACATGCCTGCCGGGAAGAAATTAAGCTCATTTATTCTTTGGTAAAGCCCAAGTACGCGATTCCGGTTCATGGGGAGTACAAGCATCTGCGCGCCCACCAGACGATCGCCCAAGAGCTGGGCTATGACAAGGAGCATATTTTTATCCTCTCCTCAGGGGATGTATTGGAACTGGATGAAAGCGGCGCCCAAGTAACCGGGCAGGTTCCGGTAGGGGATGTCCTGGTGGACGGCCTAGGCGTAGGGGACGTAGGGAATATTGTCCTGCGCGACAGGCAGCATTTAGCAGAGGATGGGATTATCATTGTCGTGATGACGTTGGAATCTGGAAGCGGGCAGGTACTGGCAGGTCCCGATATTGTAAGCCGTGGCTTTGTCTATGTCCGGGGGTCTGAAAGCCTTATGGACGAGGCAAGGAAGCTGCTGGATGAGACAATGGGCTACTGTATGGAGAAACGGATCACAGACTGGGGCCGCATTAAGACAGAGATTAAGGATGAATTAGGCGAATTCGTCTGGAAAAAGACGAAGAGAAGGCCTATGATTATGCCGATTATCATGGAAGTATAAATTCAGGAGTGAGGTAGGTATGGACGAACAATTGGAAGAAATTGTCACAGGCCTGGTCGAAAGGGTAAAGGAAAGCCAAGAGTACAGGGAGTACCGCAGGATGCATGAGATCATCCACCAGGATCCGGATAAAGAGCGGGCAGTCAATGAGTACCGCAGGCAGATTTTTGAGCTTCAGAAACGCAGGGACGTGGATCTGTTTACTGAGGCGGATCGCCTGGAACGGGAATTTGCCCCCCTGCGGGCGGAGCCTTATGTCAACCAGTACCTGGATGCTGAACTTGCAATCTGCCGGATTGTGCAGCATATCAATTACAGCCTGATGTCAGAAATGGATTTTGACTTGGGATTTGAGCTGTATTAGTGTATGGGATTGCATGGACAGTATGCAGTGGGTGACGCGCGGTATTGCTTTTTGGGCGGTGTTGGCAGGGAGCTAGGAGGAGGGACGCGGTGAAGGACAGTAGGATAACTCTGAATATATTGAGCAGTTCCCTAAATGTGCTGGTTATGGTGCTGATTGTGTTTGTGCTGCTGAAGGCTGGCGAGGTTGCCTATGAGATGGGCTTCCGGGTATTTACCGAACCCGCTATGGATGCCTCGCCGGGGCGGGATGTGGCCGTGCGGGTAGAAAAGGAGATGTCTGGCTTGGAATTGGGCAGTGTGCTGGAGGAAAAGAAACTGGTGGACAATGGGGTTCTGTTTGCCATACAGCTGCGCCTGTCCGCCTATGCGGGCAAGCTGAAAGCCGGTACTTATACCCTGAATACTTCCCAGACCGCGGTGGAAATGATCCGCCTGTTGGCTGGCGAGGGGACTGAGGATACAGAAGAATGATAGTAGACGAACGTTTTGTTACGTATATCAATTCTTTGGAGCAGGAGAACCCCCCCCTGCTGTCTAAGATTGAGGCAGAAGCCCTAAGTGCCCGCGTGCCTGTCATCCGCAGGGAGACGCAAGGCTTGCTGAAGTTTTTGCTGGCTATGAGCCGTCCCCGGCGGATTCTGGAGGTGGGGACAGCCGTGGGCTTTTCGGCGCTTTTGATGGAATATTACAATCCGGCAGAATGCCAGATTGACACAATTGAGAATTATGAGAAAAGAATTCCCATTGCCAGGCAAAATTTTATGTGTGCAGGGAAAGAGAATGTGATAAAATTGTTAGAGGGAGATGCAGCGCAGGTGATGAAAACGCTGCGGGAACCTTATGACTTTATTTTTATGGATGCGGCAAAAGGGCAGTATCTTCATTTCCTGCCGGAAGTGATGCGTCTGCTCCGAGAGGGGGGGCTCCTGGTATCTGACAACGTGCTGCAGGATGGGACAGTGATAGAGTCGCGGTTTGCGGTCTGTAGAAGGGATCGCACCATCCACAAGAGGATGCGCGGCTACTTGTACGAGCTGACACACCATGAGCGCTTAGTTACCTCTATCCTGCCAGTTGGGGATGGGGTAACCGTGAGCGTGAAGCAAGGACTGCGGGAACATGGCGGCAGCTGATGAGCCGTTCCGATGGGGGAAGAGAGGGAGGGATACAGGCATGAAAAAACCGGAGCTGCTGGTGCCGGCAAGCAATCTGGAAACGCTGAAAGTGGCCGTCATATTTGGGGCGGATGCGGTGTATATTGGCGGGGAAGCCTATGGGCTGCGGGCGAAGGCCAAGAATTTTTCTATGGAGGACATGGCAGAGGGGATTGCTTTTGCCCATGCGCATGGGGCGAAGGTTCATGTGACTGCCAATATCCTGGCGCACAATGAAGATCTGCCGGGAGTGCGGGATTATTTTATGGAGCTGAAAGAGCTGCAGCCGGATGCCCTGATTATCTCGGATCCAGGGATATTTACCTTGGCGCGGGAAATCTGCCCGGAGATAGAGGTGCATATTTCTACCCAGGCGAATAATACGAATTATGGAACCTTTCGGTTCTGGCATGGGCTGGGGGCGAAGCGGGTAGTCTGCGCAAGGGAGCTCTCCCTGGCGGAGATTGCCGAAATCCGCAGGACGGCCCCGCCGGAAATGGAGATTGAGGCATTTGTCCATGGAGCCATGTGCATTTCCTATTCTGGGCGCTGCCTGCTGAGCAATTATTTTACCGGGCGGGATGCGAACCAGGGAGCCTGTACCCATCCCTGCCGCTGGAAATACGCCGTAGTTGAGGAAACGCGGCCGGGGGAATATCTGCCCGTCTATGAAAATGACAGAGGGACGTTCCTCTTTAATTCTCGGGATCTGTGCATGATTGAGCATATCCCGGAACTGGTGGAGGCAGGGATTGACAGCTTTAAGATTGAGGGCAGGATGAAGACGGCGCTGTACGCGGCGACCGTGGCCAGGACTTACCGCAAGGCCATTGACGACTATTTTATATCCAGAGAGACGTATGAGAGCCATTTGCCCTGGTACCAAGAGCAGATTGCCCAATGTACCTACCGGCTGTTTACCACAGGTTTTTTCTTTGGCAAGCCGGACGAATTCTCGCAGATTTACGGCGAGAGTACCTATGTGAAGGAATCCACGTATCTGGGAATGGTGGAGGGGGAGAATGACAAAGGATGGTACCGGATACGGCAGAAGAACAAATTTTCCGTTGGAGAAGTGATTGAAGCCATGAAACCGGATGGGAGCAATCTCCCATTGACGGTAAAGGGAATCTGGGATGAAGCGGGAACACCCATGGAGTCAGCGCCGCATCCCAAACAGGTTTTGTATGTTGATTTAGGACAGAAACTGGCAAAGTTCGACATTTTGCGCAGGAACCAAAAGGAGGAACAGGCAAATGAGTGAAGACAGGTATGTGGCATATGTGGGGACGTATACCCATGGCAGCAGCGTGGGGATCCATATTTATGATTTGGATGTAGCAGAAGGCAGCATGACGGAGCGGACGGTGGTACCAATCAGCAACCCTTCCCATCTGACCGTCTCTGCCAACGGGAGGTTCCTGTATTCGATTGCGGATGAAGGGGTGGCGGCATTCCGCATCCTGCCTGACGGGAACCTGGAGTTTATGAACAAAAAGTGGATTGGCGGCATGCGTGGCTGCTTCGTAGACGTGGACAAAGCAAACCGCTATCTTTTCGTAGGCGGATACCACGATGGCCGTGTATCCATGATGAGCCTCAACCAGGATGGGAGTATTGGGGAGATTTCGGACGGCATTTTCCATACCGGCATGGGCCGCAGCATTGCAGAGCGCAACTACCGCCCCCATGTCAACTGTGTGAAGCTGACGCCGTGGGAGAAATATCTCTGTGCCGTAGACGGCGGCCTTGACCAGGTGAAGATTTACCAGATTGACTACGAGAGAGGGAAACTTAAAATTGCAGATATCCTCCGCGGGCATCTGGAGTCCGCCCCAAGGATGCTGCGTTTTACGCCAGACGGATCTTATGCCTATGTACTGTGCGAGGAGAGCAACGACATTGACGTGTACCAGTATGAGTGCGCCCCCCAGGGACCTGTATTTGAGAAAATCCAGAATATCCCAACCGTGGTAGAAGAAGAGAGATGGAACTGCGGCGCCTCCGACATTGAGATCAGCGAGGACGGCAAGTTCTTGTTCTGCTCCAACGCAGGGGTGAACTCCGTAGTCATCTATACGATTGACCAAGAGACTGGCATGTTGGAGAAAATGTGCGCCTCTGCCATCAGCGGCGACTATCCGAAGACTATCGCCATTTTCCCCGACCGGCAGCATTTCGTAAGCCTCAATCACGATACCAATGAGATTACAACCTTTAAGGTGGATTATGAGAATAAATATTTCCTGATGGACAGGAAGCCGATTGTGATTGACCAGCCGAACTGCATCCGCATCCATAAGCTGGTGGATCAAAGGACGGCGTAGCGCGCGGCCGGCGGTTTACAGCGCTCTTCCATGTCCGGGCAAGGGGAATAGAACGAAACAGATAGGCAGATACTCACGGCAAATAATTCCCTGCCGTGAGTATCTGTTATTTATGGCATATCGGTTGGACGATAAAAGTTCATCCGAAATGTATTGCCTATATCTAGAAATTCTGGTTTCCCTCTGCTATTGTTTCACAGATTTACACTGTCTGGAGTTTGGCAAGCTGCTCTACTTCTGGAACGCTAAGGTCTGTATCTTCTGAAATTTCCTCAATCATCATTTTTCCTCTTTTCAGCATATTAAGTGCGGTTCTCGTGTTGCTTTCCGTTATTCCCTGTTTTATTCCCTGGTTTAAAATGCGCCTTGCGCTTGTATCAATTAATGCGCCTCTCATCATATCACCTATGCCTTTCCGCACATTCTTATATTTTTGTGCAATCGCTTGAATCACATCGCCAGAAAGATTTATGATGATAGTGTAACTTTTCCTGGGGATCCTAATTGAGGGGGCATGGGATGTGGAAAAATAAAAATGGCCATACGAATCGCGGAGGAAGGGGAAGGCTGCAACAGAAACGCGCTCCCGCTCCGATCGGAACGCAGCAGTACTAAGCTCGAAAATACCTCGCTAAGTACTGGCGTTCCTTTAGGGTTTCTTTATGCAGCCTTCCCCTTCCTCCGCTACAAATTGAGAAATGTTACAGTTCCTGTCATTTATACTTCTATAAATTCTGTATCATAAGAACAAATGTTCTACATTATTCGTTTTTAAAAAATCTTCAGGTAAAGTTACACTATCGTTATTTGGTTTTTAATGCTAGTGGGATTGCGGCAGCTATTTTTCAAATGTATGAAATAGAGGATGATATTTACGGTACGATATCTCTGCCAGAAGCATCATCACAGTCGTAATATTATCATAAATTGGATACAGTCCTTTGCTATCATTCCATAGTTTTATACTGTTTGGAGTTTGGCGAGTTGCTCTACTTCTGGAACGCTAAGGCCTGTATCTTCCGCAATTTCCTCAATCGTCATTTTTCCTCTTTTCAGCATATTAAGTGCGGTTCTCTTTTTGGTTTCCGTTATTCCCTGATTTATTCCCTGGTTTATTCCCTGTTTTATTCCCTGGTTTAAAATGCGCCTTGCGCTTGTATCAATTAATGCGCCTCTCATCATATCACCTACATCTTTCTGCACATTCTTATATTTTTGTGCAATCTCCTGAATCACATCGCCAGAAAGCTCTATGATTGTCCGCTTCTCAAATGCGCCGATCACGCCTTGCTGTTCCAGTGCGTCAAGCCTGTCTAAAATTTTTTGGTACTCTGCCTTTAGCTCTGCCAGCTTCTGCTCATTATTATTGTACGTTGGGAAGCTTTTCTCATGTGAGAAAATATAAAATGGGATCAGCATCAGCAGGCCTTTTTCAAAAATATCATCCAGGGAATATGCCTGTACTTTCATAATTGGCACGTCATACTGCACTGTTCCGCCCGGTGTGACGATAACATATCTCATGTGGTCTGGTGTCTTTTTGTAAGCCCGGAGGTACAGAACCGCCGTATTGGGGAATGAGACAGTCAGGGTTTCCTCTGTGACCTTGCCCTCATCAAGCGCTATCTGGGCGTCGTACTCAAAAAGCCTTATCGTAATCTTCCCATCTGGGTAGCTGCTTTCGCATTCCAGATGGTATTTCTTGGGAATTTTCCCTAGAATGGCAAAGTTCGTATCTGTAATCCGTTCCTTATTGGCTTTGTCCTGCTGGTTCAAAAAATGTTCATTGGGGAAAAAACGGATTTCTTCCTCCCCTGTGTAGGCTTCCCCGAAAATCTCGTTGATTAGGGGGATAATCAGCTTCCGGCAGTCATTTAAGATTGTCCGGAATGCCCCATCATATATAGTTGCCATAGGCTGTCCCTTTCCTGCCTGTGCTTTAAGCATATCATTTTTGTGTAGCAAATTCAAGAATCTGATTATTTGGTTTTTAAAGCTAGTGGGATTGCAGCAGTTATTTTTCAAATGTATGAAATAGGGGGATAATATTTACGGTAAAATATCTCTGTCGTGGGTAGGATCCCAGTAGAAATGCAAATAATAAAAAGGATGTAACAGTTTGCTATAAATTGTTACATCTCTCTGTACACATAATATATCGTACCGAACCTAAAATACTTAACAGGGAAAATAAAATTTCTTAAAATTTTCGATTTGTGGTTCCTGGCACGATAGTTTCGTGTATTTTTTTGCTGTTCTCTGTGGTTTGCATTGCCCAGTAAGTGGGTTAAATCCAAAAAATATAAGTTCTTCCACGACAAGTAGCCCAGCAAAGTGGAAAAATCTGAAAAAAACCGAATTTTTCTGGTTTCTGGGCTTATTATGTATGTTTTTCAGTTTATTTAGTCCGGAAAGCTTTCTGTTATTCTATTTCTGTGGGCATTAGCGCCTGGTACGCTTCCATGAAAGCTATGCCGGTCTTGTTCCTATAAGTTTATCTCCAGGAATACCTGGTCAATATCATCCTGCTCAATGCCCAGGTAGCGCTTGGTGATACGGTACGAGGAATGTTTGAAGATATCCATAAGGACAGCAGGCTGCACGCCCCTTTTCCAGGCATGGTACCCAAAGGTCTTGCGCAGGCTGTGGCAGCTGATGTCCGTCTCAAAATGCAGCGCCCGCCCGGCGGAACGCAGGATGCGGTAGGCCTGGCAGCGGCTCAGAGGCTTTTTCTCACTGCGCCCAGGGAATATAAACATTTCTTCCGTTACCATTGGAAGGCTGTTTTTATAGAGTTCCAGGGCTTTACGCATGCTTGTGTTCAAGGCAATCTGCCTCTCCTTTCCCGTTTTGCGTTCCCGGATGGAAATATGTTTCCGGAAGCAGCCTTTAGCAAAATGATAGACGTCGCCCCACCTAAGGGACAGCAGGTCGCTGATCCGCATGGCGGAATTAATCCCCATACATACGATGGTATAATTACGCAGATTGCGCTTCTCATAAAGGAAATAATTTTTTAGTGCAGTAATATCTTCGGTCTTTCTAATCGGTTGAGTTGTGCTCATTTTCTGAAACCTCCTGTTTTCATCAGATGTTTTTAACAGCTGGCCCAGGTTCCAAACCTGGGAGCGGGCAAATTGGCCTGCCCGCTATGCAACAGTTTATAGCAGATTGTTACTACAGAACAAGAGGATGTTCTGGATTAAAAAGAATTTGGGCAATATTCGGTGACGTAAGAAAAGAATCCAGGCAATTAGTTCAGGCAATCAGCTGTTCCAAGCGTTCATATGGGAAATGAATTTGGGAAACAAGGAGGTTCGTATGCTGAAATTAACCGTCAAGGCAGGCGAGTACCTGCTGGTAGGGGACAACATCAAAGTGGTTTTCACTGGGGGAAGCGCGAATAACCTGCATGTGCTGGTGGATGCGCCACGGTCTATGAACATTGTCAGGAGTACGGCGCTAGAGAAGTATGGCATGGCCGCAGACCCGGGGAATGAAGTGAAGCACCACAGGGACAGGGAACTCTCATCAGAAGCCAAGGAGAAGATTAAGGCGATCCTGATGGAAGAGCGGAAGAAAGCCAAGAGAGAAGAGGCGGCAAGGAATAACCCACTGCGGAAGTATGGCGGGTGAAGTGTGGGCATGGAAAGAATCTTTACAATAAGGGGAATTGGATAGAGAGGGATAAAAAGTGATTGAAGTATTTGGGATGTAATGGAAAAGGTAATAATGCAGGGATGCCTAGGGTTCCTGCTTATTATATAAATGGCCAGCTTGAATAGAACAGGCGGCCTACAGAAATAGTTTATTTACGTGGTAAAGATGCTGCGTAATAGGAAAGAGCATGTACGCAAACGGATTTGCGGCATGGTTGCCAATAAAAAATAACTGGCAGCAACTGGCCTGCCAGGGATAAGCCATAAACAGGCAGGTACATTAAAAACAAGGAGGAATTAATTATGGCAATGGTAATACAACACAATCTTGCAGCAATGAATTCTAACAGGATGCTGGGGGTGAACACAAGCTCGCAGTCAAAATCCTCTGAAAAACTGTCATCTGGTTACAAGATTAACCGTGCGGCAGATGATGCGGCAGGGCTTAAAATTTCCGAGAAGATGAGAAGCCAGGTGCGTGGATTGAACCGTGCCTCCACAAATGCGCAGGACGGCGTATCATTGATTCAGACAGCAGAGGGTGCGTTGAACGAGGCTCACAGCATCTTACAGAGAATGAATGAGTTGGCTGTACAGGGCGCTAATGATACCAATCAGGATATTGACCGCGATGCCATCAATCAGGAATTGACAGCTTTGACAGAAGAATTGGACAGGATTTCAGAAACCACACAGTTCAATAAGCAGGAGCTGTTAGATGGAAGCTTTGCAGATAAGAAGCTTCATGTTGGGGCAAACTCTAACCAGAGCATCAGCATTAGTATTAATAAGATGGATGCAGCTTCTCTTGGTTTGAAGAATATTACTTACTTCGAGGGAACTGAAACGAAGAGTTACAATAAGATTAATTATAGGGGCGTAGAATATGAATATAATGCGTCTATGACGGCAGCTTCAAATCTGGCAGCGTTCAAGTCAGCAGCACAAGCGTATGGCGCAGCGAAATTCCAGGATGATATGATTTATATGACTTCAAATGGATCATATGGAGTGGTATCTGGTACTGCCCAATGGAGTACAATAGATGAGGCAAAAGTTTCAGGGGCTAGTGTTATGGCTTCTATATATGGAGAGGCAGCTAGTGGCGCATGGACGGCATTGCTTGCCAGCGCACTAGTAACAGGAACAACGGCAGGTGGGTTTGGCGCAAGTGTGACAATTAATGCCCCAGCTGTAGATGATTACGACATGGCAAATGCTACATTGAATGCAGTGCAGGATGCTATTAACCGTGTATCTACTCAGCGTTCCGCTCTTGGTGCATTGCAGAACAGATTAGAGCATACGATTGCCAACCTAGATAATGTGGCTGAGAATACAGAGGCGGCAGAATCCAGAATCCGTGATACTGATATGGCATCAGAGATGGTAGAATACAGTAAAAACAATATTCTCGCTCAGGCAGGGCAGTCTATGCTGGCTCAGGCAAATCAGTCAACACAGGGCATATTATCTCTGCTGCAGTAATCGGGCTGTATGATAAGTGTAATAAAAAAACCAGCTTCGGCTGGTTTTTTTATTACAGAACATATACGGCAGAAAGGATGGGGAAGAAAGCGTTGGAAGAAAAAATAGAATATTTGTATGAAACCATTAATTTCCTGGGTTTTAATGCGACTTACTCCCGGAACAACAATTATGCACAAAATGCCAGGGAAATTATTCCTCAGATTCAGGAATTTGTGCAGTGGTTCCTTACAGATATTTCTGGACTGGAAGAAGGCATATATCTGAATTTGATTGATATTTTAAAAGACTGTGAGACGGCGATGCAGGAGGATGACAATGTGCTGATGATGGATGCTTTGGAGCAGGGATTATTCGAATATTTGGAAATGTTCCTCTCGGAAGAATATTTTAGAGAGAAGGAGACAAGTTATGTCAACGGAAATGCGGAACAGGAACCTTAACACGCTGGAAAAGCGTTTCCCTGGAATTTCTAAAATCATAGAAGAAAAAAAAGAGGAACTGCTGGAAAAGGAGGCGTTGCAGATTGCAGAGGAGACAGCCTTTACTGGCGAGAAGATTCTGACTATAAAAAAAGGCGGTCGGAAGCTGTATCTAGCGGGCAGGCGTGATCCAATGGCGCATCCGCGAAATCAAATTGAGGTGTTGGGTAAAATTGTGCCAAATGCCCCAGTGTTTATCTTGGGCATGGGAAATTTGCACTATTTGGAAGAATTAGTTAATAGGACAGATGAAAACGTTGTTCTGTTGCTGTATGAACCCTTGTTTTCTATTTTTTATAAGCAGCTGGAAAGAATAGATTTTGATAAGATTTTCGGGAAACGGATAGTTGCCCTTGTAGTGGGGGGAATCAATGACGAAGGGCTGGAAGGGCTGGTTTTCTCTATGCTGTATGGTGATAAAATACCTTTGATGAAATATTTTGTCCTTCCTAATTATGTGAAATTATGCATGGAATCAGTAAAGTACTTTTTGGATTGCTTAACGAAACGCGCTTCAGAATATAAGATGGGAGTGGGTACGAATTTATTATTCAGTCCTTTTCAGGCAGAAAATTTTTATCATAACGTCCAGTATGTTCGGACAGGGTATAAAGCGTCCAGCCTCTTGAAAGTGATGCCAACAGATATTCCAGCTTTTGTGATTGCGGCAGGCCCGTCGTTAAATAAAAATATAAAGGAATTGAAACGGGCAAAGGGAAAGGCTTTTTTGATCGCTGTGGATACGGCTGTGAAACGGCTGTTAAAAGAGGGCATTGTTCCAGATATGTTTGCTACGCTGGATGGAATGAAGACCGCAGAACTTTTGAATCTTACGGAACAAGAAGAAGCGGCTAAGGAGATACCCTTACTAACAAAGGCAACGTCGTCAAAAAGCCTTATGGATTACCATACTGGTAAGAAATTTTTTATTGATGACGGGTACCGTTATATCGTTCAAATGTATAAAATGAACGGCAAGTCAATAGAAGGATTTCGTTCGGGCGGCTCTGTGGCAACTTATGCATTTTCCTTTGCCTGCCATTTGGGATTCCGTAAAGTCGTATTTGTTGGACAGGATCTTGCCTATACGGATAACAAATCCCATGCAGACGGGACGTTTCAGGAAAAAATGCCAGAAGAAAATACGGAGAAGTTTTTGATGGTGCCGGGAAATTACCAAAAAGAAGTGCCAACGCTTTCAAATTTGGACAGTTACCGTAAATGGTTCGGGGATTTTATCAGTGAGTGGAGAAAAAAATATGATGTAGAGTTTATCAATGCGACAGAGGGCGGCGCCAAGATTGAGGGGACAAAGGTCATGACGCTGGCAGAGGTGGTCAATCAGGAATGTAAAAAAGAAGTGGATATAAAGTCCTGTATCGATCAGCTGGAGCCGGAATTTGATAAAGAAGGACAGGAGAAAATCTTAAATTATTTTCATGACACGCCAAAGAATGTGCATGGGATCATATCATTGGCAAAGGAGGGGAGAAAAATATACGCCCAATTAGATAAACTGTGCCATTCTGGCAATATGGATAAACGGGCGTATGCGAAGCTTTTAAAGCGTGTAAAGAAAAACCGCAAGAAAATAGAAGAAAACGTAAATTATGACCTGTTGCAGCAATCAATGGTGAGGGCGGAGCAGATTCTGCGTTCTGGTCAGTATTTTAGTTATGATTCCTTAGAAGAAGAGGGACTGGAACTGGCGCGTCAGGGGAAAAAATATATGGAATTATTAGAAGCGTATGCCAATATTATTGAGACTTATACAGAACAGACCGTGGCAAAAGTAGAATAATTCAGAAAATACGAATAACAGGAGGCGGCGTTATGCTGAATCAAAAAACGATTCTTATTACAGGGGGCACAGGATCCTTTGGCAATGCATTTACGGAATATGTTTTAACACATTATAAACCGAAGAAAATCATTATTTATTCCCGGGATGAATATAAGCAGTTTCTTATGGCAGAGAAGCTGAATGAGTATAAGGATATTTTACGCTTTTTCATTGGAGATGTCCGAGACAGGGACAGGCTGTGCCGCGCCTTTGACGGAGTGGATTATGTGATTCATGCTGCAGCATTAAAGCAAGTGCCAGCTTGCGAATATAATCCGATTGAAGCTGTGCGGACAAACATCAATGGAGCAATGAATATCATAGATGCTGCATTGGACCGTAAAGTAAAAAAAGTAGTGGCTCTTTCTACAGATAAGGCAGTCAATCCTATCAATCTGTATGGAGGAACTAAACTGGTATCAGATAAATTATTTATCGCGGCCAATGCATATTCTGGGGAAAAGGAGGTGCGTTTTTCCATTGTCCGCTATGGAAATGTGGCGGGAAGCCGGGGATCCGTGATTCCGTTTTTTAAAAAAATAATAGGAGAAGGGAAAACGGAACTTCCGATTACTGATTATCGCATGACTCGTTTCTGGATCAGCCTGGAGGAAGGCATACAGTTGGTGATTAAGGCTTTGGAGGAGGCAAAAGGCGGGGAAACCTTTATTTCTAAGATTCCTTCTTTTAGAATTACGGACTTGGCTGAAGCGATGGCGCCGGAATGTGCCAGAAAAGAGGTGGGAATCCGGGAGGGAGAAAAGCTGCATGAGATCATGGTAACCCGTGAAGATTCTGCTATGACATATGAGTATGACAAGCATTACATCATATATCCCCATTATAATTGGTGGGAGGAAAGCCGTTTGCTGCCAGGCGGGAAAAAAGTAGAAGATGGATTTGAATACAGTTCTGGAACAAATCAGGAATGGTTGGATGTTAGAGAACTCAAGAGACTTTTAAAGCAGATGGAGTAGTAAAGGCAGAATGGAACATCAGCCGTAATAAGACGAGCAGGAGGCAGGATATGGAGTACAAGACAGAACAGGAAATATTTTGGAGTGGAGAATTTGGAAATCAGTACATAGAGAGAAATGAATGTACCAGAGAGCTTATGGCTTCTGCTATTGGGTTTTTTGCTAAAATCTTGAGCAGGACGAACAGGATAAAAAGTGTCATTGAATTTGGTTCTAATATAGGCAATAACCTCAAGGCAATTAAGATGCTGCAGCCAAATGTACAGACAGCAGCAATTGAGATCAACCATCAGGCAACAGAACACCTTAGGGCAGATAAGTTTTTTGATAACCAGTTGGAAGTATATGAAACTTCCATTTTGGAATATACGCCTGTAAAAACGTATGATATGGCCTTGATATCAGGGGTATTAATTCATATCAATCCAGATGAACTACAGTATGTATACGAAAAATTGTATGCGTCTTCTGAAAAGTATATTTGCATTTCAGAATATTATAACCCAGTGCCAGTGGAAGTATCTTACAGAGGGCATGAGGGAAGGTTATTTAAACGTGATTTTGCAGGAGAATTTTTGGACAAATATCCAGATTGCCAACTGGTAGATTATGGATTTCAATATCATCGGGATTCCTGCTTCCCGAAAGATGACGTCACATGGTTTTTATTAGAGAAAAGAGATTAGTTTGTCATGGGAAGGAAATGAGAGATGGAAATAAGAACATGCAAAAAATGTGGATTTATCCTTGGGACAAGACCCAACAGCAAGGATGCAGATGGTGTTTGCCTTGCCTGCTTGAATAAAGACAGAAAAAATAATATCAGATGGGAAGAAAGGCAAAAATGGCTAACACAGTTTATACAGGATAATAAAAATACGGGCAGTAAGTGGGAATGTGTGGTGGGAGTTTCAGGCGGAAAGGATTCCTGTACGA
Organism: uncultured Lachnospiraceae bacterium; assembly: GCA_910577785.1. Lineage (GTDB taxonomy): Bacteria > Bacillota > Clostridia > Lachnospirales > Lachnospiraceae > Petralouisia. The sequence continues at coordinate 8,096 of CAJTNT010000013.1, read as the reverse complement.
TTGTAAAACGGTTAATCGAACATCATGGAGTAAAAAACCCGCTTCTTGTACATGTATGCGATGAATTTACCCCTTCGGAAGCAGGGATTGCAAATTTGAATAATTTAGTAAAAACGTATGACCTGGATCTTTTAAATTTCCGCTGTGCGCCCCAGACGTTTGTAAAAGAAACCCGTAAAAGCTTCTTTGAAAAGCTCCATCCTTTAGAATGGATAGAGAAACAAATTTATGCAAAGCCGTTAGAAGTGGCAAAAGCTTTTTGCATCCCGATTGTGTTCATGGGGGAGAATCCTGCGTTTGAATATGGAGAGAGTGAAACATGCGAGATTTTCCATCCTGCAAGTGATGACGCCACCAAGATTATTTACTTTGGTTCCATTTGGCCGTACTCCAATACAGATTCCTTGGCGCAGGCTCGTTCTATAGGATTTAGGACTCTTTCTGATTTTGATGATTGGCAGAGACAGGGAAGCGCGGATGATTTTACCCAAATTGACAGTAAGGGATATATGATACAGATTTGGACTAAATTTATTAAGTTTGGATTCCAAAGGGTATCCGATGTCGCCTGCAGATTTGTGAGGGAAGGGATTTTTACCAAGGAACAGGCAGAGCAGATGATCAAGGACTCGGATTGGATTTGCGATCCTCTTGCAAAAAAAGATTTTTGCCGGGCAATCGAAATTACAGAAAAAGAATTTGATGAGACGATTGATAAGTTTGCGAATACAGAAATACTTATGAAAGATGCAAACGGGCACTGGAGAAGAAAAGATCTTATTTAACGGGCAATACTATGTAGAAATTAAAGTGATTGCATTGAGGAAGGACATGGAGGGATGGACAAGCTATTAGCACAATATTTGGATAAAATGCTGGATCTTGAAGAAAGTGGACTTTTGGAAGAGGCATTGGCATTATCAGAGGAATTATTAGAGGCGTTTCCTGAAAAAAGAACAGAGGTATTGTTAGAAAAAGCAAAATTGGAATTTCGGAACCAGATGGATAAAAAAGCTCTTTTTGACTTTATTACAGTTTATGCAATCACAAAAGATGATACATTGTATGAGTTGATTTTAGAGGCTTATTATGCGCAGAATGAAAAGGCGCTGCGAGAAAATTATTTAAATAACCTTAGATATTTAGAAGAATATCCGCATTTTAGAGGAATAAAAGCAGAAGGAATAGTTCTGCTTCCAATATGGCAGGATGATGAACTGGTAGTTTGTGCAGATAATATAAACAAATGCTTTTCCATATATGTTAGGTATAGGAAGGAAAATGTGGGTGGGAAAGATAAAGCCGTTATGACAGTAAATGAATTGTGGATAGAGGATCTTTGGAAAATTGAAGAAAGTTTTCGCATGAGTTCACCATTTTTAGATATGAATTTGCCAGTGTATGCGGTCTATGATAATAAATATTGGCAGTTGTTTATCTGTCTATATAACATAAAAGATTTATTGGATAAAAATCGGATTGTTTTTTTAGTTGGGGAGCAAAGTGTGTACGAGTACTTTAGGGGGGATATGATTTGTTTTCCTAAAATAGAATACTTCAATGGCTTTCATGATGTTTTCCGGCCTATATTAGAACAGGAAGTCGAAAGAAGAGAAAGAGAAGCACTGGAAGACGGCAGATATGTTAAAAGATACTATGAAGAACATAGGGATGGCATTATTGTAAATATTAAAAGTGGAAAACCAAGGATTTTGTTTTATACAAGTCATTTTACTACCGTATTGAAGTACCATACGAGAGATTGCATGCAGGCGGCATCCAGACTTGGATGTGAAATACAGTTATTGATAGAGCCAGATGGGATCCATAGAGTTTCTATAAGAGATATTATTCAGTATATAAAAAGATTTAAGCCAGATATTATTTTCAGCATTGACCATTTTCGTTTTGAACATTTGGTGATTCCAAAAGAAATTGTATGGGTTACTTGGATACAAGATTCGCTGCCGCGTATTATGAGTAAAGAAACGCCGCTAAAGTTAATAGCCACAGATTTCATTATGAACCACTTTATTACATGGGAAAAATTTAAGGAGATTGGTTATCCCAAAGATCGTTTAATAGACGCTGCAATTCCGGCAGATTCCCATATATACAGGCCGCTTTCTTTGGATAAAGATGAGATTGAGAAGTATGCATGTGATATTTGCTTTGTGTGCCATGCCAGTGATGTAGACGCCTATATTGCTGGACTGTTGGCGGAGGTTTCAGAAGAATTTAAGGAAGAAATATGTGTAATCTATAAAGGATACCAAGCTTATGTATATGAAACAGGGAATGTTTTTTATTCAGAAGAGGAGTTTGAGGAATATGTAAAAGGAATATTGTGTTTCCATTATGATAGTACTCTTATACAAGAGATAATAAATTATTTGGCTTCGGATATGTTTAATAATTTTAACCAACGGGTATATAGGCAGGTGTTGGTTGATTGGATTTTAGATGCTGGTTTTACGAATCTTAAATTATGGGGGAATGGATGGGCAACAGAAGAGAAGTATAAAAAATATGCCATGGGCTCTGCTGAAAATGGAGAAATGCTATCTAAAATATACCAGGTGTCTAAAATTGTAGTTGGAAATAATATTTTAACTACATCAGCAGCCAGAGCATGGGAAACCATGCTGAGCGGGGGCTTTTATATTAGCAATTATATTCCAGAGGACAAAGATGCAGTGGACATACGAAAAATTATAGAAGTTGGTAAAGATGTGGTTATGTTTTATAACCGGGAAGATCTAATAGGAAAGCTGCATTACTATTTAACCCACGAAGAAGAACGGAAAATAATGATTGGCCGTGGCCGGAATGCTGCTTTGAAGACCATGACATTTGATATATTGATGAAAAGGGCGCTTGGGGAAATTGAAAAACGTTTGGAGAAGAATAAAAATGAAGAATGAAATACGCATGGATTCCCATAAATTGATTTACCATCCGCATAGGGTATCTGAGTGGCTGAAAGGGGAAAATATATACCCAATTGAATTAGAGGTTGGACTGACAAATGCATGCAACCATCGCTGCATATTCTGCGCAGTGGATTATACAGGGTACAAGCCAACGGTGATGGATGGGGAAGTACTGAAAAAAAGGCTGAGAGAGTTTGCGGAAAAAGGTGTCAAAAGTATCATTTATGCGGGAGAGGGAGAGCCTTTGCTAAATAGAAATGCAGTGGATATTATCAATGAAACAAAAAGACATGGCATGGATACGGCAATGTCCACAAATGGGGTGCTGCTGACACCAGACGCTTCAAAAGATTGCCTGTCATCCCTGACATGGGTTCGCTTCAGCACAGCTGGCATTACAGATGAGTCTTATGAGAAAATCCATCAATGCAAAAAAGGGGATTTGCAAATAGTTTTGCATAACATGCAGGAAGCTGTGCGGGTGAAAAAAGAACAGAGAGCATCCACTACCATAGGGGTGCAGTTGCTGCTTCTCCCAGACAATAAAAATGAAGTGGTTGCTATGGCGAAAGAGCTTAAAAAAATAGGGGTGGACTATTTTACAGTAAAACCGTTTTCACAGCATCCACAAAGTGGGAATATCCTTCAGGTTGACTATAAGGAAATGATGGAAGTGGAAGAAGAGTTAAGAGAAATCGAAGAAGAGGATTATAAGATTTATTTCCGAGCCCACGCTATGAAAAAGCTGGCATGTAAACGGGAGTACGCCCAGTGCCTTGCATTGCCGTTTATGGTATACATAGATGCAAAAGGGAATCTATGGCCTTGCATAGTCTTTATGGGAAAAGAAGAATTGAGTTATGGAAACATATATGAAGAGAGTCTGGAAGAGATATGGGAAGGGGATAGGAGAAAAAAATTGATACGTTATTTTTCAAACATGGATCTGGAATCAAACTGCCGAGAATTATGTCGTTTAGATGAAATGAATAAGTATCTGTCAGAATTGAAATACCCAGGGGAACATGTAAATTTCATATAAGTTATTTAGTCGTGAGGATGGAAATGATGTTGGAAGACATTGCAAGAGAAATCAGAAAAGATATTATGATAACGGCCTATCATGGGAAGTCGGGGCATTTGGCTTCGGCATTTTCAGCAGTTGAAATTATGACAGCCTTGTACTTTGGCGGGATTTTAAGATATGACAAAAATAATCCAGATTGGGCAGAAAGGGACAAAGTAATTGTCAGTAAAGGGCATGCAAGCCTTGTGCTGTACAGCATTTTAAAACGGATTGGCTATATCACGCCAGGACAGCTCCATTTGTTTTGCCAGCCAGGATCTCATTTAGGAGGAGAGCCAAAATATAGGGATATTCCAGGTGTAGAGGCGACAACGGGTTCTTTGGGACATGGGCTGTCGTTTGCAGTGGGGATTGCCTTAGCGAATCGATTGGATGCAAGGGAAAGCCATACATATGTTCTTCTGGGGGATGGGGAGTGCCAGGAGGGCTCAGTATGGGAGGCGGCTCTTTCGGCGGCGCATCACGGATTAGGCAGCCTGACAGTTATTTTGGATAGAAACAAGCTGCAGGCAATGGGGAATACAGAAGAGATTTTAAAGCTGGATTCTTTGGAGGATAAGTGGCAGGGATTTGGGTGGGATGTGGAAAGCGTGGATGGGCATGACATAGGGAAATTGGTTATGGTTTTGGGAAAAGATCGGGAAGAACTCAGGAAGCAGCCCAAGGTTATCATTGCAAATACAGTAAAAGGAAAGGGTGTTTCTTTTATGGAACAGGTGCCTATTTGGCATTACCGCATGCCGAATCCACAAGAAATGGAGATTGTAAGGAAGGAATTAGGTATTACAGAAAGGGAACTGCAGGAATGAGGAATACATATTTAAAGGAGCTTTACCAGATTGCCCAAAAAGATAGGAATGTGCTTTCTTTGGTTTCGGATAATGGGCTGATTGTGTATGATGATTTCCGCCGGGACATGCCAGGGCAGTATTTTAACTTTGGGATTTCGGAAGGGCATATGGTGGCGGCGGCAGCAGGGATGGCAAGCTGTGGGAAAATACCTTTTGCTTATACCATAGGTTCCTTTTTGGCCTACCGCTCTTATGAGTTTATCCGTCTGGACGTATGTCTGCAAAAGCTGAATGTCAAGATTGTAGGGATAGGCGCAGGTATGGCATATGGTTACCTGGGTGCAACACACCATGCCACGGAGGACATAGCAGTATTGAGGTGCATGCCAAATTTAACCTTGCTTTCTCCAGCAACACCGCAGGAAACTAAAGCCCTAGTGCGTTATGCTTATGAGAAAGAAGGCGCAGTTTATATCAGGCTTGGGAATAATCTTTCGGAAGAGTTATATCCTCAGGGAAAAGAAGTCTTGCCAGAGAAGGTAAGCATTTTGAGGGAAGGCAAGGATCTTGCTTTATTTGCAACGGGAGAGATTTTGTATCAGGTAATGGAAGCTGCGCAGTACTTACATAATTGTGGGATTGAGGCGGAAGTTGTCAGTGTGCATACCCTAAAGCCAATAGATGTAGAAGGCGTCTTGGAAATAGCAGCGAGGCATCATATGGTTTATTCTGTGGAGGAACATAGCATAATTGGTGGCTTAGGTGGCATAGTTGCTGAAATTTTGACTGCGAATGCGTGTGGGAACAGGCTAAGGAGGATTGGGCTGGAGGATTGCTTTGCCGAAGGGTATGGCACACAGCAGCAGGTGTTAGAAGCAAATAAATTAGATGCAGGGAATATATACCATAAAATAATGAAAGATTTTTAGGCGGGGGATATATGGGCGTCAAAAAGGTGGTTTTATTTAGCCCTCATGGATATGTGGGAGGATTTTTAAAAGAAAGGCTTTTAAGGGAGCCAAATATACAAATGTACGAGATGGGGCGTGACAGCACCTATGAAAAATATGAAGGGGATTATGATATCCTGCTTTATGCTGCGGCTGTCAGCAAGGGATCAGCAGATAAGTATGTGCAGGATAATGTGGTTACGGCTATTGCAATGATGGACTTTTGCAGAAAGCATCAAATAAAAAGAGTTATTTATCTCTCATCGGATTCCATTTATGGGGATTTACATACAGATATGGTTACAGAAGAAGCAGTTATGGTAACCCCCAGCTTATATGGGACGACAAAATATTTGGCGGAGAAAATTGTCATGGAAAGTGGGCTTCCATATTATATTATTCGTATGCCTGGAATCGTAGGGGGTGGGAAGAGGGGTGTTTTTTTATGCCGTCTCATAGAGAAAATGAGGGAGAATGAGAATATCGTGCTGTATAACATGGATAAGGAGTTTAATAATGTATTGCATATTGATGACCTGTCAGAGTTTATCTTGCAACTTTGTGTGTCAGGAGAAAATGGGAAAAACGAGGTGTTTTTATTAGGCAATACACAAAGGATAAGGTTAAGGGAGATTGTATGTTATTTAAAAGAACTGACGCATTCAGAGTCCCATATAAAAAATATTGACACAGACAAAAAAAGGTGTTTTACGTTGGATGTGTCCAAGGCGGTGGGATATGGATACTCTTCCAAGAGAATAACGGATATCTTGCAGGAGTTGTGCCATTTGTGATATAACTATGGACGTTTAATATCGCAGCATTTTGCCCCAATTTCCATATGCTGCGTATTTTGCTACGGTTTTTAGTTATCAGAGTAATAGAAATTATATAGACAGGAGAAAAAGAGAATGGAAAAAGCGACGCCATATAGTAATTTAAAAGTGTTTGCCCACGCAAAGGTTTTGGGAAAAATTGCAGAGGGGGAGCAAGTAGCTCCGATTTATATCCGCATCAAGCCTACCAACCATTGCAACCATAAATGTTATTATTGCTGTTACGCAGACAGCAGCCTGGGATTGTTTGATTCTGTAAATGCACAGGATCAGATTCCGTGGCCAAAAATGAAGGAAATTATTGCGGATATGTCTGAAATGGGGGTAAAGGCGGTAACATTTAGTGGGGGAGGGGAACCTTTGGTATACCCATATATCGTGGAAACTATGCAAGAGATTCTGGATGCAGGGATTGATTTGTCAATTATTACGAATGGGCAGTTGCTGAAAGGGGAGAGGGCAAAAGTTTTGGCGAAGGCAAAGTGGGTTCGGATTTCTCTTGATTCGTCAGATGCAGAAACATATGCGAAGGTTCGGAACGTGCCGTTAAGCGCTTTTAGGGAGGTTTGTGAGAATATCCACCAATTTTCAAGCATAAAGCAGGATGGATGTGAATTGGGCGTGAATTTTGTGGTAAACCATGAGAACGCGGCTCAGGTATATGAAATGGCGAAAATGGTGAAAAGCCTGGGGGCAAACCATATAAAATACGCAGCTCGTGTCACAAGTGACGTATTTGCATATCATGCCCCTTTTAGGCAGAAGGTGACAGAGCAAATCCATCGAGCGAAAGAGGAATTGGAGGATGCTGATTTTCAAGTGATTGATAAATATGAGGGGGATTTTGATTCGGCGTTGGTATTTCACCGCTGTTATGAGAAATGCTATATAAACAGGCTTTCCACCGTGATTGCAGCTGACAGCAAGGTATATTTTTGCCATGATAAGGCTTATGTATCAGAGAGTACAGTAGGTGACCTGAAGGAGTGTTCTTTTAAAGAACTGTGGTTCTCTAAAGAGACAGAAAAGAGATACCAGGAGTTTAATGCTAAGAAGGAATGTAACCATCATTGTATTTATGACGATAGGAATGAGTTGTTGAATACATATTTTAGCCTGGAGAAGAACCATGTCAATTTTATTTAAAGCATAGCTACACAGCAGCAGGAGGAAAAGATGGCGTATATTGATTTTATTTCGGAATTGCATACATCCACGAAGCGGGATTATTTGGAGCGCGTGATCGGGGAAGATAAGGCAGAGTGCGCGAGAGTTGCAAAAAAATATGGTTATGATTATTGGGATGGGGAAAGGAAGTATGGATATGGGGGATATTCATATGATGGAAGGTGGAGGGGCGTGGCCGAAAAACTGGCCAGACATTACCATTTAGAGCCAGGCCAGAAAGTGTTGGATGTAGGGTGCGGCATGGCACACCTATTATATGATTAGGTAGTCAAAAGGGTATTTGTTATTTTATCCTTTTCACGATAGGACTT
>CAJTNT010000012.1 GCA_910577785.1 uncultured Lachnospiraceae bacterium | reverse complement strand
GGCATATCCAGGAACTATTAAAGAAGAATCCATAGCATGATGCGTTTACACACATCTCTTGTTAAGATGTGAACATTTAGCTATGGAATGTGAGGAAATCAGCTTGTCTATAAATTCTTGGACAAGCTGATCGTACTGCAAGTTATCTATAAAGAGTTTAAGAAGAAGGGAGGCGAGATAGAGTTGAAACCATTGCTGCCAGGGGCAATAGAGCTGCCCAACGATAAATACCGTCTGCGCATCAGCCAGCTGGAAGATAAGCTGAGCATATCTGAAAATAAGCTCGCTCAGTACAAAAAAGAGAACACCCAATACAAAGATAAGATTAGGGTATTGGAAAGGCATATCCAGGAACTATTAAAGAAGAATCCATAGCATGATGCGTTTACACACATGCTAATCCTGCTCCTCCGCAAGATTTTTCTACCTATTATAATAAACTACGTATAATCCGCCTCCCGCACGCAGAGATTTCCTCTTGTAGAATCCCTCCGCCCGTGCTATAATACCCATAGGAAATAACGACTAATCGCCGCCCTTGACGGCTGGAAAGCCAAGGGGGTGGCTTTTTGCCATATGATTTTGCCCAGCGTCTCGCGGAGAAGCCCCCGGCCTGGCACAATTCCCCCAGAGCCAACTCAGCCTTCCTGGGGCTTTTGCATCATCCCTTCCCTTACGCTGGCGCATGTAGGAGGTTGCAGACTATGACAGAAAAAGAATTCCATAAAATGAAATCCCAGGATCTCGTGCAGCTGCTCCTGGCGCAAGGCATTGATTCCGTCCGCCTCCAGGAAACCCTGGAGGAGAAGAAGCTCAACCTGGAGCAGCTCCGCCAGACGAACGACAGCCTCAAGGAACGCCTCAACGAACGCGACGCCGCCACGGAACAGCTCAAGAAAGACCTTGACCAGAGCGACGCCCGCATCCGTGCCCTGGAGGCAGAGATGGAGTCCCTCCAGGCAGACCAGTGGATCGACCTCAAGGAAATCGGCTCATTGACCGACGCCACCCACAGGCTGGAGCAAATCCTCATCTTTGCCCAGCAGGAAGCCGAGGCCTATCTGAGCGGAGAGAAGCCCGCGGATCCTCCTCCACGGCATAAAATCAAAAAACATGGGACAAAACAGGAGAAACACGTTAACTCTAAGCATAAAGATACCGATAAAGAAAACAAAGGCAAAGGACTGGAAGAAAGTTTTTGTGTAATCCAGGGGACAACAGGCGATACGCAGCCAAAGCCACAGTTAGAGGCTCCCTCCCCAGAGGGCAGCCCGGCAGCCGCCGGCGCCCAGATAGCCAATCATCCGGAAAAGCCAGATACAGCCAAAGCCAGCGGGCCTCAGGCACAGGCTCCGCAAGATCCTCAGGAAGCTCAGGTTCAGGATCCTGAACTCTCCTGGCCGGAGGACACGGCATCGGATCCCTGGCCAGACGAAGCCCCCAGCCGCAGCGGCTCCGGCGCTTCCGGCAGCGAGATCCTGCAGGATCCCTGGCCGGACGAAGCCCCCGGCTTCCAGGAGCCGGACGGCAATCCCCCATCCGGGGCTGCGGATGCGGCGTCCGCAGAGGTTCCGGGAACCGCAGCCAAGCCCAGGAAAGGTTTGTTCGGCGGCTTCCTGCAGAGAAAGAGGTATGGCAAAGAGGCACAAGAAATTTAAAAATAACCTCTTTTTCTATATATTTTTGACGCATCTTTTGACTGCCAGCCTGCTATACTATATCCAAGATAAGGAAATAGCCACATGGTAGATGTAAAACATGGCCGAAAAAAGAGCAGTTTTGGATATGCGGTTTAGGATTTGGCACAATTACCTATTGCACGGTATCAGCTGATGTAGTATAATGGGTAAGCCCAAACAGCCACACCGCCCCTGGCACAGCAAGCTGGGCACAGGAACAGGCAGGAGGCAGACAGATTCCGGAAAGAGGCTCAGTATGACTGGAAAGGAATTACAAAAACTACGGCGGCAAGAACTTCTTCAGTTATTGTTGGAACAAAGTAAAGAGGTAGCCCAGCTGCAGGCCGAGCATGGCGATGCAGACCAGCAGGCACAGCAGCTAGAAGACAGCAACGAACGCCTAAGCGCCAAGCTAGAAGAAAAAGACGCCCTCAACGGCAAATTGCAAGGGAGGCTGGACCAGAAAAAGGCCCGCATCCGGCAGTTGGAGCAGGAGATGGAGGCATGGCGGCAGGCGAGGAAATCAGAGCTGGAGCGGGCAGGCTCAGTCGCGGAGGCAGCGTTAAGCCTCAACGGGCTGTTTGAAATAGCGCAGCTGGCGGCAGAGCAATATCTGTATAATATCAGGCTCAGATGCAGCGGAAGGGAAGGCACCCTGACACGGCAGCCTGATGGCAAAGGAGGTCTGAAGAATGATGTCGCAAAAAGAAACAGATAGCATCAAAGGGTTGGCGGTACCAAGCGTGGAATTGCTTGAAGCAGAACTGAAAAAGGAACAGTATAAGAGCAATTATAGCCGGGTTCTGAAGAGCACGGTGTTTTCGCTCCTGGTAGTGGCGGCGGTAGCGGTATTGATAGCGGTTCTGCTGCTCCCCGTGCTACAGATCAGCGGTACTTCGATGACGGAGACCCTGCAGGATGAAGACATTGTAGTGGCGGTCAACGGTTCCAGTTACCGTACAGGCGATGTAATCGCATTCTACTATAACAACAATATCCTGATCAAACGCGTGATCGCAAGCGCAGGCGATTGGGTGGACATAGACGACGAAGGCAACGTATTCGTAAATGAGGAGCAGCTGGATGAGCCATACATCAGCGAGAAGGCGCTGGGCGAGTGCAACATAGACCTGCCTTACCAGGTGCCGGACGGCAAATGCTTCGTGATGGGCGACCACCGCGCAGTGAGCATCGACAGCCGCAACAAATCCATCGGATGCGTCAGCAACGACATGGTAGTGGGCAAGATACTATTCCGCGTATGGCCCCTCTCAGGGCTGGGGATAGTGGATTAGCAGGAACAGATAGATAGAAGATGCGTGACACGAGGAGGGAGGCTGCATTATGGAATCTCCGATTTTAAAACAGATAGCAAAATTCTTGCAGGACAAAAAGAAATATAAGAGGTGGCTGGCGGTGTTCGTATGTCTGGCCGTAGTCGTAGGGTTTGCCACGACGGCAGCGCTCAAGATGCGCGGCAAGGCCATGACCCACGACGAGCGGGTGCTGAACTGCAAGCTGCAGGTACACCAGCATGCAGAGACCTGCTACGACCAGGAGAAAAACATAATATGCGGGTATGCGGACTATGTAGTCCATAAGCACAATGACGACTGCTACGACCCACACAACGGCAACTTAGTATGTGCGCTGCCGGAGGTGGAGGCGCACCAGCATACGGATGAGTGCTACCAGGAGCAGCAGGCTCTGGCATGCGGCCTTGAAGAATCCGAGGGACACCAGCATACAGAAGAGTGCCGCACCAAGGAGCAGGGAGAACTCACCTGCCAGGCGGAGGAACATACCCACACGGAAGAGTGCCAGGCAGAAGACGGCGCCTTCTCATGCGGGAAAGAAGAGCATACACATGCAGACGAGTGCTACCAGTGGACAGAGACCCTGACCTGCGGGCAGGAAGAGTCCGAGGGGCATCACCATACAGAGGCCTGCAATCAGGTGCAGAAGACCCTGGTTTGCCAGAAGCCGGAAATCGAAGTACACACCCATGGCGATGAGTGTTACCAGCGGGTGCTGATTACCCCGGAAGGCGAGGAAATCGTACAGGATCCGAAGGATAACACAGGCGTGGCACAGGAGGTTCTTGCCGGGACAGCCAACAAGGAAGTGCCGGAAGGCAGGATCGAAGTGCGCCGCAGCTGCGGGAAACTACAGGTAGAAGAGCATACCCATACCCAGGAAAATGGATGCATCGAAATCCACGAAGTACTGGATGGCTCAGACTTAAGGCCGGTGGAAGAAGAGCCAGCTGAGACGCCAGAGGCTTCAGCAGATGGGACAGACGAGACACCAGCGGATGGAAATGAGAACCAGGAAGGCAACCCAGAAAATGGCCAGACGCCAATGGATGGGACAGAAGAAACCTTGACAAATGAGAGTCTGGGAAATGCCCAGACTGATTGGGACGGAGAAGAAGAAGATATAACAAAGACTTTCAAAGGAAATGGCTTTATCGTAACAGCTGCTTATAAAGAAGATGCAAATATTCCGAACGATGCGGCATTGCTTGCAGAACGGGTTACTGCTGAAAGTGACGAAGAACATTACGCAGAGCGGGAAGCACAATTTGACAAAATGACAAAAGATACAGATGTTTCTATGAAAGCTTTGTTAAAGGTTGGCTTCTATTTGGAAGGCGAAGAAATTGAGCCTGAAAGCCCAGTGACAATTACAGTTCAGTTCCTTGGTAAAAATGGCTTGCCAGATGGCGCGCCTATCAAGGTAGTTCATTTTGCCAAAGATGGAAATGATGTTCTTGATGGCAGCAAGGTGGAAAATGGAAGTACGTCATTTGAAATGGATAGCTTTTCTGAGATTGCAATTGGAGTGGGTCCAGAAGAGCATAAGACGATTGTTCCGGTTTCCAAATCATATAAATATAAGGGTGATATGTTCCGAGCTGTGTTCCATGCAGAAGGAAATGTTGCAATTCCAGATAGCTTGATTGAAAATGCTGAGGAAACAGGGACGGCAAATAAAACGCCAACGGTAGAATCGCTTGCAGACGCAATAGATTTTGTGGTTGAACAGTTGGATAAAAAGGCGGAGGAATATAAGCTTGTAGCTGCGGTATACGATGAAACGCCCGAAGAATTTTATGCAAATCAAGTACTGTCATATGCCCTTGTTTACAAAGGAACAAAACTGGATTTATCAGACTGTAAAGTTACAATGAAGCTTACACCAACCCAGAAACTGCTTAATTGTGCAGAAAAAGAAGGTGACGTGGCATCGGATGAAGACATAGAAATACAGGAAGAAGTTATACTTTCTGTTATAGACTTTGTAAAAGAAGGCGCTGTAAATCAGGTAATTCAGGATCGGAGCAATGTAGATACATCTGCGGATGAAGAATCAGATGCAACGGACACATTGGATGACGAAGAAAATACGTCAGAGGAAGATGTGTTAGAGGAAGATGTATCAGAGGAAGACGAGGGTGATAAGACAGGTGTAATTATAGATGCATCGTCTGTAACCAATGCTCCGCTGGATGTTACATTGAATGCCGATGGAACAGATAATTCGGTTGCGGCTTCGGCTACTAGTCAGGCAAACCCGAAGTTTACAGTGGGGTTTTATGCGGAGGTTGATATGTTTGCCCTTCCAACAGCTGACGATAAAGAGACAATCAGAGTTATTGACACTACGGGAGGGAATTTGCCGACAAATAGTGCGGCAGCAAGTGGAAGCATACCAAGGAAAAATATTAAGGTAAGCAAAGCTGATGGAACAGTTGTCACGCAATCAGAAATGAAAGAGATTTATTCATCAGGTACGTATGACTACATTACATCACCGGGTCTTGTGTATTTCAATAAGATAGCAAAAAATAAAAGTTATACTTTGAAAGAAATTCGGGTGCAAAGAGCTGATAGCACAGAATGGACAACATACAGTTGTGCGAATGGAAAGGATTGGCATTTTACTAATAAACCAGATACGCAAAAAGAATTTCCAAACGATTTTATACTAATTACTCAAGGGGCTAATATCCATTTGGTATATAATGCAGTGGAAACAAATAAGAAAAATGGTGTAAATTTTTATGATTACGATATTTCCGATGGTGAACTTTATCTCAGTGATTCTGACCCCGAAGGAGATCCTAAGACATTAGGGCTGAAGAAAGTGGAACGTAAAAAAGAAACTACCACCCATAACGAAGGTGACGTATGGTACATGTATACAAATAAACAGGGAATTAACAGTATGCAAGGCCAAACCTTTGGATTTGGCAATTCAGAAGGGACAATGAGAACATCGTTGGGTGACCTGCCGGGGAATAGAGCAAATGAAGATCATATTTTATATGGGAAGGCTACCTTTGGATTAGTTACTGGCCTGGAAGGAGGAAAACTTAAATATGCATCTGGTGTAAAGGCTCCAAATTTATTTAATGAAGGAACGGCAACAGGAAAAACGCCATATGCTGGTGATTTGATTTTCAGTCAGAAAGGTGATACTTATACTTTGACTGGTGCAGAAGTAAAAGAAAACGGCGAAGTTACCAGTAGCGTTTATGGGTTGGATAAGTTTAAGAGACAGATGTTTAGTTGGGCTTCGTCAACTTCACCGAATTATAAAAAGTATTATTTTGCAGGAAACGATTTCTATCCTTTGGATAATGTTAGTTCTGCAGGTACTCCAGGACATGATTTGAAATTTGGAGCATCTGATTTATCGAAGCTAAAAAACTTTGGAGGATATAACATAGACAGGAGAGGATGGGCTGAGAATGCACCCGAATCCGATGATGGGCAAAACCACAATCATTATTTTGGGATGCATTATACAGTGGAGTTTGATTTGGTAAAAGACTATGTAGGACCTTTGGAGTATCTTTTCTATGGTGATGATGATATGTGGGTATTCCTTGAGGGACCTGGAATTGACGGCGGGAAATTAATCTGCGATATTGGTGGTGTACACAGTGCCGTAGGAGAATATATAAATTTGTGGGATTATATAGAGAAAGGTTCAGAAGGTAAGTATAAGCTTTCCTTCTTCTACACAGAACGAGGCGCTTCTGGTTCCACCTGCTGGATGCAGTTTACTCTTCCCTCTGTATCGTTTGCAACGACAGAACAGGATACGGGGCAGTTGCAAGTGAAAAAGAAAGTAACAGGTGAAAAAACTAATGATGAGTTTGGTTTTGAAATTAAATTTAAAGATGAAGTAGGTAATGATTTAAGGGATGATTATTCCTATACAAAGTTTAAGACAAATGAAAATGGAGAGGTAACGGAAACGGAAACCGATGTTCTCATATGGAACAATTCGAGATTTACGTTAGAAGCAGGTGAATATATCCAAATAAGTTTCCTTCCAAAAGGTACGAGATACACCATTAAAGAAATAGGACCTGTAAAACTTAAGCCTACAGAACATGGCCAAGGTGTTGACTGGGATGAAAAACTAGATAACCCTTATACTCCTGATATTTCAGGAGACGGCAATCCAAATGGAACGATTGGTGAGGTAACTGGTACTGTTTCAAAAGGTGAAATGGTTGAGATTGAGTACAACAATATTGAGAAGTTTGTACTTCCCGAAACAGGTGGTTTTGGCACAACATTATATACAATGGCAGGCGTTGCAGCCATGCTGCTAGGCGCAGGCTTTATGTATAGAAAAAAATTCAGAGAAGGGAGGGTGGGAGGTTCCTCTTGAATCTGGAGCAAAACAAATTTTTAAAGTTTCTTATAAACCCAAGTTTCATGAAGTTTCAAAAAAATAAAGAAGAAAAGGAGAATGAGATTATGAAACGAATTAAAAGAATCGCCAGCTTGGTTCTGGCAATGGTAATGACATTGGCAATGGCTATTCCAGTAATGGCAGCACCAAACAGTCACACAATCACTATTACTAATAAAAAAGAAGGCCATCAATATGCAGCTTATCAGATTTTTGATGGTAATCTTACAAATGAAGGTGGTAGCAAAACTTTAACAGATATCAAGTGGGGAGCGGGATTTGATGCAGATAACGCAGCTGCATTTATAGCAGAGTTACAAGGCGAAGCATCCTTTGTCATTGACAATAAGAATGCATTTGCAGATGCTAAAGATGCAGCAACAGTTGCAAAAGCAATGTCAACAGATACAAATGTTTTTACAGATGCAATGAACGACAAGTTTGCAGAAATAG
This sequence comes from uncultured Lachnospiraceae bacterium, assembly GCA_910577785.1. GTDB lineage: Bacteria > Bacillota > Clostridia > Lachnospirales > Lachnospiraceae > Petralouisia. The sequence continues at coordinate 84,597 of CAJTNT010000012.1, read as the reverse complement.
TTAGCAAATACTTAAAGGGTGACGGAACACAAAGTAAAGATCCTGTTAAATCAGGAGAAAACTATGTGTATACAATATCTGTAAGTCAGGATGGCTACTATTTTGTGAAAGATAGTGCAAAGATTGCTGAGGGAGATGCTGCAACAAGGTATATCCTTCAGGTAGTAGCAGATGTTAATGTAGCAGCAAAAGCAGATGCACCGGAAATCAATAAGCAGACAGCAGAGGACTTAAAAACAGTTATATGTGGTAATACAGAGGCTAATCATACACATACAATTAGTTGCTTTAACCCAGAGTGGGTAAAAGTTAATAATGGTGCTTTTGGTGATGTTGTACCTTATAGAGTAACTTCAAGAGTTCCAGCAATGGATGGCTACGAGAAATACTATTTTGTTGTAGAGGATACATTAGCTAAGGGTTTAACATTTAATAATGATGTAGTAGTTAAAGTTGGTGGCCAAACACTTACAGCATGTACAAAAGGGTCTCATGAACATGACTATACAAAGGAAACAGGAAGTTATTATGTAAAAGTAACGGGTCAGAAATTTGAAATCGTATTTGAGAATTTTATTCAGTATAAGGGTGCAACAGGTACGAATGCTGATATTGAAATTACGTATACCGCTACAATTAATAAAGATGCAACCATTGAAGTTACAGGAAACAAGAATGAGGTTAAGTTAAATTACTCCAACAATCCGAACACAACAGATAAAGGTACACCAGGTGAGCCTGATTATCCAGGTCCAGATTCTCCAAAGGGTGAAACACCAGAGAGCGAGACATATACTTATGTAACTGGCTTGAAGTTATTGAAGGTTGATGAAGAGAATAAGGCATTGGCAGGAGCAGAATTTGAGATTACAGCAACTCCATTTAATAAGATTCTTGTTAATAAGACAGAATTTGTAGAACGTGATGGTAGTGAAGGTGAAGACGCAGGGGCTGTGTATTATTTATTAAAAGATAAGAAATATACAACTACCGAACCAAACTTTGATGCTGATGAAACCAAAAATACTGCTAAATATTATGATAACCTTGATAATGAAAATAATCCTACCAGAGTTACAAAAACTTATAAGTTAGTTAATACCTCTGGAGAAGAAGTGACAATTGGCGAAACAAAAACATATAAGGCTTATGTTAATGAGGATGGTATCTTATCTATTACTGGTTTGTCTGCTGGTGAATATGTAATCAAAGAGGTTACAGCGCCGAATGGTTACAACTTATTAGCTGAACCGATTACAATTAATCTTAACTGGATAGCACCTACAGATGTAACGGAAGGTTGTACTTGGACAGCAACGAGAGATGACGGAACTGCTGAAAACTATACAGGTCAGTATGCGTTCCAAGTTGAAAACAAAAAAGGTTCCTTGCTGCCAAGCACAGGTGGTATCGGTACTACAATCTTCTACGTAGTTGGCGGCATCTTAGTAATCGGCGCTGGCATCCTCTTAGTAACAAAGAGGCGCATGAAGGCTCAGTAATTGACAACATAAGATTCTAAAAAGAACAAGATACATGAATTTATCCGGGGGAAGGATTTTCCTCCCCCCGGTTATGCCGCACAAGCTGATACCTTCCCGTGGTGTGTGGCGAGCAACAGGCAGGAAGCCTGGCCGACATCAGCAGATAGTGTAGCCCATCGAATAAGATTGTGGGGAAACATATGAGTGAGGAAACACGAAAAAATGAAAAAGTACATACAGACGAGGAAACGCCTGTAAAAAGTGCTTCCCCTGTAAATGGAGAAACTGTAGAAAAGAGGGAAGAAGGGCGGGCAGAGAAGAAAAAAAAGAAACGCAGGAAGAAAGAGAAGAAAAAAAAGCGTGTTTCATTTTCGACTATCTTATTGGTATTGATTTTACTGATTGGTATAGGGGTTTTATCTTATCCAACAGTGAGTGACTGGTGGAATTCCATGCATGCCACGCGGGCAATCGCGGGATATGTATCAGAAGTGGAATCCATGAGTAAGGAAGAAAAGGAAGCAATTATAGAGGAAGCCAGGAAGTTCAATGAGTCGCTTGCGAACGGTGTTAATTTTAATATTTCGGAAGAGAGATATGCAGAATACGCAAGCATCTTGGATATCACAGGCACAGGTGTTATGGGGTATATGCAGATTGCGTCTATTGGAGTAGACCTTCCCGTTTACCATGGCACGGATGAATCCGTTCTACAGATTGCTGTTGGCCATATTGCAGGTTCTTCCTTCCCGGTTGGTGGAGAACGGACACATGCAGTATTATCAGGACACCGTGGTCTTCCAAGCGCAAAGCTTTTTTCTGATTTGGATAAGTTGAGTGAAGGAGATACCTTTACCGTAACCGTATTAGACCAGACCAATACCTACCAGATTGACCAAATTCGTATTGTATTGCCAGAGGAAACGGATGAATTGGCAATCGTAGATAAGAAAGATTATACGACACTCGTTACCTGTACCCCATATGGCGTAAATTCCCACCGTATGCTGGTTCGGGCGCATCGGATTGAAGGATTGGAGTCCGTTGCAACTCCCAGTGAGGCAGTCCGAATCCCAACTTATATTGTAATCCCAGCAGTTGGCATTCCGCTCCTGTTTATTGTATTGGTGATTATGTTAATCTATTACCGCAGGAAAGGACCGACGAGGACAACGCAGGAATTGTTGGAACAGATTAAGAGCAACAGTTCCGCAGAAGGCAATTCTGAGGAAGGCAATACCGAAACAGCTAATGTTTCCGGGGAAGGCGATTCTGGAGAGAGCAATAGTTCCGAGGAAGACAATTCGGATGGGATAAGCGCTTCCAGTGAGAACGGCCATTCCGAAGAGGACAGCAATTCGGAAGAAGGCAGTTCGGAGGAGGGCAGCAGTTCCGAAGATGGCGTTTCTGAGGGCAGCAATCCTGACAGTGCGGACGGAGAAGAAGAATCCACGCAGAAGGATGATAAAAGTGAATAATCCAGACAGGGCTGGCGGAATGGCTGGCTCTGGAAGGAATGACAATATTGATAAATGAGTGACAGTCCCAACAAAAGCTAGATGCAGAAGGAGGAGAGGCTTATGGAAATAAAGAGGAACCGTGGGCAGGCCCGGCGCCCAGGCTGGATAGCAGCGCCGCTGCTGGCTTTCTTGGTGGCGTTCGGCATGATACTGATGATGCCGGGGCTCAGCGGGGAAGCGGGGGCCGTGGACTTTGATAAGGCATGTTCCCTAACGGTGCAGCCGGGAAATGAGGATTTGGCGGCAGACTTAGAAAAAGCTAAGGTAGTCGTGGATTTATACCAGGTTGCCAAGGCAGAGCCTGTCAGCGGGTACGACACCTACACCTACGCATTTGCAGACGCATACAAGTCCCTGGAGGAGATTTACCAGCAGGATTCCAACAATGCCGACTGGATGGCAATCGCGCAGGGCGCGGCCAAGATTGCCCTGGAGGGCGGTACGCCGGCAGTTACGGGCGCGGCCGTTGGCCAGCCGATCGAAGGCCTGCAATGTGGCCTGTATCTTGTGATTGCGAGAGGGGACGGCCTGGAGGACTACACAACGACAGTTACGGCAGAGGATGGTGCCGAGAGGATTGCAACCATCGCAAATTCTCCGACCTATAAGTATACTTATATGCCGGATTTGGTTTCCCTGCCCAGCAAGGAAGCAGAAGACGGCGAGATTAACACGGCAGGCCCCGGCGAATGGCTTTACGCCATGGACGTTACGTTGAAGCCGTCTCAGGAAATACGCCACGGCTCGCTGGAGATTGTCAAGACGCTGCAGTCCTACGAGACCAGGGATCCTGCAACTTTCGTGTTTGACGTAGAAGCTGTCCTTGACGGCTCTGTAGTTTACAGTAATGTCGTATCCTTGAGCTTTACCGAGGCTGGGCAGAAGAGTACGCTGCTCGAAGGCATCCCGGTAGGCGCAGAGGTTACAGTGAAGGAAGTTTATTCCGGCGCATCCTATAAGGTTGTGTCTGCGGATACCCAGACAGCCACCATCGTGGCAAATGAAGTTGCCTCCGTGGCATTTACCAACGACTATGACGACAGGCATGGCGGCGGCGGCGCCGTGGTCAACCACTTCGCCAACAGCGAAGACGAGGGTTGGGAGTGGACGCCAATCCCGGACAGCGGAAGGTAAGGAGGGCGGATTGATATGAAGAAGAGAAGTATTTTTCTGGCTGCCCTTGCCGCTGTAATGATTGCGGCAGGATCGGTAGGCAGTGCTTGGGCATACTTTACCACTTATGCAGAAGCGCAGGGTGGATATCCCATTAGCTTGGGAGATGAGACAACGGTGGAAGAAGAGGAACCTACGGACTGGACGAAGCATGTTTTCATTACCAGTAAAGAGGATTCCGAACCAGTGTATGTTCGGGTAAAGGCATTTGCAGGTAGCAACTACACATTGACATACAGCGATGCCAATGGGAAATGGATACCCGGCGAAGATGGCTATTATTATTATGTAGATATTTTGGAAGGTGGACAGCAGACAGAGCAGTTAGATATAAAAATAAAAGACATACCGGAAGATGCCAAGGATTTCAATGTTATTGTTATTTATGAGACCACTCCTGTTCAGTATGATGAAAATGGGAACCCTTATAAAGCGGATGAAGCAGACTGGAACATCAAGCTTGACTCCGGGGAAGTGGAAGGGGGCAATCAATGATGCGTAAGGTAAAAGAATTTATCAAGTCCCCCAAGGCAACGGCCATTTCCTTCGGGCTGGCAATGCTCCTGCTGCTGTTCTCCTCCGTTGGGGGCGCGAGGGCAGCGGTGTCATACATTTCCGAGTATTACACCACCCGTGTGCAGATGGATAATATCGGCGTGACGCTGATGGAGAACGGCAATGAGATTTCCAGCCGTGACTACAAGAGTTCCTCCGACGGCACATGGGATGAGAATACCGGCAAGCTCCTGCAGGGGATGCTGGGTGACGACAAGCAAGTGAAGCTGGGCAAGCGTTACAAGGAAGAACTGTGCGTCAAGAACAGCGGCACAATTGACCAGTATGTGCGCGTGAATGTGTACAAATACTGGCTTGACAAGGATGGGGAGAAGCAGAGGGATCTGTCCCCCAAGCTGATTGGACTGAATTTTGTAAATCTCGGCAGCGACTGGCTGATAGACGAAGAATCTTCTACCACAGAGCGTACCGTATTATATTACAGCAAGCTCCTGAAATCCGGGGATACCTCTTCCCTGTTCGCAGACACGCTTGCCATTGACAGCGCCATCGGCACCAAGGTGACGCAGACTACCAAGAAAGAGGGAAAATACACGACAATCACCACCACCTTCGACTATGACGGCGTACAGTTCTGCGTCGAGGCCAGGGTGGATGCAGTGCAGGATCACAACGCCGCCGACGCTATTTGGAGCGCCTGGGGACGTAAGGTCCAGGTAAACAACGGGACACTGAGCCTACAGTAAGGAGGGAGAGAGCATGAAGAAGAAAATATGCGCGGCATTCCTTGCGGCATGCCTGCTTCTGGCCACACCTGTGGCTGCCCATGCAGAGACATCCTACGGCGGCTCAGACTGGTCTGTCAGCTTTACCAGTGACAGGCGCATGGACAGCAACTTTAAGACCTCAGATATGGACGATGTCATCCGCGGCATGCAGCCCGGCGATAACGCCATCATCACCTTGAATCTTAAAAACAGCAACACCGAGACCACTGACTGGTATCTCAGGAATGAGGTTCTCTATTCGTTAGAAGACCGCAGTAACAACGAGAACACCAGCGGCGGCGCTTACACCTATAAATTGGTATACGAGGGACCGAACGGAACCAGAACCCTGTTCGACAGCGACACCATCGGCGGCGAGAACGAGAGCCAGGCTGGCGAAGGCCTCCATCAGGCTATCAATGGCATTGACCTTGGTGAGCGTGGAAGCTGGCTCTTCCTTGATACCCTCACTACCAGCCAGGCAGGTAAAGTTACCCTTGAGGTAGCCCTTGACGGCGATACCCAAGGCAATGACTACCAGGATACCCTGGCAGACCTGCGCATGAACTTTGGCGTAGAGCTGAACACTACCAATACCCGTACCAATCCCAACATGCCAGGCAGTCCACGGACGGTCGTAAGGACTGGCGATGAGAATGAACTCGGACCCTACATCCTTCTGGCATGCATCAGCGGCGGCCTGCTTCTGGCCTTCGCAGCCTATACCCAGATTTCCCGCAGCCGGGCAAAGAAAGGGGGCATGGCACATGAAAGCTGATAAGATTTCACAGCCTGTATCCCAATTTCCCACATCTGCACGAGAAAAAGGATTGCAGCTTATGGCACACTATAAAAGTTTCTTAGCATTATTCCTGGCTTTCTGTCTAACCACAATAGGCCTATCGCCCATGACAGTCCATGCCGCAGAGGCCAACAATGACGAATACACGTACACCATACGTTTCTACGCTGGCACCAAGGGCAAGCACAAAGATGGCCAGGAAGTAGTGATCCGCAAGGATCTCCACTACGGCGACTATGTGACTTTCGACCCCCGCCGTGAGATAGAACTCTTAAACAACAAATATTACATCCGCGGAATCCGCGAGAGCGGCAAAGACAACAACACTGCCGATACCAGCGCAAGCCCGTCCTTCGTTGTCAAAGGCGACCAGGACTACGTAGTAACCTACGGCGTGCTTGGTGATTCCGTAGCCTACGAAGTCCATTTCGTAGACCAGGACGGCGCCAGCATTGCACCTACGGAAACCTATTACGGCAACGTAGGAGACCGCCCTGTAGTGGCCTACCTCTACGTCGACGGCTACCAGCCCGAGACCCTGGCCATCACCGGCACCCTCCAGCGCGATGCCTCCAAGAACATATTTACCTTCGTATACAACAAGGTCAGCGAGGAAGTCATGGAGCAAGTGCGGCAGGTTGTACCCGCAACCCCGACTCCGGCTCCCACTACTACAACCCCAACGCCGACAGAACCAACGCCTCCACAAGAAGATGATCCTGGAATTACTGTTCCTCCAGGAGAAGTACCCAGAACAAATCCAGAGATGGGAGACGGGAGAACAAATGCAATTGCTAATGAAACAGGCAATACTCCCGAAGAGATTATTGACAATAGTGGAGAAGAGGTTCCAATGGCAAACCCAAATCTGGACAACGGGCTATTGGCCAATGATTTCGCGAAGGTGCTGCTAAATATACCAATGTCAGGTAAAGTGGGTATCTGTTCCATTGTATTCCTGCTCGGCGGTACTGCAGGTTTCGTACTGACACGCAAGAGAAGGAAAGTCAGGTACGCGAAGTCAGAGGAAGGCGGAGAAGAATAGCAACCCAGCATCCAACGGGCGCAGACCAGAGGAAGGTTAATATGCAAAACCAAAAAAATGACAAAACGTTGCCTAGTGGGCATAAAGCAAAGGGAGGGAAGTTAATTCCCGCCCTTTGCAATATTGTAGGGACGCTGATTCTGCTGAGCGTAATAGCCACCTGCATCCCTGTAACCGTGCCGCAGCTCATGGGCTACGGCGTTTATAACATTGTCAGTGGGAGCATGGAACCAGAGATTCCCATTGGCAGCGCCATCTATGTACAGTCCGCAGCGCCGGAATCCATTCAGGAGGGAGACGTGATCGCCTTCCAGAGCGGCGAGTCCGTAGTCGCCCACCGCGTAGTGCGCAACCAGACTGTAGAAGGTACTTTCAAGACAAAAGGCGATGCGAACGCCGAAGAAGATATGAATGACGTAGATTACGCCGCATTAATTGGCCGTGTAGTCGCCCACTACCCCCTGCTGGGGCAGATGCTGGCGCTCTACACCAGTACCGTGGGAAAGGCCTATGCGGCTTGTTTTGCTGCCTGCGGCGCAATGCTCAATATGCTCGCAGGCCGCCTGCGCGAACGCCGCCGCCAGCGGATACTCGCTGCTGAAGTGGAGCGTATGCACAATGGCAAGAAGTAGAATACATGTATATTTCCCAGAAGTAAGGAGCATACATACCATCTAAGAAGTAGAGTATATACACGCTTCCTAGTATGAAACATTTCCGGGAGGAATGAAATTGTGGGAAATGGCAAGAATAAAACAGACAGGAATAAAATAGACAGAAATAAAACAAAAAAGACTGTTGCCACAACTAAGAAAAAGGAAGCTGGGAAAGCCGCCAAACAACAGGAAACATCCTTTCTTCGCATGAAGGATCACTTAGTAGAGCAGGCAAGGGGCTTCAACCTCCTAAGCAACGTATTTATGAGCGTAGCCCTAAACGACATCCCCGCCTGCCAGCACGTTATCCGCATCATCACAGGCAATCCCAGCCTAACTGTAAAAAAAATACGCTCACAGTACCGGATTTCCAAGATTACAGCTCACGATGCCATCCTTGACATCCTGGCAGAAGACAGCGACGGCCATCTGGTAAACATAGAAATCCAAAGGAAAGATACCATAGACCACGCCAGGCGCACCCGTTTTTACGCTGCAATGATAGACAGCGAATGCCTGCAGAAAGGAAAAGACTACGGCCAGATGCCAGATGTCCACATCATCTACATCAGCGAGACAGACTTATGGGAGGCCGGAAAAGCCATATATCAGGTAGAAAAGAAATTTAAAGGGACAGAGATCCCATATGACGACGGCGTTCACGTAACCTACGTAAATGCCGAGGTAGACGATGGCAGTGATATTGCGAAGTTAATGAATTATTTCAAGACAGCCAACCCAGAAGACATGAGCCAGGGCGACTTGTCCGCCAGGGTTCATTTCTTGAAGCGTGAGGAAGGGGGGTATCCAGAGATGTGTGAAGTTTCTGAAAAAATCTATAAAGAAGGAATCTTAGAAGGAAAAAAAGAAGGAAAAAAAGAAGGAATCTTAGAAGGAAAAAAAGAAGGAATCTTAGAAGGAAAAAAGGAAACCGCATTTCGTATGAAAGAAAAAGGCTGTTCGGAAACTTTCATTGCTGATATCCTGAAAGTCAGCGTAAATGACATACAGCAATGGTTAACAGAGTTTTGATATTGTCTCAGTAACAACTTTAGGTAGGGTAAACACAGGCAGTTAATTTATGAAAATATGAAAAGCATCCCTTTGGAAAAGCTTTTCCCACTTTTTCAAAGCTTTCTCCAATTCGATGCTGAGGACATGGAATGATGGAAAACAGAGACTGGGATGACGTCCTCTACGTGCAGATGTTCGGAACCTTTTCCATGATATGGAACGGCAAAGAACTGACCGGAAAAGCCAAATCAGGCGAGACTCAATTCGCCTATCTGATGCAGGCAATTCTGCACAGCGGCGCAAAAGGCATCACCCGCGATAAGCTGACGCAGCTTATCTTTGGCGACCGAGAAGTTACAGACCCCAAGCACGCAACCAGGACAGTTATCTATAACGCAAAGAAAAAACTGAAAGCCGCCGGCCTTCCAGATATGAATTACATAGAACAGAAAGACGGTGTCTACTATTGGACCCCCCAAATCCCCGTCCGCGAAGACGCGGCAGAGATGGAACGCCTCTCCCATGAGGCGGAGGAAGAACAAGATCCAGAAAAACGCCTGGCTTTATACGTCAGGGCTTGCCATTATTATACGGCAGAGTTCCTGGAATCACAGACCGCTACCATTTGGATAGCCCAGGAGGCTAGGCGCTACCGGGCTCTCTTCTGCAGTTGCGTGGAAAAGGCCGTAGATCTCATGCGCGCCAGCGGCGAGTATTTCCAAATGGAAGAGCTCGGCCTTTATGCCGCCCAGGTAAACCCCTTGGCGGACTGGGAAGCCGTAACAATGGAGGCCTTGGTTTCCCTGGGAAGGGACGAAGATGCCCGCAAATTTTATGACGATACCGTAGAACTTTACCTCCAGGAGCAGGGGCTGCACCCCTCTGGCAAACTGATGGGCCTGCTGGATCGGCTGGGCGCACAGATGGGGCACCAATATGCCGTGTTGGATGACATCCAGGAGAGCCTTTCTGGCAACGATGAGAAATCCCCAGGCGGTTATTTCTGCCCCTACCCTGTCTTCCGTGGCATTTACCAGATGGTTGAGCGGATGATGGAACGCGGCGGGCAGTCCGTTTACCTGATGCTCTGCACTGTCGTTGACAGCAAAGGGAATCCTATGCGCGACGGCCCCATCTTAGAAGAACTCTCGCAGCGTCTGGAGTCTGCCATCCAGCAGTCCGTGCGCCGTGGCGACGCCGTGAACCGTTATGGCAAGGGCCAGTACCTGGTACTGCTCGTGAACACCACCCGCGAAAACTGCAAGATACTCCAGAGGCGTATCAACTATCATTTCCTGGTAGGCCGCCAGCGAACCGGAGTGCAATATTACGTCAACAGCGTAATCTGTACCCCTGCAAAAGAACGTATACACTAAGACTTGTGCGTACATAAAGGAGCCGCAGGAGGCGGCCATAGATTTAGGAAGGAGAAATCAATGGGCAAATCACAATGGTACATCGGCTCGCCAAATGGCGTAGTGCTGTGTGTGGATTGTCTGGAAGAAGGGCGCATCAGAGGAAGAGCCTACCATAGCTACAGCGCAGAACCGCTGCAAGTAGATGGTTTCGATCAGCTCTTATTCGGCCTGGAAGATTTTTACGATGCCATCAATTTCCCGCACCCCTCCACAAACGGAAGGACGTTCCAGGGAGAAGTGCGGCGGACAAACCAAAGGGAAAAAAAGGAGAAGGTTATGAGTGACGAAGAACTGTTGAGCAAGCACGGCGACCTGGGGACATTTATCGTCCGGGTGCAGCACAGGCAGAACAGCAGCTGGCAGGGAAAGATAACCTGGATGGATCATGACAAGACCGTAAACTTCCGTTCTGTTTGGGAGATGATCCAGCTATTGGCTAGCGCATTGGATACTATAGAAGGCCAGGATAAAGAAATAACGGCTCAGACCTGGGAGGATGCCTGATATTATATATGATCAAACGGGAAAGTTCTTGATTAATATGCACCTCTATGTTATATTATAAACAGAAAGGGCGCTGCCGATAGACAGTTGGCCGGAGTAATAATTCGTTTAACTAAAATAACCGCTTAGTTTCTCAGGCTGGGGCGGTTATTTTTGTGTCCTGTCACTTGAACCAATTGAGTAACCAAGACCAAAAAAGTCGCATACAGTGCAAGCACGGCGATAAGGTAACTGATTGTGAGCATGGGCAAAACCTCCTTATCTCAGGTTTCCCAGAAGGGATTTCTATGTAGATAAACAGAGCTAGAACTCTCTGGTAGAGGTTAAGCGCCTGCTATCCTGGCAAGCACTCATATGGGGTCTATCATATCTTGGAGCCAATATCAACGTAAATCGTAAGCATATGATAAATTTTTGGTTATATGGATAATGAGATTTACAGATTATTGGAGATCTTAATGGCACAGAGGAATTCCGAAAAGGTTTGCGGGAGGAAAATAACAATGGATAAAAGATTAGAAGTCGCAATAGAGCAGCTCAGGCAGGGGCAGCAGCAGGGATTTCAGATCCTGTATGACCAGACGCACAATTACGTTTTCATGCAGGCGCGTACGCTGCTGAAAAATGAAGCGGATGTCCACGATTTGGTGCAGGAGGTATATATCAATGCCTACCGTTCCATCTCATCCCTTCAGGAGAACCAAAAAATTTACGCATGGCTGGGCGGCATTGCCTTCCGCCAGGCAACCAAAATTTTGCGCAAGCAGAAGGAGATTCCCATCGGGGAAGAGGATATGCCGTTGGAGCCTATGGTCGCTTTTGATGAGGATATCCAGCCAGAACATGCATTGGATAAGAAAGAATCCGCACAGATCCTGCGGGAACTGCTGGAAGAGCTTCCAGAGCTGCAGAAGGCCGCGCTGATGGCATATTATTATAATGAAATGAGCATTGGTGAGATTGCCCAGGCATTTTCCTGCAGCGAAGGTACGATAAAAAGCCGCCTGAATTATGCCAGGAAAAGCCTCAAAAAAGCCATCCAGGAACGGGAGAAACGGGACAATATCAGGCTCCACAGCTTCAGCCTGCCATTGCTGCTGCTGGCGTTTGGCAACTATGCTGACGAGTGCGTGATGGCTGAGCAGATGGTAAACGGCATTTTTCAGCATATCTGCCAGCGTGTGGGAACGCTTTCCGCCGCAGCATCCCCCGCGGGTTCCGGTCATGCGAATGCATCACCCCTAGACCCTTCCAAAATGGCATCAGGCAGAGCGGCTCGGTATGGCATACATAAGGCGGCAGGAAAGGCAGGAATAGCCAAGATACTAGCGATTACGGCTGCAATCGGCGTAGTGGCTGTTGGGGCTGGGAGCGCCGGATATCATCTGCTGTATGGGAAAAGCTTTGCCGCAGGGCAGGAACAGTTTATCCCAGAACTGGCCGTGGCTATGCCAGCCTTTTCCGCCAGGCTGCAGGATGTAATCAAGGAGATGGATGGTATAGAGGAAACAGCCGCAAAGGCCAGGGAAGAGGCAGAGGAAAGGAAAGAGGCTGCAAAAGCCAGGGAAGAAGCGGAGAAGAGAAAGAAAGAGAAGGCGCAGGCAAAAGCAGAGAAAAAGAAGAAAGAGGAGGCGCAGGCAAAAGCAGAGGCAGAAGAAGCCCGTACGGAGAAGACTCAGCAGCCCACGCCAAACTCGACGCCAGCCCCCACGCAGGATTCCGCGTCAGCGCCAGAGCCTACGCCGGCGCCAGAGCAGCCCGCGCCAGAGCCTACGCCGGCGCCAGAACAGTCAGCGCCAGATCCAACTCCGGAGCAGCCAGCTTCGGATCCTGCGCCGGCGCCAGAGCCTACGCCGGCGCCAGAACAGCCAGCCCCCGCGCCCACACCAGATCCTGCGCCGGATGACGAAGGCGGGCTGGACGCGCCAGTGCTGAATATTGAATAAAATAGTACAAGGATACTAAGCGGCGCTTTCGGGCTTAGTAGTGGCTTCCCCATATGCTTATTTTACGTCTTCCCGCAAGACTTTCTCACCCTTAACTGGCAGGGAAGCTGGATCTTCATCGCCGTAGCGGGCTGCAGCTTGAGGATATTATACAGGATATTCGCGCCAAAGTTCCCCATATCATAAGCCGGCGCATGGATGGTAGTCAGAGGTGGTGAAGTAAACGCTGATAGGCTGGTATCATCAAACCCCATCAGTGAAATCTCCCCTGGCACCTGAATCCGCCTGTCATTCAACGCCCGCAGCGCCCCAATGGCAATCGGGTCGCTCGAAGCAATAATTGCCGTAGGCAGCTCTGCCAGCTCCAATATCTGGTTCATCATGCGGTAGCCGGATTCAATGGAGAACACTTCTTCCAGCATATAGGGACGGTACACAATGCCATGCGCTTCGCAATACTGCACAAAAAGCATCTTCCGCATATCCGGGAACAGTGTGCCGTCCGCCAGATATTCCTTCCCCCCAAAAAAACCAATCTTCTTATGACCCAGCGAGGCTAGGTAATCCATTCCCGTCTTCATCGCATGTTCGAAATCCAGCGTAATCGTGGAGACGTTGCTGTCCTCAATTGGCATATCCAGGAAAATAATGCTGGAAGAAAGTTCCCGGAACTGCTTCACCTCATCTTTGCTGAACTTCCCTACACAAATCAGCGCGTCTACGTTCTTCAGTGCATCCATATAATTGATGTCCGCTTTATAAGTCCGTACCACATGGATGCAGTTCTGCATACAGAAATCCTCAATCCCCTGCCGGATCAGCAGATAATAGTTATCCTCTAGTTCCTGCTGGGGAGAAAACCACTGGACAATGCCAAGCGTATAGACGGATTTGCTGGAAGCCCTGGATTTCTTCTTGTAATTCAGCGAATGTGCTGTATCCAAAACCTTTTGCCGTGTTTCCGGAGAAACATTCAAAGTACTGTCATTATTCAAAATTCTTGAAACGGTTGCAGAGGAAACCCCGGCAGATACTGCAATATCTTTAATCGTCGCCATAGCATAACCTCCTATAAAATGCAAGATAAATACAGTATAACAAAAAAAACGCCAAAAGGAAATGGTATTTTAGTAAATTTACTAAATTATTTTTGTACTGCTATAATTAGTTTATCAGAAGTTTACTCTAGAACCATGCCTGATTTTGCTGCAATCTGAGGTCAAAACCATCCAATGACAAATAATGACAGATGTGCTATAATAAGTGTAATGGGCTTCTCTCGGCCTATGCTAAACCCGCATATTTCTTGGGATGCGAACCTTAATAATCTAAAATGGCATTTTACACGCAAGGAGGTATTTCTATGCACGACTTCATGATTATCGGAAGCGGCCCCGCAGGCGTTTCCGCAGCCCTGACGGCTCAGGCAAGGGATCTGTCCTTTCTTTGGTTTGGGAGCCCGGATCTGAGCATAAAAATTGAAAAAGCAGAGCGCATCCGTAATTATCCCGGCCTGCCGGATGTGACAGGCGAAGAGATGAGGCGCGCCTTCCAACAGCAAATCAAGGATGCTGGCATCCGCATCACCCCGGAGCGTATTAATGCTGTCTACTCTATGGGTTCCCACTACGCCGCAAGCGCTGGCCAGAAGATTTACGAGTCCAAAGCCATCCTTCTGGCCACCGGCATAGAGACGGCCAAACCCATCCCCGGTGAGACAGAGCTGTTGGGCAAAGGCGTCAGCTATTGCGCCACCTGTGACGGCTTCCTCTACAAGCAGAAAAATATTGCTGTCATCTGTACAAGTCCCAAATTTAATTCGGAAATTGATTACCTGGCAGGGATAGCTTCTGCCCTCACCCTCTTTACCACCTACAAGGGCGATGGTTCCCCTGCATCCAATATCACCCACCACCTGGGCTGCCCTTCAGAGATCCTTGGGACAGACCGTGTACAGGCCATCTCCTACCAGGGGCAGGAAACCCCAGTAGACGGCGTATTTATCCTAAGAGAAAGCATCAGCCCTGCGGTTCTCTTAAAAGGCCTGGAAATGCAAGGCTCCCACATCCAGGTAGACCGCGCCCAGAAGACGAACCTTCCAGGCTGCTACGCCGCCGGCGACTGCACCGGCAGGCCTTACCAATACGCCAAAGCTGCCGGCGAAGGCAATGTAGCAGTCCATAGCATATTAGAATATCTGTCTTCGAAAGTATTATAATGTATTTACTAAATGAGATTGACTGTTTACTAAAGGTTGTATATAATGTAGATATGAGGAGAAAGCCATACCATGAAGCATGGAATGCCATCCCTGCATTGTCATACAATAAGCATGGAATACGATCCTCACATTGTGATAAGGCATCAAATAGTTATGCAGAATAGATTTTAGGAGGCGAGTGAAAGACTATGGAACACACAAAAACACTATTGGAGGAATTTGCAGCCCAACAACATCAGGAGCGCCTGGCGGAAATCTATGTAGATCCCTGCGTCCTTCCTTACCAGTGTACTCGTTACCAGCGGGCCATCCGTGAGTTTGAAAACCTGTATGGTTCCGGCGAGGCAGAGATCTACAGCGCCCCTGGCCGCAGCGAGGTAGGCGGCAACCACACAGACCACCAGCATGGCGAGGTTCTGGCGGCTTCCATCAACCTGGACGCCATTGCCATTGTCCGCCGGACAGAGGAGAACCAGATCCAGCTCCTGTCTGATGGCTACCCGATGATTACAGTGGATCTTTCCAATCTGGAGAACAAAAAAGAGGAAGAAGGCACTTCAGTGGGCCTAATCCGCGGCATGGCTTACGGCCTGCAGAAGAACGGCCACAAAATAGGCGGCTTCCAGGCCTATGTCACCAGCGACGTGCTCAACGGCGCTGGCATGTCCAGCTCCGCGGCCTTTGAAGTCCTGGTAGGAACCATCCTCTCCGGCCTGTACAACGAGATGTCTGTCAGCCCGGTAGAAATCGCCCAGGTCGCTCAATATGCCGAGAACGTATACTTCGGTAAGCCCTGCGGCCTGATGGATCAGATGGCCTGCTCCGTAGGCGGGCTGATACATATTGATTTTGCAGAGCCTGCCAGCCCAATCGTGGAAAAGGTGGAGGTAGATTTCGGCGTGTATAAGCACAGCCTCTGCATCACCGATACCAAGGGTTCCCACGCAGACCTAACAGACGATTACGCCCTGATCCCCCAAGAGATGAAAAAGGTGGCCAAATATTTTGGCAAGGATTTCCTGCGCGAAGTAGACCCGGCAAGTTTCTGCAAAGAACTGCCGAAGATCCGTAAAAAATGCGGCGACCGCCCAGTTTTACGCGCCCTGCATTTCTTCGAAGAGGATAAGCGCGTAGAAAAGGAAGTTTCCGCCCTCCGGGAAGGGGATTTCCAGGCCTTCCTGCAGACGGTAAAGGAATCTGGGGATTCTTCCTTTAAGTATCTGCAGAATATCTATACCAACAAAGACGTGCAGAATCAAAGCGTATCCATTGGCCTGGCAGTCAGCGACAGTATCCTTCCCGGCCATGGCGTAAGCCGTGTCCATGGCGGCGGTTTTGCAGGCACCATCCAGGCATTTGTGGCAGATGATTTCGTAGAAGAGTACCGCCGCGGCCTGGACAATGTTTACGGCGAAGGCTCCTGCCATGTATTGAAAGTGCGCCCCTTCGGCGGGATAAAAGTACTCTAAGAAGGATCAATGGATGCCCGTAGCAGGTTTTCGGGCTGCTGTAAGGGGCTGTTAAGGCATGGCTTTGCAGATGGCACAGGGGAATCCCTTAACAGTCCTAAAGTAGACTATAATAGTGCAGGGAGGATTTTTTCATGATAAACGAAGCGATCAAGAAGCTGGTATGTTACGGCTTAGAACGGAACCTGATCACAGAAGAAGATGTGATATTTACCACCAACCAATTATTGGAGACACTTCAGATTGAAGAATACGAGGAACCCGCAGAAACATATGAAAATGTAGAGCTGGAGCCCGTGCTGAAAGAACTTTTGGACTTTGCTTATGAGCATGGCGTATTAGAGGAAAATGGCGTGGTATACCGCGACTTGCTGGACACAAAGCTGATGTCTAAGCTGATGCCGCGCCCTAGTGAGGTGATTCGCAAGTTCTGGCAGATTTATGAACAGGAAGGCGCCAAGGCAGCCACTGATTTCTATTACCAGTTAAGCCAGGACAGCGATTACATCCGCCGTTACCGCATTGCCAAGGACGTAAAATGGAAGGCCCAGACCCCTTACGGTGAAATGGATATCACCATCAACCTTTCCAAGCCGGAGAAGGATCCCAAGGCTATCGCTGCCGCCAAAAATGCCAAGCAGAGCGGCTACCCCAAGTGCCTGCTCTGCATGGAGAATGAAGGTTATGCGGGCCGCATCAACCATCCTGCCAGGCAGAACCACAGGATTATCCCTGTAACCATCCAGGACAGCAAATGGGGTTTCCAGTATTCCCCTTATGTATATTACAACGAGCACTGCATCGTGTTCAATTCTCAGCATATCCCGATGAAAATTGAGCATGGGACATTCTGCAAGCTCTTTGATTTTGTAAAACAGTTCCCGCACTACATCGTGGGCTCCAATGCAGACCTGCCCATCGTAGGCGGATCCATTTTAAGCCATGACCATTTCCAGGGCGGCAGCTACGAATTTGCCATGGCCAAGGCGCCCATGGAGCGTGAGTTTACGGTAAAGGGATTTGAAGACATAAAATCAGGCGTTGTCAAATGGCCGATGTCCGTCATCCGCATTGCCGGGGAGGACACAGGACGCCTGATTGCCCTTGCCGACAGGATCCTCATGGCCTGGCGCAGTTATACAGACGAAGACGCCTTCATCCTGGCCGAGACGGACGGCGAGCCGCACAATACGATTACGCCAATCGCTAGGAAGCGCGGGGAACTCTTTGAGCTGGATCTGGTGCTGCGCAACAATATCACTACGGAGGAGCATCCCCTCGGCGTATACCATCCCCATGCTGAGCTGCATCACATCAAGAAAGAAAATATCGGCCTGATTGAGGTAATGGGCCTGGCCGTGCTTCCCGCAAGGCTGAAAGATGAAATGGAAACCCTGGCGGACGCAATCATCAATGGCAACGACATCCGCGCCGATAAAACGATTGAGAAACACGCCGACTGGGTGGAGGAGTTCCTGCCCAAATACCCCCAGGTTACCCGCGATAACGTAATGGAAATCCTTCACAAAGAAATTGCCCTGGTATTCAGCAAGGTATTGGAGCATGCTGGGGTATACAAGAGAGACGAAGAAGGCCCAAAAGCCTTTGACAGGTTCCTGGCAAGCCTGTAGATATGCGATAGCACAGAAACATAGTATAATAGAAAATGAGAAAAAATCACAATTTATACCCAAAGGAAGCACACAGGCGAATGCCAAAAGAAGCATAGTGCCTCCAATCCATAGCGGGGCAAAGGGGAGGCTGCATAAAGAAACCTTGGTTTCTGCTGCAGCCTCCCCTTTCCGCAGGGGTTTGTTTGGCCGTTTACCCCACCTCAAGAATACGAATCCAATCGTAAGAGGGAGGATAAACAAAATATGATATAACATATTGACAAAAGAGAAATATTCACAATATAATGGCTATAATATATATGGATAATCATTAATATTTGCAAAATAACGAGGATTCATGAGTGTGATTATCCCCAACGATACGGTAAATTTCATTATTCGTGAGTATAACAAATAGAAAGAGGGCAGGTAAAAATGTTTATAGGATTTTCGGTAAGTAATTTTTTGTCTTTTCGAAATACACAGACGATATCTATGCGTGCATCAAAAGTTGCAAGGCATAAAGCCCATATTTTGAATAGAAGCGGGAGGAAAATTCTAAAAACGAGTCTTATTTATGGCGCGAATGCAGGGGGAAAAAGTAACTTTATCAAAGCGATTGATTTCTCGAGAGATATCATTTTAGAAGGGCTTGAGGAAGTAGATTTAAACAGAAAATATTTCAGGATTTGTTATGAAGGATATAAACAGCCTGGCGTGTTTGAATACAGATTGCTTACAAAATCAGGGAAAGAATATTCTTATGGAATTGTAATCTCATATGTATCAAAGGAAATTCTTTCTGAATGGTTAATCCGAATAGAAAAAAATGGCTCTGAAACCTGTATTTTTAATAGGGATTTGGATGAGAAAGGGAATCGTTTTACAGATAGTGAAGTAAAGTACAAAAGCGAAGCAGAACAAATGAGATGGGAAATTTATTTAGATGATTTTGGGAAAAATATATCAGCATCTATGAAGAGAAAAAGTATTTTAAGTGACATTGCGGAAAGAAGTAACAGGAAAAGCGGCGTTTTTGGCGAAGTTTTGGATGTTTATGAATGGTTCCAAAGCATTATCATTTTATTTCCGACAAGCCAATATAGTGGGTTGAACCAATTAGTTGAAAACGAGGGAGTCAGAAGCCTTTTTTCTGATTTATTGAAGTATTTTGATACAGGGATTGAGTCAGTTGAGTCTAAAATGGGAAGGATGGAGTTTGATAAAATTTTTGAAGGTATTCCAGGAGAGTATGCGGAAAAGCTAAAGATTAGAATATCAAATGATCTTGAAGAAGACTCTGTCATGTTCAGGATAAATAATCAGGTATATTCTTTGCGCGAAGACGAAGAAGGAAATATCATTACCACAAAGATGATGCAGAATCATGGAAATGCGCAGGAGCTTTTTGAATATGCAGAGGAATCGGATGGGACACAGAGGTTATTTGACCTGCTCCCATTATTTTGTGAGCATAATAGAAATAGAGTAGTTTTCATAGATGAAATTGACAGGAGCCTTCATACGAATCTTACTAGAAAATTTTTAGAGCTTTTTTATACATTGACGGAGAGTGATTCGTCACAGATAATTGCAACAACACATGATTCAAATTTATTGGATTTAGATTTAGTCCGACAAGATGAAGTATGGTTTGTAAAACGGTTGGAGGATCATAGTTCTGAAATTTATTCTTTAAATCGGTACAAAGAACGTTATGATAAAAAAATTGATAAAGAATACTTATTAGGACGTTACGAGGCCGTGCCGGTGTTTGAGGAACAGATTTTGGAGGTTATGGATGATTAATCGTTATAGGCTGACATCAACGGTGTATGACCGTGAAGAAGAGTACCAAAAGATTCTGCCAGAAAAGAGGATTTTTCTGTCTGTGGAAGGCAATGAAACGGAAAAAGAATACTTTGACGGCGTATCAAAAAATAGAGAGAAAATGGGCATTAATGCAAAAATAGATGTAGAAGTCCTGCGCAGGGGGAAGAAAGATACAGACAGCGCCCCTCAGCAGGTACTGGAGCTTTTGGAAGAGTATATTAGGCTTAGGGAGCAGAACGAAGATGATATTCTTAGGGAAATATCGGAACAGTTTAAAGAGCAATATTCTGTAGACTTTATACGTCAGTATTTAGAGGATTCGAATAAAATACCGAAAAAGAAACGTAATATATTTGTTACGGAACTGAAAAAGATAGGTTATGATATTAATTATAGGAAGTATTTGAGAAAGTATAATCAAGAATTGGATGAATTTGCGGTAATGATTGACAGGGATATATACACACATTCAGAAACAAATATGCTTGAATGTATCAAACATTGCCAGGTGAATGGATACCAATGCTATATTGCGAATCCTTGTTTTGAATTCTGGCTATTAATGCATTTGGCCGATATACTAGGAGAGTTTGGCAAGAGTTTAGACGACATAAAAGAGAACAAAAAAGTATCAGACAAACATACATTTGTCAGCAAAGCTGTTTCTGATAGAGCCCATCATGGAAAAAGTGGAATTAGATTTGCGGCACAGTATATGCCCAACATTGATTATGCGATAAATCAAGCAAAAGGATTTGCATCCGAAGAATATGATTTAGTTGATCGTATAGGCTGTAATTTATGGAAATTAATGGAGAAGCTAAAACAATATGGAAAGTAGAAAAATGATGGCGGAAATCATCTTACTCTGAAGAAGCGCCTGCAGAATGCCAAAAGAAGCATAGTGCCTCCAATCCATAGCGGGGCAAAGGGGAGGCTGCATAAAGAAACCTTGGTTTCTGCTGCAGCCTCCCCTTTCCGCGGCGTTGCCTCTTTCCTATCCCCAGTTATCATACAGATTGCTGTAAGCCGCATAAGAGTGCCCGGATGCGTCATACTGGCTGGAGGAACTTTCTTCGTTTGCCTGCGCGTTCCCGGAAATCCGCCCTGCCAGGAATGTCACCTTCGAAGAAAAGCTGCCGGATGCGCCGAATAAGCTCTCCAGTTCCTCTAGGTCCGCCTTCTCCAGAGCCTCCTTCGCAATCTGCATGCTCCCGTCCCGGCCAAAGGTAATCCCTACTCCTGCCAGCGCCTTGCTGTTATCCTTCGCTGCCTCCTGCAGCATCTGGCTGTAATAGACGTCCAATGGAGCTCCCGTACCCCGCAGGCGTTTCAGCGTATCGTTGTAATTCTTTGCAAATTCCTGCAGGCTTTGGCTGAGTTCTTCTCTGTCACCGCTTGCCTTGGCTCTCGCAAAAATAGAATCTTCCCCTTCTTTGGCCAATTCCTCGGTTCTTTGGGCAAGCTGTTCTGCTGCCTTTCTCAATTTGCTGTAGTTTTCCTTCTTGCCCGTACTGGCGCCGCTGCCCTTCTCCAGGGCGTCCAGCAGGCTGTCCTGGCGGTTTTTCCCCAGCTGGTTCACCAGGGAAACATTGTTGACGGCAAGCCCTGAACTCAGGGCAGATGCATTTAATACGCGGTCTGTCATTCTCATTGATCCTACCTCCATAGTGATATAAATTTAATTTTATTAGTTCTCATACAATGCCTCTAAATACCCCACAATTGCAAATCTTCTATCATAGCTGCCCAACAAAACAGAATAGGTTATGCCAGCTATCCCGCATTCTCTATTGAGACATATTTTAGATACGCCTTTGCAAAATCCTGGTATTTATACTTGGAAATCAGCAAGGCGTCCCCGTTTTTCATGCGTACCTCCGTGCGGCTGTACTGCTCCACATACCTCATATTTACTAAAAACCCCCTATGGATCCGGAAAAACCCTTCCCCCAGCTCCAGCTCCAAATCGCTGATTTTGTCATAGTACTCCAGCTTTTCCCGTTCCAGGCATAAGATGACCTTGCGGTTGCTGCTTTCCACATAGTAAATATCCTCTGCCCGCACGTTCCGCGTTGTACTCTGGCTGCGTACCAGAATTTCTTTATGCTTTCGCGGCCTCTGTGCGGCCAGCCGCCCATATTCCTGCGCCGCCTGTGCAAACACTTTGCAGAACTCTGCCTCCTGCAAAGGTTTAATCAGAACCTGGAACGCATTTACCTCGAAAGCCTCCCGCATATTTTCTGGGTGGCCTGTCACAAAAATTAGAAGGGGCAGGCTGCCCCACACAGGCTCCTGGCGTTCCCTAAGCCGCTCCCGCAGCCTATGTGCAACAGACAGGCCGTCTATGCTGTCTCTGCCAGCTATGTTACCCGTGCCGTCCCTAGCGTCTCTGCCATCCATGCGATCCGTGCCGTCCTTGGCGTTTCTGCCATCCATGCGATCCGTGCCGTCCTTGACATCTTTGCCATCCATGCCCAAAAACAGAATATCCGGCCATTCCTCTGCTCCATCCATCGCCTGCAGCAGTTTCTGTCCAGAGGAGAACTCCTGAATCTGGCAGCTCGCCTGTTGGCTCTGCACCAGCCTGCGGATGAAGCTGCGCGTGTGGCCTTCATTATCACAGATTGCTACATTCAATTTTCCCACCTCTCTCATTAGTTTTATCGGCAGGATTATCCAAAAACCTTTTAAAATGTTGTAACGGGACATCTGAATGCAGCAAATGGGAAAGTAAAGTGTTCCATACAGTCTGTTTCAATCCGTCTGTTCGGCAAAGGGGCAGAGTGTTTATTCGGGCAATTTTTGTGCGAATTGTATAAAAGTAGATTGCATCTGCCCAGCATTTTATGTTATAATAAGCAATGTAAGGCCTATGTTTTCAAAAGGACAGGCCACTAAAATTATAAAGGAGGGCAAAGAATGAAACTAGCAAGGTATTTTAAGTCCGCCATTGCAGGCTTGACAGTAGCCGCAATGGCGGTAACGATGCTGCCAGTGAACGGATTGTGCAGCGTACAGGCGGCAGCTTCTACGGATGGCAGTATGGTTATGCATTGGGACATGACGATGAATGACGATGGGACGGTAAAGGACCTGACAGGCAACAGCCATAGCGGAGCCATCGTTGACGCAGTGGAGAGTGCGGAAATTGATGGGGTTGACGTGCTGAACCTGAAGGGGGGGTATGTGAAGATTCCGGATGGGACAATCAGTTCGGATATGACAGCAGTTACCATAAATATGCTTGTAAAAGTTACGACAAATGTCCAGTCCTCCTGGATGTGGGCATTAGGAAGCTCGAATAAACGTTATATGTATATCACAGGCTGCTCCAACCAGAACCGTGCGCTGCGCGGCGGCGTGGGCTTCGTGCCGGACAGCGGTGGCAATGGCTGGGACTATGAATCTGTTATTGGCGGAGATAAGGCATTAGACGAGGGCGTTTGGCAGAACATAACAGCTACCTATTCGGATACTACAAAGGATTTTACCTTCTATCTGAACGGGCAGAAGCAGAACAGCATTAATATGGAGGATGGTAATGCCAAAGGCACGACGCTTCAGGGGTTAATGACTTCTGGTGACGGCATGGATGGCTATATGGGATGGTCCTTGTATCCCAAAGATCCCAAGTTCAAAGGTTCCGTTGCGGATTTCCGTATTTACAATAAGGCTCTGTCTGACGGGGAAGTAACAGAGCTGCAGGCTGATATTGAAGAGATGTTAGACAGCCTGTCTTCCAGTGATTTCACGGCAAAGGATATCAATCTGGCTGAGACAGACTGCCTGGGCACAAATGTTTCTAAGGATGAAATCAAAGCGGATTTGGTACTTCCCACGAAGACTACCATCGGCAATAAAAACAGGGAAGGCAATATCACCAAATGGGTGAGCAGCAATCCTTCTGTGATAAGCGCAGAAGGCAAGGTTACCGTGCCGTTGCTGGATACGGCTGTGACAATGACCGCCACAGTGGAGAGGAATGGGATTTCTGCCAATAAGGCATTGGCATTTACGGTTCTTGGAAATGCTACAGACGAGAGCCTTGCGCAGATGGATGCGGATAGCCTTAATATCCCAAATATGAATGATATCCGTGGCAATATTTCCCTTCCGAACTTAGGGGCAAATGGTTCCAAGATTACCTGGAAGTCTTCGGATGAGTCTGTAATCAAGACGACTGCCAGCGGCAGTATCCTCCCAGGTGTTGTTTCAAGGCAGCCGCAGGATACCAAGGTGACATTAACGGCAAAGCTTGAGAATAATAGTGCGGTTATAGAGAAAAAGTTTGAATGTACCGTCAAGAAGGCGATTGAAAAGCCGGTAACTACGGATTACATTTTTGCTTACTTCCCATATACGAATATTAAGGATGAGCGTATCTATTTCGGAATCAGTGAGGACGGCCTGAATTTTACCGCGCTGAATAACGGCCAGTTTGTATTGGAATCCAAATTAGGGACCCATGGCTTGCGCGACCCGTTTATTATCCGTTCCCCAGAGGGCGACAGGTTCTACCTGATTGCTACCGATTTGACCGTGGCAGGGATTAAACAGGATGGCGTGGACTACCCAGGCCAGGGCTGGAATGAGAACCAGGTAAGCGGCAGCCAGAAGATTATGGTATGGGAGTCCACGGATCTCGTGAACTGGAGCGACCAGAGGGAATGCAAGGTTGCAAGGCACGATGCGGGATGTACCTGGGCGCCGGAGGCATACTGGGATGATGAGACAGGCCAATATGTTGTATTCTGGGCGTCCAAGACAGGGGATGACGGATATGGCAAGCAGAGGCTTTACTATGCGACTACCAGAGATTTCTATAATTTCTCCGAGGCACAGGTATGGATTGAGCAGTCTGGCTCTGTAATTGACACGACTGTAATCAAAGTTGGCGATTACTATTACCGCTATACCAAGAACGAGGCTGGGGAGACCGTGAATGGTACGCCTAGCAAGCGTATTTTCTGCGAGAGGAGCAGGTCCCTGACTTCTAAGAGCTGGGAGCTGGTAAATGAGAATTCCCTTGATGTTTCCGGCGGGCAGATCGAAGGCGGATGCATCTTCAAGATTAATGACGAGGATGTGGAAAATGCCAAGAAGATTGCCGCATTAAAGGGCTTTAGCTTGACGGGCAATGAAGTTTACTGCCTTGCTGCAGACGCGACAGGCAAGACAATTTTCCCAGGGCTTTCTGACGATATTACAACCGGAAGCTTCCATGTGCTTGGCACAGATAAAGCGGCATCTGTTAATGGCACGACCCTTTACTCCATGCCGGAGCCGGATGCCAGCCACGGTACGATTATGCCGATTACAGCAGAAGAATACAACAACCTGCGGTTAAAATGGGATGCTTCCTATGCGGCGGCAGCAAAAGATTTTGTTGATAAGGCAGATGCGGCAGCTGAGGAACTGACGATAGATACCTCCAACCCACTGGCAGCTGATATTACCCTGCCGTCCCAGACTTCCAATGGGGCGTCCGTAACATGGGCATCCTCCAATGAGGCAGTCCTCACTTCTGACGGGAAGGTGACCAGGCCTTCAAATGCAGAAGGGGACGCTGTTGTAGAGCTGACGGCAACCATTACCGTAGCAGGCAATGCTACCGTGCGCGACCAGGTAAGGCACAAAACTTTCCAGGTTACAGTGGCTAAGAAAGAGGCTGCTTACTACGCTGTAAAATTTGATAGCAAAGGCGGCTCTTCTGTCAAGGCTGTTAGCGTCGCTGAAGGCGATAAAGTTGCCAGGCCGGCTAACCCAACCAGGAGCGGCTACTCATTCGAAGGCTGGTATCTCGGCAATGTAAAATATGACTTCAATAAGGCTGTTACCTCCAACATTACCCTGACGGCACGTTGGAAGGCTACAACGGTTACCGTGAAGTTTGACAGCAACGGCGGCTCCAAGGTTTCCAGCAAGAAGGTACAGCCTGGCAAGACCGTTTCCAAGCCCAAGACCACCAGGGCAAAATATACCTTCCTGGGATGGTATAAGGGCAGCAAGAAGTTTAACTTCAAGACAAAAGTAACTTCCAACATCACCCTGAAGGCAAAATGGAAGAAAGTAACCGTAGCAACTTCCGCAGTAAAGAGCGCCAAGAACAAGAAATCCAAGAAATGCGAAGTGATTGTGAAGAAGGTCAGCGGCGCCAAGGGATATCAGCTTACATATGCGACAGACAGCAAGTTCAAGAAGAACAAGAAGAACGTGTCTGTCAAGACAACTGGCAAGGCCGTTTTGACGAAGCTGAAAAAAGGCCAGAAATACTACATCAAAGTAAGGGCTTATAAGGTTGATTCCAAAGGCGCTAAAGTATACGGAAAATATAGTAAGACGAAGAGCGTTACGATCCGGAAATAAAAGTGCGGCGTATGGAGCGCCATGTTAGGATCAGATAAAAACAGCTGCTGCGTAGTTTCCTATGCAGCAGCTGTTTCTTTAATTCACATATTTAATAATGGTTTCCCAGGCGCTTTCCCTTTCCAGCCCCAGCTTCCAGTAAGCTGCCCCGGCCAGTCCATTTTCGCGCATGACTTTCAGCTTTTCTTCCAGGGATTTCTCATTTTCAATCCAAATCTTATAATTCTTCCCTTCTTCGGGGCTTTCGTATTCCACGACCTCCTGCCCGGCTTCCGCTGACCAGGAAGCCTTTGCTCCATAAGACAGGTATCTGTCCTCCACGGTCTGCATCCCTTCTTCCGTACAGGTGAAGGTATAGGGGATATATCCTTCCGTGGCGGATGCAACGTCCTCTCCGCTGTCTTCCTTGGGCGTCAGCTCCCACACTCTGCTGTAAAAAGGCATCCCCAGGATTACTTGCTCGGCCGGGACTTCCGCCAGGGTATCCGCCACCCCCTTTTGGACAAAAGGAAGGGAGGCTACAGGCCCGATATTTTCAGAATCCCTAGTATACTCATCATACCCCATGATTACCACATAATCTGCAAACACGCCCTGTTCCGCGCGGTTATAGAAAGCGGTATAGCTGGAAGGCACATAATTGTCAACCGACAGCACAAGGCTGTTGTTCTTGCATTTCAGGGAAAGCTCCCTTACAAACTGGATGTATGCATCGCCGACCTCCCCGCTCAATGCCTCAAAATCCAGGTTAATCCCATCCAGGTTATATTCAATCGCCGCGGCAATGATCTGGTTTGTCAGATGGTCGCGCACAGAGGAGTGGGTCAGCACATACGTACTGTCTGCATCGGCATTTTCCAGGTTGCTGCACAATGCCCAGACTTCAACGTCATTCTGGTGGCAGTAATCCACATATTCCTTGCTGGCCAGTGAGTAAATATTTCCTTCATTGTCATTGAGGTAAAACCAGGTGGGAGAGAGGACATTGATGCCCTTGGTAGACTGCAGCACATTCCCTACCCGTTCGTTTGCCTCTGGGTTGGTCACCTGATGCCATCCCATGCTGACCCGGCCTTCTTTTAACAGATGGGTAAATTCCTCTTCTTCAAAATCCCTGGAAACCGTTTCTTCGGTGATTTCCCCAAGGCCGCTGTTCTTCACATAGCCAATCATCCCGTCCCCGGTATAAGCCCTGCTCCAGTTTTCCCCCCGTTCCAGGATGGTCAGCCTGCCCCCTTTTTCGACGTCTGCCACAATAGGGCTTTTGATGCCGCCCAGCACACGCAGCTCCGTATTTTTCCGGGCCTCAGCCGTCTGCACGCTGCCCCAGGAGGCGGTAATCCGCACCCGGTTTGGCATTTCATGGGTTTCAAAATCCAGGTTTGTATATTTCTGGACAAAATCCAGAGCCAGGTACATCTGCTCCCCATCCACTTTTACAATCACATATTCTTCGCTCTGTTTTTTGCGTGAAACCTCATAATCCCGGCTCCCGGCATCCACAGAAATCAGTTCAGAGGCAGTGGTATAGCGCAGTAGATTTTCATTGCTGTCCCAATAAAAACGCTGGTTCAGATATTCCTGTACTGTCTTATAGTCCAGATAGACATGCCCATCCCAATATTTTGCCGTTTCCTCCAGAATCTGCCCGTCCAGTACGATTGCCATGTCATCTTCGTTCTGGATATGGTAATATGCCCTTAAATCCGCCCGCTCCTTGGTAGGGCTATACTTCTTGATGACAGCGCTGCCAAGCGCAATGAGGATCACCACTGTGACGAAAACGGCTGCCGCCGCAATATGCATCAGCGGCCCCTTCTGGCGTTTTTTCTGTTTCTTCCATACGGGCTCTTTCCGCCGCTGCGCCTGCCCGCCGCCGTCCTCTCCGGAGGCTCCTTTGGTGCCAGCCTCTTTGTCCCTATCCTTGTAAGGAGGTTTCGGGCCGGCCTCCTTGCCGTCATCCCTGGAAGAAGATTTTGCTCCAGTCTCCTTACTGTTCTCTCCGAAAGAAGGTTTCGAGCCGGAACTCTTGCTGCCCTCCCTGAAAAGAGATTTCGCCCCAGAGCCGTTGCTGCCCTCCCTGAAAAGAGATTTTGCCCCAGAGCCGTTGCTGCCCTCACTGGAAGGGGCTTCTAAAATTTTTTCTTGCTGCTCCAATTCCTGGATCAGCTGTTCCAATTCATCCATATCATGATTTCCTGCCATTTTGCCCTCCTATGTAAGTTCGTTGCGATCCTGCCATATGAATTTCCGCATCCAAACCAGCCTCCGAAATGCCCATAATCCCCCTATACAGCCCCAGCAGCCGCCTGCCCGCTTTAGCTCCCCAAATGCCGCATATTACAAAAACCCCTTATGCCAAAGCACAAGGGGCTTGCGTTAAATCTTGCTTAGGGTCTGTAATGCATTTTCCCGCAGTATTAATTCATAATGTTCATCAAAATAAGCCCTGGTGGCCAATGAGTAGCGTTCCTGATGTGCATACTCCGC
The DNA here is from genome assembly GCA_910577785.1 of uncultured Lachnospiraceae bacterium. Taxonomy (GTDB): domain Bacteria; phylum Bacillota; class Clostridia; order Lachnospirales; family Lachnospiraceae; genus Petralouisia. The sequence continues at coordinate 55,757 of CAJTNT010000012.1, read as the reverse complement.
TAAAATATTGCATACCTTGTTAAATTCCTCTGGCGTGTGCTGGCTCTTACTGATGACCAGATAATATTTCCGATTTGTATGGTTCTTATATAACACATTGCAGCCCCTGTAATATCCCTTCAGCACCCGTGCCAGTCGGTTTACCTCATCTAGGTTATCGAATACGAACAGCTTGGTAATGTCTACGATAATCGGCTCTTCTGCCTCTGGCTGTTTCTTCTGGATGGCCTTTTCCAGGGGGATGAAGTCTGTGCCTTTCTTGTCGGCTGCCTTCTTGGCCTCTTCCTGGATCTTGCGGAATAAATCCAGGATATCGTCTGCCCCGGCAGATTCGAAAACTTTATCTGTGTCCTCTCCGGTATATTCCTCTTTTGCTTCATAATCCATATCGCCTGGCGCAAACTGGGAGAAACGCGTATCTAGCTCTTCCGGGTATTCTACCTTTGTGATAATCAATATAATTGTATCTGCAGACAGCGGAATCGCCTCAATCATTAAGGGAATGTCCTCTGCCTCAAACCCACACTCATAAGCAGCCTGCTGCATCATGTCCCGAAACAACATTTTCGCTTTTTCCGTCCCATAAGCCAGTTCGCTTAACTTAAGCTGGCGGTCCGCCAGGTCTTCCCTGGTAAGCGTACAACGAATCTGATTTTCACTTACTTTTTCTATTTTCATAAAGTCACATCCTTTTCAAATTGCTATTGCTGTATCAGGAATCTGTCTCTAAAACCACTTGAACTTTTCTGGTACTCAAAGTATATTACATATCCTTGCCTCTCGTCAAGTCGAACTCTAATCTATTTTCTAAAAAATATATAAATTTTATAAAAATATACCCTTTCCTATTGATTTGGTAAAAATTGTGTGTTATAACTATGCACAGAGATGAGGTTCTGGCTCAGGCAGAAAGGAGCCAACTACTTTTTCATTAAACTTTAGAGAGATTACGTAACTGTTCTGTACCTCACAGTTACAAGTATATTTCCATTTTCAAATTTATCCGGAGAATCCGGAGCATTTCATATCAGGGGCGTTTTGTACCTGCCTCTGCTTATCACAATTCATATTTTATACCCTAAGGTATAGTATGTGGATATCCAGAATAAATTACCCGTAGATGATACAAGCGCCTGTTGTCAGATTTTGCTTTGTACTGGCAGTATGTGCCAGGGGAGGCAATACATCTCTGAAAGGCCAATTTTGGCCATTTATGCAGCCCTGTCTCTTGGGGGCGCCATCCGCAGCCTGGAGGCATGCCGACCGAAGGATTGGGAATCTCCTTGGCGGGGCGTCATTACGCCCCTCTCAGAATAAAATAAATTGCTGTGCTGGCAGTGGCGGCGCCTATGGCTCCGCACTTGGGAAAGGAAAAAGAACCGGGAGGTTTCCAGGGGCTGCCCTATAGCTCTGGCATATTTTTACTGCCGGGGCCATACTTCCGAAAGTGATCTGGGAGCTTTCGGAACAATTAATATATCACGAAATACCTCCACAACTGTGGAGCAAAAAAGGAGGGAGCATTTCATCAGGAACCTGTAAATGTATCACAAGATGAGAAGTCTTGTTCACGAATCAGAGATTTATATTTTGGGCCATCTTATGCGCCGCAGAAGCTTATGCGGCTGCCCGGCAAAGGAAAAAGGCTGCCGGACAATAGTGATCTGCCTATTGTCCGGCAGCCCCTCATATTTTTATTGTGCCAGAAACTGATTAATCCTATCCACTAATGCATCGGGCTCAATGCCGTGTACCATAGCTGCCTCTGCAATTGTTTCCATCTGGGATGAAGGGCATCCTAGACAGTGCATGCCAATGTCCAGCAGAACGGGGGCAATATTTTCGTCAATTTGCAGAAGTTCCCCAATCATAGTGTCCTTTGTAACCTGTGCCATTTTAAGTTCCTCCTTGTGTTTTATCGTTATATTCACTGCTTTTTCGCTTTTATATTATAATACCATTTTTCCTAGAATGCAATAATGCAATACATTGGAATTAATCTTTTGTTAGGAAATGCAGTCCCGTAACTGTTTCTGCGCCAGACAGTAACCAAAATTACCCTATACTTTTGCCCAAGAGTGTGATAAATTATATATAATAAGCTACACAGGAGATACGGGAGGAATGTCGAAGATGCGGAAAGTGACTACTAGGTTTTTAATCATCAGCCTTATGATTGCGTCCATTTTTTGCGTTATTATATTTGCCTTTCAGGCTGCACGAATGAACGACAAGGGTGCAGATACGATTCGTGATGTTGGGGAGATCTATATGTCTGGAATGAGTGAGCAGGTGGCCATGCACTTTGGGACTACAATTGAACTGCGTCTGTCCCAGGTGGGCGCTCTGGCTATTTCTCTCCAGGCCGGGGAGGGGCGCAACAGCAGCGCGCTGGAAGTAGCCTTAACGTACAATGCGCGGCTAAGAGGATTTGACTATGTAGCTTTTTATACAGAAAGCGGGGATTTGCAGATGCTCTATGGCGTACAGATTGAGCCGGTGGAGCAGGAGGACTTCTGGGCTTCCTTGAATGCGGGGGAAGAGAAGGTTACTCTGGCGCGTGACCAGAACGGGGACGACGTGATTCTGATGGGGGTGCCGATTACCTATGCTCCGTCCCAAGGAGGCTCCTGCGTTGCATTGGTGGCAGGTTTCCCTACCAGCTATTTTATCAATACGCTTTCCTTGGATAGAAGCGGCTCCTTGGTGAATTATTCTATCATCAGCCGTGAAGGCGAATTTATTATCCGCGGCAAGGCGATGGAAGGCAAAGACTATTTTGACCGGGTGCGTACTTATTATGAAGATATGGATGAAGAGGCCTCTGAGCGGTTTATCCAGGAACTGGGGGAGGCAATGGACAAAGGCCGTGATTTTACCGCCGAAGCTTCGGTAAAGGGGGAGATGCGCAACCTGTATGGGACGATCTTGCCTTATTCAGACTGGTATCTAATGCTGGCTATGCCGTATGGCCTGATTGACGAGTCGATTGCTGGGCTGGGAAGCCAATGGTCCTATACGGCCATTGGGGAATGCCTGATGATTATTGTCATATTGCTGCTGGTGTTTGCCGAATATTTCCGCATGATCCGGCGGCAGATGTATGCGTTAGACAAGGCAAAGCGTTCCGCAGAGCGTGCCAATCGGGCAAAAAGCGACTTCCTTTCTAATATAAGCCATGATATCCGTACGCCGATGAATGGCATTATTGGCATGGCGGCAGTTGCCAGCGCGAACCTGGGGAACCGCATGCAGGTAGAGAATTGTCTGAAAAAGATTACCGTTTCCAGCCGCCATCTGCTAGGCCTAATTAATGATGTCCTTGATATGTCTAAGATGGAGAGCGGGAAGATGGCGCTGAACGTGGAAGAGATTTTCCTGCCGGAAGTGATGCAGAATATTGTGTATATGATCCAGCCGCAAATCAAGGAGAAGAAGCAGTATTTTAATATCTATGTCCGCGAAGCGCCGGTGGAGACGGTATATTGCGACCGCCTGCGGCTCAACCAGATATTGCTGAACCTGCTGGGAAATGCCGTGAAGTTTACGCCGGAAAAGGGGACGGTACAGGTGATGCTGTATGAGGAGGATTCTCCCAAGGGGGATGCGTACGTACATATCCATTTCTGTGTGAAAGACAATGGCATTGGCATGGCGCCAGAGTTCCAGGAGAAGATTTTTGAGTCTTTTATGCGGGAGGACAGCGCCCGTGTCCAGAAGACGGCGGGGGCAGGCCTGGGGATGGCCATTACCAAGTGCATTGTGGACGCCATGGGCGGGCGTATTGAGGTAAAGAGCGAACAGGGCAAGGGAAGCGAGTTTCATGTTATGCTGGATCTGAAGAAAGCGCCTGAGGAACAGCAGGAGAAGATGCAGCTTCCAGCGTGGGATGTGCTGGTGGCAGGTGCGGACGCCATCAGCTGCGCCAGCACCATAGCCAGCCTGAAATCCATGGGCATACAGGTGGAATGGGCAGTGGACAGCAAAGATGTTGCTGAGAAGATAGAAAGACGCCGACAGGAGGGCGGCAGCTATCACATGATTCTGCTGGACTGGAAGCTGCCCAAAAAAGGCGGCGTCCACGCGGCCAGGGAACTGCATCAGAAGCATCATTGCCAGATCCCCATGATGCTGGTTTCCGATGGGGACTGGAGCGACATGGAAGCAGAGGCCAGGGCTGCGGGCATCCATGGATTTATCGCCAAGCCGCTGTTCCGTTCCACCCTGTACTGCCACCTCAAGGAATTTATGGAGGAGAAAAAGGGGACTGGAAGGCGCCGGCAGGCACATAAGGAGGCGGCAGGCTCCCTGCAGGGAAAACGCGTGCTGCTGGCGGAGGATAATGACCTGAATTGGGAAATTGCCAATGAGCTGCTGACGGCTATGGGGCTGGAGGTGGAATGGGCAGAGAATGGAAAGGTCTGCCTTGAGAAATTCAGCCAGTCCCAGGAAGGATGGTATAACGGCATCCTGATGGATCTGCGTATGCCGATAATGACCGGATTTGAGGCAGCTAAGGCGATCCGCGCCCTGGGGCGGGAAGATGCAGGGGAGGTTCCCATTATTGCCATGAGCGCGGATACCTTTGAGGATGATGTGAAAAGATGCCTGGACTGCGGGATGGATGCCCATGTGGCAAAGCCGATCGACTTGCAGGAGGTCACCCAAGTACTGGAGGAATATTTATAGGGAAGAGGAGGTCTGTTCATGAAAAAGGGTTTGGTATGGATGCTGGCGCTGTTTTTGGCAGTTGCCGCCGCAGGATGCGGGAACCAGGGCTTGCGCGGAGCGGGGGCAGAAGGAGGAGAAGATGGCACAGGGCAGAAGGATATTGCGATTACCCTTTGGACATATCCGGTGGGCAACTGGGGAGAATCTGCGGCGGTGGCAAACCTACTGAGCAGGTTTCATGAGGCGTATCCGAATATTCATGTGTCTGTAAATTATCTGCAGTATAGCGATGGGGACAGCATGATTGATGATGCGATTGCAAAGGGGCAGCTTCCAGATCTGGTGTTTGAGGGGCCGGAACGCCTGGTGGCCCATTGGGGGGAGGAAGGCCGGATGGTGGATTTATCTGATTTGTGGGCGGAAGATGCGGCTGGCCAGGTTTACAGCTTTGTCCGTGATGCCTGCCAGCACAGGAATGGAGAATTTTATGAATTTCCGATTTGTATGGGCGCCCACTGCATGGCGATTAATTACCAGATGTTCCAAGAGGCAGGCGCGCTGCAGTATATAGATGAAGAGAGCCATACATGGACAACCGAGGGATTTATCCAGGCAGTCCATGCGCTGGTGGAGCATGGGCAGAAGCAGGTGGGGGCTATCTATTGTAAGGGGCAGGGCGGCGACCAGGGAACCCGCGCCTTGGTGAACAACCTGTATGGCGGAAGCTTTACAGACGGCGCCCATACAGAATATACCATTGACAGTGAAGAGAACATCAAGGCTCTGCAGCTGCTCTATGATTTGGAGGGGATCCGCTTTGATCCCGAGATAGATGGCGGCGGTGAAATTGCCCAGTTCATCCAGGGGGAGCTGGCGATGGCATTTTGCTGGAATGGCTCCTTGGAGGTTAGCCAGACAATGGCCAATCCTGACCGTGATTTTGATGTTTTTCCGATGGCATTCCCCACAAGCGATGGGGAGCCCAGGCTGCAGGGCGGGATCTGGGGCTTTGGAATATTTGACAATGGAGACGGGGAGAGGATAGAGGCAGCCAAGGAATTCATCCGTTTTATGGCGATGGAGGAGGAGCCGTATAAAAGGGCTGTCCTGGCTTCGGCATACTGGCCTGTCCGCGACATGGAAGATCTCTATGTCAATGACATCCTGATGACGGAGTATGGTTTGTTTAACCGATATATGGGCGATTATTACCAGGTGACCCCCAAATGGACAGAGGCGCGCGCCGCTTGGTGGAAGATGCTGCAGAAGATAGGGAAGGGATTAGCCCCCAGCAAGGCGGTAAAAGGATTCTGTAAGGCGGTGGATTGATTTCAGAAATACCTAACGCTTTTTTTACTGTTTCTTCATAATTTCTTTCGAAATCTTTATGTTTCTTTTAGAAAATGTCCACACTTTGCACACATTTATGCTTTATACTCTTTTATATCAAATGAAGTTGATAGCACAAACAAGCGCGCACCGTTATCAGCTTCGACTAAAAAAAATTTAACTTTATTTGATGAAGTTGGTTTACATAGAGTGAGAGTGGTTGGTGCCACCGCCCAAGATGTGGCACCCCATGAAACATTTCATAAATTTACTCCCCCAAAAAGGGTTGCCGTAAGGCAACCCTTTCCTTCCGTTTATCTTTAAACAGGAAAAAGCCGTTCCGCAGCTGGCTGATCCCAATGCGCGAAAGGGCCGTTTCACATCCTGTTTATCTCTGGAACGTAATCATTCCATTAATTAATACATAAGAAATCACAGTGTCAGATACCATGGGATTCCCGTTTGCTATGACGAAATCGGCGTCTTTCCCAATCTCCAGGGAACCTACCCGTTCGGATACGCCTATGTGCCTGGCGGCCTGGATGGTGATGGCTTTGAGGGCTTCAAATTCATCCATGCCAGATTTTACGGCCAGCCCGGCGCAGAGGGGCAGGAACTGCTGGGGGATTACGGGAGAATCCGTAATGATGGATACCTGGCAGCCGGCCTTTGCCAGATCTCCGGGCGTCGAGAAACTCTTATTTTTTAATTCATATTTTGTGGCATGGGTTAAGGTGGGGCCGACCGCTATAGGATAGCCTTCTTTGGCCAAGTCATCCGCAATCAGGGAGCCGTCGGTGCAGTGATCGAGGGTGAGCCCCAGCTGGTATTCCTTGGCGATGCGGATGGCGGTGTAAATGTCATTTGCCTGATGGACATGGGCTTTTAAGGGCATTTCTCCTTTGATGACAGGGATTAGGGCTTCCAGCTTAGGATCATAGGCGGGCATTTTCAGGGGATCGTCCCCTGCGGCTTCCAGCCTGGCCAGGTATTCTTTTGTCTTGTCCAGCATGGTGCGCAGCCTGGCTGCAATGCTCATGCGGCAATAGGTGTCCTTGTCTTTATAGCATCGCTTGGGATTTTCGCCGAATGCACATTTCATGGCCGCCTTTTTTTGGATTACCATGTCATCGATGCGTTTCCCAGATGTTTTGTAGACCGTGAAGGTGCCGCCCAGGATATTCGAGCTTCCAGGCCCTGCCGCCACACAGGTGACGCCTCCTTCCATCGCCAGCCGGACGCTTTCATCCATGGGATTGAGGCCGTCTATGGCGCACAGATGGGGAGTCAGGGAATCCGTCATTTCATTGTAATCGGCGCCTTCAAAGCCGATGGCGTACCCATCGAGGCCTAGGTGGCAGTGGGCTTCCACAAAGCCGGGATATACTTCCAGCCCTGTGGCGTCCAGGATTTGTGCCCTGCCATCCGCAGCAGCATCTGGGATTTGTGTCCTGCCATCGGCTGTGGCTGCCAGGCTGTGCGTCTTGTCGGCGGCTCCGCCTTCTGAAGCGGGAATAATCTGGGTGATTTTTCCGTTTTCTACTAAGATATCTGCCAGGTAAGGTTCCCGGCGTACTGCGTCATGGACAAGCCCATGTTTGATCTGTAGTGTATGTTCCATTGTCTTGCCTCCTTTCCGAAGGGTGATGAAAGCCCTCCGATTGCCCCGGCAGCGTGTTAGTCGGGGCAATCGATATTATGCCATAATTTAGGGAAGATTATGAGGGCGGGCGTTTAAGGGATCTGTACCTGGTAGCCCAGTTCTTTGAGGATCTCAAGGTCGCGCTGGATGGTGATGCCGGAGGTGGTCAGCATATCCCCGGTGATGGCGGCATTTGCGCCGGAGCAGAAGCATCTGCGTCCCTGATCTTCCATAAGCCCCCTGCCGCCAGCCAGGCGGATGAAGGCGTCTGGCAGAAGAAAGCGGAAGATGGCCACAATCCGGCACATATCCTCTTCCGTGAGCCGGGGGTTGTTCTCATAGGGCGTCCCAGGGATGGGATTAAGCATATTGACGGGAACAGATTTGATCTGCAGTTCCCGCAGGGTGATAGCTAAGTCGATGCGGTCCTCCATGGATTCCCCCAACCCCATGATGCCCCCGCTGCAGACTTCCATGCCCGCCTTCCTGGCGGCTTCTATGGAACGGATTTTGTCTTGCTGCGTATGGGTTGTGCAGACCTGTGGGAAATACCCGGCAGAGGCTTCCAGGTTGTTATGGACACGCGAAGCCCCAGCTTGCCTGAGCTTCTGGAAGTCTGCCTCTTCCAACAGGCCAAAGGATACGCATATGGAGATATCCAGGCTTTCTTTTATTTTGCGGATGCTTCCGCATGCCTGGCTGACCTCCTGGGCATTTAAATTCCTGCCGGAAGTGACAATGGAGTAGCGGTGGACGCCGCGGCTCTGGTTGTACTGTGCCTGTTCCAGCAAGGCCTCCGTATCCAACAGGGGGTAGGTTTCAACGGCAGTATGATAGGAAGCGGATTGCGCGCAGTATTTGCAGTTTTCTGAGCATTTTCCGCTTTTCCCATTAACAATCGTGCATAGGTCAAATTTATCGCCGCAGAAAAACCGCCGGATTTCATCCGCTGCGGCGCATAACTCTTCCAGAGGCATCTCTGCCAGTGCAAGCGCTTCTTCTCGAGTAATTTGGCGGCCTGCAAGTACTTTTTCCTTCAGGGATGCTAAGCTGTCCATCATAAGATCCTCCAATTCTGTAAAGTTAATGTATCTGTTGAATGTACTAGATTCGTAACAAAATAGTATCATACCGCATTTGTTTTTTCAACGAACTTTTTGACATGACCCGGAAATTATGGTATGATTATAGCTAACTTGCAGTAACTATGAAGGTGCGGAACTGTTATAGTAAAATCGCAAATAATGACAGGGTGGAGGAGAACGTATGAGGAATGACAGACCACTAAAAACAAGGGTATTAATTAGCTCAATCATCTTGATGTTCATGGTCTTATGCGACATCTATATGATTACCATGTCCGGGAATCTCCGGCTTATGGCGGCTGCAGCTTTTATCACCTTTCTCTGGATGACGTTTACGTTAGATGGGTGGATGAGTTTAAGGGAAATAGGAGTCCGTGAGAGGGAAGAGCAATACCAGGATATCCTGAAGGCAGAAAAGGCGTCTTACCTGATATTCCAGCAGAAATTCCAGGATTTAGACAATAAGCTGAATTTTATCGGCCAGAAAATCATGCCCTTGGAAAAGGCAAACAGCGCCAATCAGAAGATGATTGCTTCCTTGATAGACGGACTCAGGGAAGACCAGAAGAAGATAGCGAAGGTTACAATCAACCGCAGCAAAGAAAATGCGGATGCGCTGATCAATTCCAACGGCCAGCTCATGAGGCAGATGGATCAGCTCATCAACTCTGTGCCGAATGCGGAGGGGATGAGCCAGCCAGGCAGTATCCAGCAGGAAATCCAGTCCCTGAGAAATGCCCAGGAGACAATTTTGGCGCGGCTGCAGGAAATATCTTCACTGTTAGGCGGCGTACAGCCCCCTTCTACAGGGGAAGAAGCATTTTCGGCGGCGTTTGGGCAGCCTTCTGTGGCAACGGATCCGTACTCTGGGGATAGCGGATTTTCAGCATTATCTGAGCAGCCCTTTGTGGAAAGCCAGGCCTCGGCATCAACTGAGCAGCCAGCTGTGGAAACTCTAAGCCCCGGCGAGTTGGAGGCGCTGCTCTCAGGTATTGGGGAAACGCCCGTACCAGGATCGGAAGAACCTATGGCTCAGGAGAAGGAAATGACGCCGGAAGAACTTATGGCTCAGATGAAGGATATCGCCCAGCCAGAACCTATGGCTCAGGAGAAGGATATCGCCCAGCCAGAACCTATGGCTCAGGAGAAGGAAATGGCGCCGGAAGGATCTGTGGCTCAGGAGAAGGATGTGGCGCCGGCAGAAGCCCGGGCCTTGGAGGCATCAGCCCCTTCTGGGGAGCCGGAAGCAAAGCCGCAGGAGCAGCCTAAGCCGCAGGCTCCGGAAGCAAAGCCGCAGGAGCAGCCTAAGCCGCAGGCTCCGGAAGCAAAGCTGGCGCGCAAGGTATCAGTTCCGAAGCCCAACCTTGCGGATCCGAATCAGATGATGAGCCCCGAAGATATCGCGGCGCTAATTGCCAACGCAGAGGTAGAAGAACTTCCGGACGCCCCTCAGCAGCTTGAGGAAGAAAAGCCTCCCAAGCCAGACACATCAGACCCCAATAAAATGATGAGCCCTGAAGACATAGCGGCGTTGATTGCAAACATGTAAATCGGATAAGCTGTGAGGAAGGCGTCCCTTTGGCGCTGGCCTCGCAGCTTTTTATTAATTTGTGATGCTACTTGTTATTTCTGGGCAGTTCCTTAGGAGAATAAAACTCTTTTTTTATGCATATCATAGAAGAAAAGCAGAGGTTTCCCTTTAACCATGAAACGGAAAAAATCCATCAAGCAAAAACTGGCCGAATTTACGTATCGGCGCCCTTCATTGGAAAAGAAGATGAATACGATACAGTCTTCCTTGAAGGAAGTCTTAAAGTTGATTACCCCTCCCCAATAACAAGATAGGTTCTTGAAATATCAGGAGTAAAGAGGCGAGAGCCTATAAAAAGGCAAAAAAAACACCGTCCCCGAGATCAAAGTCATCAAAAACAGTGCTTTTATATGCGCCTCCAGGGGCTCGAACCCTGGACACCCTGATTAAGAGTCAGGTGCTCTTCCAACTGAGCTAGAGGCGCGGGAGTTATAAAATTTTGTTCTGCCGTAAGTGCTATACCCTTGCGACAAAATGTATTATATACCATATCATTTCAAAATGCAAGCCTTTTTTTAATTTTTTTTAATAAATTTTTATTCATCTATTAAAATAGCTTAAGATAAGGCAACTTTGCTTGACTTTGCCTTAAGAAAAGGTTAAAATTGTATTATTGGAATAATACAAGAAGGAGAACACTTATGAAAAAGACAATCAGACATATTATTTTAGCGCTGCTGCTGCTTTTGGCAGCCTTTCTCTATTATTATATCACGATTCCAGCCTTTAACCTGCATTCTATTGGTACCTGGTGGTTTCTCATTGGCGCCGTGGCTGCCCTGGGCGTCCTCTCCTTCCTGCGGAGGGCCTTCCGAGAAGGTAAGAAGATTGAACTGAAGCCAGGCCATATTCAGGTAGAGGTCAAAGCAGGCATTGTCACCAAGGTATGTTTTTCGATTGCCGGTATCCTGCTGCTGGTTCTCCTGGTTGGTTCCGTTGCTTCTTCCCCGATTGTAAACGCCAAGAAGTACCAGCAGCTTATGACGGTGGAAGAGCATGATTTTACAGCGGATATTTCCCAGGTGGACTATAATACCATCCCCATTCTCGACAAGGATTCCGCCGCCCTTTTGGGCGACCGGAAAATGGGCAGCATGGTGGACATGGTGTCCCAATTTGAGGTATCCAATGATTACAGCCAGATTAATGTGAACAACAAGCCGGTGCGCGTCTCCCCCCTTGTCTATGCAAGCGGCATTAAGTGGCTGACCAACCAGAGCGAAGGCATCCCGGCCTATATTAAAATTGATATGGCGACCCAGGATACGGAATGCGTGAAGCTGCCGGACAGCATCAAGTACTCCAAGGGCGAGTATCTGAACCGCAATATCTACCGCCACCTGCGTTTCCGTTACCCTACCTATATTTTTACAGAACAGCTTTTCTTTGAAATTGACGATGAGGGCACCCCTTTCTGGATTTGCCCGGTAAAGAAATTTAATATTGGCCTTTTTGGCGGCGTTACGGTAGGCAATGTGGTGATTTGCAATGCCATTACCGGAGAATGTACGGATTATAAGATTGAGGACGTCCCCCAATGGGTGGATAAGGTATATCAGGCGGAATTGCTGATGGGCCTCTATGATTATAACGGGACGCTGAAGCACGGTTATTTTAACAGCATTCTTGGCCAGAAGGACTGCCTGCAGACCACAAACGGCTACAATTACATTGCCCTGGATGACGATGTATGGGTATATTCTGGCGTGACCAGCGTCAGCGGCGACCAGTCCAACGTTGGCTTCGTCCTTATGAACCAGCGCACGATGGAAACCCGTTTCTATAAGATAGAAGGCGCCACGGAGGAATCCGCCATGTCCTCGGCCGAGGGGCAGGTGCAGAACCTGGGATATAACGCCACCTTCCCCCTGCTTCTGAACATTGCCGGCGAACCGACCTATTTTATGGCCTTAAAAGATGACGCCGGCCTGGTCAAAATGTACGCGATGGTTAATATCCAGAAATACCAGTGGGTGGCGACGGGAGATTCCATCCGTGAATGCGAGAAATCCTACCGCGACCTGCTGCGCAACAACGGCCTGGCGGGAGCCGTCAGTGAGGAAAACCAGTCGGCGTCCGGCAAAATCAAGAACATTATGCCTGTGAATATAGAAGGCACTTCCCATATTTATTTTGCCCTGGATGGAAATGCACTGATTTTTGACGTTGACTTATCCAACACAGATTTACTGGATATTATCCATTACAGCGCAGGCGATACGATCCGCATTTCCTACCTGGAAGGCGACTCCCCTGCCAAAGTAACTGAAATAGAATAGGGGGAAGCCACCAGCTTATGGATGGGGTTCCCCAGGGCAGAGAACCGTTCCTCATACTCTGTCATGATATTTCCTTCCCGCATCACAGGGTCATGGTGCAGATCCCTGGTAAAGTCATCCAGCCGCCATCCGGCTGCCGTAACCTCTTCCAGGGAAAATTCAAACAAGGCGGTATTATCCGTCTTAAACTCTACACGTCCGCCTGCTGCCAATATTTCATGGTAACGTGTGAAGAACTGCCGGGAAGTCAGCCTGCGTTTTGCATGCCGGTCCTTTGGCCAGGGGTCTGAGAAGTTCAGATAAATCCTGCTTACCTCCCCCCGGCCAAAAACCTGGCACAGTTCTTCCGCATCCATACGGATGAAACGCACGTTTTCCAAAGGATCTTCCTCCAGCTTCTGCAGCGCCCGCAGCAGGACGCTGGAATATTTTTCGATCCCAATATAATTAATCTGTGGGTTCTCCTTCGCCAGCTGTATCAGAAACTGCCCCTTGCCCATGCCAATCTCAATATGGATGGGATGTTCGTTCCCAAAAATATGGTTCCAGCCTCCCCTAGCCTTTTCAGGTTCCTGGATGCACCAGCCGCTTGCAGCAATGGCCTCCCGCGAGCCGGGAATATTCCTTAATCTCATAAAATACCTCCCAAAACATAAAATTTGAATGGCCACACCTGTGTGACAACACACCAGCCACGAAAGAATCACAGCTATCATACCATAAATCCCCCGGTACAGAAATATTTTTTTGCAGAAAACTGTCAAAAGTTGCTTTCATGCCCAAAATATGGTATACTAAATCTGTAACAGTTTTGTAAAAGTTTTGATATATTTTGTAAAAAACGGAAAAATAAGCACAAGGGAGAAATTCTTATGAAACGAAGAAGCAAATGGACATGTCTGCTATTAGCCGTAGTATTCCTTTTTTCTATGGGCGGCCGCACTGCCCACGCAGAAGAATATTGGCCGGAAGGGCCTCAGATTGCCGGGGAATCCGCAATTGTGATGGAGGTGTCCACAGGAACCGTATTGTATGAGAAAAATTCCCGCCAGCATTTTTACCCGGCCAGCATTACTAAGATTATGACGGCTCTTCTGGCCTCTGAAAAGAGCGGCCTGAATGAGGACGTCACCTTTTCCCATGACGCCGTGTTCAATACGGAGGGTTCTGGCATTTCTCGGGATGTGGGCGAGATCATGACGATGGAGGAATGCCTATATGGGCTGATGCTGGAATCAGCCAATGAATGCGCATACGCCATTGCAGAGCATACAGGGAAGGATTATGACAGGTTTATCCGCCTGATGAATAAGCGGGCAAAGAAGCTGGGCTGCAAGGATACCCATTTCAATAATCCCCATGGCCTGCCGGATGAGGATCACTGGACCTGCGCCTATGACATGGCGCTGATTAGCAGGGAAGCGCTGCAGAACGATGTGTTCCGTATGATTGTGAATACCAAGCGTTATTCCATCCCTCCGACCAACAAACATGACGAAGAGACTTACCTGAGCAACCACCACAAAATGCTGAACAATTACCAGGGGGACGAGCAGCATCTCTATGAATACTGCATCGGCGGCAAGACGGGCTATACCAGCGTGGCGGGCAGTACCTTGGCGACATTTGCGGAGAAGGACGGCATGACGCTGGTCTGTATCGTGATGCATGAGACGGCGCCAAACCATTATCTGGATACCAGGGCGCTGTTTGATTACTGCTTTGAGAATTTCCGTCTGTGGAATATTGCAGATAATGAGAAAAGCTATGGCCAGGAAATCAAGGAGAGCAAGATTTTTGAAAGCGAGGATTCCTTTATTGGGCTCAGCAAGGAGGGATACCTGGTGCTTCCGAAATCAGCTTCCTTTGAGGATGCCAAGCCGGAAATTATAGAAGTGGAGGATTCTGAGGATGTGGTCGGGAAAATCCAATATTCCTATGCTGATCAGGTCGTAGGGGAGACAGCAATTGAAGTTATGGGGGGAAAAGCGCCGGAGTTTGGCTTCCAGAAGACCAAGGAAGGCAATGCTTTTGGGCGAACTGAGGCGAGAGGCCAGGGGGAGGCAGGAAGCAATGCGGCGGGCTCTGATGCGGAAGGAAATGCGCCAGAAGGCAGTACAGTGGAAAACGCGTCAGGAACTGGCGCAGAGGGAAATACCGCAGAAGGAGATACGGCGTGGGCAGATAAGGAAGTGGAGGGCAGCCCTGCAGAAGCAGGAGGCCGTGGCCTGCCATTTCTGAACCGGGAACTGTTCGGCGTAAAATTAAAGCATATCCTCTTGGGAGTGGCGGCAGCAATCGCACTGATTGGCGTTGCATTTTTGCTCCATCATGTGATGGATAATTTTTATTTAATCCGTTACCGGCATTCTGTGAGGAGGCAGCAAAAGACCAAGTTAAAGGATTTAAAATTTAAGAGGCGCAGGTGGAGAAAAAAATAAAGTGCAGTGAAAGCATAAATGTGTTATAATGCTTGGCAGAGGGCAACGAGAAGGCTACGGGATCGTTCCCAAATTATCATGGACAGAGGTTGGCGGATATGGAATGCAGAGAGGGACAGACACCAGAATTATATCTAATTGCAGGCTGCGGGGGCAGGGCTATCTTGAGGGGGATTGCTGGATCCCCGCTCAAAGAGAGGCTATTTATCCGCAATGACAAAGCCCTGCAGGCGCAGAATTATCAGAGGAGCCTTATGAACCATCTGATATTTTTTGCATCCGCGGAAGGGATGGAGGGCACGTTGGCAGAACTTAAGGCGCTGTTCCCTCTGGAAGCCAGCTTTCGGAACCCAAAGACGGGCGGCGCAGAGTGTCTCCAGGTCTTTCTGGATGAAAGACAGGAACAGCAGGAAGGGAATCCCCAAGTCCTGTTGGAAATCCATAAGAAGCCTTATCGGATTCCAATCCGCCTGGAAATCATGCCCTACCAGGGACAGGGCGGCTACCCCCAGGAAGAAATCCTCATAGAGGAAGGGGAGGCGAAACAGGAAGCCATTGCGTACTGCAAGTTCAGCAGTGAAGAATACCTGGCGCGCAGCTTTTATGAAGTGATCGACGCCCTCGAATGGCTGGATGACCTGCTCTGGTACCAGGAAATTTACGACATCTTGGCAAAGAGGGCAGTCAATGGGCGCAAGGTGTGGGAATGCCTGCATGGACTGCTTCTGGAACGCCCCATTTCCTTTCTCCGCAACCGCCTGAACAGGGTGAAGGGCTATGCGGATTATTCCCCTATGGAGGAGAGGTGGAAGGCGCTCCATGCAAATGACATGGAAGGCTATCCGCAGTGGCAGGAAGTCATCCAGCTTTTGGGGGAGTTCTATACCCCTGTCTTCGAAGGAATCCTCAAGGATGAGATATTTTTTGGGGACTGGATGCCCAGGCTCAAGCGGTATCTGGATTGATCCGTCAGGCTTACAGCATGAACTGAGCCAGTATTACGCTTGCCACAGTTCCCACCAGCGTCGTGAACAAGGCTCCAGCCAGCGTATATCTTGTTTTCTGTACTTTTGCCGTCATAAAGTAAATGCTCATCGTATAAAAAATAGTCTCTGTGCAGCTCATCATAATTGAAGTGATCGTCCCATAGTAAGAGTCGGGCCCATACTGCTTGAAGATATCCAGCACCAGCCCCGTGGCGGCCGAAGAAGAGAACATCTTTACAATGGAGACAGGCACCAGCTCTGCTGGAAAATGCAGGGGTTCTGTGATCACACCCAGGGCAGAGGACAGCAGTTCCAGGAACCCGGAAGCCCGCAGTACCCCAACCCCTACCATAAGCCCAATTAGGGTAGGCATAATCCCTATCACCGTCTGGAAGCCGTCCTTAGCGCCTTTGATAAAATCGTCATAAACATGCCCGTGGCATAAAAGCCCATATCCCACAATTGAAAAAATTAGCAGGGGAATCATGCTGTCTGAGAGGAAAAGAAGGATTTTCAATGGATGTGCCCTCCTTTATCCTTAGAATATGCATCCCTGTGATGTGCTGCCCCGCGATAGGCGGTCTTATAATATGTAGACTTTTCCTGTTTTTCTGGCAGGAGGTACATGATTTTTGAGAATAATATCCCGGCCAGCGTGGAAAAGAAGGTGGCAATGATGGCGGGCCCTAGGATGGCCGAAGGGTTGGCGGAGCCATATTGGCTGCGGTAGGCAATCATCGTGACAGGGACAAGCTGGAAGGATGAGACGTTGAGGATTAGGAAGGTACACATATCCTTGCTGGCTACCCGGCTGTGCTGGTTCAGCTTCCCCATCTCATCCATGGCCTTCAGGCCCGCAGGCGTTGCGGCCCATCCCAGGCCGAAGACATTGGCAATGATGTTGGTGGAAATATATTCGTTGGCTTTATGCCCTCTGGGGATGGTAGGGAACATAAACCGCAGCAGCGGATTCAGCATCCGGGCGGCGCCGGAAATAATCCCGCAGCTTTCTGCAATCCGCATCAGCCCAACCCAAAGGGACATGACGCCCAGCATAGTAATGCAGAGCGCTACCGCTTCCTTGGAGGAATCGAGCGCAGCCTCAGTGACGGCGGGCAGGCTTCCGGTAAAGGCGGCATAGAGGATGCCGATGACAATCATAAAACCCCATAAGTAATTTAACATGGTACATACTCCAGAAATCTGTTATTTTATCTTATGCAGGGAATGGGAAAATGTGACACGGTTTTGGCAAATCATATGTTGCGGGATACATAAAATAGTTTGATACAAAAGGAGAAAAATTTTGCTTGGAAAAACACATATGGCAGTGGGGATTGCCGCAACGCTGGCATGCACCTGCCCAAAGACAGTCGCCGAACTGAGTATGGCGGTCGCCATCGGCACAGTAGGGGCGCTGATTCCGGATATTGATGTAGAGTCTTCTGAATCCTGCCGCAAGGCAAATGGCGCCATTCTGCTGCTGTCTGCCATTTCAGCAGCCGCGGCGGCATTGGATTATTTTATGGGAATAAAGATTTTAGAGGATGTGGCGGGCAACAGCGATGCTGCAAGGATATTTGCAGGCGTACTGCTTTTTGTCGGAACCTGCGTGTTTGGGAAAAAGCAGCCGCATCGCTCATTTATGCATTCTTTCTTGGCGCTGGCGCTGCTGGACGGGTCGCTCGCCCTTGCATTTCCTCTGTTCCTTCCCTATTTTACGGTTGGTTTCCTCTCCCATCTGGTTCTGGATCTTTGCAACCAAAAGGGACTTAAGCTATTCTATCCCTGCAAATACGGCGTCTGCCTGGGGTGGTTCCGCGCCCACGGCTGGGCTGACCGCCTGCTCTGTACCGCAGGATGTGCCGCAGCGTTGCTGCTGTCTGTGAAATCGTTCTGGGAAATGTTCCTGGGGAAACTGTAGCAGGGCTTCTGACATAAAATACAGGAAACCGGGAAAAATAACAAAACCGTTACTATTCACGGCCTGGGAGGCCGTGAATAGTAACAATTCGGGGCGAAATTTAGAGTTTTGCTGCGCAAAAATCGCCCCTCACACCTGAATCATGTTCTCACGGAACACGCAGTACAGCGCGTTCCTGAGCCGTGAATAGTAACCCAAAACTGTTACTTTTCCAGAGTAATATCGCGCAGTGGATTGTATCAATAGGAAAATTGTGGTACAATGGGCAAGGATGATGAAAGGAGGAACAACAATTGGAGAGGATTGCAGTAGTGACGGACAGTAACAGCGGAATTACACAAGAACAGGCAAAGGATTGCGGCATACATGTTTTGCCCATGCCTTTTTTCATAGATGGGGAAACATATTTTGAGGATATTGACCTAACCCAGGAGCAATTTTATGAGAAGCTGGAAGGGCAGGCAGAGATTTCCACTTCCATGCCTTCCGTGGCGTCTGTGACAGATTTATGGGACAGCCTTCTGCAGGAGCATGACGCGATTGTGCATATTCCGATGTCCAGCGGCCTGAGCAGTTCCTGTGAGACAGCTATGATGCTGGCACAGGATTACGATGGCAGAGTCCAGGTGGTGAACAACCAGCGTATTTCCGTTACGCAGAAGCAGGCTGCCTTGGACGCGGCGGAAATGGTGAAGCGCCAGAAGGGCGCGGCGGAGATTAAGGAATACTTGGAGAGGACAAAATTTGATTCCAGTATCTATATTATGGTAGATACCCTTTATTACCTCAAAAAAGGCGGCAGGATCACCCCTGCGGCGGCGGCATTAGGCACATTGCTAAAGTTAAAGCCCGTGCTTCAGATACAGGGGGAGAAACTGGATGCGTTTGCTAAGGCCAGGACGGTGAAGCAGGCCAAGAACATTATGATAGAGGCCATTAAAAATGACTTTGCTAAACGTTTTGGCGATCCGTCAGGGGAGAATATGCACATGGCCGTAGCCTATACCAAGGATGTGCAGGCGGCGCAGGAATTTAAGGCACAGCTGCAGGAAGCATTCTTGGGGCATGAGATTGATTTTGTAGATCCTCTGTCATTGAGCGTGGCGTGCCATATCGGCCCAGGGGCATTGGCGGTGACCTGTACCAAGAAGCTCTCAGCGGAGTAGCCCGTGGACGGCAGGCAGTTTTGGGCGCAGAACGACATAGAAGCATAAAATCGCATAGAGGAACAGGTGAATACCACTGGCTGAAGGGCTAGTGGTATTTTTTGGGGGAAAAGATAGTTATTATGTTCCATAAAAGCATTGACACAAATAGACTACTGTGGTAGTATAAATATAGCAGGATTTACAGGAAGGAGGCATAGGATGGAAGTGAAACTATTTGACTCAGAACTGAAAGTAATGGGCGTATTGTGGCGGGAGGGGGATGTTACAGCCAAGCATATTGCGGAAGTGCTGAAGGAAGAAGTAGGCTGGAACAAGAACACGACATATACGCTGATTAAGAGATGCATCCAAAAAGGGGCGATTGAACGCTCAGAGCCCAAATTTATGTGCCATGCGCTGATTCCAAAAGAACTGGTGCAGGAAGCGGAGACAGATGAGCTGATTAACAAAATCTATGATGGTTCTGCAGATAAGCTGTTTGCAGCATTGCTCGGGAGGAAGAAGATATCCCGGGAGCAGATTGAGAGCCTGAAGCAGATGGTAAAGGACTTGGAATGAGGTGGCAGGAATGAATCTGTGGCAAATGAGTTTTTATGGAGGGGGATTAATCTTTGCCATTCTTGTGTTACGCAGATTACTCTGGAAGAGGATGCCCAGGGGCAGTTTTTTAGCCTTGTGGGCAGTAGCGGCTGTCCGTCTGCTGCTTCCTGTGGGGGTAAGCTCAGAATTTAATATCTATAGCTGGGCGGAAGAAGGGGCTGCCCATCTGCTGTTGGACGTCTCTGGAGCCTTAGATAGAGGCAGTGAAATGGTGGATGGCGCGGCAGGAGCTGCGGAAGAAAATGGAACCATGGATGGCGCAGGAGGAACCGTGGGAGGAAATGGAGCCGTAGAAGGAAAGACGGGATTCGATGGAGGCATTGGCAGCTTGGAGGGTGTCTGGCTGGAAAAGGGGAAGAGTGCGGGCATTTTTCTAACGATAGGAAAAACCCTGGAATCCGTATGGAATTTTGTTTATGGAGTGGGACTGCTGGCATGTGTTTTCTTTTATCTCAAGGCATACATTAGGTGCCGTAGGGAGTTCCGCTTTTCACTTCCGATCGAGGATGCCTTTGTCCGGGAGTGGCAAGAGACGCTTATGCTGCGGAGGAAGGTATCCGTACGGCAGTCAGAGGCAGTAGAGGCGCCCTTGACATATGGGATTTTTCGGCCGGTGATACTTTTGCCGAAGAAGACGGTGTGGGAAGATGACCGTCAGCTAGAATTTGCGCTGGCACATGAAGCGGAGCATATCCGGCATTTTGATGCGGCAAAGAAGCTGGTTCTGGCTGCGGCCACCTGTGTCCATTGGTTCAATCCGCTGGTATGGCGCATGCAGGCTTTGGCGAACCAGGATATAGAATTGTTATGTGATGCAAGGGTAGTCCGACGGTATGGATTTGCCTTCAGGGCAGAATATGCGTCTGCACTTATCCAGATGGAAGAAAACAAGGGCAGCCGCATGCTTCTTGGGAGTAGTTTTAGCGGAACAAATATAGAAGAAAGGATTACATTGATTATGAGGATGAAGAAGCAGACAGTAGGGGCAGCCTTGGCGGCGGGCGTAATAGTAGCAGGGGTTACGACCATATTTGCCATGACGCCTATAACGGAGAAACAGGATGTTGGGAATCATACCGATCAGACGGCAGAGGAGTCTGTGAATGGCTCAGTATACACAGGGATGGAATACACGAAAAGCGCAATGGAACAGCTGATGTACAACATTGCCGCCAGTGAAGAATTTCCAGAATATGAAAAATTTGGCCTAAGCTTCCAGGAAGATCCGGGACGCCTGATGTACCAAGGGGAGGCTGTAGGGTATTTTAAGGATGAAATAACGCCAAATACCTACCGCCGTTTTTATATAGAAGACGGCTCCATCGGGATTGTAGTGTCCCGCGGCTCATCTGGCGAGATTATCGGCTTCCATACAGGCAGCGTGGAAGAAGTTATGAATGCATTTCCCAGCATTTCAGGCGACGGCATTGTATGCGGAGAAGTAGCCATGGAAGATAGCCAATCTGACGTTAAAGCGGCAGCAGAAGAGCCCGGCAGGCAGCCGTCCGCCAAGGGGGCAGCAGAAGAGCCCGGCAGGCAGCCGTCCGCCAAGGGGGCAGCTATAGAAGGCAGCCGTCCATCAACGGTCACGGCATTCGTAGAAGAAGGCAGCAGTTCATCAACGGTCACGGCATTCGTAGAAGAAGGCAGCCGTCCGCCAAGGGGGCAGCTATAGAAGGCAGCCGTCCATCAGCGGTCACAGCAGTCATAAAAGAGTAGCAAACAAAGTTACTTTCACTACGGTATTTCACTGCCAAAGTAATAGCGGTTTTTAATCTGTGGCGGGAGGGGGCGGGAGTGTGTTTTTGTCTGAGCCTCCCGCCTCCACAGCGATTCGTAAGGCCTCTTCCCGCTCCATGAAAAGGAAAAATCAAAGCGGCGCCCCATTCCTTTATGCATTCGGCTATAATTATCAGAATATTCAAACACTTATAAATAATAATTTAGTTATAAGTACCTTTAATTATAAAAATTCAAAATAATTGTTGACATTTCCTTTTCTGTGAGATATAATGAATACATCAAAAAGAAACAGGAGGTACAGACCAAAGGCAAGAGAACGAATTACCCCATAATTTTTAAGAAAGGAAGGTACGGACCACCAAAAACTTAAATTTACTCCCCCAAAGGCAAGATTAGAGATACAAGAAAGCGTAGTTACTAAGAATTCCATTTCACAGAAGCTTTGCAGATGGAAAATGAAAGTTGGATTTCTGAGAGAGGACAATTTAAGAAGTGTCATATTTCAGAAGCGAATTTTCGGAATGGGAAAATACAATAAGGTTGTTGTTTTGTAGCAGAAATCCCCAGAAGGGTGGAACATTTTAGATGAAAGGGCAGCAGAAACCTCGCTAGTAAGGTAATCCTAAAACTGCGGCATCAAGTTCAGAAAATACAAGGATGATTTTAAGCAATAGGATGAAATCTGAAGTTGTATTTTCGGATTTAGAGAAAGCGGCTGAAGGTACTGGAGAGCAGGTGGATAAGGTGTTTCCAGAACCCCGAAATGGGAAGCCTCAGATAGAGGTATTTTCGTACGGATGATATCCGAGCTTGTATTTTCGGAATGGGAAGATAAACTGAGAAAAATGGCAGGGATTGAATTTCCCCACACAGAAGTTTCACGGAGTAGTTTACAGCAGCAGATGCAAGGTGGATGGGATTTAGGTATAACAAATGAAATCAAAAGGATTCCCGATCAGATAGCCTGCACAAGGAATTGTCGAAAAAGACATACAGTATTCAGGAGTTGAGGATTTGTTTGGAAGAGGTTTAAGACGAATGCGTATAGGTCTATCCAGAGGCAGTAAGAAATCTGAGTGAAGAATGGAGATTTCGGAAAGAATGAGGTAAAGTCCAGTGGACAGTATATTTTAAAAAGGCTGCATGAGATGAAATGATATCCATGCAGCCTTTTTCGTGTGCAGCAGATTTGGCGTGATATAACGGGTTTATGAATTTAGATTAGGATCCCCGCAAGGGAATATGCTCCCGGCTCCCTGCAGGCGCTCAGCCAGGTCTGCCCGGAAATTGGCATCCTTGGGGTTCAGGCTGTTGATGGTGCAGCCAAAGGTATGTATATTTCCCGTGGAATGGATGTAGAGTCCGTTTCCCAGGTACAGGGCGATATGGGAAGGAAAATAGAGCAGGTCGGCAGGCTGTATCTGGGAGAGGGGGATTGCGTGGACAGGGTATCCCTCCACAATCGCAGCATCCCGGTAAATAGAAACGCCGCACATGTAATAACTCATAAAGGTAAGCCCCGAACAGTCGATGCCTTCCCGGGTCTTGCCGCCCCAGCGGTAGGGGGCGCCCAGATAGGAACGGGCATAGCCCAGAATGCCGGAGCGGAAGCTCTCCTGATCAGGAAAGCAAAGGGGCGGTTTGAGGATGGCGGAGGCAGGCACATATCCGCAGCGCTTATCCGCCAGCTGGATTTTCTGCCAGCCATCTATGGGGCTTCCCAGGGGGATGACAGCGCTCCCCATAAAGAGTGTGGACAGGACTTTTGCCTGTACCTTAGGGCATTCCAGCACATCAATGATCGTATGGCAGATCATGGCGGCATAATTTGCGTCCAAGTGGCAGCCCTGCTCCTGGACAGGGGGCGGCTCATGGCCAATTGGATTCCATAGGCGGTGTTCCTCTGGGAGAAGGGGACGTATGGCAGATGTTTTCAGCCACCCGCTGTACCCATAGTGGGTTGTGACTTCCATCCGGTCTTTCCAGGACTGCCTGATTTTGATAATCCAGCCAGACAGCAGTTCGTCCGCAACGCCGCAGCCCTGCGCCGTCTCATAGAGCGTGGCTTTGGGTACGGTAATAATGGCTTTTTGCATAAGGCACCTCTCTTTGTGCAAGTTTCGCTTTTTATAATGTTTCCCGGTAAAAGCCGAGGACATTTTTATAAAATATCTTTTCTATCTCGCTTTCATGGAACCCCTTTTTGCGCAGCGCCTGTGCCAGCAGCTCCATGTGGCTGCAGTCTTTCATTTCCAGATTTTCATCTATCCCGTCAAAGTCAGAGCCCAGGCCAATACAAGATATGCCTCCGATATTGGAAATATGACGGATATGGTCTGCGATTTTGGCTGCAGCGCTGTAAAAACGCCCCAGTGAATCTGGTTTTGGATCCAGAAACGCCCCATAATAATTTGCGCCAATGATCCCGCCGCGCTCGCTGATGCCGCGGATGAGCGTATCTGGCAGGTTGCGTCCATGCGGGCAGAGGGAACGGGCGTTGGAGTGGCTGGCGCAGAAAGGCTTTCTGGCAAGCCGGCATACGTCCCGGATGCCTTGGTCAGACAGATGGGAGACATCCGGGATCATCCCCAGCCGTTCCATTTCCTCTAAAAATTCCATGCCAAGCGGGGTAAGCCCCTGGTGGCTGCGTCCCAGGTTGTTCTGCGCAGGATCCCCCAGGCTGTTGGGGTAATTCCAGGTAAATGTCATCATGCGTACGCCAATGTTGTAGAACTGCCGCAGCCGTTCCAGGCTGCCTTGGCACAGCGCGCCTTCCTCCAGCGTCATCAGCGCCGACATCTTCCCTTCACGCTGGTTCTGGACGATTTCCCCATAAGTGGCCGCTGGGGAAATCAAGTCCCGGTTTTTCGCCATTTCCTCCTGGAAAATCCGAATCTGTTCCCAACAGTCCTGGATCGGGTGTTCTGTCTCCCCAAAATCTACAAATATAGCAAAGTTCTGAAGCACATATCCAGAACGCCCCATTTTCTCTAAATCTACCTGAAACGGATTGCTGCGCAAAATAAAGCTGCTATACAAGGCAGAATCCCATCTTCTTCTGTTTTTTAAAATCCGTGAAATTGTGTCGCAATGCATATCTGCAATTTTCATACTATGTTTCCTCTCCAATAAACTTGCATCATTTTATGCACGTATCGCCCATCGCTATTACTTCGGCATGAAAATCCCCCTTCCTCTTGAAAATTCCCTATAAATACATTATACTTAACCCATACAAAAATTTCTACTTGCAATGCGAGAAAGGAAAGGAATGAGTGATTACCATGGAGAAAAAGAAGAAAAGGAGTATGCTCCCCATCCTGTTCATCTTGCCCGTGCTGGCAGTATTTATTTTTTCCTTAGTAAAAATCGGAGGCCCTCTCCTGGAATACCGTCAGGGGGAAAAAGTCTATGAATCTTTGGAAGAGTATGTATCCATTGGCGAAGACGGCTCTTACAGGGAGGGGGAGATGCCGGTGGATTTTGAAGCCCTGCGGAAAGTGAATCCGGATATCATCGGGTGGATTGTAATTCCTGGAATGGAAATCAGCTATCCGATTGTGCAGGGCGAGGACAATGATTACTACCTGAAGCATACCTTTGACAAGGCGGAGAATGCCAGCGGATGTATCTTTGTGGAGGTGGAAAATTCACCGGATTTCAGCGACAACAACACCTTTGTCTATGGCCATAACATGAAGAACAAGTCTATGTTTGCCAAGCTGAACCGCTATCAGGAAGAGGATACCTTCCGTAAAAACCCGGAATTTGTGATCTATACGCCAGAGGGCATGCTGCGTTACCAGATTTATTCCTGCCATGTGGCCAGGCTGGGGACAGAGTCCTTCTCGTATCGGATTGAGGGGGAGGAGGAATTTTCCAAATGGCTGGAAACCGTCAAGTCTAAAAGCTATTACGACACAGGCGTCACGCCGGATATTTCCCAAAAGTCCGTCACTTTAATGACCTGTACGCCAGCCGGCCATGATTACCGCTGCCTGGTGCATGCCGTGTTGGTGGAGGACAGCCGCAAGCAGCCATAAGCTGCGGGATGGATATACTTAGGTAAGAAAGAACGCATGCATCAAGGGGCAGATATATCAGCTGCGTGTATAACGATTAAATGATAATATGATTGGGGGCAGAGAGATGTCATTACAAAAACAGAGAGAAGAAAAGATACAGTTATTTTTAGAAATGGTCAAGGAATCTGACAATATCGTATTCTTCGGCGGGGCAGGCGTGTCTACGGAGAGCGGGATCCCGGATTTCCGCAGTGTGGACGGCCTCTATAACCAGGAATACGATTATCCTCCGGAAACCATCCTCAGCCATACCTTTTACCGCAGGAAGCCGGAGGAGTTCTACCGCTTTTACCGCAACAAGATGCTCTGCCTGGATGCGCAGCCCAATATGGCGCACAAGAAGCTGGCGGAGCTAGAGGAGGCGGGGAAGGTAAAAGCAGTTATTACGCAGAACATTGACGGCCTGCACCAGCTGGCTGGCAGCAAGAAGGTCTTGGAGCTCCATGGGAGCGTCCACCGCAATTACTGTGAGTCCTGCCATGCATTTTATGACGCCCAATATGTCCTCCGCAGCCAAGGGGCGCCGCGCTGTGAGAAATGCGGCGGGGAGATTAAGCCGGATGTGGTGCTCTATGAAGAAGGCCTGGATAACCAGGTAATCCAGGAAGCCATATCCTACATTCATCATGCGGATATGCTGATTATCGGGGGAACCTCCCTTGCAGTATACCCTGCTGCAGGCCTGGTGGATTATTACCGCGGCAATAAGCTTGTATTGGTAAATAAGACTCCCACGCCCAGGGATGGCATGGCGGATCTGACGCTGCAGGAGAGCATTGGGGAACTGTTTGCGAAGATCGAGCGATAGCGCGGCATTGCGCTTATGCGTGGCAAGCGGCCAGCATACTACGATTAAGGAAGGGGAAGAAGATATGCCGATACCGTTTGAAGTAGGGGATATTGTGCGTCTGAAAAAGCAGCATCCCTGTGGCAGCAACGAGTGGGAGGTGCTTCGGGTGGGGGCGGATTTCCGCCTGAAATGCCTAGGCTGCAGCCATCAGGTGATGCTGGCAAGAAAATTAGTAGAAAAAAATTTGCGTGGAATCCGAAAAAAAGAAGAAAGCGGGGACGAAGGCTTTTGAGCGTGTGTCAGGAAAGATGGCTGGCAAATTACTGTTACATCCCGAACAGAACATGTTTCTGTTACTGTCAGCCCCAGAATTTACCTGCTGCATTTCCCTAAAAAAATGGTATAATAGAGCCAGAGATTCTACAGGCCGCCCAAACATCGTATGTAGAGCCAGAGATTCTACAGGCCGCCTAAACATCGTATGTAGAGCCGGAGATTCTACAGGCCGCCCAAACATCGTATGGCTTCCATTCTGCAGGCTGACAAGATATCATATGACGGCAATTCTGCAGGCTGCTGTAACTTACTATTTTAGAAAAGGACGTCGAAAGTTATGAAAACCAAGCCCCGCATCCCTTTCCCCAGATTTCCCCAAAAGCTGTTCCGAATGGCTGCTATCGTCCTGCTGATTTTGCTGTGCGCCTATTTCCTCCTTGTATATTTCCTGGTAAGCGCTGCCCTGGTTCCTTCTTTCATGGAGAGGCTGGAAGCTTTTGAGCGCATCACAGAGGAAAGCTATGCCGCCCAGGTGCAGACGTCGGACATCCAGGCCAACCGCCAGGCTGCATTGCAGGAAACGAGGGAATGGCTGGAACATGCCAGACGGCAGAAGCATTCCATAGAATCTGCGGACGGCTACACACTGGTCGCAGAAGAATTTCCGGCGGAAGGAACCGCGGAGGAAAGCCATCGCTGGGTACTCCTGCTCCATGGCTATACCGGGTGGAAAGAGGAGATGTACCCGTTTGCCTTCTGGTACCATAATCAGGGCTTCCATGTGCTGGCGCCGGATCTGCGCTGCCAGGGGGAGAGCGAGGGGGATTTTATCGGCATGGGCTGGACGGATCATTTTGACTGCATACAGTGGCTGCAGCTCATCCTGGAATGGGATCCAGATGCCGAAATTATTCTCCACGGGCAGTCGATGGGCGCTTCTGCCGCGCTGATCCTCTCAGGGGAACTTTCTGGCAATTCTGGGAATGCGGCGCTCGCTTCCCATGTCAGGGCAGTTGTTTCTGACTGCGCCTATACGGACGCTTATGCCATGTTTGGCGAGAAAATCAGGGAATGGTTTGGCCTCCCCCCGTTTCCCCTTGTGGACAGCGCCTGCCTGGTGCTGCGCCTGCGGGGCGGCTATGACCTGAAGGATGCTTCTGCCCTTGCCGCTGTTCGGCAAAGCCAGATCCCTACGTTGTTTATCCATGGGGAAGCGGATGCTATGATATCCGTGCAGATGACAGAGGAGCTGTACCGTGCGGCCGCCTGCGAAAAGGAGCTTCTGCTTGTGGAGGACGCGGGGCATGCCCAGTCGCAGGACAAAGATCCGCATACATATTATGGAAGGATACAAAAATTTTTGGACAGGGTACTTGCAAATAATTGATAAATATGGTAGAATAACGAATCGTGATATATTAATTTAACCCTTGCTCCTGACAGAAGACCAGGGGCCGGAGACCAAAAGGAGGTACGATGAGCATGAACAAATATGAAGTAGCGCTGGTTGTGAATGCGAAGATCGAGGATGAGGCAAGAGCCGAAGTAGTAGAGAAAGTGAAAGAGTACATTACCCGTTTCGGCGGCGTAATCACCAATGTAGATGAATGGGGTAAGAAAAGGCTGGCTTACGAGATTCAGAAAATGAGAGAAGGATTCTACTACTTTATCCAGTTTGACGCAGATGCAGAATGCCCGGCTGAAATTGAAAAACGCCTGCGCATTATGGACAATGTGCTGCGTTATTTATGTGTAAAGCAGGATCCCAGACAAGTGCAGCCGGTGCAGGCAGAGGAAGAGCAGCAGGATGCGCAGTAGAAAGAGGAGATCATATGAATAAGGTAATACTGATGGGAAGATTGACCCGGGATCCGGATGTCCGCTATTCACAGGGCGATACGCCGATGGCGGTTGCCAGGTATACGCTGGCGGTAGACAGGCGTTTTAAGCGTGACAATGACCAGCAGACAGCGGATTTTATCGGCTGTGTTGCGTTTGGCAGGCAGGGCGAGTTTGCGGAGAAATATTTCCGCAAGGGACTTAAGATTGCCGTGACAGGCAGGATTCAGACCGGGAGCTATACGAATCAGGAAGGCCAGAAGGTATATACCACCGATGTCGTGGTGGAGGAACAGGAATTTGCGGAGAGCAAGGCTGCCAGCGACAGTTATAACAATGGCGGCGGCTTCCAGCAGGGAGCGGACAGCTATCACAACGGCGGGTTCCAGGCAGCTGGGAAGCCAGCGCCCAATGCGGCAGTCGGGGACGGGTTTATGAATATCCCAGATGAGATAGATGAGGAATTACCCTTTAATTAGAACAGGAGGTAAGGAAAATGGCTTACAATAAAAGCGATAGAGGCGATTCTCCAATGAGGAGGAGAGGCGGGATGCGCAGGAGGAAGAAGGTATGCGTATTCTGTGGCAAGGACAATGTGATTGACTACAAAGACACGATTAAGTTAAAGAGATATGTCTCTGAAAGAGGCAAGATCCTTCCCAGAAGGATTACCGGGAACTGCGCAAAGCATCAGCGTGCGCTTACGGTTGCAATTAAGCGGGCAAGGCACGTTGCTTTGATGCCATATGTAACAGACTGATGATCCTAGTGATAACGGCCCTTACAGGTTCCTGTAAGGGCCGTGCGGCTTTTCAGAGGGGTTATAGTTACTATATTCCTGAATTGTGTTCCTGAGCCGTGAATAGTAATGTTTTCTGCGATGGGTCTGAGCAATAATAAGCCGCAGGCTTTGGGAGAGGATGGATGAAGAAAAAGAATCACCCTGGGGGCCAGCTGGGCAACTATATGTACTGGCCGCTGCTGCTGACAATTTTAATTTTTGTGATGGACGTGCCTTTGTACTGCTTTGACAGGAAGGCGGGGATCTGCGTATCTATTTTTGGCATACTGTATTTTGCGATTGTGCTGGCGCTTTATCTGGCGAATAAATCCATGGTGCGCAATGAGGTGATAAATTTTGCTACCCAATATGGGATTGTCCAGAAGAAGCTGCTGAATGAATTTGAGGTGCCGTATGCGCTCCTGGACTATAATAGCAAGATCCTGTGGATGAATGAGGCATTCTCCGCGGTGACGGAAAAGGACAAGAAATACCATAAGTCCATCACAACGGTGTTCCCTTCCATTACGCGGGAGATGCTGGAGAAGAATGACGGCAAGAGTGATTTCCAGGTGGAATGGAAGGAGCGGTTTTACAGGGTCAAGGTAGGCAAGATTTATTTTGCGGAGGATGAGGAAGAGAATGGGCTGCTGAACCTAGAAGGGGATGGGCAGTTCCTGATGAGCCTGTATCTATTTGATGAGACAGACCTGCATCACTATATCCAGGCCTACCAGGATCAGCAGCTGGTGTCGGCGCTGATTTACATTGATAATTATGAAGAGGCGATGGACAGCATTGAGGAAGTGAAGCGTTCCCTGCTGGTGGCTTTGGTGGATCGTAAAGTCAGCAAGTATTTCTCAGAACGGGACAGTATCATCAAGAAAATAGAAAAAGACAAGTATTACGTGGTGTTTAAATATAAGTATCTAAGCGAGCTGGAGCAGGATAAGTTCAGCATTCTAGAAGAAGTGAAGACGATTAAGGTGGGGAATGAGATGGCTGTCACCCTGAGCATTGGCATGGGGATCAGCGGGTCGACCTATAACCAGAAATATGAGCATTCACGGATGGCCATTGACCTGGCGTTGGGCAGAGGCGGCGACCAAGTGGTGATTAAGGACGGCGAAAAGGTGTCTTATTTTGGCGGCAAGTCCAGGCAGGTAGAGAAGATGACGCGTGTCAAGGCGCGCGTGAAGGCTCATGCCCTGCGGGAAATTTTCGAGACCAGGGAAGAGGTCTTTATTATGGGGCACAGCATCAGCGATATGGATGCATTTGGCTCTGCAATTGGCATTTTCTGTATGGCGCAGGTGATGGGCAAAAAGGCCCATATTGTGCTGGATACGGTCACATCTTCTCTGCGCCCGATGAAAGAGTGCTTTGCAGAGGAAAAAGGCTATGCGGCAGATATGTTTGTGCGCAGCGAACGGGCGCTGGAGCTGATTGAAAGCGGGAGCGTGGTGGTCGTAGTGGACACGAACCGCCCCAATTACACGGAATGCCCGGAACTGCTGAAGCGGACCAAGACGATTGTGGTCTTTGATCACCATAGACAGAGCAGCGATGTGATTGAGGGGGCAGTGCTTTCTTATATTGAGACATATGCTTCCTCTACCTGCGAGATGGTGGCGGAAGTGCTGCAGTATTTTAATGAGAATATCCATCTGAAGTCGAACGAGGCGGACAGTATTTATGCAGGGATCCTGATTGACACGAATAATTTTATGACCAAAACAGGCGTAAGGACCTTTGAGGCGGCGGCCTATCTGCGGCGCTGCGGCGCGGAGGTGACCCGGGTACGCAAGCTTCTGCGCGATGATATGGCGGCATATAAGGCCAGGGCAGAGGCAGTGCGCCATGCAGAGGTTTACCAGGGGGCATTTGCCATTTCCGTCTGCCCGGCGGACAGCAGGGTGGAGAGCCCCACGATTGCGGGGGCGCAGGCGGCGAACGAGCTTCTGAACATTGTGGGGATTAAGGCGTCGTTTGTGCTGACAGAATATAACGGGAAGATCTATATCAGCTCCCGTTCCATTGATGAGATTAATGTGCAGCTGATTATGGAGCGGCTGGGCGGCGGCGGGCATCTGAACGTGGCCGGTGCGCAGATGACAGACTGCACGGTCAATGAGGCGAAGTGGAGGATTCAGAAGACGCTTGACCAGATGCTGGAAGAGGGGGATATTGAGGTATAGCCGATATTGCATTTTGAATTTTCGATGTAAATGCAAATAAGAAAGATGGAGGCAGCCGTATAGGTATCTGAGCTGTTATAGATGGGCAGCAGGCAGGAAAGGAGAAGAGATGGAAGTAATATTATTAGAGGATGTAAAGTCCCTGGGCAAAAAAGGGGATGTGGTAAAGGTCAGCGATGGGTATGCAAGGAATATGATCCTGCCCAAAAAGCTGGGCGTGGAAGCAAACAAGAAGAACTTGAATGACCTCAAGCTTAAGAACCAGCATGCGGAGCGGGTAGCCAGGGAGCAGCTGGAGGCCGCACAAGCGCTGGCAGGGGACGTTGCCACAAAAGAAGTGACAGTGACCCTGAAGACTGGGGAAGGGGGCAAGACGTTTGGCTCCGTATCCACTAAGGAGATTGCGGCGGCAGCCAAAGAACAGCTGGATCTGGAACTGGACAAGAAGAAAATGCAGCTTCCGGAAGGCGGCCTGAAGTCGCTGGGCGTGTATGAAATCGGCATTAAGTTCCATCCAAAGGTAACGGGTACGCTGAAAGTAAATGTGAAGGCGGAGTAAGGCGCAGTGCATCATTAGCAGCGCCTAGAATAGGAGGCTTTTATGGAAGAGGCTCTGATACGGCGGGTGATGCCGAACAGCCTGGAGGCAGAGCAGTCGGTGATTGGCGCTATGATTATGGACAAGGAAGCCGTGATGGTTGCCGCTGAGCTGCTGGTGCGGGAGGACTTCTACCATCAGCAGTATGGGATTGTCTTTGAGGCCATAACGGAGCTTTACAATGAGAACCAGCCAGTGGACATGGTGACGCTGCAGGGCCGCCTGCAGAAGAAGGATGTGCCGCCGGAAATCAGCAGCCTGGAATATGTAGGGGAGCTGGTAACCGCCGTCCCCACTTCCGCTAACATAAAGTATTATGCCAATATCGTCAAGGAGAAGTCGACCCTGCGCAGGCTGATCAAGGTGACCGAAGGGATTGCCAATCAGTGCTATCTGGATAGGGACAGCCTGGATGATATACTGGCAGGCACCGAGCAGGAGATTTTTAACCTTGTTCAGAATAGGGGCACGGGCGAGTTTGTCCCCATCAAGCAGGTGGTGCTGGACGCCTTGGAGAAAATTGAGCAGGCTTCTAAGAACAAGGGCAATGTGACAGGGATTGCCACAGGCTTTACGGATTTAGATTACCGCACCTCGGGGCTTCAGCCCTCAGACCTGGTGCTGATTGCGGCAAGGCCTTCGATGGGCAAGACAGCTTTCGTGCTGAATATCGCCCAATATGTAGCCTTCCACAGCGATATGTGTACGGCAATTTTCAGCCTGGAGATGTCCAAGGAGCAGTTGGTCAACCGCCTGTTTTCCCTGGAATCCCGGGTGGACGCCCAGCTCCTGCGCACAGGGAACCTGGCGGACGCTGACTGGGAAAAGCTGATTGAGGGGGCAGGCGCCATCGGGCGCTCCAAGCTGATTATCGACGACACGCCTGGGATATCCATCCCCGAGCTCCGTTCCAAGTGCAGGAAATTTAAGCTGGAGCATAACCTAAAGCTGATTATCATTGATTACCTGCAGCTGATGTCCGGATCTGGTTCCAGGAGGTCTGATTCCCGGCAGCAGGAGATTTCAGAAATTTCACGTTCCCTGAAGGGGCTTGCCAGGGAGCTGAGGGTGCCTGTGGTTGCCCTATCGCAGCTGAGCCGCCAGGTAGAGCAGCGCCCGGATCACAGGCCGATGCTGTCAGACCTGCGTGAGTCGGGCGCCATTGAGCAGGATGCGGATGTGGTGATGTTCATCTACCGTGACGACTATTACAATAAGGATACGGCAGATAAAAATATTGCGGAAATTATCATTGCCAAGCAGAGAAACGGCCCGATTGGCACGGTGAACCTGGTGTGGCTGCCTCAGTTCACGAAGTTCGTGAATATGGAGCGGAGATAAGCTGCGAAGGCCGGCAGCCTGTGAACCTGCAATCAAAAATTTTCCTGCGGAAAATAGCATATGGTGTAAAATAGGACAGATATCTTTCCCAAAAGAGAGGTATCTGTTTTTTCTTGTCAATATTTCACGATGAAAAAAGATTGTAACAGGAGGCATAAATCGTTACAATGGAAGTAGCAAAAGGGACAAGCCAATGGGCATGGCCTGGCAGCGCCAGGCTGTGAGATTGGCGGGACAGATTCCGGTTAACGGAAAATAAGAATCCCAAAAAGGAGGTAGAAATGTGGAAAGCGTACGCTATATGATTTCGGATGCGGCAAACATCGTGAATGTTGAGTCCCATGTCCTGCGCTACTGGGAAGAAGAGCTGGAGCTTAATATCCCCCGCAATGAAATGGGACACCGCTATTATACAGAAGAGAATATAGCGCAGTTCCATAAGATAAAGGAGTGGAAAGAGCAGGGATACCAGCTGAAGGCCATTCGCATGATGATACATAGCAAAGATCCAGATATGGATCAGGAAGAAGATATGGAAATGAGGATGGGAGGGAATGCAGGTTATATGAACCGGGAATATCTGGAGCCAGGGCAGAGGCAAATGTCCCAGCGTTATGGCAACCCTGTATCAAATACGGTAAAGCTGGAGCAGTTCCAGTCCATGATGTCTGCGATTGTAAGGCGGGCGATGGAGGAGAACAACCAGGCGCTGAGCCAGGAAGTGGGAACGCAGGTGGGCGAACGCGTTTTAAAAGAAATGAACTACCTGATGCGCGAGCAGGACGAGGCAGAGGAAGAGAGGTTCCGCAAGCTGGACGAGGCCATCCGCTCACGCCAGAAAGGGAGGCGGTTTGGCAGAGAGAAAAAAGAAAAAAAGGAGAAAGAGGCAAGCGCCAAGAAATCTTTGGGGAAGGACAAGAGCCTAAACCCCAACCCTACTGTGTAGCAGAAAGGAGCTGCGCATCTGTAAGCAGGATGCTTATAGATGGCAGCTCCTTTTAAAAGCGCCATCTGCAACAAGGTGCTTATAGATGGCAGCTCCTTTTAAAAGCGCCATCTGCAGCAAGGTGCTTAGATGGCAGCTTTTTGAAAACAGCGCCTCTGCGGCGCGGCCCCACGGAGTGAGGCATTCTCGGCGGGAATTAACCCTGCTCAATCGCGCCTGTTGGGCAAGCGCCTGCGCATGTACCGCAATCAATGCAGGTATCAGCAGCAATTTCATATTTTCCATCGCCAGCAGAGATAGCGCCTACTGGACATTCCCCTTCACATGTTCCACAGCTTACACAAGCGTCAGTAATTACGTATGCCATACTTATTTCCTCCTTATAAATGATAAATGGTATCTCAGCCTTCAAGCCCCAGCCAAAAATCATTCTGGCTTGGAATGCCTGTCTGCTTCGAATTTTATTTTAATACAAATGGCCGCGGATTACAAGTAAAATTTGCGTTTAAAGGCTGGAAATGTTAAAATATATGTAAGGATACGGTCTGATTTGAAGTATAGATAGAGAAAGGAAGCGATTGAAATGGACAGAATAAAGCCTTATATCCACAGGGTACAGTATTATGAGACAGATGCGATGAGGGTAGTGCATCATTCGAACTATATCCGCTGGTTTGAAGAGGCCAGGATGGATTACCTGGAACAGGCATGTTTTCCTTACCATGAAATAGAGAGGCAGGGGATTTTAATCCCTGTGCTGGAAGCCAGCTGCAAATACCGGCAGGCCGTCCGTTTTGGGCAGTCCGTCCAGATTGAGACAGCCATCACAAAGTTTAGCGGCGTAAAATTTACGATTTCTTATCAGGTATATGACGAGGGGCATGCAATCCTCCACGCCACAGGGAGTACCGTCCACTGTTTCCTGAACCAGTCATTTGCGCCTGTTTCCATCAAAAAGCATATGCCCAAGCTGTATGATTTTTTGCTGCTGTTCACTGCTCAGGAACGCGCCAAACTGCGTGTTCCGTGAGAACATGATTCAGGAGTGAGGGGCGATTTTTTCGTGGAGGCAGCAAAATTTTAATGATTGCATTCTTGACAAACCCTTAGAAATGTGTTATTATGCCATAGTAGCAGCGATGCGTGGCTCAGCTTGGTAGAGCGCTGCGTTCGGGACGCAGAGGTCGCAGGTTCAAATCCTGTCGCATCGACTCCTTGGCAGGGGCTTGGAAATGGCTTAGACACTGGATGTACAGAGTCTTTAAGCCATTTTTTTGTTCCTTGAGAGAATATTCTGCCACAAATTTTAACAGGGATAGGGGAGCGCAGGAGGGGATTTGTTGTGCTAGCCATAAGAGAATCATCTATAAATAGAAAATATACAGATGGAGGAAGAATAAGATGACATGTTTATTGCTTATAATTATCGTATTGTTATGCTGCATATGTATGAAGTTATCAAAAAAATAGCCAGAAAGGTTGGAAAAGAGCCGCTGTGCAATGGAAAAGCGGAAAGGGCCCCATATATTTTTGGGAAATGTTTTGTTTTGTGCTGGAGATGTACAAGCTTGATTTTTTCGCTGCTGCTGTGCAGCTGCCTGTGCTACATTTTTACAGGGGCAATATACATAGAATTAGAAATGCACGGCGTAATATATGCTGGAATTTTAATACTTCCAACCCTTGTGGATGGTATTTTACAGTATATCTTCTGTATTGAGAGTACGAATATACGGCGTGCTTTGTTCGGGTGCATTTCTGGTATCGGCTTATGGTTATTGGCCTCATGGCTGGATGCAGGCATAGGATGAATCACTGCTCCATCGCCTTCCGGTAAGCCTTTGCCGTCATCCCGCAGCTCTTGCGGAAGCTTTGGGAGAAGTAGCTTTGGGAGGAAAAGCCGGAGAGCCGCGCGATTTCTGCAATGCTGTAATCGGTGCTGGCCAATAGTTCCTTGCAGTTTTGGATACGCTTCTCATTTAAGTAGTTGATTGGGGAAATGCCATAGGATTCCGTAAAGGCGTGGATGAGGTAATACTTATTCAGGTGCGCCAGCCCTGCCAGGGAATCTAGGCAGATATCCTCAGAATAATTGGCGTCAATATAACGTTTTACCAGCTTGCATTCCTGGTTTACCTTCGGAGAAGAGGCAATGACGTCAAATTGGAAATTGTTATAGCGTATCAGGTTTACAATCAGTATTTCCAGCAGGTTTCTGCATACCAGTTCATAATATTCCTTTTTTTCTTCCATTTCGCGCAGCATAGAGGTGAAGAAGTACATTAGGTGGGCCTTGGTGTCGTGGCAGTTGAAGACAGTATATTCCTTCTGGCCGGGAAAGGTAAACTGGATTCCCTCCACGCCCAGAATAACATATTCCATGGGGGTGGCATCCAGGGAAGTCTCCGTATGGCGCACATGGGGATTGATAATGGCAAAGTCGTCCTTCTGCAGGGGGATGGATTCCTGGTCTGTCAGAAGCTGTCCGGATCCATTCTTTACATAAAACAGCTCTGTAAAATAGTGGGTATGCGCCAGGCTTTTCCAGTCCCTTTCATAGCGGGATGAGGTAACATAGAGAAGCTTAACGGGCAGGGTGTCATTGTTCTCATCTGTAAATGCATATCGTGTATTTCCCATATCGGTTCCTTTCCATATATTTTCCATAATCAAAATTATTATACACAATAAATAAAGCCACGTCTATAGGCAGGATAAAAAGCAGTTCATTTGCTGCGTATCTCCGCTGCTATTTACGGCCTGGGAGGACGCCCATAGTAATGCATTTCCGATGCTCCGATAAAAGTAACGGCAAAATAGGAGTCATGTGAGCAGAAATGTCATATTTTTCCCAATATAGGACACTATTTCCGGTATATAATTATGCAGATTGCGCAAAAAGCAGTCAGGAGGCATTTTTAGGAAAACAGCAATATTTCTAAAATCCAAAGCAATATTTATCTTGAAAGAGAATAGAAATTCTTTTATGCTTAAAACTATCAAATAGAGTGTTTTAAAAATAATATTTGAATCGTGTTATCAAGGATGAAGGCAATCAGGAGCTGCCTAGCATAAATAACCATGAATGAGAAACCTGTGATCTGCACCAGCTGCAATGCCCCCAAGGGGGGCAACCCTACCAAAATTTAAACCGGGCAAGCGCCTTCGGCTAGGCTAGCCTGCCCACTCTCTTTCTTCTGCCCTATCTGGCGCAGATCCGGGGATGTTTTGTCCATGGTTATTTATGTAGGCAGCGCCCGCTGCCAAATGTAGATGCTGAATGGTTAGGAACAGTGAAAATGCCATGCATTTCGGATTGGAGGATTTTATGAGCGAAACGAAAGGAAGGGTAACAATCCCTACAGATTTGGATGTGATTCCGCAGACGCTGGAATTGATGGGGAAGTGGGGGGCGGACGCCGTCCGTGACTGTGATGGGACAGATTTCCCACAGGAACTGCAGGATGTGGACGCCAAGATTTATTCCACTTATTACACGACTAGGAAGGACAACGATTGGGCGAACGCACATCCGGAGGAAGTGCAGCAGATGTATGTGATGACCCCATTTTATACAGCTACAGAGGAAACGCTGCGGATTCATTTGATGCATGGGCTGTATCCGGACATGCTCAAGCCAAACAGCCGGGATGACATTGGGCGCTGGTGGGAGGTAATCGACCGTACCACAGGCGGGGTAGTCCCAGTGGGGCAGTGGAGCTATGAGGAATCCGCTGGGGATGTTGTGATCCAGGCCATCCCTTTCCATGATTATACGGTGAGCTTCCTGGCCTATATCATCTGGGATCCGGTGCATATGTACAATGCGGTTACCAATGGATGGCAGGATGTGGAGCATCAGATTACCTTTGACGTGCGCCAGCCCAAGACCCATGCCTATACAATGGATCGCCTGCGCAAGTTTATTGCGGAGCATCCGTATGTAAATGTGCTGCGTTTTACCACATTTTTCCATCAGTTCACACTGATTTTTGATGAGCTGGCAAGGGAAAAGTATGTGGACTGGTATGGCTATTCCGCCTCTGTCAGCCCTTATATCTTAGCGCAGTTTGAAGAGGAAGTGGGCTATCCGTTCCGTCCGGAATATATCATTGACCAGGGCTATTACAACGGGCAGTATCGGATTCCTTCCAAAGAGTTCCAGGATTTCCAGGCGTTCCAGCGCAGGGAGGTGGCTAAGATTGCCAAGGAGATGGTAGACATTACCCACGAATGCGGCAAGGAAGCGATGATGTTCCTGGGCGACCATTGGATCGGCACGGAGCCATTTATGGAAGAATTTGCCTCCATCGGCCTGGATGCCGTGGTAGGCAGCGTGGGGAATGGCTCTACCCTGCGTTTAATCAGCGATATTGAAGGGGTGCGGTACACGGAGGGAAGGCTGCTGCCGTATTTCTTCCCGGATACCTTCCACGAAGGGGGCGACCCGGTGAAGGAGGCCAAGGTGAACTGGGTAACGGCCAGGCGGGCAATCTTAAGGAAGCCGATTGACCGTATTGGCTATGGCGGGTACCTGAAGCTGGCGCTGGATTTCCCGGAATTTGTCTCTTATGTGGAGAGTGTCTGTGAGGAGTTCCGCGTACTTTATGACAATGTGAAGGGCTGTGTGCCCCATTGCGTGAAGAAGGTGGCTGTATTAAACTGCTGGGGCAAGATGCGCGCGTGGGGATGCCATATGGTGCATCATGCTTTGTACCAGAAGCAGAACTATTCCTATGCCGGGGTGATTGAAGCCTTGTCTGGGGCGCCGTTTGATGTGGCGTTTATCAGCTTCCAGGAGATTAAGGAGAACCCGGATGTGCTTAAGGACATTGACGTGCTGATTAATGTCGGCGGCGCGGATACTGCCCATACCGGCGGGGAATGGTGGTGCGACGAAGCTGTGGTGACAGCGGTTAAGAAATTTATCTATGAGGGCGGCGGCATCATTGGCGTCGGCGAGCCGAGCGGCCATCAGGCCAACGGGAGGTTCTTCCAGCTGTCGGGGATCTTGGGCGTGGAAGAGGAAAGAGGGTTCACCCTGGGGTATGACAAATACAACTGGGAGACGCACAGCCACTTTATCCTTGCGGACTGCCAGGGAGAGATTGACTTTGGCGAAGCCCAGCGGAATGTCTATGCGCTGGAAGGGGCGCAGGTGCTGGTGGAACGCGGCCGGGAAGTGCAGATGGCCGTCCAT
Source organism: uncultured Lachnospiraceae bacterium (assembly GCA_910577785.1). GTDB lineage: Bacteria > Bacillota > Clostridia > Lachnospirales > Lachnospiraceae > Petralouisia. Next base: position 16,243 of record CAJTNT010000012.1, on the reverse strand, counting down.
GAGTTCGGCAAGGGCCGGGCAGTGTATGTAAGCGGCCTGCCTTATAGCTTTGAAAACAGCCGCCTGCTGTACCGTTCGATTCTCTGGAGCGCCCATGGGGAAGGCGAGCTGCACCAGTGGTTCAGCAGCAATTACAATGTAGAAGTCCATGCCTATCCGGACAATGGGAAATTCTGCGTGGTGAACAATACGTATGAGCCGCAGGAGACCACTGTGTATAAGGGGAACGGAGAAAGCTTCCAGCTGCAGTTAGGGGAAAATGAGATTATCTGGTACCAGATTTAATGGTGACGCTACGGAACCGTTTTGGAAAGCAAAAGGCAGGGGCTGCTGTGCCAGGGGATGGCGCGCAGCCCCTGTAATGGGTTTATATGAAGTTATTGATAAGTAAATGCAATCGTTACGCTCCCGTACTCTGATAAGCCTTCATGCCGAGCTTCCACACAGCCACTGCGATACCCCCCAATACAACACAGACGCCTGTGATAAACAGTAAGACCCTTACATCCCTGCCCCGCAGCAGAAACACGGTTGGATAATAATTCACTAGCGCAATGGGGATCAGCATGCTGACAGCCACACGGATGGCCTTGTGATAAATGTCAATTGGATATTCTGCCAGCCGTTCCAGGTTTTCGATCATCACAAGAAACATATTTGATTTTACCATCCAGAAGGACAGGGAGGAAAAAATAAACAGGATGCTGAAATAAACGAACACGCCTGTAAGCAGGAGGTATGCAAAAAGCAGCCAGTCTGTCCCATCCTGGAATAAATGCAGGCTAAAGCCTGTCTTCACAAGCAGGATGCCGCCCACCAGGTATTCATCAAGGGGATATTCTGCGTTGTATCGCCCAGAACTCAGCAGCTGGAAAAACGTGTTCAGCGGCCTTATCATATACAGGTCGAATTTCCCATTCTGCACCCAGTAGCTGATGCTTAAGGTATTGATAAAAAAAGTATTATAAATCGCCCGCACCATGTAAAAAAAGCCCAGGCACCACAGGACCTCATCCTTATTCCATGCCTTCATCGCTTCCACATGGCTGAAAATGATCTCAATATTGAATACCCCCACAAGCAGCGCCAGGATGCTGGCAAGGTTGATTGCTAAAAAGTCAAGCTTATATTCCATCACTACCAGCACATTTATCTTAAAATAGGTAACGAAGCACTCAAGATACCAACGGATCTTTTTCATAGCGGTTCCAGCCCCCTTAGATTTTATTTTTAGAGTTTTTTGCACTCCAGGGTTATTATATTCTATAAAGGCGTCTCAGCCTCCCTGGATTACAACCTGGCGCATGGCTCTTTGGTGCATGATGAGGCAGCCAGCGGCCAGCGCTCCTGCCCATAACAGCTGCCCGGCCAGGCCATATGCAATCTGCATCCCCCTGGCTTCCCCCATGATGATGGTCAACGGGAAATAATAAATGGACTGAAACGGCAGTGCCATGCAGATATCCTTAAGCAGCCCAGGGTAGAATGCAACGGGGATAAACATCCCGCTGAAAATATTGATGCAGGCCATCTTCAGCATATAGATCCCAATGTTGGAGTTTGTCCAGAAGGTGATGATGCCCAGCATATAATTGATGATGCTGAACAAGAGATAGGACAGTATAACGGCCAGCAGGAATAGGAGCCATTGCTGCGGCTGCACCGCGGACAGGATGTCTCTCTTCCAGATGCAATAGGGGATAAAAAGCACAAGCAGCGCCAGGGCATTGAGGAGCCCCTTCCCTAATTCTTGCAGGGAGTAGCGCATTGGCAGGCCAAGCGGCGTCAGGAACGAAGCGACAATGCTGCCGCTCTGAAAATCCGCCCCGATCTGTTCATCCGTCCCGTTTCCCAGGAACCGCTGCAATAAAGAAGTCATAACGGCATAAATTACCATGCCCTCGTAGGTAATATTTTCAATTTCCGCCTTATCCTGGTATACCGCAGACCATATAGCAAGCTCCACGGCAAAGGAAAGGGCCATAGAAAAAATCCCAATGCAGAAATTGGCGCGGTACATTAATTCTTTCTGCATCCCAACTTTTATTAAGGCAATATATTTTTTCATATTTTGGGTTCTCCCATCGTCACGATTCCATAGGTTCGTTCTGGCCATAAGAAAATGCAGCAAAAGTGCCAAAATTCCATTACTTTTCCTGTACGAGATGGTAAATAAAATCCTCTAGGCTCTGTTTTTCGGCAGAGATGTTTTCCATGGGCATTCTGTTTATGAGCTCTGCCATAACTTCCTGCTCCGACAGGACGGCCCGGTCAATCCTTATCTTCCATTCCTGCTCTGTGTGGCCAACTACAGTAAGGCCAGCCCTTTCCTCTATCTGGCAGGGGCATTCCCTGGCAGTACGGACAGAAAGGTAAGAATACTGGGACAGCGCAGGGATATTGGCCACTTTGTCGTCCAGCAAGAGCTTCCCATTGTTGACTAGAAGGAAGCGGCTGCAGATCCGCTCCATTTCTGCAAGGTCATGAGTGGAGAACAGCACCGTGACATTTCTTTGGGCGTTGATATAGTTCAGATAATCTTCTATTTTTTTCTTTACCAGGATGTCGAGGCCGATTGTGGATTCATCAAGGATCAGGAGCTTCGGCGCATGGAGGGTGATTGCCGCGAATTCGCAGCGCATCCTCTGCCCAAGGCTCATCAATCTGACGGGGATGTTTAAGAGTTCCTTAATCTGGAGGAACCTGTCCAGCTCGTCCAAGGTTTGTTGGAACTGGGCGTTCGGTATCTGGTAAATTTTTTGGTTCAGTTCCAGGGAATACAGAAATGGGAGATCCCAGACAAGGGAGCTTTTCTGTCCGAAATTTGCCCCGATTAAGCTGGCATTCTTTTTGCGGAACCGGAAGCTGTCCCGCCCAAACATCTTTGCCTCCCCGGAATCCGGCGATAAAATCCCCAGCAGAAGCTTAAGCAAGGTAGATTTCCCTGCCCCGTTCATCCCTACCAGGCCGACCAATTCTCCCTCCTCTATCGTGAAGGAAATGTCCCCGACCGCCTGTTTTATTTCATATTGTCTCTTCCAGAAGGCGCTGTTCTCCTTCCTTAATTTCCGACGGTAGGCTTTCGCCAAATGTTCTGCCTCAAGAATTGCGCACATTGTTTGTTCTCCTTTTGCATCTTAACGTCAAAATATTATGATATCATCCGTATCACCCAGCCAGGCAGGGCACATTTTGATGGCGGGGGAGAGAAGAGGGGCTGTGACCATAATAAAGATATCGGATATTATCTAATGTAATGAAGAGAGATTGCTGGTTTTTGTAATTAATGTTAGTATGAAATACAAAAATGGCGGCGAAGCTGGTAGCCAGCAGAAAACTGCCCCTGGGTATTTTCTTTCTGGAAATCTTCATACAGGCTTACCTCCTGTCATGGGGTCTGGCATAGATCCTTCCGCAGGCCTGCTATCCTGCCTAGACCCGCCATCCTGTCCAGGTTCTGTTCTGCGAGGCCTTTGCCATGCTGAACTTGCATGCCGAAATAGCGGTAGGCGCCCAGGCTCACCTGTGTCCTCTTCACGCCCTGTATGAGAGCCGTCTTCTCGGCCAGTAGCCTGAGACAGAGGCGTTACTATCTTTTGGGAGGAAGCCAGAATAATCCCTGTCGCCCAAAAAGTTCCAGATCCTGTTTATTCAGGAAGATCCCCTGGTGTCATGCCTGTTTGCGGATCAAATAGGGGAATACGCATAGCAGCAGGATTGCAGCTCCAAGTCCAAGTGACACGCCGGATGCTTTTAGGATATCTATGGTTCCCACAGGGAGATCTGGGACAGCCAGGGAAACCGCAAGTACTGATAACTGCCCGATAGCAGTCCCTGCTGCAACGCCTGCGAGGAACCTTCTGGTGATTTCTGCCAGCACCAGGGATTTCCTGTATCCACAAAGCGCCCATGCGTAGAAAAGCGACCGCCGGAACCGAAGCCATAGGGTGGCCACGAGGATTGTGCTCAGGAAGAAGCTGGCTAGCGCCATGGTATAGACCGTGTCCATGATCCTGCCACTGGAGAAGATGCCGTCCAGCATGGACTCATCCTCCCTTTCGCCCAGGAACATCCCAAGCTCTGCTGGAAGGGCGATGAGTCGCTGCATTTCCTCCCCGATTGCGATAATATCCGCCTCCCTTTTCGCATCCAGCACATAGCTGGTGTTCACCCCTGCCATCTGTAGCGCAGAGCGGAAATCCACTACCAGCATTCGGTCAAGGCGGCTCTTTTCTTCTGTACCCATAATGCCAATCACTTCATACTCCACATCCCGGTAAGTATAGTACAGCTTCCTGCCCCGCTGGGCGGCATCCTTCTGGTAGTCCTTCCCTAGTACCGCCGTCGGATGTTCTGTCCAGGAGGTCTGGTTGTCAAAATAACGTCCCCAGAGCAGGGGCGTGGCTTCTGCCTCTCCGTTTAGGAAAGTCCCTTTTACCAGGATGCTGGTATCCTCCACTGACAGGAAAAGAGCAAAATTGTCAAACTTATCATCCAGCACAGGGATGATGTCATCCCACAGCCTGTCCCCTTCGGCATTGGAAATACCGAAAGATCTCTGGCAGCCAGAATAAAGCCCGTTCCTGTTCAGTGCATCCGCCCTGCCGCTTCGGGCGGAGGACAGCACCAGCAGGAGGCATGCTGAGATGGCAGCGAAGCTGGCAGCCAGCAGAAAACTGCCTTTGGGGATTTTCTTTCTGGCAATTTTCATATAGGCTTACCTCCTGTGATGGGGGGGGCTGCCATAGATTTTTTAGCAGGCCTGTTATCCTGCCTAGGCCTGCCATCCCGCTCGGATCTGCCATCCTGCACGGTTCCGCCATCCGGGATGAGTCCGTCATCCTGCACAAGCCCGTCTTTCATATGGATAATCCGCTGGCAGTGTCCAGCTACTTTCGCGTCATGGGTTACAATCAGGATGGTCTTTCCTGTTTCATTCAGCTGGTGGAAGATTTCCTGCACCTCTTCCCCGGTGGCCTCATCCAGGGCGCCTGTCGGCTCATCCGCCAGGATGAGCTGGGGTTCTTTCACAATTGCCCGTGCAATCGCTGCCCTCTGTTGCTGCCCGCCGGATAATTCGTAGGGGTATGCCTTTGCTTTGTCTGCAATCCCCAGTCCCTCCAGCGTCCTCGTCACCATCTCTCGGATCTCCTTCCTGGGACGCCCCTGGTATTTTAAGGGGAGCGCCACGTTCTGGAAGATGTTCAAATCCTCTGCCAATGCGAAGTACTGTACTACGAAGCCGACCTCATCCCTGCGGAACCGTGCCAGTTCCTTCTGGCTCCTGAAGTCCACAGGCTGACCCTGGTAGGAATACGTCCCGCTGTCCATGGACATCATGCCGCCGAGGATATTTAACAGCGTGGACTTTCCCGAGCCGCTCTTGCCCATGACAGCGGCCATTTCCCCTTCACGGACGGTCAGGGTAACACCGCGCAGCGCCTCGACCTGGGCTTCTTTTTTCCCAAATGATTTCCGTACATTTTTTAGTTCAATCATAGCATCGCCTCCTTTATGGCAGCTCGCCTTCGACTTCTGTACGCATCCCTGGCAGTGGGAAGATGGAACTGTCCTCCTTGGCAGGCTCCGCCTCTTCCCCGTTCAGGCATTTTATGCGGAAGATCTCATTATCGGTGCCGTCCTGGTAGAAGATGGCATAGAGGAGGCAGTCAATCCCATCCCCTGTATCATAGGCTAGTGCTGCATACTCTGTATAATAGTCCAAGATCTCCATCATTTTATCCTCGGTCATATCCTTTTTGATATCAACTGTCACCACTGCCAGGGCAGATTCCTTTTCGGAGCCGGATTCTGCCGCGTTGATGCTGACATAACGCGGCGCCCAGACGCCGTCCTGGTACATTCCTACTGCTTTATGCTTTTCCAGTACCGTCATGTCCACTATGTCCGCTTTTTCCTGCCTGCACCCAGCGCCCAGCAGCCCCAGGAAGAGGGCTGCCAGACAGGCCAGGATAATTTTTTTCCTATCCATATGCATTCCTTCTGTTAACCTTTCTTACGAAACGATACCATTCTCCTTTTTCGCTTTTCTTTTCACTTTATCTGGCCTTTTTTATTATCTGGCCTTTCTGTTGCTATGGGGCTCTTTCTTTCACTTTTCCATTAATCCTTCCGCCGGAGCAGGTATTCTGTGTCCACGCCGCGCATCATGAAGGTTAGAGCTGCAGCCCCAGCCAGGAACGCCACGCCAGCGAGCCCGCAGGCAGCCCGCATAATCGCCCCTATCTTGTAAATCTGAAGGGCTTCGGTAGAAAATACCATCCAGCCCATGAGGATACCTGGGAACAGGATTAGGGCAATCTCCGCCAGGCATGGCAGGACAATCATATATAAGGGGCATCCGTTCATTAGGTAAATCCCATAATTCCTGCGGTTGGAGTGGATCTTGTCATAAAAAGTGACGGCAAGCCCATAGAAAGAAAACCCTATTAAGGCAACTGTCAGGACAAACATAGTCTGTATGTTGCTGTCCGACTCCTTGCGCAGCAGCTCAATCCCCATGGCTGGGCCAGTCAGGTGGAGCGGTGGGAAACCAAATTCTTCTCCGATGTCACGGTATACTGCTACCTGGTCTTTTACCTTGCGGTCATCCCTGACCCGGGAATAGCCGAAATCCAGTGCAATATAGTTGTTCCAGGCATATTTCTCTATCTTTTCCACTTCCTTGGGATCTGACTTCAGCTTAATCCCAAAGGGATAGACAATCACACTGTCCATAGAACACATATCCTCATCAAACTGCCGGTATTTTGGGAGCTGCGTCCCCGCTTTCAGTATGCCAGTCACCCTGCAGGGGTACACGCGTCCCCAATAAAGAAGCTCTATCTCCGTGCCGATGTCAAGGATGCCCTTATAGTTGCTGCCCACTAGGATGGGGATTGGGTCATCAGCTTCCGCTATCTCCAGGTTCTGTTCTGTGAAGCCCTCGCCTTCCTGAACCTGTATTCCGAAATAGCGGTAGGCGTCCAGGCTTACCTGCGCTCCCTGTACGCCCTGTATGAGGGCTGTCCTTTCGCCCCAGTAGCCTGAGACAGGGGCGTTATTATCTTCTGGGAGGAAGCTGGAATAATCTCTGCCGCCAAAAAAAAGTTCCATATCCTGTTTTTTCAGGAAGATCCCCTGGTAAGTATTTATGCAGAAAAGGGGGTATTCCTCTAATGTAGTAAGGGTTTCATAATAATCCATAACTTTCCGGCAGCCAGATAGCGTATTCATGCTGTCGGAAAATTCCTCTTCACCCTCCAGGGTCAGCATCGTGCCGTACCATTTGCTGTCTCCTATCTGCGGTACATTAAAGGAATACCGCTCTCCCAGGTCAAAATAGTAGGAACACATAATTACAGCCATCACAAGGCTGACAGAAAACATGGCCATCAGGAGCATATCCTTGCATAGGCTTCTGAGGAAGCTGCGGAAAAACTCATCCGCCATAAACCGTATTTTTCCCATATGTCCCTCCTAATCATCCCTTTTGCTAAACGGCCATCCATTCTAGCCTAATCCTAGTAAATTTTGATACCATCAGTATCACTGTGTTAAGTCCCAGGGACATCCCGAATGCTTTTAGGGTATCCAAGGGTATAATTCGGATAATATGCTTTTTTCTGAAAAATTCTTCTGTAACAAACCTGACTTTTCCCATAAGCCCCTCCTGCTGTTATTTACTGGCGCTGCTATCCATCTGCATACTTACTGTTATGTTTCATTCCCCTGCCTTGTAGGTACATGGGGTTTACAGGTTTATAGTATAATGGTAATTTCTAAAATAAAACCCTAGGCAATTCTTAAAAAAACCTTAAAAAATGGCCGTGGAATTAGAGTTCAATATTATTACGAATGGAATTTATACAATTTTAGGATAGTATAGAATAACAAAAACTAACTGCTGGCCATTGATAGTGACAATGGCCAGCAGGTGGAAAATAAGATGTTCTGTACATAATTATGATACTGCCCGCTTGGACAGGAGCCTGTAAAGTTCTTCTTTATCTTGCTTCAGCACAGCCTGATAGACAGACCTTGGCAGCACACTTGTATTTCCTGTATCCGCAGAGCGCCCATGTGTTTTGCCCGAATGCTTACCATTTGCTGGGCATCCGTGTCCAGCGCCTGCCATAAAGTGTCATCGCACCCTGTTCAGCGTCCCTTTGTCCATTTCGTATACCTCATCACACAGGGCGTTGATATCCTCTTTGTTATGGCTTGCCAGGATAATCAGTTTTCCCATGCTTTTCTGCTCCTCAAAAAAGTCTCTCATTTCTGCAATGCCCTGCTTATCCAGCCCGTTCATTGGCTCGTCCAGGATTAAGATTCCAGGATCCTCCATTGTGGCCTGCGCGATGGCCAGCCTCTGCTTCATCCCTAGGGAATAGTGGCCGACATGCTTTTTGGAGAAAGGGTCAAGGCCAACTTTCTGCATGGTATCCTGCAGGTGCTGTTTGTTCGGTTTGTTCCGGATCCGATAGAGGAAATCCAGATTTTTATAGCCGCTGAGGTTCCTCAGATATCCGGGCTCTTCAATGATAATCCCGGCGTCCGACAGCATATCAATCTCCTTCCCCATTTGCTTGCTGTTTATGAGTATTTCTCCTGCATCCACATGGAAAAACCCGCAGATGCATTTGAACAGCACCGTCTTCCCCGAGCCGTTATAGCCTACAATCCCATAAATCCTGCCGCCCTCGCACTTTAGGGACACATCTTTCAGGACAGCCTCCCCTCGGAAACTTTTGCTTACATTCCTGACTTCAATCACACATTCTCCCATACGTCACCTAATCCTCTTTATTCCACTGAAACTCTACACGTTTTACTTTCCATAAAATGATCATGCATAACACCAGGATTCCCACAGCCAGCGCCGTGAGCATATACCCTACTGGAGGCACTACATAACTTCCATGCACCTTTGTTGCGATATTCGTTGTGCGCATCCAGCTGACTGGGACAAACATGGAAACCTTCTGCGCAATCAGGGGATGGATGTTTTCCACAAAGTACACTGCCGTCGCCATCGCTGCCGCAAGGAACACCGCCACATTTCTGTTAAAAACCAGGCTGGCTGCAAACATCAGAAGTCCCACAAAGCAGATCACCAGGCTCCCAATGCAAATGGTAAGAGCCGCCAGCTCCAGCGGTTCAAACCTCTGCATGGCCTCATAGGGGACGGAAAACAGGAACCCGTAATGCTCCGCTGCATTGGTCAGGGCTGACGTATGCAGCAGCTTCCCCCATCCCAGGGTAAGCTCACAATGCGCCCCGAGGCACAGTACGCTGGCAAGGAAGCCGAATGCCATGATAAAAAACGACTGTCCCATAATTGCGGCAATCTGGACAATTGCCCAATTCCTGCGCCCTGTACGGATGACCTGGTACATATTGTAATATTGCATGAACGGGACATCTGAAAAATAATATACAATCCCCAGCATAAACAAAAAGATAAAATAGATATTTGAGACAATAAAAGGGAATGCCCATGGCGCTGCCTTATAATGCACTTCCTGCGAAAAAGCCACCACCGGCTTTACATACAGATAGGTCACAAAACCCAGCAGCACCAGCAGGACATATGTCCTGGGGCGGAAAATCTTCCCTAAAAGCACTTGCTTAAAATATTTCACAGGATACATCTTATCACATCCTCTTTTTCATCCTAAAATAACTGGCTGCTCCGATAGCGGCAGAAAGCCCTGCGCCAATCCCAAACGCCCAGGACAGCATTTTCCAGTCGCTGCCAAACAGATGGTACTGGGCATTAAAAACTACTAAGGGGTCAAACGGCGCATACTGCCGGAATGTGTCAGTACCCAATTCCACAATGGCCTGGTGTACCAGCGCAGGCATGGCTAGGACAAGGAGCCTGTTCGAAATATACAGGGAGGCATAGGAGGCTGCTAAGGCCAGGCATCCTGCATAAATCCCCCATTGGAGCCCATAGGCCCCAACCCATGCGATGTACTGCTTCTGGGAAGCCAATGGCAGATACCCACTATGGCGGACAATACTCTCATAAGTATTCCCGTCAAGCCAGGGCAGGCTGCTGAAGCAGGACAGCAGCAAGGCAAACAGGATGCATCCCAGCGTCATCACGGATACGGCGGAAAAGAAAATGGTAACCGTTTTTGACGCCACATAGTTCCTCAAATTCCCCCTGATGACCGAATACCGTATATAATGGTTTTCCAATTCCTCACAATATGCCGTCCCATAGGGCAATGCGCAAAACACAAATGACAGTAAGAACCCTACGTTATACGTGGCAAATAGAAATGTCTGGATTACGGAGCCTTCAAAATCCTGCACATTCCCTACAGAAAAAAACAGCGCCGCAGCTACGCCGAGGATGGCAAGGCATGTCTCCTTCCTGCACAGTATGCGGTGCATATCCGCCTGGATATAGTGCGTCTTCTTCTGCGGCCCGCTCATAAGGGGATGTCCTCCCCGGTCTCTGCATCCACAAAAGTGAATAATACATTTTCAAAATCTTCCCCGGTCTCGCTGTCCTTTCCAGATTCATGGACTTCAAACAGCCATGCAAGCTTAACTTCATAATTGCCAGAAATATCCTTTCTTGGCATCAAGTAGAGCTTTGCCCGGGTAACTTTGTAATCCGCGCCTGTCAGGATATCCCCATATTTGCTCGCCACACACTCTGCCGCTGCGTCAAATTCTTTTAATTGGTAGGTCTCATCTAAAGGCGTAAAGCCATAAACGTTATAGACCATTAGGTGTTCCAGCCCCCTTGTAGAGTATACCGCCTGGATCGGCCTGTTTTCAGTAGAATCTTCGGGGAAATTCTCGTCGCCAAAATAAACCGGGATCCCCCCATGGGTCTGTTCTATCCAAAAGTAATAGCAGTCATCCTCGCTGCTCCAGTCCCGGCCTGCACCCTCCAGTATTTCCCCTGATTTTCCCATCTGCATCTCTTCCTGCTCCATCGTTGCAGCGTCCAATGCGTACCAACTATAATCCATTCCCTCTATCGTATAGCCGGAGTTATTTATCATCTTCTTTATATTTTCAAACGCATCTTCCGGAGCCATGAAATTGAGCGGCTGTGTCTGCGAATATTTATCTGCGTTAAATTTCGATGTTTTTTCTACTCGGAAGGCGTCCCATACGTTATCAAAAAACGGGGTGTTATACAGCAGGACAAGGTCTGTACTCAATGTGGACTCATCTGCAAAAGTACAACGGTAGGTTGCAAATTCTTTCCCGCCTTCGCCATTTCCTGTGCCATTCTCTTCTTCCTTTTTCTCTTTTTGCGGCGCAATGGCCTGCAGGGCTTTGTCCTTATCTGGAACTTGTAGTGTGATGGTACTCTTCAATAAGGCATCCGGCCCTATATTCTGCGGCATCTCTATGGACATGTCAAATGTAATGCCATTAATTTCCTTGTGGTATTCCTCTGGAATCGTTGCCAAAGCTTCTGCGCTGCCGTTGGCCGCATCGTCATTGCTGTGGGCTGCGGCATCCGTATCTTCTGTGCCTTCGGATGCATTCCCTGCGTTGCCGGTATTGTCTGTGTTCTCTGTATCGTCTGTGTTCTCGGCATGATCTATGTCTGTTTTAGGATTTTCTGCTGGTTTACTGCCTGCGCACGCGCATAGTAAGATAGAGAGCGCTGCTGATAACAGCAAAACGGTGCTTTTTCGATGCTGCATTTTTCCTAGTCACTCCTTTCAACTCGCAGGGAGAATAGTGGTTCTCCCTACATAAGTTTTCCTTACTTCTTTATGGCATTATGGGCAATAATTTCCTTTTGCATTGACCTTGCCGCTTGCTGCAGTTGCTTTCATAAAATAATACTCTCCACCATCTGCATTCCTATTATAACGGCATTTTATTGTGCTGCCTGCATTGCCGCTTGACAGGTATGTCCTTGAAGAATACAATGTTGTATCTGATTTTTTATAAGACCTAACATAGATACCATTTGTGTTGCTGAACCATGTACCGGTAAAGTATGCATATTGATCCCCATCTGCAGTCTTTATTTCCTTCATAGACAAAGGATCCTGTGTTCCTGATCCTCCAACCGTAACATTAAATGGGATTGTCCCTGCAAACGCTGTCGCCCCCGTGCTAGCCAGGCACATTGATGCCAATGCTACACATGCCATTTTCTTCATTTTGTTCCTTAACATAGTTTTTCCTTCCTTTCCTATTATTTCTTCCTACGCATAAACAGATTCTTATGTAGACATACCCGGGAATTGCCCACTTTGGCAAACCATTGCCCAAATCTTGCTTATGCTAACGGTAGGTATTTTATATCAAGCCATCCCCACATATCTTGCCAATTTTCTTAATTCCAAAGGCATCTCTATGGGAACTGCCAGATACCATATATTATTTCTTTTAATGCACACAAGAAATCTTTAGTTATTGTTCCTTGCGTAGTCTGATGGATCATCCGTGCAAATCCTATTATACATATTCCTGTCAAAAGGTCAACCTATTTGGAATGAAATGACATTTTTTGGCTATTTTTGGAAAGCTTCTATATGTGGGAGCAGTTTTTTGGCGATGCAGGGGGGCTGCAGGCCTGCGGTCAGCAAGATACTGATGGAGATACAGATGGAACATGCATCCAAATGGAAGGTAAGGCACAGGATATCAAGGAGCAAAAAGGCAGCCACTAAGAAAAAGGTTACCTTTTTGTAACAGCGATGTTCTTCCGTACTCAGCCGCCTGTTTTTATTGTCGATAGGGCTGAAGTGGATGAGGCTGGCGGATGCCCCGGCAGCAATACAGGCAAGCGCCTGCCCCTGGGTGATGGAAAGGGACAGGCGTATACACAGATACAGGAGCAGGCAGGAACTGAATAAGCATACCCCAGAGTGTTTCGCGTGGTATCCCCCGCTGAACTTCCTTATCACCATAAAGGGAAAGGTTACCAGGAGGCTTTGCCAGACGCACCCCATTCCAATGCCCAGAGCCAGGCTCAGCAGCAAGGGAGAGAAGGACAGCAGGAAAGAGTGGATGGCATAAGCGTAGAGCTCCCGGTCGTCTTCTGCTGCCGCATCACAGCGGATCAGCCAGCCTGCAGCTGCGTCTGCACATTTTTGTATCATTTGGTTCTCCTGAATTTTGACAGTCCTTTTGGCGCCTTGGGTTGATATATAACAGTACAAGAGGTAGAGTTTGCATCAATCCGTAAAAATACATTCATGGCGGATGTTATTTTTTTGGCGGCCATTTTCGATAAGTTTTTTTTCATTGTAATTCTCCTTTTTGATAGATTGTCTTTAATTTTGATAGAATATTATGAAAGGTTTATCTCTAAAATAAACGATTTCGCCTAAAAAATCAAGGGCTTTATTACAGAGGATATAATTTTGGCGGTTTTTGGAATAAAATGGCTTTTTTTAGAAAAAAATATAAGTGATACAGAAGAATAGATATAATAATATGCATTTTATTTAGGTATTACAGAAGTATTCTTTATTACATTCTTTTGGTTACAGGTTCCTGCTGATAATATGGTAACAGAAAGCAGGTGATGATATGGAATATTACAAAGAAATGGGGCAGCGCATTAAGTTCAGGCGCAAAGAGATGAGGATGAAGCAGGCGGAACTGGCGGAACGAATTGATATCTCAAATAACCATATGTCGTCAATTGAAAATGGGAGGCAGAAGCCCAGCCTGGATATGTTTATCCGTATCTGCCAGAATCTGAATGTCACGCCGGATTATCTTCTGCTTGGCGTGATGCATGCCTGCAATATCCCGCAGGATATTATGGATAAACTGCGTCTGTGCAGCCAGGAAGATGTGGAGCTTGTCAGGGAATTTGTGGAATTGCTTGTGAAAAGGAGTATGGTGGGCAGGCAGGAAGATAATAGCCTATTATTTTGATGTATGAAAAGGAAAAGAATAATGCTGTTATATTTGCCCAAAATAAGGCATAAAATGTCTTTTTATCAAAAAAACCTGTACTTTTCCAGAGACATGTGATATGATTCTAAAAAAATTCTGCCTTTTAATATGTGGCAGCTGGGAGGGGATAAGGTGAGAATCCTTATATGTGATGATGATGCCCGGATACGGGAGAAAATCCGGGAATGTATAAAAATATATCTCCAGGGGATTGAGGTGAAGAGGGCTGAAATCGTTCTTTTTGCGGATGGGAATGAGCTGTTAAAAGATAAAGGGCAGAAGGATATTGTATTCCTGGATATTGAGATGTCAGGGGCAAACGGCATCTATGTGGGGGAAAAACTCAAAGAGGCAAATGCGAATGTGATAATTATTGTAGTGACGGCATATTCTGAATATCTGGATGATGCTATGCGGTTCCAGGTGTTCCGTTATCTGTCGAAGCCCTTGGACAGGCAGCGCCTGCTCCGCAACATGAAGGATGCAGTTGCGCAGTATTATTCCATACAGTCCATGGAGAAGAAAATTCCCATTGAGACGAAGCAGGGGGTGCATATACTTCCGCTTTCATCCATAATATGCGTAGAAGCCCAGGGAAAAAAGGTGGTCGTGCATACGGTCGTGCAGGATTTTGATTCTGTGCAGAATATGCAGTACTGGCAGGATAAGCTGCCGCCAGACATCTTTTTCCGTACGCACCGCAGCTTTCTTGTCAATATGGGGTATGTAAAAGAGTTTGACCATTCCCTTGTCCATTTGACAGAGGAGAGATGCCAGGCCTATCTGACGAAGCGGAAATACCGGGAGTTTAGGGAGGCTTATCTGTTATATCTGGAAGGTATGGGAGGATGGGGATGAAATATGAATTGCTGGGCGGATATTTATTTAGTTTTCTGGTGGAAGGATTTGTACTCTGGCAGTATGCATCTGGGCTTTTTGAACCAAAGCGGCCAGTAAAAGAAAGAATGATCAAGTTGGCGGTTCTGTATTTAGTGTTATGTTTTATGGCTATGCTCCAGGTAAAGTTACTGAATACTGTGTTGTATGTATTGGTAAATTTTATGATCATTTATGCACATTATCAGGTAAAGTGGTATTCCGCAGGATTTCATGTAATTATTCTGACGGCAATTATGGGATTTTGTGAGATGGTTCCTTACTATATGATAGAATATTTCGTATCCTCATTTTTTATTAGGTCGGATGTTGGCTCTATCTATTTATTTATTGCCTTGAGTAAGATTTCATTTCTGTCGATTTCTTGTTTGCTGATTCATTTTCTGAAAAAGCGGAAAAAGGGGAAAGAGCAGCAGGATAAGTGTGTGGTTTGGTTAATTTTTATACCGATAGCTTCTGAATTAGTTATACTTACCTTTTATAAAATCAGTGATGCATCTTATTTTTCACCCACACTGAACTGGATGGTAAGCTTAAGTGCCGTTTTTCTATTGGCGGCTAACATTATTGTATTTGAAATCAACCAGCATGACCAGAGGAAAAATGCAGAACTTGCCAGGATGCGGCTCTTGCTGCAGAAGGAGTCCTATTCTGCAGAGCATTACCAGGCGATGCTGCAAAGGAATGAGGAGCAGGCTATTTTCGTCCATGATATCAAAAACCATCTGATAGCGATTGCTGCCTTGAATGGGCAGCAGGAAGAAAATAATAATGCTGCAAATGGGCAGCAGGCAGAAAAGAATGCGGTAAATGGTCGGCAGGAGGATAAGGTGGATGCCTATATCCAGAAGCTTCTGCAGCCCCAGGGTTTGTACACAGTGTCCCACCTGTGCCAGCATGAACTGCTGAATGCAATCCTGTGCCATTGGCAGCAGCAGTGCATGGGGAAGGGCATTGCGTTTGATGCCAGGGTACAGAGCCAGGCGGCAGATTTCTTGGATGACTATGATATGGCGGCTCTGTTCGGCAACCTACTGGATAATGCCTATGAAGCTGCAGTTAAAGCCCCAGAGCCTTATATTGAGGTGGATGTGTCAATCAAAGCGGATACCGTCTATCGGATGGTAAGGGTCGTCAATTCCTGCCTGGAAGATCCCTTTCTGAAGTATGGCGACAGCCTGCCCACGAGCAAGCCGGATAAGCAGCTGCACGGGCTGGGGCTGTTGAGTGTCCGCAGGGTCGTGGAGAAGTACCAGGGGCATATGAAGCTGTATTTTGATACGGGGACACGGACGTTTCATGCACTTGTTTTGCTGAAGTGGCAGCCTGGTACATCGAACACAAAACAGAATGGCAAAGGCTTCCGTAAACCTTTAAAGTAGCAAGAGTGAAAAATAGAGTAAATTTGGGACGCACTTAAATAAGGGGTCGTAATCCC